>CAKOPZ010000001.1 GCA_934101145.1 uncultured Clostridia bacterium
TCATACACCATTCTTCAATGGATATAGACCACAATTCTATTTCAGAACAACAGACGTTACAGGTGTTATTGAATTAGCAGCTGGTACAGAAATGGTTATGCCAGGAGATAACATTGATATGACAATCGAACTTATTACTCCAATCGCTATCGAAAAAGGATTAAGATTCGCTATTCGTGAAGGTGGACGTACAGTAGGTTCTGGAGTTGTTTCAGAAGTTATTGAATAATAAATATAACAGTAGCAAGGGTTACAGGATTCTGTAGCGCCTTGCTATTTTTTTGTTCAAAACATTGACTTTTTGCCTATTTGAATATATAATGTGGGTGTAAATTTGGGGCTTTATAGCTTAAAAATAGGAGAGATTCTTTTATGAAATTTGTAAAAAGATTAATAGGAATTACACTTACTGCAAGTGCTATTACAATTATGGGAATAACAAC
The DNA here is from genome assembly GCA_934101145.1 of uncultured Clostridia bacterium. GTDB lineage: Bacteria > Bacillota > Clostridia > TANB77 > CAG-508 > CALXVA01. The sequence goes on from CAKOPZ010000001.1 coordinate 444, forward strand.
AGTAAAGGCAGCTACAGTAACAGTTACATCTGACACTTTAAACATAAGAGAAAAAGCATCTGGATCTTCTAAAATAATTGCAGTTTTATCAAATGGTGCAAAGTGTGATTTTATTGAGGAAGATGGAGATTGGTATAAGATAAAATTTGGTTCATATACAGGATATATTTCAAAACAATATTCTAAAAAAAATGAAGATACTTCAAGCGAATCTAAGACAGAGACTACAGCAAAAACAGATGATTCTGATAAGTCAGATAATACAGCTGATAAAACAGAAGATACAAAAAAGGCAGACAATTCTGTAACTGCAGAAGGAGAGACAACAGGTAAAATTGCAAATGATACAGCTGTACGAATTGTTCCTTTGATATATTCAAGTCAAATAGGAGAAGTTAAAAAAGGAGATACAGTAACAATTATTTCAGAGCAAAATAACTGGGCATATATTGCAACTTCATCAATTACAGGGTGGGTAAGAATTGACAGTATTACTGGTAAAAAAATTACTCAAACAACTGTATCTGCAGCAGAAAATACTACAAGTGAACAAGAGACAGAAAACACAGTTTCTGAAAATACAGTAGTAGAAAATACAGTTACAAATGATACGAAAACTGAAAATACAACTAGCAATACTGTAGAGAATACTACAAGTTCAAGTAGTAGTACATCATCAAGCTATACTGAAAAAACTATGTATGTTAATGATTATTCTGTAAATGTTAGAAAAGAAGCAAGTACTTCATCAAAAGTTATGATGGTACTTGGTATAAATACTAAGTTAACTGTTATTGGAGAAGAAGGAGATTGGTATAGGGTTAAAACAAGTGAGGGAAATGGATATGTTTCTAAAAAGTTGTTAACAAGCAATAGCCCTACAACTTCAAGAGGTGGAAATATGCTTTCTGATCATAAAGTTTCAGAGGTTTCTAATGTTACAACAAAAAGTACAACATCAAGTAATAGTACATCATCAACAACATCTAAACAAACAGAAATAGTAAATTATGCAAAACAATTTTTAGGAGTTCCATATGTGTATGGTGGTGCAAGTAAATCAGGATTTGACTGCTCAGGATTTACAATGTATGTATACAAAAAATTTGGAATTTCTATGAGACATGGAGCTCAAGCACAGTCTAAAATTGGAACTGCTGTTAATGCTAATAAAAAGTCTGCAAGTAGTTTAAAAGAAAATCTACAACTTGGGGATTTAGTTTTCTTTTTAGATTATGAAACAATGGATGAAATAGGACATTGTGGAATTTACATTGGAGATGGCAAATTTATACATGCTTCATCAGGGAGTGGCCACCGCGTAAAGATAAACAGCCTACTTCCAGGAGATTATTACAATACAAGATATTGTGCAGCAAGAAGAGTTATTTAAAATTAATATCGGGGGCAATTGAAAGGTTTTATATGTTTGATAGACCATTATGTATTGCTACGATATGTTATATAATTGGAATTATAATGGGACTATACCTATCAAGTTTTGGTATAGTCTTTTTGCTATGTTTGTTATTATTTATTATAACATTCAGGTTTAATAAAAAAATGTATATTTACATTTTAATAATTATTATTGGATTTAGCTATATAAAACTTATAGATTATATCTATGAGAAGGCCTATGGCTTAGTTAACAGCAAAGAAAATTACATTATAGAAGGGATAGTTGTATCTGATAAAAGAGATAAAGAGTATAAAGAAGTATATGATTTAGATGTTAAAAAAATTGATGGGATGAAGATAAAAGTATCTAAAAAATATCTTTTAAATATAAAAAAGTCAAAAGAGATGAATATAAAATTTGGAGATTATATAAAAATTAATGCCAAGATAGAACTGCCGTCTAAAGCTAGAAATTATATGGGATTTGATTATCAAAGATATTTAAAATCAAAGAAAATTATTGCAACAATAATTGATGTGGAAAATGTGGAAATACTTGATGTAAATAAGGCAAATATTGAAAAAAATATATTTAATAGTGTACGAAATAATATAAAGGAAATTATGTATAAATTACTTCCAAAAGATGCGAGAGAACTTGCTGTTGGAATGATGATTGGAGATAAAGATGAGTTAGATACAAATATTACAGAAAATTTTAAGAATAGCAATTTGACTCATATGCTTGCAGTTTCTGGTGCACATATTTCATATGTGATTTTAGGTTTAAACTTGATGCTAAAAAAGACAGGCAATAGATTTAGAAAAATATTTATAATATGCTTTTTAATTTTCTTTGTAGGGGTTACTGATTTTACACCATCCGTGCAAAGAGCAAGTATTATGGCCATTTTATTGCTTATATCAACAATGCTATATAGAAGTCAAGATACATACACAAGTATTGCATTTTCTGGTTTAGTTATTTTAATCATAAATCCATATTCTTTTTTTGATATAGGGTTTCAATTATCATTTGGCGGAACGATAGGTATAGTATTAATGTATAATAATTTAATAAAAAGATTTAAGACAAATGGCAAGTTAAAGAGATATATTGTAAGCTCGATATGTGTTTCTGTATGTGCAAATTTAATTATTATACCAATAATGTCATTTAATTTTAATACCGTTTCACTTACATTTTGGATTTCAAACTTGCTTGCAGGTCCATTCTTAGGTGTGATAATAATATTTGGATTTTGTGTTTATTTGCTTTCACTTGTTATATTTCCTGTTGCAAAAATCATTTCCATACCATTAAAATATTTAATTTATATTCTATTAGTCATTGTAAAATATTGTTCAAAAATTCCATTTTCATCTGTAACAATTAGAACTCCATATATATTTGAAATATTTATTTATTACATAGTTTTATATTTAGTATTTAATTATGCTAAAATAAAACCTTATTTTAAAAAATTAGTAGTGGTAATTTTGATTGTCATATTAATAGCAAATAGTTGTATTTATGTGCAGAATCATGGCAAGATGATAATATATTTCATTGATGTTGGACAAGGAGACTCTACTTTAATAAGAACGGCAAAGAATAAAACAATTTTAATTGATGGTGGTGGAAGTGAAAATTCGTCATTTGATGTAGGAGAAAAAACACTTCTTCCATATCTACTTGATAGAAAAATAACTGTGCTTGATTATGTTGTAATATCACACTTCGATACTGATCATTGTGGTGGAATTTTGTATTTGATGGAACATATAAAAGTAAAAAATATAATTATATCAAAACAAGGAAAGGAAAGTAGCAACTATAATAAGTTTAAGAATATTGTGCTTGATAAAGGAATGTCTGTGATATTTGTGAAAAAAGGAGATAAAATCAAAATAGATAATGAAACATATATGGATATATTGTTTCCAGGTAATAATTTTATATCAGATAATATTTTAAATAATAACTCAATTGTTACAAAGATTTGTTATAATAATTTCTCTATTTTATTAACAGGAGATGTAGAGGAAATTGCTGAAAATGAGATATGCAGAGAATATAATACAACAAACAAATTAAAGGCAAATATTTTAAAAGTAGCACATCACGGCTCAAAAACATCATCAACAGCAGAATTTATTAAAATGGTGAAACCTCAAATAGCCTTAATAGGAGTTGGGGAAAAGAATAAATTTGGACATCCTAATGATGGAGTAATACAAAGATTAAAAAATATGAACACGAAAATTTATAGAACAGATAGAATGGGAGAAATAGAAATACAGATAAATAATATGGGAGAGGTAAAAATAAGTTCGCAGCTTTAAAGTAATGCTAAAAAGTGGTATAATTGTATAGGATAAAAGGAGAGAAGAATATGGTATATTTGGATGAAAGAAATAATTTGAAGATTGAAGATATTGAACTTGTTGCAAAAGAAATACAAAATGGAAAAATTGCTATATTTCCAACAGAAACTGTATATGGAATAGGCACAAATGCATTTGATAGCAAAGCATGCAAAAAGATATATGATATTAAAAACAGACCTGAAAATAAAGCACTTATTGTACTTATATCTGATATAAATATGCTTAATGAATTAGTACAAAATACAAATGAAATAGAAAAGAAACTAATAAAAGAATTTTGGCCTGGAGCACTTACAATTGTATTTGATAAGAAAGAAGAATGTAAATTATCTGAAGTTGTAACAGCTGGAAAGACAACTATTGCTGTTAGAATGACTGATGGAGAAATCTCAAAAATGATAGTTCAAAAAGCAGGAGTACCAGTTGTTGCACCAAGCGCAAATTTATCTGGAAAGCCAAGTGGAACCCAAATAGAAAATATAATAAATGATTTAGGTTCAAGAGTTGACTATGTTTTAGATTGTGGAGATATAAATGATGATACAACATCAACATTAGTAAGAGTTGAAAATAACAAAATAAAAATTTTAAGAGAAGGTAGAATTATAAAAGAGCAATTACAAAAAATTGCAGAAATAGTAGAAATATAATGTATAACTTTTTGAAAAATTTGCCATACTGATATAAAAATACATAAAGTGAAAGGATAGAGTCGGTATGGATAATAAAGCAAGAACATGGTTTGTTCTTATAGCCTGTATAATTATAGCTGCAATATTGTTTGCATTTGGAGCATATGTATATAACAGAAAAACGGCGAGAAATGATGAACCTGTAAATATAGAGAAATTATCACAGGTAGAGGAAATCAAAGAGAATAGTATATATAATGAAATTGAAACATCTACGTCAGAAAGCAGAGTATCGCCAAATGCAATTGTGAATGAAAAAAGATATTATAAAAAATGTGATCATTTAATTAGAGAAACAGTAGATATTCCAGAAGAACTTGTGAACATGAGTGAAGAAGATGTAAAAAAATATTATGCAGGTTGGAATATTGAAAAATATACTCCGACAGAGATTACTATATATAAAGAATTTTCAGGAATTTGTAATGAGCATTATATCGTAAAGAAAAATGGTGATGTTTTAGGGATTTATATAGAAAATGATGATGGAGTAGAAGAATGGTTAGAGGACACACAAATTGAGGTTCAATATTTACCAGAAGAAGATGCCAAAGATTTTGAAGTTGGTGTAAAAGTAGTAGGTAAAACTAATTTAAATTTATTTTTGGAAGATTATGAATAAGAAAAAGAAGCTAGATTAATTGTTAAAATTAAACTAGCTTCTCTTTTCTAAACTTGTTTTGAATTATCTATTTTTAAATTTTCTTTTTTCAAATATCCTTGTTGATAGAATGTTCTAAAATACATTATAAGTGAAAATACTGTTGCAACAAGCGCCAAATAATATAAATAAATATCAAAGTGAGGTAGAGGGCTAAGACTGTATTCTGGATGCGAAGCTAAACCACTATTCCAGTAAGTTACTATAAATGAACATACAATTGCAATATAAAATATTACAGTTGCCATTTTTCCAAACCATCTACTTGAAACAACAAGCTCTTTTCCATAAAGAAATGAAGCTCCTGCTATCATTGCAAATTCCTTTACAAATACAACTATTAGCATCCATAGTGGAATTATTCCTTTAAATGTTAGAGCTGCAAGTATTGAAATTTGTGTAGCTTTATCTGCAAGTGGGTCAATTAACTTTCCAAAGTTTGTAATACAATTAAATTTTCTTGCAATAATTCCATCAAGTACATCTGTCAAGCCTGATATAGTAAGAACTATAAATGCTGGTATATATTGCTCAGTAAATATAAAAAATAAAATAAATGGTATTAAAAAAAATCGTATAATTGTTAAAATATTTGGTACATGCTTTATCATATTTTTTCCTCTTTCTAATCTGTTATTTCAAAATTTAGACAATTTCCATCTGAATTAACGCATACTTTTTTTCCAGATGTTAATTCAGATCTTAATATCATATCTGAAAGTTCATCTTCAAGATATCTTTGAATTGCTCTTCTTAAAGGTCTTGCACCATATTTGATGTCAGTTCCCTTATTAAGTATGTATTTTTTAGCTTCATCAGATATTGCGATAGAAATATTTTTATCTTCTAATGATTTTCGTGTATCATCCAACATTAAATCAATAATTTTAATTAATTGAGACTCTGTTAATTGATTAAATACGACAATTTCATCAACTCTATTTAAAAATTCTGGTCTAAATGTTTCTTTTAATGCATCCATCATTTTTGATTGATTTGCAGGAGTAATTCCAAATCCGATAGAATTTGTATTTAAGTTAGAACCTGCATTTGATGTCATAATAATTATTGTATTTTCAAAACTTACAGTATTTCCCTGACTATCAGTTAGACGTCCATCATCTAAAACTTGTAGTAAGATATTAAATACATCTGGATGAGCTTTCTCTATTTCGTCAAGTAAAACTATAGAATAAGGGTTTCTTTTAACCTTTTCTGTTAGTTGGCCAGCATCATCATATCCTACATATCCTGGAGGTGAACCAATCAATTTTGATGTTGAGTGGCTTTCCATATATTCTGACATATCAATTCTTATAATTGAATTTTCATTTCCAAACATCTCATAAGCTAGGCTTTTAGCAAGTTCTGTTTTACCAACACCTGTAGGCCCTACAAAAATAAATGAAGGTGGTCTTTTTGTGCTTTTTAGTCCTGCTCTATTTCTTTTTATAGCTCTTGAAACTGCCTCTACTGCTTCATCTTGTCCAACAACTCTTTGATGTAAATTGTTTTCTAAGTTTAATAGTTTTTGAGTTTCTGCTTCTGTAATTTTTTTAACAGGTATTTTTGTCCAGTTTTCAATAACTTCTGCAATATCTTGAACAGTCAAATTCTTTAATTTTACTTTTTTAGATAAATCATTTATTTGCTCTGTTAAGGCACATTCTTTAGTTTTAAGCTCTGCAGCTTTTTGGTAATCTTCTGTAGAATCAGCTTGAGCTGCTTCTTCTTTTTCCTCTAGAACTTTTGCAAGGTCATTTTTTAGAACTTCTAATTGATATAGTTCTTTATTATTCAAATTGATTCTTGAACATGCTTCATCTAAAATATCAATTGCTTTATCAGGTAAAAATCTATCATGAATATATTTTTCAGACATAATTACAGTTTGCTTAATTACATCATTTGAAATTTTAACTTTGTGAAATTCTTCATAATATTTTTTTATACCTTCAAGAATGTCAATTGAATCAGATATAGAAGGCTCAACAACCATAATAGGTTGAAATCTACGCTCTAAAGCGCTATCTTTTTCAATATATTTTCGATATTCTTTTAAAGTAGTTGTTCCAATTAATTGAATTTCTCCATTTGAAAGAGAAGGTTTTAGAATATTTGCAGCATTCATAGAATGTTCAGCATCACCTGCTCCAATAATATTGTGAATTTCATCAATAACTAAAATAATATTTCCAAGTGATTTACATTCATCAATAATTGCTTTCATTCTTGATTCAAATTGACCTCTAAACTGTGTTCCAGCAATTATGGCAGTCATATCAAGTAAATATACTTCTTTATTTAAAAGTTTTGCAGGAACTTTTCCCTCTGCGATCTTAATTGCCAAGCCTTGTGCAATTGCTGTTTTACCAACACCTGGTTCACCGATAAGACAAGGATTATTTTTAGAACGTCTATTTAAAATTTGAATCATTCTTTGAATTTCTTTATCTCTTCCGATAATTGCATCAAGCTGATTATTTTTTGCTTTTTGTGTTAAATTGGTGCCATATGTTTCTAGAGTTTTTCTTTTCTTAGATTTTTTATCAACTTTAACTTTTTTCTTTTCTCTACTATTTGAATTATCATTTTCATTGTTTGATGCTCCAAACATATTAGAAAAAATTGATCCAAGAGGAATAGCACCAAATTGCATTCCGGACATTTCAGGATTATCGTCATCTGAGTCATTATCTTCGATATTCATTAAATTTTCTTGTAAATCCTTAAGATCGCCATTTTCAGACATATCATTAAACATGGCTTCAAATTGTTCTGTCATATTTGATAAATCTTCTTCAGAGATATTAGCTTGTTTCATTAAATTATCAAGAGGATTAATTCCTCTTTTTTTTGCACAATCATAGCACAATCCTTCAATAGAAGTTTTACCATTATCATCTTGTTTATTAATAAAAACAACAGCATTGTTCTTATTACATTGTGAACATATCATATATATAAATGTCTCCTTTATTTATAAAATTACAATATATATCATACCTCAAAAACAGGGCTTAGTCAATAAAAACAAAGTAAAGTTAATAGAATAATAAGAAACTACTATCAGTAAAATGTGATAGTAGTTCATCTAATAGAAAGTAATTCTTTGGAAGTCTGAAATTTCTTTTTTGGATATGGGATGGGTTCGTCAGTTCTGTATAAAAGGTAATCGATGCTTGTATGATAATAATCAGCAAGTGATGACAATATCTCTAATGGGATACTTCTTTTATTTATTTCGTAATATGAATAGGCAACTTGTGATATATTAAGCATTTTGCTTAATTGTTTTTGAGTAAGATCGTGATCTTCTCTTAGACTTTTTAGACGAGTTTCCATATAAAATTCCTTTCAAGTATAATAATTTTCTAAAATTGGTAAATACTAATAAAAATTATAGAATAAAACAATATGTTATATTGCAATTTAAAACAAATTGTTGTACAATATTTCCAATATCAAAAGAAAGGAGTGTTTAAATGAACAAATTAAATGGAGAGGAAAGAAGGTTAAAGCTGAAAAACAACACAGAGACAGGAATTACGCTAATTGCATTAGTCGTAACTATTGTGGTTTTAATAATACTTGCAACAGTAAGCATCAATGCAGTGCTAGGACAAAATGGAATAATAGGGAAGGCAAAGCAGGCGAAGGAGTCATATGAAAAAAGTGTAAAAGCAGAAGATACAGCAATGCAGGAATTACTAAATGAAATGGCACAATATAATGCAGGAAGTTCATCTGACGATGGAAAAGTTACATTACCAGATGGATGGGATGGAGACAAAGTAAATCCAGTAAAAAGTGAAGATAACGTAGTTGTGCCAGTGCCAAAAGGATATACAGCTTCAACAGTTGAAGGGGAAAAGAGTGTATCAACAGGATTTGTAATAAAAGAAGGAAACGATGGAAGCAAAACAGAAGGAATAAATGAATTTGTGTGGGTGCCTGTAAGTAATATATCAGATATATATGATGAGGCAAATAATGCGGGACAATTATGGGAGTTTAGTGGAACAACATCTACAAAAATCACACCTTCAAGTAGTCGCGAGCCTAATATAGTAGTAGGTTTTAGGGGGAGTCTCGATGCAGACAACACTAATCTACAACAAGCAGGCTTATCAAGTACAGCAACAGCAAGTGATTTTAAGACACAATTACAAAATGAATTTAATGAGATGATAAATAGTGTAAAAACATATGGAGGATTTTATATAGGAAGATTTGAAACAGGAAATCTCAGTCAAACAAAGGCAGTAGTGCAAAAGAATAATACAGATATAGAAAGTCAAACATGGTATACACAATATAAACTATGTAAAACAATAAAAACAAATGATAATGTAACAACAAGTATGATATGGGGATGTCAATGGGATGCAACATTAAGATGGATGCAAACAAATACAAATTCAGAAGTGGCAAATTTTCCAACAAATTCAACTGGAAAGGGAAATTATAAAGATATAAATGGAAATGTATTAATACCAACAGGATCAAACAGTAGCTATGCAGTAAATAACATATATGATATGGCAGGAAATGTATATGATTGGACAATTGAGGCAGGCAGTGCGAATTTTCGTGTTCTACGCGGAGGTGATTGCGGCGGTACAGGTTCGGATTACCCAGCTAGCTATCGTAGGAACGGCGATCCGACCGATATGGGTTTCTCCTCTGCTTGTAGGTCCACACTTTATATAAAGTAACCTGGGGCTAATCTGACGTAGGGACATAAAATTGGAAAAAATTACAAATGGAAAATAGTGTTTATGGACCTTGTCAAGTCTGGTTGTTTATGAGATAATAAAAATGTAGTTTTTTTCCAACATAAAAATGTAGGAAAACCTACATTTTTCTTTTTGCTTAAAAAGGTAAAAAATGGTAAAATATAAGTGTTCAAAACAAATTTTACGAAAGAAGGTGTTTTTATGTATTATAATACGTAAAAAGAAATTACAACAGAAAATTTAGAGGACAGTTATTAACAAAAAGTAATAAAAGTATTGCAATTTGTGAGTAGCAAATGATAAAATGAAGAAGTGAAAAATAAACAAAAGGAGCACACAAAAGAAATGAAATATGAAACCGTTGGGGCTGTAAGAGAGAGAGAGAGAGAGAGAGCCACAGTTTAGCAAAATAAATATAGAAGAAAATAGAGGCAAAAAGCCTCTATTTGTGATAGAGAAAAAGACAGAGAACAAACAGATTGTATTAAACAAGAAGACTGAAAAGTTTTTAAGGTTAATGCAGTTATAGAATAGTTTGTTATCTGTCTTTTTTGTGTGGTTGTTAGAATTGAACATATATAATTTGTGTGCTTAATTAAATGAGGTGATGTGCAGAAATAATGAATTATTTTGATTTTGTATGAAATTGAAGAGTTAGAAAATAGTTAAGATAAAATAAAAAATTATATTCGATGTAAAAATGAAATATAAATAAAAGGAGGAATTTATATAATGAAAGATAAAAAAGAGACAGGTATTACGCTTATTGCTTTAGTTGTAACAATAGTAGTTTTGATAATACTTGCAACAGTAAGTATAAATGCAGTACTAGGACAAAATGGAATCATAAAAAAAGCAAAACAGGCAAAAGAGATGTATCAGGAAGCAAAAACAAATGAAGAAATTGAATTAAATAGTTTATTTTCCGAAATGGAAAAATTTTTTGATGAAAATAAGGATTCTGTAGAAGGAACATTATTAGTACTTGAAGAAAATGAAGATAGCATAAAAGTAAAAATGACAAGAGATGGGGCAGAGAAATATCAATTTAGTTTGGATGGCACTAATTGGAGTCCTGAACAAGGTGAAGATGAATATACATTTAAGAATCTTGCCAAAACGATGGTTAATAATGAGAATTATCAAGAGATAACTGGAACAGAATATAAAGTATATTCAAAAGTAATAGATAGTGATGGAGAGGAGTTTGTATATGGTCCTATATATGCAAAAACTTCAGTGATTGTAGAGGGAGATTCAAAATATTTGGAATACGAAGAAGAAAATGGAGAAATAACTATTACAGGAATATTATACAATCAGGATTATCAATTAAATAGTTTAGAAGATATGGAGAACATGTTAGCATCTCCAGAAAAAATACTAATTCCATCATATATAGATGGAAAACCAGTTACAAGAATATCAGAAGAATTAATAAAAGAGATGACGACTACATTAAAAGAAAAAGATGAAAATGTACATGTGTGGGCAAAAAATAATGAGCGGTTGGGGCTACATGGCTAATCAATTAGTAGTAAAAGAAACGGGTGATTATAGTCCATTAAAAATTTTTAAAAATGCCCAAGAAACTATTGATTTTTATTTATTGTATGAAAATGCATATAGAGTAATAAAGAAAGTAACAAGTGATCACGAGCTCGGAGAACCACAGGGGAACTTTAAAATAAGGTCTTATGAGTTAGTGATACCTCCTAGTGTAAAAGAATATGTGGATAATACTAAGATAAGTAGCGTAAAAACAAAAAATATTGTATATTCAAATAATAGTAATGAAAGAAATATAGTAATGACTAATCTCATTATTGGTAAGACAAGATTAAAATTAGAAAATTTTTTGGATTTTAATAATATAGATAAAAGTGATTATTCAAAGTTAACTTTTTTAGGAAAAAAGAATTTGAATGAAATACAAAACAACAGTAGCTTAAACATGGCATTAGAACAAGCAACTAATTCGGAAATTGAATTTATAAATTAAATAAATGGATAAATATTTTTATAATCAAATGAGATGCAGACCTACACTTTATATAAAATAACATATTCCTACGAAGATAAAATATCAAAAATATTTCACCTTCGTAGGTTTTTTTTATTTACAAAAAGTGTGGCAAATGATACAATATGAGTATTAAAAACAATTTTTTTAGAAATGAGGAATAACATGAAAACACCAAAAGTATTGTATATATTAATTGCGGTTTTTTGTACATTTGCAATAATTGCAGGAGTGTATGCACAATTTATAGAAGGAAAATCTTCTAGTCGTACAAATGAGGTTGGAAATCAAACAGAAACAGTAAAAGATAGGGAAGCCATAAAGGCAGAATTTAATGAGCTATTTACAAATACTTTAAATTTAAATGGTTATGATACAACTGCAATAGTTAGATTTAAAGCAGATAAAGAAATTGTTTATCCAATGGAAAAAACTGAAAATACAGATGCATATGAGATAGATATACATCTTCCTGTAATGAATATTAAGAGTGATGTAGCTAGTTCATTTAATAAGGTAACACAAGCCGTTTTTGCAAACAAAGCAAATGAAATTCTAAAACAGAAAGAGGCTACTACTTCAAAAACTCTATATTCTGTTGATTATGTTGCATATATAAATGGAGAGGTACTTTCTGTTGCTATTAAATCAACATTAAAAGAGGGAGATAATGCACAAAGAGTGATGATTCAAACATATAATTATAACTTAGTAACAGGTGCAGAGGTTAAATTAAGTGATATTGTAACGCAAAAAGCATATAACAAAGATGAAGTAAATAGTAAAATACAGCAAGTTGTAACAGAGGCAGATGCTGAATCTAAGGCTATTGCAAGTGCAGGGTATAATGAAGTATATTCGAGAAATTTAGATGATAGTATGTACTTAGTAGATAATAGCTCAATATTTTTACTAGGACCTGATTCAAAACTATACATAATTTATGCATATGGAAATCAAAACTTTACTTCAGAAATGGATATTGTAGTATTTTAAGTAAAAGGGGCTAGAAAATGGCAAAAAGTTTATTAATTACGGAAAAGCCTTCTGTAGCAATGGAATTTGCAAAAGTTCTAAAAATAAACGGAACAAGAAAAGATGGATATTTAGAGGCAGAAAATTGGATTGTAACTTGGTGTGTTGGACATCTTGTTACAATGTCTTATCCAGAAAAATATGATGAAAAATTAAAATTTTGGAGACTTGATACACTTCCATTTATGCCCAAAGAGTATAAATATGAAGTAATTCCAAGTGTTCAAAGACAGTTTAACATTATACAGAATTTACTTTCTAGAGAGGATGTAGATTCTGTTTATGTTGCTACTGACTCCGGACGTGAGGGAGAATATATTTTTAGACTTGTTGAGCAACAAATTGGAATAAAAAAGCCAAATAGAAGAAGAGTGTGGATCGATTCACAAACTGAGGAAGAAATAAAAAGAGGAATTAGTGAGGCAAAAGATTTATCAGAGTATGATAGTTTGTCAGATTCAGCATATTTACGTGCAAAAGAAGACTATTTAATTGGTATAAATTTTTCTAGGCTTCTCTCTATAATTTATGGAAGAAGGCTTGCAAAAGAGCTTGAAGAAGACAGAGTTTCTATTTCTGTTGGAAGAGTTATGACATGCGTTTTAGGTATGATAGTTTCAAGAGAAAGGGAAATAAGAGGATTTGTAAAAACTCCGTATTATAAAATAGTTGGAGAGTTTGGTGATGAAAATTCGTCATTTAAGGCTGAGTGGAAGGTATGCGAAAAGTCTGTAATGTACGAATCTCCAAAACTATATAATGAATCTGGTTTTAAGAAAGAATCTGATGCAAAGGACTTTATACTTTCGTTTGAAGGTAAAAAAGCAATTGTATCAGAAGTGAAAAAAACAAAGTCAAAAGAGAATGCACCACTTTTATTTAATTTAGCAGAAATACAAAATGAGTGTACAAAAAGATTTAAGATTAAACCTGATGAGACACTTGAAGTGATACAAAATTTGTATGAAAAGAAGCTGGTTACATATCCAAGAACTGATGCAAGAGTGCTTTCAACTGCAATTGCAAAGGTAATATCTAAAAATCTAAATGGTATTGCAAAAGGATTTAAAGATGAAGAAGTGCAAGGATATATTAAAACAATGTCAGAGGAAAAGTTTAAAACCGATTTAACAAAAACAAAGTATGTTAATGATAGCAAAATAACGGATCATTATGCAATTATTCCAACAGGACAAGGGTATGAAAATTTTGAGCAACTTCCAGAACTTCAAAAGAAAATATATAAAGTTATTGTAAAAAGATTTTTGGCAATTTTTTACCCACCAGCAGAATATAATAAAATTTCCGCGGTGGTTACAATTGATAATGAGCAGTTTTTGACGAGTGGCAAAGTATGTACAAAACTTGGTTATTTGGAGGTACTTCAGGAAAGAAGAAATGTTGAAGATGTGGATAAAACAGATGCAAAATCAGATAAAAGTGGAGATAATGAAAATTTAAAAATTTTATCTACATTAAAAAAGGGAGAAGAAATTTCTGTTATTAATTTTGAAACTAAAACATCTGAAACATCTCCTCCAACAAGATATAATTCTGGTTCAATTATTCTTGCAATGGAAAATGCAGGTAAACTAATTGAAGATGAGGAATTAAGAGAGCAAATAAAAGGTGCTGGAATTGGTACAAGTGCAACTAGAGCAGAGATAATGAAAAAGCTAGAGAGAATAGGATATATTGCAATTAATACAAAAACACAGATTATAACACCTACTAAAAAGGGGGAGGCAATTTATGATGTGGTGTATGGTGCGATGCCAGATATGCTTAATCCAAAGCTTACTGCAAGTTGGGAAAAAGGACTTGATATGGTAGCAAAAAAAGAGATTAAATCAGATGAGTTTATGACAAAGCTTGAAGCATACATTAATTCAAAAGTAAATAAATTGGTTGTTAAGTGGTAATAAATTAGTACATAAAAAACTTATATAAAAGAGGTAAAATAGATGCTTATAAGAAACACAGGATTAGAAGTTAATTTGAAAAATTTGGCAAAAAATTTAAGAATGTTAAATAGAAGACATCAACAATATGAATACCGTTTTGCCGTTGTGAAAGCAGATTGCTATGGAATGGGAAGCTGTGCAAAGGTAATAAAAACAATAGTAGAGAATGGTTGTAATTATTTAGCTGTCGCAACACTTGAGGAAGCACTTGAAATACGAAAGAGAGTTGATACTCCGATTTTGTGCTTAGGAGTAGTTTCAAGTCAATATATTGAGACATGTATTCAAAATGATATTACAGTTACAATACCAAGTGTTGCTTATTTAGAAGAAATTTTAAAAGAGAATGATGGTGATGGCCTAAAGGTTCATCTAAAAATTAATACTGGAATGAATAGGCTAGGAGTAAGTAGCAATAATGAAGCTTTAAAAGCTGTTGGTCTTATTAAATTAAATCATATTAAACTTGAGGGAATATTTACACATATTTATGATGCTGAAAATGCAGAAAGATATTTAAAGCAACTTGAAAAGTTTGTGGAGATAATTGATGGAATTAACTTAGAAAAAGTTAAAATAATTCATATTGCAGCAAGTGAAGCTGTTATGAATTATACAAAACCTCCCTTTGTAAATGGTTGCAGATTTGGACTTGTAATGTATGGATTTACTGATAAAAAAGCATTACGTTTAAGAAATGTGATAGAACTGTATAGTGAAGTTGTACAAATAAATGAATTAAATCCAGGAGATACGCTTCGGATATGGTGGAACATATAAAGCGACAGAAAAAACAAAAATTGCAGTGGTTTCTATTGGATATGCAGATGGAGTTATAAGGAAAAATACAGGTAGAAATGTATATATAAATGATAAACCATATGAGATAGTTGGAAATATTTGCATGGATATGTTATTTGTAAAAGTAGATGATGAAGTAAAAGTACATGATAGGGTAGAAATCTTAAGAGACATTGATCATATTGAGGAGGTTGCAAAGCATCTAGATACAATACCTTATGAGGTAATTTGTACAATAGGTAAAAGAGTTCCTAGAATATATAAAGCAAGATAATAACAAATCTATTATAAATAAGATAGAACTTTAGAGAGACAAAAGAAGAGAGGAGAAAGTTATGAAAGATAATAAATTAATACCTTATAAAAAGAATATTTTTACAAAGATAATAAATTTCTTTAAGAATTTATTTGTTAGAAAAGAAGAAATTGCTATGCCAGATACTGATGACAAAAAAGTTGATATTATGGCGCAAAGAGAAAAATTTGCTAGGAGTATAGAAATAAAAGAAAATGAAGGAGAAAAAAGATTAAAAGCTATTCAATTACAGTATGATAATGGAGAAATAGACGAGGATGACATATCAGAAGAAGATATTGATAAACTTGTAGAAATGTATGAAAAAGAGACAGATGAATTAAATGCAGATACAGAAAAAAGAAAAAGACATATTGCGAAAATGCTAGAAGAATTAAAACGAACATCATAGTATAAAAATAGTGAAAAATAATAAAAAAACCATTATTAGAAAATTAAAGTACACCTTAAATGTTGGAAAAATCTGATATTTATAGGTGTATTTTCTGTTTTAAATTTATTGCAGGAAAAAATTAAGTATGATAAAATGAAAGTGTAGATTAAAAATGAACGGAGTAGAGTATGGAAGATAAATTGTTTGACATAGGTAATTTTAATGTAATACAAGATGAAGATAATTATTATTTTTTTAGAGCATTAAATATGGAAGACAATAATGATATAGAGCAGGGAATAACTAGGGATAATGATGGTAAGATTGAGCGTATAAGGACAGATAGAGAGAGGTATGAAGGTATAGCTAAATATGGCGAGACTTCTAAGATTTCACTAGAAGAGGTATATGATCATATTAAAATGCATCATCGTAAAGATACAAATTGTATTTCACTTACAAGTAATGGAAATGTTGCAGTTGGTTATGGAAGAGGAACATATAAAGATAGATATACTATGGTGAAAATTCCTAAAGAAGAAATTGGAGTGAAAGTTGTAACAGCAGGGCAGTATATGTTACAAGAGGTATATGAAAGAATTGAAGAGACATTAGGAAAATTGTCAGAGGATGAAAAAGAAAAGATATTAGGAATTTTTGAAGAGATAGACAAGACAGAAGAGAATAAAACATTGCAGAATATGATAGCTAAAAGATATAGTGCAAAAAAGGAAGAGATAAATCCAAGCAAAGCACATTTAAGAAAAGGAATAGTATATAGTTCACCAACGCCAAGAATTAGTAGTTATCAAGCATTAAGTGAGAGACAATTATTAGAAGTAAATAAGGTATATGCAAAGCTTGCAGTGCTAGAAAATGAAAATAAATTAAAACATGTTATAGAGCATTTATCAAATTCTAAATTGAGAGAAGGTATAGGAAATGCGTTTTCATCTATGGAGGTCATTCATTATGGAGATATAGCTAAGGAGAATATCATAGAGATACCCAAGGAAGTAGCAGATATATTTGCTATTGTGCAACAGGCAGAAGAAATTGATAAAAGTAGAGTAGAGGAAGTAAAAAGAGCCTTAATAGAAGCAGTGCAAAGTGGTAAAGAAATACCACAAATACCGGAGATACAAAGTGAAGTAAGAGATAATATTTCAATAGAAGAAATGTATGAGCTAACAGGAGGAAAAGTAGAATATGGAAGAGCAAGCTTTATAGCAAGAAGCATGTTTTACTTAAGTAAATCAAGACAAAATGCAATAGCTTTATCAAATGTATTGGAAGAAGTATTAGGAAGAAACTCGGAATTTGAAGATATAATAGATTATGTAAGAGATGATGGATTTAGAATAGAGCCAGAGATAATAACAAGAGAGAGTAATCAAGGTATAAAGCTAAGTGAAGCTGTAAGCTTAAATATATCAAAAGAAGAGCAAAATTTAATAGAAGAAATAAAAAAATTATCACATGAAGAATTAAGTAATGTTCTTGAAAACGGCGGACTTCTAAATATTAAAGATATAATTAGCGAAGTATATGGAAATGATAAAAATAGTCAAATAGATAAATCAAGATATTATGCAGAAGCAATAATTGATAAATATAATTGGAAAGACATTGGAATAGAAGGATTTAAAATAGCTGAAAGAAATGAGTTAGTATCTAGACTTCAGGGGAAAAATTGTGAAGAGATATATAACAGATTGAATGAGACAGGAATAGAAGAGAGCCAAATAACAAAGATATTGTTAAATATTGCAATGAGAGAAGGATTTTATGAGCAATATGAACAGGGAAATATAGAAGAACTATTAAGTACAAAACAAGATATTTTGCAAGATAATATAAATATAGAACTAGTTGAAAGATTTTTGGGATATTATGATATAGAAAATACAGAAATACGATTAAAAGATTATCAACAAAGAGCATATAATCATGTAGATAAAATATTTAATGATAAGAAATTTGCACAGGTAATATTGCCAACAGGAGCAGGAAAAAGTTTTGTTGCATTAGCACAGATGCAAAAGTATGCGAGTGAGCATCAAAAAGAGAAGATGCTATATCTTGCACCACAAGATGAAATATTAAATCAGATGAAAAGATATATTACAAAGTACATTCATGGAAAGCAAAATACAGTTGGAAAAAGTGAAGAAGAAATAATAGCAGAGGTATTTCCAAATATCACATTTGAAACATATTCAGGATTACTTGCAAAGCGTGGAGAAGAAATAACCAAAGAAGAATATGGAATGATTGTGTTAGATGAGCTACATAGAACAGGTGCAAAAGAATGGGAAGGAAAGGTTAATGAATTACTTGAAAATCAAGGAGAAGATGTAAAAGTACTTGGAATAACAGCAACACCAACAAGAGATGTTGATGGAAGAGATATGGCAGAAGAGACAGCTAAGAAATTAGGCTATACAGAAGAGGAAGTAAAGCAAGGAAAGCATATAGCATCAAATATGACATTGGAAAATGCAATAAGAATGGGATATGTAGTAAATCCAAAACTAGTGTATTGTAAATATGACTTAATTGCATCAGGCAAAATGGATAGATTAATAGAAAAAATCGAAGGTATAGAAGATCAAACAAAGAAAGCAGAGGAAATAAAAAAGTATTTTGATTTAAGAACAAAATTAAATGAAGATATTGATAAAGAAATAGGAGAAGATACAAGGAAAAAACTAGAGGAAGAAGCAAGAAAGAATCTTGATAGTGGAATAGGAAAAGAAGAGATATTAAAACAAAATGTAAAGAAGGGTGGAAAATATATAGTATTTTTGCCTGTTTCAGACCAAGGAGATATTGAGGACGAAGATGGAAACAGAATAGGAACAAAAACAGGAGAAGATAAAATTTTAGCATATCAGGATTACATAAATAAAGTGTTTGAAGGGACAGAAATTGTACCACAACTACACTCATTACTTGGAAGCTATAGCAAAGATAAAAACAAAGAAGAATTAGAAGCATTTGAATCAGATAGAACAGATGATACAAAATTTATGGTGGTAATGAATAAGCTAAATGAAGGAATACATGTAGACGGAGTAGATGGAATAATATGGTTTAGAGCATTAGATGATAATTCAAGAATACTATATTTGCAACAACTTGGACGAGCAATATATGCTATAGATGAAGACAACCCAGTGCCAGAAGATAAGAGACCAGTTGTAGTAGATTTAGCAAATAATACATTGACAGTAAAAATGGAAAAAGAATTTAACAAAACAGAGCCAATGGATGATTTAGAAGCACTAACAATGGTGATAGAGTGGATAAATGAACATGATGGAATTATGCCAGATAAAAATAGTTCGAGCAAACAAGAGCAACACTATTATGCTATTTTAAGAAGAGTGCAAAATAAGTATGGTAAATATCTAGATGGTTTTGAGGATGCAGAAGATTTAACACAAGAAGATAAAGCAAGAATACAAGAGGTGATAGGGCTTGCATCTGAAATAGATTTATGGGATGCAGAATTACCACCAATACCCAAAACAAGAGGAAAGGCAGAGCAATTTGATCCATTTGCAATAACAGGAGTTTTAAAGGACTATGTCGAGTTTGAGAATGAAATTGATTCAAATGAAAATGCGACAACATATGAAAAAGTAATAGAGTGGCTAGAAACGCATGAAGGAAAATTGCCTGGTAATGGAAAAGAAGCAACAGAAGCAGAAAAGAAATTATATTATAGGTGGTATAGTTTAAAAGAAAGGAAAAAGTTAGACGAGTATGCAGGAGTGCCAATAGAGGAAATACCAGAAGAATATAGAGAGAAAATAGCGAGATTAAGAGAATTAATAGTAGTAGAAAAGACAGTATATGAAAAAGTAATAGAGTGGTTAGAAAGTCATGAAGGAAAATTGCCTAGAAATAATATAAGAAAAAAATTAACAGCGGCAGAAATGACGCCAGAGCAAAAAGAAGAAGTAAATTTATGTCAGAGATGGTATAAATCAGAAGAAAAGAAAAAGTTAGACGAGTATGCAGGAGTGCCAATAGAGGAAATACCAGAAGAATATAGAGGGAAAATAGCAAGATTAAGAGAATTAATAGTAGTAGTAAAAAAGACAACAGCATATGAAGAGGTCATAGAGTGGCTAGAAGCGCATGAAGGAAAATTGCCTAGTGCTGGAAAAGAAACAACAGAAGCAGAAAAGAAATTATATCATAGGTGGTATAGTTCAAAAGAAAGGCAAAAATTAGAAAAGTATGCAGAAGTGCCAATAGAGGAAATACCAGAAGAATATAGAGGAAAAATAGCAAAATTAAGAGAATTAATAGTAGTAGTAAAAAAGACAGCATATGAAGAGGTCATAGAGTGGCTAGAAAGTCATGAAGGAAAATTGCCTAGTCAGCGAAAAGAAGCAACAGAAGCAGAAAAGAAATTAGCTTATAGATGGAAAAACTCAGAAGAGAGGAAAAAGTTAGCAAAGTATGCAGAAGTGCCAATAGAGAAAATACCACAAAAATATAGAGAGAAAATAGCAAGGTTAAGAGAGCTAATAGTAGTAGAAGAAAAAAAGACAACATATGAACAAGTAGCGGAGTGGCTAGAGACACATGAAGGAAAATTGCCTAGTCAGGGAAAAAAAGCATCAAAAGAAGAAGTTAATTTATACAATAGATGGTTTAACTCAGAAGAGAGAAGAAAATTAGACGAGTATGTAGGAGTACCAATAGAGGAAATACCAGAGGAATATAGAGAGAAAATAGAAAAATTAAGGGAGCTGATGGTAGTAGAAAAGACAGCATATGAAGAGGTAATAGAGTGGTTAGAAAGTCATGAAGGAAAATTGCCTAGTCTGGGAAAAAAAGCAACAGAAACAGAAAAGAAATTAGCTCAGAGATGGAATAACTCAAAAGAAAGGAAAAAGTTAGACGAGTATGCAGGAGTGCCAATAGAGGA
This sequence comes from uncultured Clostridia bacterium, assembly GCA_934101145.1. GTDB lineage: Bacteria > Bacillota > Clostridia > TANB77 > CAG-508 > CALXVA01. Next base: position 21,788 of record CAKOPZ010000001.1, read on the forward strand.
AATATCAGAAGAATATAGAGAAAAAATAGTGAGATTAAGAGAATTAATAGCAGTAAAAAAGACAACATATGAAGAAGTAATAGAGTGGCTAGAAACGCATGAAGGTAAATTACATAGTCAGGGAACAGAAAAGAAATTATATCAGAAATGGTATAAGTCAGAAGAGAAGAAAAAGTTAGATGAATATGCAGGAGTGCCGATATATGAAGTACCAGAAGAATATAGAGAAAAAATAGCAAAGCTAAGAGAATTTGGAATAATGGGAAAAAGAAAATTAAACAAAGTAAAGCAGCAAAGAGATGAAGCAAAAAGTGAAAATGATAAGGCAAAGGAATTGGAAAAGGAAGTTGAAGAAGAGCTAAAAAGAAAAGGTAGAATCCATTCAGAACGTTAAAAAGAACTATCGCAAAATTTATACAAACTTTCTGGTATATGTTTTATAAAAATATGTTAAAAAGAGATTTGAGCTAAAATTGTAACTCAAATCTCTTTTTTGATCGAATTTTTTTACAGTAGTTTTTTATTGGAAAAGGAAAAGTCGAAGATTTTTATGTATACAACAAGGTTAAGTTACCATAGGGAGTGCATGTTTGCGAAGCCACTTTTCTTATAATAAGCCACCATCTAAATAGTCTCTTCTACCACAATATATATGTGCGATATAAACTATTTTTTCTATTTCATCTATGGTATATAGTATAACATAGTTATTTATAACCATTCTTCTATATTGTCGTTTGGGTTTATCTATCTTTTCTATTTCTGTACACATTTTTGGAGAATTTTCTAATAAAAGAACATTATATATAACTTTTTCTCTTAACCTATTTGATGCATCTATATTGTGTAATTTATTAGAAATATAGTCACATATTTCTTCAAATTCATCTAAAAATTGATCAGTTAATTTTATTTTATATTCCATATTTTTCTTTCCATTCTTTAAAAACTTCTCGAGCATCTCTTACTCTACCATTTTCTATGTCATCTTCTGCCTTTAATAAATGTTCTTCTATATCTTCTTTTAATAACTTTTCTCTATATTCTTCCATTTTCATTATTACAATATTATTGTTATTCATCGTAATAACCATTTCACCATTTTTGTTAACAGCCGTTTTTAAATCTTGAATATTTGTTACTTGTATCATTTCAATACACCTCTCTTTTTTATACTATAAATAGTATAGCATAAATTTTAATATTTTTGAAGATTTTTAGTAAATTCTATAAATTTATTATTTGTAAATAATTGAGTTATATACTATTTGTTTTTCGTAAATATTTAGATACAATATATTTATGAAAAATAAATAAACAAAATATAAAAGGATATAGGTGTATTTCTGTTTCAAATTTATTGCAGGAAAAAATTAGGTATGATAAAATAAAAGTGTAGTTAAAAGATGAACGGAGTAGAGTATGGAAGATAAATTGTTTGATATAGGGAACTTTAATGTAATACAAGATGAAGATAATTATTATTTTTTTAGAGCATTAAATATGGAAGACAATAATGATATAGAGCAGGGAATAACTAGGGATAATGATGGTAAGATTGAGCGTATAAGGACAGATAGAGAGAGGTATGAAGGTATAGCTAAATATGGCGAGACTTCTAAGATTTCACTAGAAGAGGTATATGATCATATTAAAATGCATCATCGTAAAGATACAAATTGTATTTCACTTACAAGTAATGGAAATGTTGCAGTTGGTTATGGAAGAGGAACATATAAAGATAGATATACTATGGTGAAAATTCCTAAAGAAGAAATTGGAGTGAAAGTTGTAACAGCAGGGCAGTATATGTTACAAGAGGTATATGAAAGAATTGAAGAGACATTAGGAAAATTGTCAGAGGATGAAAAAGAAAAGATATTAGGAATTTTTGAAGAGATAGACAAGACAGAAGAGAATAAAACATTGCAGAATATGATAGCTAAAAGATATAGTGCAAAAAAGGAAGAGATAAATCCAAGCAAAGCACATTTAAGAAAAGGAATAGTATATAGTTCACCAACGCCAAGAATTAGTAGTTATCAAGCATTAAGTGAGAGACAATTATTAGAAGTAAATAAGGTATATGCAAAGCTTGCAGTGCTAGAAAATGAAAATAAATTAAAACATGTTATAGAGCATTTATCAAATTCTAAATTGAGAGAAGGTATAGGAAATGCGTTTTCATCTATGGAGGTCATTCATTATGGAGATATAGCTAAGGAGAATATCATAGAGATACCCAAGGAAGTAGCAGATATATTTGCTATTGTGCAACAGGCAGAAGAAATTGATAAAAGTAGAGTAGAGGAAGTAAAAAGAGCCTTAATAGAAGCAGTGCAAAGTGGTAAAGAAATACCACAAATACCGGAGATACAAAGTGAAGTAAGAGATAATATTTCAATAGAAGAAATGTATGAGCTAACAGGAGGAAAAGTAGAATATGGAAGAGCAAGCTTTATAGCAAGAAGCATGTTTTACTTAAGTAAATCAAGACAAAATGCAATAGCTTTATCAAATGTATTGGAAGAAGTATTAGGAAGAAACTCGGAATTTGAAGATATAATAGATTATGTAAGAGATGATGGATTTAGAATAGAGCCAGAGATAATAACAAGAGAGAGTAATCAAGGTATAAAGCTAAGTGAAGCTGTAAGCTTAAATATATCAAAAGAAGAGCAAAATTTAATAGAAGAAATAAAAAAATTATCACATGAAGAATTAAGTAATGTTCTTGAAAACGGCGGACTTCTAAATATTAAAGATATAATTAGCGAAGTATATGGAAATGATAAAAATAGTCAAATAGATAAATCAAGATATTATGCAGAAGCAATAATTGATAAATATAATTGGAAAGACATTGGAATAGAAGGATTTAAAATAGCTGAAAGAAATGAGTTAGTATCTAGACTTCAGGGGAAAAATTGTGAAGAGATATATAACAGATTGAATGAGACAGGAATAGAAGAGAGCCAAATAACAAAGATATTGTTAAATATTGCAATGAGAGAAGGATTTTATGAGCAATATGAACAGGGAAATATAGAAGAACTATTAAGTACAAAACAAGATATTTTGCAAGATAATATAAATATAGAACTAGTTGAAAGATTTTTGGGATATTATGATATAGAAAATACAGAAATACGATTAAAAGATTATCAACAAAGAGCATATAATCATGTAGATAAAATATTTAATGATAAGAAATTTGCACAGGTAATATTGCCAACAGGAGCAGGAAAAAGTTTTGTTGCATTAGCACAGATGCAAAAGTATGCGAGTGAGCATCAAAAAGAGAAGATGCTATATCTTGCACCACAAGATGAAATATTAAATCAGATGAAAAGATATATTACAAAGTACATTCATGGAAAGCAAAATACAGTTGGAAAAAGTGAAGAAGAAATAATAGCAGAGGTATTTCCAAATATCACATTTGAAACATATTCAGGATTACTTGCAAAGCGTGGAGAAGAAATAACCAAAGAAGAATATGGAATGATTGTGTTAGATGAGCTACATAGAACAGGTGCAAAAGAATGGGAAGGAAAGGTTAATGAATTACTTGAAAATCAAGGAGAAGATGTAAAAGTACTTGGAATAACAGCAACACCAACAAGAGATGTTGATGGAAGAGATATGGCAGAAGAGACAGCTAAGAAATTAGGCTATACAGAAGAGGAAGTAAAGCAAGGAAAGCATATAGCATCAAATATGACATTGGAAAATGCAATAAGAATGGGATATGTAGTAAATCCAAAACTAGTGTATTGTAAATATGACTTAATTGCATCAGGCAAAATGGATAGATTAATAGAAAAAATCGAAGGTATAGAAGATCAAACAAAGAAAGCAGAGGAAATAAAAAAGTATTTTGATTTAAGAACAAAATTAAATGAAGATATTGATAAAGAAATAGGAGAAGATACAAGGAAAAAACTAGAGGAAGAAGCAAGAAAGAATCTTGATAGTGGAATAGGAAAAGAAGAGATATTAAAACAAAATGTAAAGAAGGGTGGAAAATATATAGTATTTTTGCCTGTTTCAGACCAAGGAGATATTGAGGACGAAGATGGAAACAGAATAGGAACAAAAACAGGAGAAGATAAAATTTTAGCATATCAGGATTACATAAATAAAGTGTTTGAAGGGACAGAAATTGTACCACAACTACACTCATTACTTGGAAGCTATAGCAAAGATAAAAACAAAGAAGAATTAGAAGCATTTGAATCAGATAGAACAGATGATACAAAATTTATGGTGGTAATGAATAAGCTAAATGAAGGAATACATGTAGACGGAGTAGATGGAATAATATGGTTTAGAGCATTAGATGATAATTCAAGAATACTATATTTGCAACAACTTGGACGAGCAATATATGCTATAGATGAAGACAACCCAGTGCCAGAAGATAAGAGACCAGTTGTAGTAGATTTAGCAAATAATACATTGACAGTAAAAATGGAAAAAGAATTTAACAAAACAGAGCCAATGGATGATTTAGAAGCACTAACAATGGTGATAGAGTGGATAAATGAACATGATGGAATTATGCCAGATAAAAATAGTTCGAGCAAACAAGAGCAACACTATTATGCTATTTTAAGAAGAGTGCAAAATAAGTATGGTAAATATCTAGATGGTTTTGAGGATGCAGAAGATTTAACACAAGAAGATAAAGCAAGAATACAAGAGGTGATAGGGCTTGCATCTGAAATAGATTTATGGGATGCAGAATTACCACCAATACCAAGAACAAGAGGAAAGGCAGAGCAACTAGACCCATTTGCAATAACAGGAGTTTTAAAGGACTATGTTGAGTTTGAAAATGAAATTGATTCAAATGAAAATGCAACAACATATGAAAAAGTAATAGAGTGGTTAGAAACGCATGAAGGAAAATTGCCTGGTCAGAGAAAAGAAGCAACAAAAGAAGAAGTTAATTTATACAATAGATGGCATAATTCAGAAGAGAGAAAAAAGTTAGATGAGTATGTAGGAGTGCTAATAGAAGAAATACCAGAGAAATATAGAGAAAAAATAGCAAGATTAAGAGAATTAATAGTAGTAAAAAAGACAGCATATGAAGAAGTAATAGAGTGGTTAGAAACGCATGAATGTAAGTTACCTGGCTGTGGAAAAAAAGCAACAGAAGCAGAAAAGAAATTAGCTCAGAGATGGAATGATTCAAAAGAAAGGAAAAAGTTAGAAGAGTATGCAGGAGTGCCAATAGAAGAAATACCAGAAGAATATAGAGAGAAAATAGCAAGGTTAAGAGAGTATGGATTGGGAGAGAGAAAAAAGACAGCATATGAAGAAGTAATAGAGTGGTTAGAAAGTCATGATGGTAAATTGCCTAATCAGAGAAAAGAAGTTAATTTATATAAGAAATGGTATAACTCAGAAGAGAGAAAAAAATTAGAAGAGTATGAAGGAGTAACAATAGAGGAAATACCAGAGGAATATAGAGAAAAAATAGCTAGATTAAGAGAATTAATAGCAGTAAAAAAGACAACATATGAAAAAGTCATAGAGTGGTTAGAAACGCATGAATGTAAGTTACCTGGCTGTGGAAAAAAAGCAACAGAAGCAGAAAGAAGATTATATGACAGTTGGTATAACTCAGAAGAGAGAAAAAAATTATATGAGTATGTAGGAGTACCAATAGAGGAAATACCAGAAGAATATAGAGAAAAAATAGCAAGATTAAGAGAGTATGGATTGGGAGAGAGAAAAAAGACAGCATATGAAGAGATCATAGAGTGGTTAGAAACACATGGAGGAAAATTGCCTAGTGCGGGACGAAAAGGAGCAACAGAAGAAGAAGTTAATTTATATAAGAAATGGTATAAATCGAAGGAAAGGAAAAAGTTAGAAGAGTATGCAGAAGTGCCAATAGAGGAAATACCAGAAGAATATAGAGAGAAAATATCAAGATTAAGAGAATTAATAGTAGTAGAAAAGACAGCATATGAAGAGGTCATAAAGTGGTTAGAAACGCATGAAGGTAAGTTACCTGGCTGTGGAAAAAAAGCAACAAAAGAAGAAGGTAATTTACATCAGAGATGGTATAAATCAGAAGAGAGGAAAAAGTTAGAAGAGTATGCAGGAGTGCCAATAGAAGAAATCCCAGAGGAATATAGAGAGAAAATAGCAAGGTTAAGAGAGTATGGATTAGGAGAGAAAAAAAGGACAGCATATGAAGAAGTAATAGAGTGGCTAGAGACACATGAGGGTAAATTACCGGGTAATGGAAAAAAAGTATCAAAAGAAGAAAAAAATTTATATCAGGGATGGTATAAATCAGAAGAAAGGAAAAAGTTAGAAGAGTATGCAGGAGTGCCGATAGATGAAGTACCAGAGGAATATAGAGAAAAAATAGCAAAGCTAAGAGAATTTGGAATAATGGGGAAAAGAAAATTAAATCAAGTAAAACAGCAAAGAGATGAAGCAAAAAGTGAAAATAATAAGGCAAAGGAATTGGAAAAGGAAGTTGAAGAAGAGCTAAAAAGAAAAGGCAGAACTCATGCAGAACGTTAAAAATTTATTACAAGCATAATAATAAAAAATATGTTACTTAAATAATTAGAAGATTTAAAGTAAATATCAAAATAGGGTATAGAAAAATTTGTATGATTTTTTATACTCTATTTTTGTATAAATTAGCAATATTCACTCTTTAAGTAAACAAAACATAATATATAGCATAAAAAGTATATATAAAGGGGTGAAAGAAATGCCAAGTTACATAATAGAAGGAGGAAAGAAACTTGAAGGAGAAGTAAAAGTATCTGGCTCAAAAAATGCATCTTTACCTATTTTAGCAGCTTCTATATTAAATGGTGGTGTTACAAAACTATATAATATACCTAATATACGAGATACACAAATTACGCAGGAAATACTTAAATTTTTAGGTTGCAAAATAAGAAAAAATAATGTTAAAATAGAAGTTAATTCAAAAAATATTAATAAAAAAGAAATACCAGAAGAACTTATGCATCAGATGAGATCTACTGTAATACTTGCTGGAGCATTAATAGGAAGATTTAAGGAAGCAACATTTTCATATCCAGGTGGATGTGATATCGGAGCAAGACCAATTGATTTACATTTGAAAAGTTTTGAAAAATTAGGCATAAATATTTCCGAAGAGGGTGGATTTATTGTATGCAAATGTGATAAAATAATAGGTGCCAATATTGACTTGGATTTTCCAAGTGTTGGAGCAACGGAAAATATTATTTTAGCTTCTGTTTTTGCACAAGGAGTTACAAAAATTACAAATGCTGCAATGGAACCAGAGATAATTGATTTAGCAAACTGTTTGAATAAAATGGGAGCTAATATTTGTGGAGCAGGAACGAATGTTATTGAGATTACAGGAGTGAAAAAGTTAAAGAGTATAAGTTATACGGTTATGGCAGATAGAATCGAGGCAGGGACACTTCTTTGCATGGCTGCTGCTACAAGTGGATGTGTGAAGTTAAATAATGTTGAACCAATGCATATAAGCCCAATTATAAATAAATTGAGAGAATGTGGCTGCAAGATTGAAGAAAATACAAATTCTGTTATTTTGGAAGCACCAAAAAGACTTAAGGCAGTTGATATTAATACAATGCCATATCCTGGATTTCCAACAGATATGCAGTCAGTTTTTGCAAGTATGCTTACAACTGCTAAGGGAACATCTATGATTGTGGAGAATATTTTTGAAAATAGATATAGATATATTCCAGAATTAAAAAAGATGGGGGCAAAGGTAAAAATAGAAGGAAGAACAGCGGTTATAACTGGTGTAAAAAGATTAAGCGCAAGCAAGGTGAAAAGTACTGACTTAAGAGGTGGTGCTGGACTTGTAACTGCAGGATTAATGGCAAGAGGAAAAACAAAAGTAACAGATATAGAATATATATTAAGAGGCTATGAAAATTTGGATAAAAAGTTGAATAAGCTAGGAGCTACTATTTATCAGGAAGAAGGTGAGTAAATGGCAAAAGGGACTAATGACGAAAATTTAGATTTGTTTTATTTAAATATTGAACAAGATGAAAAAGAGAGAAACGAAAAAGGCAATAAAAAAGTATCAAAGAAAGTAAAGAATAAGAGAAATAATAAGAAAAAGAATTCAAAATTAAATGTAAATAAGAAAAATTCTAAAAATGTAAAAAAATCTAATAGCCAAAATACAAAAGATAATAAATTTAATTTTGATGATGAGATTATTATTGGACTTAGAAGGATTGATGAAGGTGGGGACAAGCCTAAAAACAAAAGGGTAAATAATAATGTTTCAAAGAATAATAAGAAAAAGAAGATGCAGAAAAGTAAAGCAAAAAAATTAACACCTGAACAGCAACGTGCAAAGGAACGCGCAAAAAGAAAAAGAAAAGCTATTTTTCGTACAACAAAGTGGCTTATGCTATTTGCTATAATAATAGGAGGAGCTGTTTATGCAATTTTATCACCAATATTTAATATTAAACAGATAAATGTAACGGGCAATTCCAAAGTAAGTACTGATGAGATTGTAAGTTTATCGGGACTTACAATTGATCAAAATATGTTTACATATAAAATGAGTGATGTTAAAAGTAAAATAAAAGAAAATGCATATATTGATACTATTAATGTAAGCAGAAAGATTCCTGACTCTATTGATATAGAAGTAACAGAGAGACAAGCAAGCTTTGCTATTGAATATGCAAATGCATATGCGTATATTAGTAGTCAAGGTTATATCTTGGAAATATCTAATCAAAAAACAAATTTACCAATTTTAACGGGAATCAAAACAGAAAATGAAGAGATACAACCAGGAAAAAGGCTTTGCAGTGATGATTTAAAAAGACTTCGGAGATGTGCTAAAGATTATGGAGGCAGCTTTAAGTAATAATTTGTCAAATTTAATTACAAAAATAAATGTGGCAGATACGTATGATTATGTTTTAACATTGCAAAGTAAAAAGAAAACAGTTTATCTAGGAGATACATCAAATTTAAGTACGAAGATGTTATGGATTTTGACATTTAACGAAAAAGAAGGAGATACTGCAGGAGATATAATACTAAACATGAACTTAAATGATGAGAAAAATAAACCTGTGTTTAGAAAGAAAGTATAGGAGGTAAGAAAGTGAAGAAAAAGCAAGTTGCTATGACACTTGGAATAATGTGTATAATGTTAACTTCTGGAATATGTATTCAAGTTAGAACAATGAATAATGCTTCTACAACGGCTTCTGGAAACTTATCTGATAATGAATTAAGAGACAATGTTTTAAAATGGAAGGAAAAATATGATAATGTGTCTGCTGAATTGAAAAAAGCAGAAAAGAATTTGGAAAAGGTAAGACAGAGAGCTACTCAAAATGATACAACAGCAACAGCAAAACAAGAGGAATTGAAAAAAAATAATACTTTGCTTGGACTTACAAATGTGGTAGGACCAGGAATTGTTATTGAAATTGCAGATGGAGATAATCCAATTCTTGCAATAGATAATCCAAGTGACCTTTTGGTTCATAATGATGATTTAATGAGTTTAGTAAATGAATTGAAAAATGCAGGAGCAGAAGCAATTGAAATAAATGGACAAAGAATTGTAAATAATTCTGCAATAACTTGTGAAGGAAATATTATAAAAGTAAATGGAGAAAAAATTGGTTCACCATTTACAATTAAAGCTATTGGGTCACAAGCGTTATTATACGGATCAATTACGAGAAGTGGATCGTATTTGGATATTATGAAGAACAGAGGAGTTAATGTAAAAAGCGTAAGCCAAAAGGGAAAAATTCATATAAGTAAATATAGTGGAACAATTAGTTATAATTATTTACAAACCGCTAAGCAAAAGTAATAAATAAAAAGAAAGGAATGTTATATGTTTAAAAAATTCAAACTTAATAATTTGGCTGTTTCTCTAGTAATGTTTATTGTATGTGTTTCTTTTGTAAGTGTAATGCTAATGCAGTTTAAAACTGTGGAAGAAACAGATATAACAGATATTGAAAATATGAGAGAGGCAGAGCTTAGAAAATCTCTTGCAGAATGGAAATCAAAGTATGAAGAAACATATGCAAGTTTAGAAAAGACAAATCAAAAAATTGCAGAATATAAGGATAAGATGGAAAAAAATGAAGCTACATCAGAACTTGTTGATAAAGAACTTGAACAGTCTAATATAGCTGTTGGAAAAACAGCTGTTACTGGCGAGGGAGTTATTGTAACATTAAATGATGGAAAAGAGGAAAATATATCTGCATGGGATTTGATATATTTAGTGAATGAACTTAGATATGCAGGAGCAGAGGCTATTTCTATAAATGATATTAGAATTATTAATACAGCAGAAATAGTTGATTTAGCAGATTATACATATATTTCTGTCGGGGGGAACAGATTGCAGGCACCATATGTTGTTAAAGCAATAGGAAACCAGACATATTTATCAAGTATATTAAACCTAAAAGATAGTGGATATGTTGATTTGTATAAAAATGCAGCTGATTCTGATAAACAGGTTAGTATGGAGACAAGTAAAAAAATACAAATACCAAAGTATAATGGAGATATGACATGTAAATATATGAAAGTAGAGGAGGATAAGGAATGATTTTTGTAGCAATTTTAATAGGATGCATAGTAGGAGCATTTATTGGATTAAATAGTCCTATTATTCCATATACATATTCAGGATATCTTGCAATTGCAATTATTGCAGCACTTGATTCAGTTTTTGGAGGTATAACATCTACATTAAATAAAACTTTTGACCTTAAAATATTTGTGTCAGGTTTTTTTGGAAATGCAATACTTTCAATATTACTTACATATTTAGGTCAAAAATTAAATGTTGACATTTATCTTGCTGCTATTGTAGTTTTTGTTGGAAGAATGTTTACAAATTTGGCTATGATAAGAAGACATTATTTGGATAAATTTGTAAAATATAGACAAGAGAAAGCTAAAAAACAAAGTTAGACATTTATTACAAATTTATTACAAAAATGTTACAAAAATATTACAATTTCTATTGACTTTTTACTAAAATTGTAATATTCTTATGGAGAAAAAGAAGCAAAAATTGGAGGAGAAGAACTTTGGCAATCGGAGATATAATTGTGGGAATAGACATTGGCACTTCGAAGGTAAGTTTAGTAATAGGAGAAGTCAATAATTTCAATCAAATAGAAATAATTTGCACAAAATGTTGTAGTTGCAGAGGTATAAAAAAAGCAAAGATTATTGACGAAGACGAAATAGGTGGATCAATATCAAAACTTATAAAAGAAGCAGAGACAGAAAACGAATTAACTATTAATTCTGCTTATTTAACTATACCAGGTAAATATGTTACTATCGTACAAAACAGCATTTTAAAAGAAGCCAAGGATAAGTATGCAGGAATATCAACAAAAGATGTGTATTCTGCATTATCTCAGGTAAAAGATATAGATATTCCAGATGGAAAACAAATAATTGATATAGTTACAGATGAATTTATATTAGATAATGGAAAAGCAGTACAAGATCCAGTAGGAAGCTTAAGCTCAAGTTTTACGGTAAAGGCACAAGTTGTTTTAGCTGATAAGGATTACATGAAACAATTATCAAATATATTTAGGAAAATAGACATTGATATAGATGGTCTTGTTCCTGTAACTCTTGCTGAAAGAAGCCTTGTACTTGATGGAAATGAGCTTAATGATAATGTGATGCTTTTAGATATAGGAGCTGGAAATACAGATATAGGTGTATTTGAAGGCTTATCATTTGCATATACAAATACAATTCCACTAGGAGGAGATAATATCACAAATGATATTGCATTAGTACTTAACATTTCTGAAGAAGAGGCAGACAAATTAAAAAGACAATATGGTTTAGCTCTAAAATCTTTGATTGATAATGATAATGAAATTTTATTATCTACATGCAAAGATGAAAATAGAAAAATAATAAAAAGTTCTGAATTAATAGAGATTATTGAAGCAAGAATTGAAGAGATTTTTTCTTTAGTTAATAGAGATATAACTGCACAGGGTGTAAAACCAAGAATAAATAATGTTATTCTTACAGGTCAAGGAATAACAAACATTAATAAAAGTGATGTTGCAGGAAAGATTATTTTAAATATACCTGTAAAAATATCAACAGGAAGAGCAATAAGCACTGTTAGACCAGAATATAGAACAGCATATGCACTTGTGAGATATATTGCATCAAGACCTTTTGCAAAAACAGTTTCAAGCAATATAGATTCTACTGCAAAGGAAAGTTTTTTCCAAACAATATTAGAAAGAATTAAAGAATTTTTTTATTCTTAATAGATAAAACAGATGATAGTAAAATATAGTAATTTAGATTAGAGGAGGAAATAGTATGTTAATGGATAGCACAGACGAGAATACAATGCTAGATGGAACAGCTACAATTAAAGTAATAGGAGTAGGTGGAGCAGGAAACAACGCAGTAAATAGAATGGTTGATTCTGGTATAAAAGGTGTAGAATTTATTGCTGTAAATACAGATAGACAAGCATTAGTACTTTCAAAAGCAGCATCAAAAATTCAAATTGGTGAAAAAATAACAAGAGGTTTAGGAGCAGGAGCTAACCCAGATATAGGTGCACAAGCTGCAGAAGAAAGCAAATCAGAAATTGCAGAAGCTTTACGCGGAGCAGATATGGTATTTGTTACAGCCGGAATGGGTGGAGGAACAGGTACAGGTGCTGCACCAATTATAGCTGCCACTGCAAAAGAGATGGGAATTTTAACCATAGGTGTTGTTACAAAACCATTTACATTTGAAGGCAAAAAAAGATTATCACAAGCTGAACGTGGCGTAGAGAGCTTAAAAGGTAAAGTTGATACTTTAGTAGTTATTCCAAATGACAAACTATTACAAGTAATTGATAGAAAAACATCAATTGTAGAGGCATTTAAAATGGCTGATGATGTTTTAAGACAAGGTGTTCAAGGTATATCTGACCTTATTGCTATACCAGGACTTGTAAACTTAGACTTTGCAGATGTTAAAACAATTATGTTAAATACAGGTATGGCTCATATGGGTATTGGTAGAGCATCTGGAGAAAATAGAGCAGAAGATGCAGCAAAACAAGCTGTACAAAGTCCATTACTTGAAACTTCAATCGAAGGTGCAAGAGGTGTTATTATTAACATTACAGGTGGAAATAACCTTGGATTACATGAAGTTAATACAGCAGCTGAATTAATTCAACGTAGTGTTGATCCAGAAGCAAATATTATATTTGGTGCAGTAATTGATGAAAGTCTTGATGAAGACATAGTTATAACAGTTATTGCAACTGGATTTGAGAAGGAACCAGGAGTAATGTCAAATATTCCAGTAGGAGAAATTATTGACAAAGCATGGGACAAAAAATTAAATTCAATTCCAACACCAGTAGATAATTCAAACTCTGCTGATAACTTAGATATACCATCTTTTTTAAGAAAAAACAAAGGTATGAATAAATAGAATCTAAATAAGTAAAATAATAAAAGAAATAATCTTATTTTGTAGATTATTTCTTTTTTTCGTGCCTAAGATATGACAACATTTTAAATTTAGATGTTGTACAATATGATATGTAAAAATCATGAAGGATGATTTATATGACTGTTTATTTAGATATTATATTACTTGAAAATTTATGTATGAATTTTATCATTTTGTATGCAACTGGATTTATTATTAAAAGTAAAATACGATATATAAATTTAACTTTATCATCATTAATTGGAGCTATATATGCGATATTTGTTTATATGCAAATTTTTGAAATATACTCGAATATGATTACAAAAGTAATTCTTTCTGTGGCTATGGTGTATATTGCTTTTTTACCTAAAAATGTAAAGGGACTTTTAAAATATTTGCTTATTTTTTATATGGTTTCATTTGTATTTGGAGGTTGTGCATTTGCACTTTTATATTTTTTAAAACCAGAAAATATATTTATGGAAAATGGTGTATATATTGGAACATACCCAATTAAGGTCGCTCTTTTGGGAGCTATTATAGGTTTTATTGTGGTACATATTGCATTTAATATAGTGAAAAGTAGAGTTAGTAAAAAGGCAATTTTATATGATGTAGAAATTACAATAGATACAAAAAAAGTAATAATAAAGGCAATGCTAGATACTGGAAATGGACTTAGAGATCCAATTACAGGAAGTCCAGTAGCTGTTGTTGAAAAAGAAAAATTATTTGGATTATTGCCAGATAATATTTTGAATAATACAGAAAAAATAATAGGAGGTGATTGGGAAAATATAGATAATGACATTAATTATAGGTCAAGATTTTGTTTAATACCATTTAGTTCTATTGGAAAGCAAAATGGTATGCTACTTGGATTTAAAGTTGATGAAATTAGGGTTATAAGTGATATTGAAGAAACTATAAACAAAAAAGCTATAATATGTCTATATAATCAAAAGCTAAGCAAGACAGATGCATATTCAGCACTAATAGGACTTGATATGCTAGAGGGGAGTATGGAAAATGAATTTGTTACAAATATTGAAAAATAGCATAAATACAATTTATGTAAAATACATAGGCAATGATGAAGTGACAGATTTGCCAATTTATTATATAGGTGGAAGTCAAACTCTGCCACCACCACTATCTCCAGAAGAAGAAAGCAAAATGATAGAAAAGCTTTCTAATGAAGATGATGCAGAGGGAGTAAGACAGTTGCTTGTAGAAAGAAATTTAAGACTTGTTGTATATATTTCAAAAAAATTTGAAAATACAGGTGTGGGACTTGAAGATTTGATTTCAATAGGAACAATAGGGTTGATGAAAGCAATAAATACATTTAATGCTGACAAGAAAATAAAACTTGCAACATATGCTTCAAGATGTATAGAAAACGAAATATTGATGTATTTACGAAGAAGTAATAAACTCAAAGGAGAAGTTTCTATTGATGAACCTTTAAATCAAGACGGAGACGGAAATGAGCTCTTACTGTCAGATATACTTGGAACAGACTCTGATGTAACATCAAGGAGAATTGAAGATGAAGTTGATAAAAGTTTGCTCCGTGATTCAATACAAAAGCTGAGTAACAGGGAAAGAAATATCATGGAACTAAGATTTGGGTTTATAAGTGGAAAAGAAAAAACACAAAAGGAAGTAGCTGATATGCTTGGAATTTCACAAAGTTATATATCACGTTTAGAAAAAAAGATTATAAATAAAATGAAAAAAGATATTTTAAGTAAGACTGGCTAGATGTATATATTAAGTATAAAAAGACCAAATTTGGAAATAATGTTAAAAACAATTATTTCTAAAGGAGGTTTTTTATTTGATGAATAAGGTAGAAATATGTGGAGTAAATACTGCAAAATTACCTGTGTTATCAAATGAGGAAAAAGATGAATTATTAGAAAAAATAAAAAATGGAAATGAAGAGGCAAGAGAAAAATTTATAAATGGAAATTTAAGATTGGTTTTGAGTATTATAAAAAGATTTTACACAAGAGGTGAAAATGCAGATGACTTGTTTCAAGTGGGATGTGTAGGTTTAATAAAGGCAATGGATAATTTTGATACAAGCCAAAATTGCCAGTTTTCGACATATGCGGTGCCGATGATAGTTGGGGAGGTGAAAAGATATTTAAGAGATAATAATGCTATAAGAGTCAGTCGTTCTGTAAAAGATTTAGCATACAGGGTTTTAGCAGAAAAAGAAAAATTTTTAAAAGAACATGATAGAGAAGCAACAATTGATGAACTTTCAATGATAATAGAAGTTCCACGAGAAGATATAGTTATGAGTTTGGATGCAATACAAGCGCCAATATCACTTCAAGAACCAGCTGGAAATAGTGATTCTGATAGTATTTATATACAGGATCAAATAAGTGATAAGAAAAATACGGATGAATATTGGGCAGAAACTATTACTGTAGCAGAGGCAATGAAGAAACTTACAGATAAAGAAAAGTTGGTTCTTGGTAAAAGATTTTTTGAGGGGAGAACCCAAATAGAAGTTGCTTCAGAGATAGGTATATCGCAAGCACAAGTATCGAGACTTGAAAAAAGTGCAATTGACCATATTAAAAGAATATATAGATAAATATAAAAAACAGTATTGAAAAATTCAATACTGTTTAAGTTTTAACGAAAGCCACCTCCGCCTCCGCCACCACCGAAGGAACCGCCGCCTCCGCCTGATGATGATGAAGAATTACTAGCAGAATTAGCAGAAGAAATGCTATGCGTACACCAAGTGTTTACAAACAAAAAATTGTCATATGATGAATAGCATGATTCTTCTATTATTTCTGGATATAATTCTTTAAATTGTTTTGCAACTTGTTTTGCAATTCCAAACATTTGAGCATATATCAAATATTCCTCAAATAAATGAACTTCAATAGCTTCTCTTTCAGGTATTAGTGTATAATCTAGTAAATATCTTTTTAGTTCAGCAATATGCTTTATTTCTTCTGTTAAGTTTGGTTGGAAGGTATAAATGTTTTTGTTTATACCAAATATTTTTTTCTGATTTAATATCAATTCTTCAGATGTTATAAGTTTATTTTGTTCTCTTGAAATAATTGTGTCAAACCAAATTAGAATTTTTTCATGATGCTTTCTGCACCATTTTTCAAATTCTTTACTTTCAAGTATACCATCTTGGCTTGCTTGATATAGCATGTTGAATAGTTCAAGTTCTTTATTATCTGTAATTTTTGAATTATCAGCATTAGATAAAACAATAGCAGATTTTTTATTTATTTCTTTTATTATAACAATACCATCTTTAATCCATTTTAAAATAATTGAACCTAAGATATCTGTTTTATTTTTCAAAAGACCACCTTGGTAAGCAAGATAATATGCTTTGTAAAGGTTATTACATGGGATATCTCTAAAATATTCTTTGGTATTTTTTAAATCTTTTTTTGTAACACCAAAATTGTATTTTGATTGTCCGATAAATATAATTCCAAAAATAACAACAAAGAAAATTGTTAAAAAGATTGCTGATATTATTTCAGATAAATCAGTTTCATTTTTTTGGTTCTTCTGTGCTCCTTCTTCAGCCATATTAAAGTAATAATTAAAGTCATGATTTAATTTATTTGTTGCATTAAAAGTTCCTTTTGGAAATTTTGCAAGTATTGTCATGTAATCACTTGATGGAAGTGTTCCATCAGAATCCATTTCTATATATCCATTATGTACATAGGCAGTTCCTTTGTTACCATATCCCCATACATTTACAGTATTTGTCATATTAAAGGTAGTATGAATTTTAATATAGACACTACCAATGGCATTTGAAAAATCATATGGAATAAGAGTCCAGTAAATCATTTGATTTCCATCTGAAAGTTCAGACACAAAATTTGTAATATCATATTTTACAGTATAGGTATGAGAACCATATTTACTAATGCCCCAGCATAATTCCACACCATTTGATATTTTGTTTATACCACATTTGTAAGCTTTAGATGAAAGTGAACCAGATGTATTCCAAGATGAAAGAGTATCATAGGTTTGAGTTTCATCAGATACAACTAGATTTTGAATTTTGCTATTTCCTAAATTATAATATGGATGATATACTTCTGTTCCTTCTGATGCTGAGCATTTCCAAGTTTCTGTTACATGAGCTGTAGCAGAATTATCTACATATATATCCATAGAAATTTTACTAATTGAATTTGCTTTAACATTACTAAAAAGAGCAAGTACTGCAAGAAATAGTAGTGTTAGAAAAAATGTTTTAAGTGTTTTTTTCATAATAATCCTCCTTTTAAATTTTCAAAAGTATATTTTAACGAAAGCCACCACCGCCTCCGCCACCACCGAAGGAACCTCCACCTCCTCCGGATGATGAATAGCCACCACCATCTACTGCGCTAGAAAAAGAATTTAAGATATTATTAATTGATGATGAAGTGTTTACAGATGAAATAATACTTGTACTCAATGTATGTATTAATAAAAAGTCATCATATGTTAAATAACATGAGGTTTCTACTATATCTGGATATAATTTTTTAAATTGTTTTGCAACTTTTTTGGCAATACCAAACATTTGAGCATATATTAAATAGTTTTCAAACAAGTGAACTTCTATTGGCTCTCTTTCTTTTATTAAGGTATAATCTATTAAATATCTTCTTAATCCAGCTAAATTCCTAAGTTCTTGTGTTAAACTAGGCTGAAAGAAATACTTTTTTTTATTTATAAATAACACTTTTTTAGTTTTTACAGTAATTTCTCCATAATTTATAAGTTTAGTTTCCCATGATGATATGATGTCATCAAACCAATTTAGAATAAGTTTATAGTTCTTTTTACACCACTTTTTGAATTTTTTACTGTCATTTTTTTCATATTTCAAGGCATAAGAAAGTTCATGTAACAAACTGTATTCGTTATCATCAGAAATATCTTCAAAAGCTGTATCTGATAAAGTTATAGAAGGATTGCGAGTTGTAGTATCAATTGTTAATATACCTTCTTTAATCCATTTTAAAATAACTGCTCCGAAAATATCATTTTTGTTTTTTAAAATACCACTATGATAAGCTAAAAAATATGCTTTACAAAGGTTATCACAAGGGATATCTCTAAAGTATTCAGCATTTTTTAATTCTCTTTTTTTAGTACCTAGATTATATTTAGGTATTAGTGGAGAGTGCTTTTTGAAAAATGCAATAATTATATTACCCAATATTGGAATAAGTAAAGGTAGTAAAGCTATGGGTATAATAAGGAATATAAAAAACATAAACATAATTTTTTCGTCAGAAGTAGTTTGTGAGTTTTTCTTTGCTCCTTGTTTAGACATATTAAAGTAATAATTAAAGTCATGATTTAATTTATTTGTTGCATTAAAAGTTCCTTTTGGGAATTTTGCAAGTATTGTCATATAATTACTTGATGGAAGTTTTCCGTTTGAATTCATTTGGATACAACCATCTGATACATAGGCAGTTCCTTTATTACCATATCCCCATACATTTACAGTGTTTGTCATATTAAAGGTAGTATGAATTTTAATATATACATTTCCAATAGTATTTGAGAAATCATATGGAATAAGAGTCCAATAAATCATTTGATTTCCATCTGAAAGCTCAGATACAAAATTTGTAATATCATATTTTACTATATATGTATGAGAGCCATATTTGCTAATGCCCCAGCATAATTCCACGCCATTTGATATTTTATTAATACCACATTTATAGGCTTTAGATGAAAGTGAACCAGATGTATTCCAATATGAAAGGGTATCATAGGTTTGAGTTTCATCATATACAACAAGATTTTGAATTTTGCTATTTCCTAAGTTGTAATATGGATGATATACTTCTGTTCCTTCTGAGGCAGAGCATTTCCATATTTCTGTTATATGAGCTGTACCAGAGTTATCTAGATATATATCCATAAGAATTTTACTAATTGAATTTGCTTTAACATTACTAAAAAGGGCTAGTGCTACAAAAAATAGTAATGTTAAAAGAAATGTCTTGAGAGTTTTTTTCATAAGATCCTCCTTTTAAATTTTCAAATAAATTATCTCATATATATATAAATTTATCAATTGAAAATTAAAATAAAAAAGTCGAAAAATGATGAAAATGCGTGATGGATAGTAAAATTAGTACTTTGTCAACAAAAGAAAAACAGAGAAAATAGAAGAAAAAAAGAGATAAAGTAAGTAAACTATTTGGTAATTTGATATCTAAAACCTGAAAAACTGCATAAAATATATATGAAAGGGTAATAAAAGTATATGTAATTTGAAATTATATAAGATATGTAGTATAATAAACTTTGTCACGCATCAAAAGGAGAGTGAATTTATATTTTAAACAGCAAAATAAAATACTACACAAAAGAAACATTTAGACTTATGAACATAGTAGCGATTGCACTGTTTATAATAATGGCAGTTATATTAATAAAATTTAAATTGGTATGTGAAGTAACTGCAGATGGAGAAAGATTAGGATATATTACAGATAAAGAAAATTTCGAACAATCTGTTAACGATATTATCAATAAAAAGGAAGATAACAAATTATATACAACAATAGAAAATATGCCAGAATATCGTATCGTTTTTGTTGATAAAGATGAAGAAACAAACGATGAAAAAGTTTTAGCAAAAGTGGAAGAAAGTTCAGAAACAACTTATAAATTATATGCGGTGACAATAGATGGAAAAGAAAAAACAACTGTTAAGAACTTAGAAGAAGCTGAAAATTTGGTTGCAGAATTGAAAAAAGAATATCAAGGAAAAACAAGTAAGGAAATTGCAATAGTTGATGTAATTACAACAGATAGTAACAAAGATGTATCTACAATACAAGTTGCAAAAGCAGATATTACAGAAGAATTAGACAAAACAGTAAAAACCGTATCAACAACTGCAAAAGCAACTACTACAACTAAAAAGGTTACATCAAGAGGAAGTTCATCTACAAGTAAGAAGACATCTTCAAGTACAACTAAAAAAACAACAACAAGTAGGAGTTCAACTACTAAGAAAACATCTTCGACATCATTAAATGGTGTAAAATTAACTGTAAAACCTGTTTCAGGAATTATTACATCAAGATTTGGTTCAAGAGAGAGTATAAGAAGTAGTGGACATAAGGGACTTGATATTGCAGCTAAAAAAGGAACAAAAATAAAAGCTGCAGCTGGTGGAACAGTAATATTTGCAGGATATAGTGGAGCATATGGGTATGTAGTAAAGATTTCACATGGTAGTGGAATAAAAACATATTATGCACATTGTAGCAAATTATATGTTAAAACTGGTGATACAGTATCAGCAGGAGATGTTATTGCTGCAGTTGGATCGACTGGACGTTCTACAGGTAGCCATTTACATTTTGAAGTTGTAAAAAATGGTACATCTGTAAACCCACAAAACTATTTATATTAGAATTTAAAAGCTAGAGTAAAATAATACTCTGGCTTTTATTAGAATAATATAGTTAGTATTAATAAGAAAAGTGAAAATTCATATTAATTAATGACTTTGTTCCACAACATACAGGAACGTTTCATCAAAAATAAAGTTTTGATTGACATTGATAAATATAAGTTATAAAATAGTAAAATAATAATATATTGTATGAAACAATTATTGGAGGAAGAAAATGAAAATTTTATTAGATGCAATGGGTGGAGATAATGCACCAGATGCAACCATAAAGGGAGCTGTAAAAGCTATAAATCAAGTTGAGGCAGAGGTAGTTTTAATAGGACAAGAAGATGTAATAAAAGCTAAAATTAAAGAATTTTATGGAAAAGATGATATTAAAGAAATATCACCAAGACTAAGTATACATAATGCTACAGAAACGATTGAAATGGAGGATATACCAACACAGGCAATTAAACATAAAAAAGATTCTTCAATGGTTGTAGGATTTAATATGTTAAAAGCAGATGAAGGAGATGTATTTATTTCAGCAGGAAATTCAGGAGCATTACTTACAGGAGCAACATTGCTTGTAGGAAGAATTAAGGGAATAGACAGACCAGCTTTAGCAGGAATATTGCCTTCATACAAAAGCAGATTATTGCTTATGGATTGTGGATCAAATACAAATTGCAAGCCTTTAAATTTATTACAATTTGCACAAATGGCAACTATATATATTAGAAATACATTTGGAATACAAAATCCAACAGTTGGTCTTCTTAATATTGGAACAGAAGAAACAAAAGGAAATGAACTTACAAAAGAATCATATAAGCTTTTAAAAGAGAAATCAGAAGAACTTGGAATTAATTTTGTGGGCAATGTTGAGGGAAGAGATGCTTTTTCTGGTAAACTTGATATTCTTGTTACAGATGGATTTACTGGAAATGTGTTTTTGAAAGCTGTTGAAGGACTTGGTAAGTTTGTAAAAAGAACATTAACGGAAAGTATCAAGAAAAATATTTTATCAGTAATTGGTGCAATACCAACACTTCCAGCTATTAATCGTTTTAAAAAGACAGTTGATTATAAAGAATATGGTGGTGCTCTATTTTTAGGAGTAAAAAAACCTGTTGTTAAAGCTCATGGAAGTAGTGATGAAGAATTGTTTGAATTTACAATTAAACAAGCAGAGCAATTTGTAAAAAATAGGGCAGTTGACAAAATGATAGAAGAATTTACTAAAATATATTGACAATTACATCAATATGTATTATTGTAAGGAAGAAATAGTTATATGAAGTTTAAGGAGGTGTACGTATAGATGAGTTCAGAAGAAGTTTTTGAAAAAGTAAAGGGAATAATTGTAGAGCAATTAGGAGTTGCTGAAACATCAGTTAATATGGAAGCATCTTTTATAGATGATTTAGGAGCAGATTCACTTGATATTGTTGAATTGATTATGGCCTTAGAGGAGTCTTTTGATATGGAGATTCCAGATGCTGATGCTGAAAAGGTAGTTACAGTTGGAGATGTAGTTGACTACATAAAAGATCATATTGCATAGCAAATAAAATGGGGAGATTTAAGATAAATCTCTTCTTTTTGCTTTTTTTTTCATTTTGTTGTATAATGGAAAAGGCGACTGTAAAATTATGCCAAATATTATGAAAGGAAAGATAATTTATGTTTGACGAGTTAGAGAAAAATATTGGATATACATTTAAAGATAAAGCATTACTAAAAAATGCGCTTACACATACATCATATGCATATGAGAATAGAGTAAGTAGTAATGAAAAATTGGAATTTTTGGGTGATAGCATTTTGGAATTTATATCAAGCAAATATATATATGCTAATTATCCAAAATTAAAAGAAGGAGAAATGACTAAAGTTAGAGCAGAAGTAGTGTGTGAAGATAGCCTACATGAAGTTGCTAAAAAGCATAATTTTAGTGATTTCTTGTATATTGGAAAAAGCGAATCTGCGTCACATGGAAACCAAAAGCCAGCTATAATGGCAGATAGTGTTGAAGCAGTAATTGCAGCAATCTATTTTGATGGTGGACTTGCTGAGGCAGAAAAATTTATTGTAAATAATCTTAAAGATGCAATAGAGAAATCTACTAAAAATGTTGGAATGAAAGATCACAAGACAGTACTTCAAGAAAGACTACAACAAAATGGAGATGTAAATATAAAATACACAGTTATTGGAACAAGTGGACCAGACCATGATAAAACATTTTTGGTAAAAGTAGAATGTGATGGAAAAATGCTTGCAACAGGCAGTGGCAAGGCAAAGAAAGCTGCTGAAATGAATGCTGCCGAAAAGGCACTTGAATATCTAGACAAAAACAAATAAAAGGAGAACTGTATGAAAAAGGAATATATTATACCTATTTTTGTTCCTCATCTTGGATGTCCATATCATTGCACTTTTTGCAATCAGAGAAAAATAAGCGGACAAACTAAAATGGTATCACCAAAGGATGTTGAGAATACAATAGAATATTACTTGGGAAATTTCAAAGATGATAATAAATATGTTGAAGTTGCTTTTTTTGGTGGAAGCTTTACAGCAATTGATAAAAAAATACAAGAAAATTTATTAAAAGCAGTTCAACCATATATAGAGGAGAAAAAAGTAAACAGTATACGACTATCTACAAGGCCAGATGCAATTGATAAAGATATTTTAAAAATGCTAAAAAAATATCATGTTAAAACTATTGAACTTGGAGTTCAATCAATGAATAATTATATTTTAAATAGATGCGGAAGAGGTCACACAATGCAAGATGTGAAAAAAGCATCTAAATTGATTAGATTTTATGGATTTACACTTGGACACCAAATGATGGTAGGGCTTCCAGAAAGCACAATGCAGGATGAAATAAATACTGCTAAAGAACTTATCAAGTTAAAGCCGAAAATTGTAAGGGTATATCCGGTTTTGGTAATTAAGGAAACAGAGCTTGAAGAGGAATATAAAAAAGGAGAATATACACCACTTACAGTTACTCAAGCAGTAGAAAGATGTAAGGCGATAGTTGATTTATTTAATAGAAAGAAAATAAAAGTAATTCGCATAGGACTTCAAAATACAGAGGAAATATCAGATCCATCAAGAGAAGAGAGTCAAGTTGTTGCAGGTCCATTTCATCCGGCATTTAGGCAGCTTGTTGAAGCAAGTATGTGGTATGATGCAATTGTAAATGAAATAAAAAAAATAAATACAAAAGTAATGGCAGTTAAGATCATTGCAAATCCTGAAAATGTAAATTTGGTTATTGGGCATAAAAAGGAAAATATATTAAAACTAAAAGAAATTTATGAAGTTGATGTTACAGTTGAGTCGTCAGAAGAAATAAAACCAGGTAAATTCAATCTTGAGATTTTAAAGAGTTATGAGTAAAAAGCAAATTGCATAAATCACCTATTATTGGAAATAATTCTAATAATAGGTGATTTTTCATGAAAAATAAAAAAGTGTTTATATATTTAAAAGAATATATGATGATTGTGGTTGGTTGCATACTTATGGCAATTGGTACATCCTTGTTTTTACTTCCAAACCAGCTTTCATCAGGAGGATTTGCTGGTATTGCAACAATTATATATTATTTATTTAAATTTCCACTTGGAGCAGTTATGCTTGTTTTAAATATACCATTATTTATAATTGCTTTTGTTCGAGTTGGAAAAGAGACTACAATAAAAGGAATATTTGGAACAGTAATGTTATCAACTTTTATTGATATAGTTGATAAATATAAGCCACTTACAGAAGATAGAATACTTGCATGTGTATATGGTGGAATATTTATGGGAATTGGAACTGCAGTTGTTTTGAAAGCAAATGCTTCAACAGGTGGAACTGATATGCTTTCATATATTATACGTTCGTTTTTTCCACATTTTAGGTCAGCAAATTTGATTGTTGTAATTGATATAATAATTGTTTTACTAAATGTACTTGCTTTTAGAGAGGTTGAAATAGGATTGTATTCGGCTATTGCAATTTATATTATGGGAAAAATGATTGATATAATTTTTGAGGGTGTGTATTTTACAAAAAGTATGTTTATTGTGTCAAATAAATATAAAGAAATTGCAGATGAAATTGGAAAAAAGCTATGTAGAGGAAGTACAGCAATTTATGCAAAAGGAATGTATTCAAAGGAAAAGAAAATGATGCTATGGTGCGTAGGTTCTAGGACAGAAACAGCTAAAATAAAGGAAATTGCAAAAGAAATTGATCCAAGTGCTTTTATTGTTATTTCAAATGCACGTGAAGCATGGGGAAAAGGGTTTAGATAAATGTGTATTGAGAGTATATATATTGGAATATAGAGGAAACTAACGAGATAATTCATATAAAATAAAAAAATGTGTTGAAATTGTTATTTGGATATGTTATTATATATATATTAGTAATAGATTTATATAATATGAATATAATATTATTACTATATTAAGAAAAAGCTTAGAATACCCTTGCTAAAGTAGGGACTTAAAAAAGTAGGAATACCCTTGCCAAAGTAGGGACTTAAAAAAGTAGGAATATCCTTGCCAAAGTAGGAACTTAAAATAGTAGTGTGACTGTTTTATAGCAGTCACATTTTTAATATGGAGGAAATATGAAGAATTTAAAGATCTATTATATAGATGAAAAATATATTAATTATTTACGAAAATATGATAAAAATGTTGCATATAATAAGGATACAACAAGACCATATATAGGAATAGTATATACATATAATCATTTTAATTATTTTGCTCCATTATCATCTCCAAAATTAAAACATAAGAAAATAAATGAAAAAGCTATTGATATATTTAAAATAAAAGGTGGAGAGCTAGGTGTTATAAATATAAATAATATGATACCAACACCGATAGAGGAATTAACAGAGGCATTACCAATTATAAAAGATATAAAATATAAAAAAATGTTAGAAGAGCAACTTACATATATAAATAATCATAAACAGGAATTATTAAAAAAAATAATACTATTTCAGAATATGTATAGAAAAGGTCATCTAAATAATAGAATTTTAGAGAGATGTTGTGACTTTAAATTATTAGAGGAACTTTGCAAAAAATATTAAAATAATATTTTAAGAGACAGTTTTTAAGCTGTCTTTTTTTAATATACTAGGAAATAAAAAATTTCCTAGCATATTAAAATGCTACAATCGCTATTGCCTTTGATTTAGTTGGAAACTCAAATCGGCGAGAACAAAAGGCAACTTACGTGGATTTGTTCATAAAATTACAAACAAATATCAATCTGTTCGCTAGACAAAAAGGTTAAATAAGTTTATACTATTAGTTATAGGAAATGAGGATAAAAAATCATAAATTTTAAACATTGTAAGATATATAAGAGGAAAATATGGAAGAACAAAGATATGTAATAACTGATGTAGATTCATTTGAGTTAAGAGACATTTTTGAGTGTGGTCAATGTTTTAGATGGAATGCCAAAGATGATGGAAGCTACACGGGTGTGATAAAAAATGGTGTAATAAATGTAAAGAAAATAAATAATGATGTTATTTTTGAAGGTATTTGCAATGGAAATATAGCAGATATTTGCAGAGATTATTTCGACTTAAATCGTGACTATAATAAAATAAAAACAATACTTTCAAATGTTGATGATTACTTAAAAGAAAGTATAGAATATGGAGCTGGAATACGTATACTTAATCAAGATTTATGGGAGATGATTATCTCTTTTATAATATCTGCAAACAATAATATTCCAAGAATAAAAGGAATAATTGAAAGAATGTCACAAAAATATGGTAATAAAATTGTATGGAAGGAAAAAGATTATTATACTTTTCCTACAATTGAACAATTGAGTAGTGCTAGTAAAGATGATTTAAGGGCTTTAGGTATGGGATTTAGAGATACATACATATTTAATACAACAAATAAAATTGCATCAGGTGATATTAATTTAGAAGAATTGCATAACGAAAAAGATACATCAAAAGTAAGAGAAAAATTGCTTACACTTTCTGGTGTAGGACCAAAAGTTGCTGATTGTATATTACTTTTTTCTACTTTAAAAAGGTTTGATGTTTTTCCAATTGATGTTTGGGTTAGACGTGTTATGAATGATTTATATATAAAAAATGAAGATGAAACAAAAGTAAGTAAAAAAGAAATTGAAAAACTTGCTAAAGAAAAATATGGCGATTTAGAGGGAATCGCTCAACAATATTTATTTTATTGGAGAAGAGAACAATGAGTCTGCAAATTATTTATGGAAGATCTGGAACAGGTAAAAGTGAATATATTTTCAAACAAATAGCCAAGAAAATTGAGGAAGACACAAAACGAAAGATTTATATTGTAACTCCTGAACAATTTTCATTTACTGCAGAAAAAAAACTTTTAAGTTCTATATCTGGTAGTGCGGTAATAAATGCCGAGGTATTGACATTTGGACGTATGGCTCATCGTGTAATTCAAGAGAAAAAAAGAGCAAGTGCAAAAATGCTTTCTTCTTGCGGAAAGTCAATGCTTGTTTATGATATTTTGGCTGATAAAAAGAAGGAGTTTTCTTTTATAGGTAAATCTTCTGAAAATGTTGAGCTTATATGTACTCAAATTACTGAGTTTAAAAAGCATGGGATAACGGTTGATATTTTAAAAAATACTATAGAAGGTATAGATGATGAATATTTAAAAATAAAACTTAATGATATGCTTAAGGTTTATGAAAAGTATAACGAAGAGATAGAAGATAAATATATGGACGAAAATGACAATTTATCTATACTTATTAGTGAACTTGAAGATGCTGACGAATATAAAAATTGTGATTTTTATATTGATGAATTTGTTGGATTTACAAAACAGGAATATGATATTATTAGATTGCTTTTGAGAAATAATAATATTTATATTACATCATGTATGGATTTACTTGAGGAAAGTAATATGCCTGACACAGATGTATTTTATTCTAATAAAAAAACTATGCAAAGAATTTTAGATATTGCAAATGAGGAATCAGTTGATATTTTAAAACCTGTTTTTTTAGATAAAAAATACAGATTTAAAAATGAGGAATTGAGTCATTTAGAAGAAAATATTTATGGTATGCCATATAAAATTTATGATAAAAAGATAGAAAATATTGAATTATTTTTGGCTAACAACCAGTATTCTGAAATAGAGTATGTGTGTGAAGAAATTGTAAAACTTGTAAGAGATAAGGGATATAAATATAATGAGATTTCTATTATTACAAAAAGCCTAGATTCATATTCGAATTTGTGCAAGGCAATTTTTGGCAAGTATAATATACCTGCATTTATTGATGAAAAACAGGATTTGAGCCAAAATGTGCTTGTTAGGTATATGCTTGCAGTACTTAATATTTATGCAAAAAATTGGAGTTTTGAATCAGTTTTTGAATACATTAAAACTGGATTTTTGGATATTGATCCAATGGATATTCATATTTTAGAAAATTATGCTTTAAAATGGGGAATAAAAGGAAATAAGTGGTATCTTGGTGAATGGAATTTTTATGATGAATCTGATGAGGAAAAAGAGAAAATTTTGCATATTAGAGAGCTTTTAATTGTACCTCTTACCGATTTAAAAAGAAAACTTGCAGGTCAAAAAGATGTTAAAGATATTACAAAATGTTTATATAATTTTTTAATAGAGCAGGGAATTGATAAGAAACTTGAAAATAAGATTGCTAAGCTTCAAAAAATTAATGAAACACAAAAAGCACAAGAATACGAAACAAGTTGGAAAGTTATAATGAATGTGCTTGATGAGATTGTAAATATGCTTGGAGATAAAAAGGTTTCATTTGAAAAGTATGCAGATATTTTAAAAATGGGACTTGGAGCAAGTGGACTTGGAAAAATCCCTATAACCCAAGACCAGGTTATTGTTGGAGATGTTGATAGATCTAGAAGCCACAAGGTAAAGGCTGTATTTATTATAGGCTTAAATGATGGCGCATTTCCTGGCAATTTTAAGGACGAAGGATTTTTTAATGATAATGATAGAGAAAAGCTAAAACAAAAAGGTGCTGAACTTGCAAAAGGTTCTCTTGAACTTTTATATGATGATAATTTTAATATTTATAAAGCTTTTTCAACTTCAGAAGAAAAATTGTATTTATCATATGCATCTTCTGAACTTGAGGGAAAGCAATTAAGACCTTCAATATTTATAAATAGAATTAAAAAGATTTTTCCTAAATTGATAGAGAAAAGTGATGTTGTAAATAAAGATGTTGAAAAAGATATTATAAATGAGGCAAAGGCATTTGAGGATTTACTTGATACACTTCGAAAATGGAAAGATGAAAATGATATAAATGAAGATGAAGCAAAAAAATGTGCTATTTTGTATCAATATTTTTCAAATAGTGATAAGTGGAAAGATAGGCTAAAGTTTAGCATGCAAGCTATGAATTATACAAATGTGCCTGAAGATATTTCTAAAGAAGAAATACAAAAATTATATGGAAATACTTTAAGGACAAGTATATCAAGACTTGAACAATATAAATCATGTCCATTTTCATATTATCTAAAATATGGCTTAAAGTTATCTGA
Organism: uncultured Clostridia bacterium; assembly: GCA_934101145.1. GTDB lineage: Bacteria > Bacillota > Clostridia > TANB77 > CAG-508 > CALXVA01. The sequence goes on from CAKOPZ010000001.1 coordinate 51,382, forward strand.
TAAAAGTGAGTTTAAGATTGAGGCAGTTGATACAGGTACATTTATGCATGATGTAATTGATAGTTTTTTTGAAAAAGTAGAAGAGAGTAATTTGAATATAAAATTGCTTGATGATGATAAAATTCAAAAAATTGTTGATGAGATAATTGATGAAAAATTACAGTTAAAGCAAAATTACATTTTTACAAGTATTCCTAAATATAGGGTTCTTGCAGGTCGTCTAAAAAAAGTTATAAAACAGTCTATGAAATATATTGTTGATAGCTTGAAATTTAGCAAATTTGATGTTTTAGGACATGAGATGGAGTTCAAATCTCAAAAAGAATATCCGCCAATAGAAATTAAACTTGAAAATGGAAAAACAGTTGAAATTACTGGAAAAATTGATAGAATAGATATTGCAAAAACAGCAGATGGCAATTATATTAGAATTATTGATTACAAATCTTCTGTAAAAGATATTAATTTAAATGAGGTAAAAGCAGGTTTGCAATTACAGCTACTTACATATATGGACGCTGTTTGTGAGATAGAAGATGTACTTCCGGCAGGTGTACTTTATTTTAATTTGATTGATCCGACAATTAAGGCAAATTCACATCTTTCTCAAGAGGAGATAGAGTTTGAATTAAGAAAACAATTTAAAATGAAAGGATTAATACTTGCAGACATTGATGTGGCACAAATGATGGATACAAATCTTGAAAAAGGTAGTTCAAATGTAATTCCAGCATATATTGATAAAGACGGAAATTTGAGCCAAAAATCAAGTAGTGTTACAAGAAAGCAATTTGAAGATTTACAAAAATATACTAAAAATATGCTTAGCAAAATAAGTGAGGAGATTTTGTCTGGAAAAATAGATGTAAAGCCATATTATAAAGTGAAAGGTGGAAAAACACCTTGTGAATATTGCAGTTATAAATCTATTTGTCAATTTAATAATGGTATTTGCAAAAATTCTTATTATTATATTGGAAATATTAATAAAGATGCAATTTTAGAGCAAATTGCAAAGCAAGAGGCTACAGATTAAGGTATTTTTAGTAAAGTAACACAAAGAAGGAGGAAATGATGAGAGATTTTACAAATGATGTTGTTATACATAAAATAAAAAATAATATTCATTATTTGCAATTTAGAAAATTGCTTGAATATCCGGAATTAGAGCATTGTTATACAATGAGATTAAATGAAATTGATTTTAGAATTTATGAAAATGATAGCATTTTAAATGCGACTTATGATAAAATATGTGATAGTACAGATTTTATTAGAGAAACAATTGTAAAACCTCATCAAACTCACACTGATATTGTTGAAAAAGTGGAAAATTCAAAGCAAAATTTTAGTGAAGTTGATGGACTTACTACTGATAAAAGAAATATTACACTTTGTACCACATCAGCAGATTGTACGAGTTTACTTTTTTATGATCCAGTAAAAAAGGTAATTGCAGATGTTCATTCTGGTTGGAGAGGTACGCAAAAGAAAATAGCTAAAATTGCTACCAAAAAAATGAATAAAGAGTATAATTGCAATCCAGAAGATTTAATATGTGCTATTTGCCCACACATTAGAGTCTGCCATTTTGAGGTATCAGAAGATGTAAAGGATTTATTTTATGATACTTTTTCATATATGAAGGATATTGATAGTATGATAAAACAAAGTAGTACCAATGGTAAATATTTTGTTGATACTACAAAGATTAATATACAGATGCTAAGAGATGCAGGAGTTAAACCAGAAAATATATTAGATAGTGGAATTTGCACTGTATGTAACAAAGATTATTTTCATTCATATAGAGCAGATAAGGAATTATCTGGCAGAAATGGTGCGATGATTATGCTTAAATAATAGCTATATAAAGTACTTTAGAAGGGAGCAAAATAATATGTTTGAATTATTAAAAAAGGGAGATACAATAGGTGTAATTGCCCCATCTTCACCTGTAGATAAGGAAGATTTGGAGGTAATTAATCAATCTGTTTTATTGCTAGAGTCTGCAGGATTTCATATACAATTTGGAAAAAACGTATTTAGTCATACACTTGGATATAGTGCAACTCCAAAGGAAAAAGCACAGGATATCAATGATATGTTTGCAGATAAAAATATTAAATTAATTTTCTGCTTAAGTGGAGGATTTAATTCAAATTCAACATTTGAATATTTAGATTATGATGTAATAAAGAACAATCCAAAACCAATTTGTGGATTTAGTGATAGCACATCACTTACAAATGTAATATATGCTAAAACAGGTGTAATAACATTTAATGGTGCTACATTTAAAGCATTAACATCATGGCAAACAGAATATGCATATAAAGAAGTTATAAAAAGATTTGTAAAAGGTGATTTAAGCCTAGGGCAAGAAGATGATGAATATATTGCTATAAAAGATGGAATCGCAGAGGGAAAATTGGTTGGAGGCAATTTAAGCCTTACAACTCAAATGTGTGCGGGTAATTATTCAATAGATTTTAATGATAAAATTTTATTTATAGAAGAGTTTTGTTTAGAAACACCACCAGAGCTTGTTTCAAATTATTTATATCATATGAAACAGAATGGAGTATTTGATAAAATAAAAGGTATATGGGTAGGAAATTATGATGGAAGTGTTGCACTTGAAAAAATACTTTTAGATGTGCTTGAAGATAAATACAATTTTCCAATCATAAAATCAAATAATTTTGGACACACAGAAAGAAAAACAGTTATACCTGTTGGTGCGAAAGCAAAAATTGATACAACAAAAGATACAAAAATTGAGATATTAGAAAATTTATATATAGGATAAAAGAGGTTATAAATAGAGATGTACAATAATTGGGAAGAACTAGAGGGTAGCATAACAAATTGTAAGAAATGTAAATTGTGCAATAATAGAACAAACATTGTATTTGGAGTTGGAAATAAAAATGCTGATATTATGTTTATAGGGGAAGGACCTGGTGCGGACGAGGATAGACAAGGTATCCCATTTGTAGGACGTGCAGGAAAGCTTATGGATAAAGCTTTTGAAGGACTTGGAATTGATAGAAGCAGTGTGTATATTGCAAATATTGTAAAATGTAGACCACCACAAAATAGGGTTCCAGAAAGTGATGAAGCAGAGGCTTGTTTGAATTATTTAAGAAATCAAGTAATACTTGTAAAGCCAAAAATTATAGTATTACTTGGAAGTACAGCTCTTAAAAATATTCTTGGAAAAGATTTTGGTATTACATCAGCAAGAGGAAAATGGGTAGAAAGAAAAGGCATAATGTATATGCCAACTTGGCATCCAGCAGCGCTTTTAAGAGATGAAACCAAAAAGATAGAATTTTGGAAAGATTTAAAACAGGTTATAGAAAAATTTAATGAAATTGAGGCTTAGATATATGATAGATAAAAAGATAGAAGAGTATTCAAATTATTGTTTAAATTGCAAGGTAAAGCCTTGTAGCCAAAAAGGATGTCCACTTTCAAATGATATCCCAGCATTTATAAAATGTGTAAAAGATGAGGATTTGAAACAAGCATATATGATTTTAACAAAAACAACAATGCTTGGAAGTGTGTGCGGAAGAATTTGTCCTCATGAAAAGCAATGTCAAGGTAGCTGTGTTAGAGGTATCAAATCAGAGCCTGTACATATTGGAGAAATTGAAGCATATGTGTTTGATAACGGACTAAAAAATGAATATTACAAAGAAATTGAAAAAAGTAATACACTAAAAAATAAAAAAATTGCCGTTATAGGAAGTGGCCCAGCAAGCCTTAATGCATCAGCGTTTTTGGCAATGGCGGGAGCAGATGTAACAATATATGAAAAACAAAATGAACTTGGTGGAATATTATCACACGGAATACCCGAATTTAGACTTGATAGAGATATTTTAAATTCTACAATAAATCAAATACTAAGTTTAGGTATAAAAATTAAAACAGGAATAACACTTGGAAAAGATATAAATTTAGAAGAGTTAAAGAAAAATTATGATGCTGTATTTTTGGGAATAGGGGCAAATGTACCTGCTAAAATGAATATACCAGGCGAAGAATTAGAAGGAGTTTTTGGTGGTAATACTTTATTAGAAAATGGAAATCACCCTGATTATACAAATAAAATTGTTGCAGTTAGTGGTGGCGGAAATGTTGCAATGGACTGTGCAAGAACAATAAAAAGAATGGGTGCAAAAAAAGTTTATGTAATATATAGAAGAGCAGAAGAACAAATGCCAGCAGAGAAAAAGGAAATTGCAGATGCAAAAAATGAGGGAATAGAGTTTTTATTCCAAAATAATATTGTGAAAATTATTGGTGATGAAAAAGTAGAAAGAGTTGAATGTATAAAAACAGAGCTTGTGCAAAAAGAAGGAGAAACAAGACTTTCACCTGTAAATATTGAAGGAAGTAATTATGAACTTGATGTTGACTATGTTGTGATGGCAGTTGGATCAAAACCAGATAAAAATATTCTTTCAAAATTAAATCTTGAGCTTAATGAATGGGGATATATAAAAGTAGATGAAAATTATAAAACATCTGATGATAAAGTATATGCTGGGGGAGATTTAATAGGACAAAAAGCAACTGTAGCATGGGCTGCAAAAGCTGGAAGAGACGCAGCAAAGGCAATGGAAAGGGAGCTGAAAAAATAGTATTTGACAAAACTATTAATTATATTGTATAATATAAAAAGAAAATGAGAACCGCAGATAATGCGGTTACCACTTATAGAGTAATAACAACACATTCCATTGGGTAAAAAGTAGAATGTGTTGTTATTTTTATTCCTTATTTATAATTGTATTAACATATTGTATGTATATAATTGACAATAAGGTTATATTTATGAATAGTGATGCCATTAAGGCTATTATTAAATATAATATAAAATTCATAAACACCACCTCACTTTCTGATAGCAATAACTATCTAAGATGAAGTGGCAACACATATCTACTATCTCATTTTCTATGTTAATAACTATATAATAATTTGTAACAAAAATCAAGCAAACAAATAAAAAAAACCGGTGTTAACCGGTTTTTTATTGTAATTCTATTCTAGCTCCAAGAAGAGCTTTTATTTTCCTAAAGAATATAGAAACTGTAGATTGACTTGATACAACAAGTTGTGTATTATTCATAATATTTTCATATTTATTATCTAAATCTACCATTTTATTAATATAGAAATCATTGAAATTAGAGTAATTTTCTGTTATTCCAATGTAATTTTTATAATTATATAATCTAAAACGATATGAATCTATATCTGCAGTTGTAGCAATTCGTGAAAATTGTGTGTTAAAGTATGAAGTATAGATTAAATCTTGTGTATTAAAATAAATTTCCTTAATCTTTGCTTTTAACTTTGATATTTTTCTAGCAACTTTTTGAGCTTTCATACCTTCACAATTATCTTGAACAAGTTTATTGTTTAGTTTTATAATTTTTTCTTCATAGTTCATTATCTTATCTAAATTATCCTCGACCTTTATTAAAGCTATATCACCACAAAGATCACTAAATTTATCTTTAAATAAACTTGTGCCATAAAATGTACTATCAAAAAGATATTCTTCACCTGTTACGTATGCCATTTGTGCAACTAAATTACACAAAAGTGGGTAGTAAGAGGGGCTATTTGTTGGAAGTGAGATTTCATAGTATTTAACGATTTCTTGTCTATGATCTAATGCTTTAGAAGCCATAAATTGAACAGCTCCTTCATTAAGGGCAAGTCCTTGGATTCTTAAATCTCCAAAATCACAAAGTCCAAGTTTTACAAGATTACCTTTTTTATCTTTTATTTCTTGCAAATAATGTATAAATTCATGTACAGCGAATTTTTCTAATTCATTTACTGGAATTCCAGATTTGAAATAGATAGATGAATTTTTATAAAAATAATTTGCTTCTGCAAACCCATCTGGCATTTCTGCAATATACATTGGTATTCTGGATAGTGCAATAAAAAGATTATGAAAAATAAAGTTTTGCTCTGGAAAAGTGCTACATATTTTTTCTGCAACATCGTGAGCTAGAGTATTTACACTTAATGTATCTAAAGCTCGTATTACTTTAATTCCATCCTTTTTTAAATCTGATTCGATACTCATATATTGTTTCTCCTTAGTAATTCATATATCAACATTATACAACATTTTTGTAATGTTTTGTGTTACAAAAATATTACAGTTATATTACAAATATGTGACAAAACAGTTCTAACGAACTACAATATTATATATTTTGTTTTTAACATAAATTTCTTTTACAACAGTTTTATCTTCCAATTGCTTTTGAACAGATTCATTTAAGTGAACTTTTTCTTTAACAGAGCTTTCATCTTCGTCAAGTGAAATTAAAATTGTTGCTTTTACTTTACCATTTACTTGAACAGGAATTTGTATTTCATCATCTATTGTTTTGTTATCATCAAATGTAGGCCATGGAGTGTTTGCAATTGTTGTATCAGATAGTTTTGAAAATAATTCTTCTGTCATATGTGGTGCAAATGGATTTAATAATTGAAGTAATGTCTTAAATTCTGCTTTATTAATTTGTTTTTCTTTGTAAAATTCATTTACCATTGTCATAAATGTACTTACAGCTGTATTAAATTTCATTTCTTCTATATCTTCTGAAACTTTTTTGATTGCTTTATGCATCATTTTTTCAAATTTTGGAGAATATGTATCTCCATCTACAAGCATATCTTGCATGTTCCATACACGGTCTAAGAATTTACCACATCCACGGATGCTATCCATTGACCATGGTGCTGTTTGATCAAATGGACCCATAAACATTTCATAAACACGGAATGTATCTGCTCCAAATTCAGCAACTATATCATCAGGGTTTATAACATTTCCTTTAGATTTAGACATTTTTTCACCATTTGTTCCTAGTATCATACCATGTGATGTACGTTTATGATATGGTTCTTTCGTTGGAACAACTCCGATATCATATAGGAATTTATGCCAAAATCTTGAGTATAATAGATGAAGTGTTGTGTGTTCCATTCCACCATTATACCAATCTACAGGTGACCAATATTTTAATGCTTCTTTTGAAGCTAAAGCATTATCATTATGTGGGTCCATATATCTTAAATAATACCAAGATGAACCAGCCCATTGAGGCATTGTATCTGTTTCTCTTTTAGCATTTCCACCACAGCAAGGACAAGTTGTATTAATCCAGCTATCTAATTTAGAAAGTGGAGATTCACCATTTTCACTTGGCTCATAGTCTTGAATTTCTGGTAGAACAAGAGGTAAATCTTCTTCTTTTAGTGGAACCCAACCACATTTGTCACAATGTACCATAGGGATTGGCTCGCCCCAATAACGTTGTCTTGAGAATACCCAATCACGTAATTTATAATTTACTTTCTTTTCTCCAATTCCTTTTTCTTCTAGAAATTCGATTATTTTCTTTTTAGCATCTGCAACAGATAAGCCGTTTAAGAAATCAGAATTTATAAGTACTCCATCTGCAACATCTGTAAATGCTTCTTTTGAAAGGTCACAACTAATTGTATCATCTTTTGGAGCAACTACTTGTACCATTGGAATATTAAATTTTGTCGCAAATTCATAATCTCTTGTATCATGTGCAGGAACAGCCATAATAGCTCCTGTTCCATATGTTATTAATACATAATCTGAAACCCAAATTGGAATTTCTTTTCCATTTACAGGATTAATTGCTTTTAGACCTTTTATTTCAACACCTGATTTTTCTTTGTTTAATTCTGAACGTTCAAAATCAGATTTTAAAGCAGCTTTATTTTTGTAATCTTTTACCTCATCCATATTTGTGATTTTGTCAGAATATTTTTCTATAAATGGATGCTCTGGAGCAACAACCATATAAGTTGCACCAAATAGAGTGTCTGGTCTTGTTGTGTAAACTGTTAAACTATCATCTGTATTTGATAATTTAAACTTAACTTCAGCACCTTCACTTCTACCAATCCAGTTTCTTTGTTGAGCCTTGATTTTATCAAGGTAATCAACATCATCTAAATCATCAATTAATCTTTGAGCATAATCTGTTATTTTTAACATCCATTGGCTTTTCTCTTTTTGAACAACTGGACTTCCGCATCTTTCACAAACGCCATTTACAACTTCTTCATTTGCAAGACCAACCTTGCATCCTGTACAGAAGTTAATTGGCATTGTAGCTTTGTAAGCAAGTCCATGTTTATATAATTGGATAAAAATCCACTGTGTCCATTTGTAGTAATTTGGATCTGTTGTATTTATTTCTCTTGACCAATCAAAAGAAAATCCCAAAGATTTTAATTGCTCTTTAAAATGTGCAATATTTTTTTCTGTGGTAATTCTAGGGTGAATGTGATTTTTTATTGCATAATTTTCTGCAGGAAGACCAAATGCATCAAAACCAATAGGGTATAAAACATTATATCCTTGCATTCTTCTTTTTCTTGCAATTATGTCAAGAGCTGTGTAGCTTCTAGGGTGTCCAACATGCAAACCTTGACCAGATGGATAAGGAAATTCTATTAATCCATACCATTTCTTTTTTGTATAATCATCTTGAGCATTAAAAGTACCTTCTGTGTACCATTTATTTTGCCATTTTTTCTCTACTGTTTTAAAATCATAAGCCATAATAACTCAATCCTTTCGTCTAAACATTAATACACAGTATTATATAACATTTTTTCGCATAATTGAAGGGAAAAATTAAAAAAAGTACCAAAAAGATTGTCAAAAACAGCAAGAAATTTGCGATGGGTTTTTCTTGACAATTATAATTTGTATTATATAATTGATGTAAATAAAATTTGACAAAGGAGAAATAAGGTAAATATGGCAAAAGAAATAAGTGAAGAAGAACTAAATAGAATTCAAAACATGGTTGATGAACTTATGATAAAGGCTAAAAAGGCTTCAGAAGAATATATGAAGCTTGATCAAGAGCAGGTTAATAATATTGTTAAAGCTATGTCTATGGCAGGGCTTGAACATCATATGGAACTTGCTAAAATGGCTGTAGAGGAAACTGGAAGAGGAATATACGAAGATAAGATAACTAAGAATATGTTTGCAACAGAGTATGTTTATCATAGTATTAAATATGATAAAACAGTTGGTATAATTAACAAAAATGAGGAAGAGGGATATGAAGAAATTGCAGAGCCAGTTGGTATAATTGCTGGTGTAACTCCTGTTACAAATCCAACTTCAACAACAATGTTTAAATCAATTATTGCTGCAAAAACTAGAAATGTTATAGTATTTGGATTCCATCCATCTGCTCAAAAATGTAGTGTACAAGCTGCAACATATTTAAGAGATGCGGCCGTTAAAGCGGGAGCTCCGAAAGATTGTATCTTATGGATAGAAGAGCCTTCTATTGAAGCTACAAGAGCTCTTATGAATCATCCTGCAGTTAATTTGATACTTGCAACTGGTGGAACTGGAATGGTTAAATCTGCGTATTCATGTGGTAAACCTGCACTTGGTGTAGGTCCTGGCAATGTTCCATGCTATATAGATAAAACTGCAAAATTAAAAACATCAGTTAATGATTTAGTTATGTCTAAATCTTTTGATAATGGTATGATTTGTGCTTCAGAGCAATCTGTTATTGTTGATAAAGATATAAAGGACCAATTCGAATGGTTAATGAGAGAGGCTGGTTGCTATTTTCTATCTGAAGATGAAACAAACAGACTTCGTTCAAAAATGTTTATAGAAGAAAAAGGTGGAGCATTAAATTCAAGCATTGTTGGTAAAAGTCCATATGATATTGCAAAGCTTGCAGAAATAGATGTTCCAAAAGACACAAAAGTGCTTGTTTTAAAAGAAAATGGAGTTGGTATTGAATATCCATTTTCAAAGGAGAAATTAAGCCCTGTTTTAGCATATTATGTTGTAGAAAATAGTGATGAGGGAATTGAACTTGCAGAAAAACTTATCGAGTTTGGTGGACTTGGACATTCTGCAGTTATTCATTCGGAAGATGATGAAACAATTCAAAAATTTTCTCAAAAAGTTAAAGTTGGAAGAATTATTGTAAATTCTCCTTCAACTCATGGCGCAATAGGTGACATATATAATACAAATATGCCATCACTTACACTTGGTTGTGGTACATTTGGTGGAAATTCAACAACAGCAAATGTGTCAAGTGTAAATTTAATAAATATAAAAAGAGTTGCGAAAAGGAGAGTAAATATGCAATGGTTTAAAGTTCCAGAAAAAATATATTTTGAAGCAGGTTCAATTGGTTACCTAGAAAAAATGCCAGAGATAACAAGAGCTTTTATTGTAACAGATGAATCCATGGTTAAACTTGGATATATAGATAAAATATTATATCATCTAAGAAAAAGACATGATTATGTACATTCTGAAATTTTCTCAGAGGTGGAGTCAGATCCATCATTTGAAACAATTGAAAAAGGTTTAAAGATGATGAATGAATTTAAGCCAGATGTAATAATTGCAGTAGGTGGAGGAAGTCCAATTGATGCTGCAAAAGGTATGTGGCTATTTTATGAACATCCAGATGCTGATGTTGAAGGCCTAAAACTTAAATTTATGGATATTAGAAAACGTACATACAAATTTCCTAAATTGGGTACAAAGGCAAAAATGGTTGCAATTCCTACAACTTCAGGAACAGGTTCAGAAGTAACATCATTTGCTGTTCTTACTGATAAAAAGCTTAATAAGAAATATCCTCTAGCTGATTATGAATTAACACCAGATGTTGCAATTGTTGATCCAGATTTAGTTATGAGTTTACCTAAGAGAATTACAGCAGATACTGGAATGGATGTTTTAACACATGCAATTGAAAGTTATGTTTCAAATATGGCTTCTGATTATACAGATGGACTTGCAGAAAAAGCCTTGGAACTTGTGTTTAAAAATATAAGAGAAGCATATAATCATGGAGACAACAAAACGGCAAGAGAGCATATGCATAATGCAAGTACAATAGCTGGAATGGCTTTTACAAATGCATTTTTAGGAATTAATCATTCTTTAGCACATAAAATTGGTGCAGAATTTCATTTAGCACATGGTAGAATAAATGCAATTTTACTACCATATGTAATAAGATATAATAGTCAAATGCCTACAAAATTTGTATCTTTCCCTAAATATGAATATTTTATAGCTGATAAAAAATATGCAGATTTAGCAAGAAAAATGAATTTCCCTGCATTTACAAATGAAGAGGGAGTATGGTCATTAATTCACGAAATTCAAAAATTAAATGAGGATTTAGGAATAGAAAAATCATTTAAAGAAGCAGGTGTTGATGAACAAGAATTCTTAAGCAAAGTTGATATACTTGCAGATAGAGCATTTGAAGATCAATGTACAACTGCAAATCCTAGGGTACCACTTGTATCTGAGCTGAAACAAATATTAATTGATAGCTACTATGGAAACGAAATCAATTAACATAACTTGACAAATGCTGGGAAAAACTGTATAATATCTGTATAGTGGTTTTATACCATAAGATATACTCTGGAAAGGAAGATTTTAATGACATTACGGGCAAGACTCGAAGAATTGAAGAAAATGGGATGGACAATTGATGATCTCATTGAATTAACGAGCGAGCTGGAAGAATTAGTAGGTGGATTAGAATACGATAATGACAAAAAAACAATGGAATTCAAGCAGGACTTTATTAAGGACATCAAGAAACACAATGTTGATATGGAAACCTACGAAGAGGTTAGCAAAATGTTGATTTCGCTGGGGATTACTCCAAACTTAAAGGGGTACCATTATACGATTGAAGCAGTACTGATGGGAATCAAAGACAAAAAAGTATTTACAATGATTACGACTGGCCTGTATGATGGTGTTGCCAAAAAATATAATACAACGTGGCAGTGTGTTGAAAGATGCATTAGACATGTTGTGGAAAAGAGTTGGCAAATGACATCGGATGAGAATAGGGCTGCTATCTTGGGAGTCCTTTCAGAGTCTTATCCTACATGTGCGGAATTTATTGGATTAATTTGTGAGAGAGTTGCATGCAATCTTGCTAATAAAGGTACAATAAAGATTTAAGAAAATCTTCAAAAAAAGGATCCACAAATGTGGGTCCTTTTTCATGGTTAAATATCTAATTTTATATGAACATCTTTAAGTTGATCTCTTGTAACTTCTCCAGGAGCTCCCATCATTAAGTCTTGAGCTTTGCTGTTCATAGGGAATGCAATAACTTCACGTATTGTATCAGCTCCAGTAAGTAACATAAGCATTCTATCAACACCAGGTGCAATACCTGCATGTGGGGGTGTTCCAAATTGGAATGCATTAAATAATGCAGAAAAACGTTTTTCTATTTCGTCTTTTTTGTAACCTGCAATTTCAAAAGCTTTTATCATTATTTCTGGATCGTGGTTTCTAACTGCTCCAGAAGAAAGTTCAATACCATTACATACGATATCATATTGATAAGCTAAGATATCTAAAGGATTCATAGTGTTTAGAGCTTCTAATCCTCCTTGTGGCATTGAGAATGGATTGTGACAAAATGCAATATTTTCATGTTCGTCAAGTTCATACATTGGAAAATCAATTATCCAACAGAATTTATAAATATTTTCATCAATTAAGTTTAGTCTTTTTCCAAGTTCTGTTCTAATTTGTCCTGCAAGTTCAGCAGCTCTTACTTTATTATCTGCAATAAAGAAGATTGTATCATCAACTTGAAGATTTGCAAGAGTTCTTAATTCATCTTTCATGTCATCTGGAATAAATTTATCTATAGGTCCTTTATATGATAAATCCTCTTGTACCTCTAAGTATCCAAGTCCACCCATACCAATTGACATAGCATATGCAAGCATTTTTTCATGAAATCCTTTTGACATATGTCCTTTTACTTTTATTGCTCTTACAGTTCGTCCAATAAATGGTTTAAAAGTACATCTACTAAAGAATTCTGATAAATCAATTATTTCAAGTGGGTTTCTTAAATCTGGTTTATCACTTCCATATTTAAGCATTGCTTCTGCATATGGAATTCTAGGGAATGGATATTCTGCTACTTTTTTATCAGAAAATTTGGTAAATGTATTATAAACAACAGGTTCGATAACACTAAACACATCTTCTTGAGTAGCATAAGACATTTCCATATCTAATTGATAGAATTCACCTGGAGCACGATCAGCTCTTGCATCTTCATCTCTAAAACATGGAGCTATTTGGAAGTATTTGTCAATACCAGATACCATAAGCAATTGTTTAAATTGTTGTGGTGCTTGAGGAAGTGCATAAAATTTTCCTGGATGTACTCTACTTGGAACAAGATAGTCTCTAGCTCCTTCTGGAGAAGAGCTTGTTAAAATAGGTGTTTGGACCTCTAAAAATCCTTGCTCAATCATTTGAGCTCTTAAAAATTGAAGTACTTTAGCTCTTAATATTAAATTTTGTTGAAGTTTTCTAGAACGCAAGTCTAAATAACGATATTGCAAACGTAAATCTTCACGAACTTCTTGGTTCGAATTTACTTCAAAAGGAAGCATTTTTGTTCTTTTTCCAAGAATTTGAATATCTTTTATAACAACTTCAACTTCACCTGTTTCTATGCTAGGGTTATAAGTTTCTTCATCACGTTTTCTTACAGTTCCTGTTACACATACGCTTGATTCAATAGGAATTCTTGATGCAAAGTCAACAGCATCTTCTTTTCCTGCAGTTACTATTTGTGTAATACCATACATGTCACGAAGGTCAAGGAATACTAGACCTCCAAAATCTCTAATTGTTTCTACAAATCCGCATAATTTTACTTCTTTTCCAACGTCTGTTAAACGTAATTCACCACATGTGTGTGTTCTATATTTTTCCAATTTTAAAACCTCCATTAAAACCGCTCTTTATTTACAAAATCATAAGCTATTTTACTATATTATGTGTGAAAAGTCAAATTATAGTAGAAAAATTATAACATTGTATTGATTTTTATTTACTGTATTGATAGAATTGCAATAAATGATTTTAAAAGGGGCGATATTTAAATGGCAAATTCAAAAATAATAATTGTAGAAGGTGCTCAAGGAGCAGGAAAAACAACAGTTACAGATTTTTTGAGATATGCAGTAAAATACACAAATTTGTACAGATTAACAGGAACTGCAGACAGTTCAAAAGAAGGAAAGAAAAAAGCAACAATAATGTATGAAAATTTATTAAGTTATATGAAAACATTAGAAAATTTAAGCATTAATTTATTGTTTGATAGAACATTTTTTACAGAAGAAATATATTGCAGATTAGGCTTTAAAGATTATTCGTTTACAGATGTTTATGAAAAATTATTAGAAGAACTAAGCAAAATGGATTTTGAAATATATTATATTACTCTTTATTTAAAAGATGAAAGTCAATTTGAGCAAAGACTTGCAAGAGAAGGAAAAGCTGTTCCAGAATATGCAAAATTTAAAGCTGAAAGTAGTATAAATCAACAAAGAGAATACTTAAAAATGGCAAATGAAGTAAAAGAAAAATATCCTAATATAAATGTAGTGAATATAGAAAATAGCAGGGATTTTGAAGATGTAAAGAAGGAGTTAATGAAAGTTTTAGGTGAATAATTAAAATTAAATATAAAAAGCAAGCTTAGAAAAATCCACGTAATTGAGGATTGGGGCTTGTTTTTTTATATAAAAGTGTATATAATATGAGGGTAATTAAAAAACGATAGGAGTTGATTGTATGGCAGAAGTAAGCAAAGAAGAATTATTGCATATTGCAAAACTTGCGGATTTAAACCTAAAAGATGAAGAAGTCGACAAATATTTGGATAATTTAAAAGAAATATTAAATTTTGCAAATGTTGTAAATAATGCAAATGTTGATGGATTAGATATAACAATTGGTGCAAATGAAAAGAAAAATGTATTTAGAAAAGATGAGGTAGTTGTGTTTGAAGATAATGAAGCATTACTTGCAAATGCACCTGAACAAGAAAGAAATATGTTTAAAATTCCAAAGGTTATTCAATGAAATTGACTTGGAAAGAAAGGGAGGCAAGGTATGGAGATTACAGAACTTACAGTTCATGAGCTGAAAGATAAACTTGCAAGTGGAGAACTTACAAGTTATGATATAACAAAAGCATATGCTGATAGAATTGCAGAAAAGGAAAAAGATGTACAAGCTTTTGTAACAGAATTAACAGATACAGCTTTGGAAAAAGCAAAGGAAATTGATGAAAAAAGAAGTAAAAAAGAGACAAAATCAGAACTTGCAGGTATTCCAATAGGAATAAAAGATATTATATGTACAAAAGGTGTAAGAACAACCTGCAGTTCAAGAATGCTTGAAAATTTTATTGCACCATATGATGCAACAGTAATGGAAAAAATAAATGCAGAAGAACTAATTGATTTAGGAAAATTAAATATGGATGAATTTGCAATGGGTGGTTCAACAGAATATTCATATTTTAAGAAAACACGTAACCCATGGGATTTAAATAAGGTTCCTGGAGGTTCTTCTGGAGGATCTGCAGCAGCAGTTGCAGCAAATATGGTACCATGGGCACTTGGTACAGATACTGGTGGCTCAATAAGACAACCAGCAGGTTTTTGTGGAATAGTAGGACTTAAACCAACATATGGATTAGTTTCAAGATATGGTGTTGTTGCATTTGCTTCATCACTTGATCAAGTTGGACCAATGGCAAAAGATGTAACAGATTGCGCAATGCTTTTAAACATTATTGCAGGACATGATGAGAAAGATACAACAAGTGTTGATAATGGGGAAAAGGACTATGTAAAAGCATTAAAAAATGATGTAAAAGGTTTAAAAATAGGTGTCCCAAAAGAATACTTTGGAGAAGGAATTAATAGCGAAGTAAAAGCAAAACTTCAAGAAGCAATTGAAAGATATAAAAAACTTGGTGCAACAGTTGAAGAATGCTCTTTGGATGTAGCTGAATATGCTTTAGCAACTTATTACATTATTGCTTGTGCTGAAGCAAGTTCTAACCTTGGAAGATTTGATGGTATTCGTTATGGATATAGAACTAAAAACTTTACAAATTTAAAAGAATTATATAGAAATTCAAGAAGTGAAGGATTTGGACCAGAAGTAAAGAGAAGAATTATTTTAGGTACTTATGTTTTATCTTCAGGATATTATGATGCATATTATAAAAAAGCGCAACAAGTAAGAACACTTGTTATGAATGAATTTGCAAAATTATTTGAAAAATATGATGTGCTTTTAACACCTACAGCTCCAACAGTTGCATTTGATATAGGTTCAAAATCAAATAACCCACTTGAAATGTATTTAGCTGATATTTGTACAGTTTCTGTAAATATTGCTGGACTTCCAGGACTTTCACTTCCATGTGGAGTTGATAGTAGTGGTATGCCTATAGGAATGCAATTAATAGGAAATAGATTTAGTGAAGAAACTTTACTAAATGCAGGATACACATTTGAACAAGATTTAAAATTTAGAGAAAAATATAAACCAGAATTTAAGGGAGGTGCAAAATAATATGTTAAGAAACGATTATGAAATGGTAATGGGACTTGAAGTTCATGCAGAACTTTCTACAAAAACAAAAATATTTTGCTCATGCCCAACGGAATTTGGTGGAGATCCAAACACACACACTTGTCCAATTTGTATGGCAATGCCTGGAACACTACCTGTACTTAATGAAAAGGTTGTTGAGTATGCAGTAAAAGCTGGACTTGCTACAAATTGTGAAATATCAAGAGATAGCAAAAACGATAGAAAAAATTATTTTTATCCTGATCTTCCTAAAGCTTATCAAATATCTCAATTTGATAAACCTTTGTGTGAGCATGGATATATTGAAATAGAAGATGATGAAGGAAATCCTAAAAAAATTAGATTAACAAGAATTCATATAGAAGAAGATGCAGGAAAGCTAAATCACAATGAATTTGGCGGTGGAAGTTTAGTTGACTTAAACAGAGCAGGTGTACCACTTATAGAGATAGTATCTGAGCCAGATTTACGCTCAAGTGGTGAGGCAGAAAGATATTTGAAAAAATTAAAGTCAATACTTGAGTATATTGAAGTTTCAGATTGTAAGATGCAAGAGGGATCTTTAAGAGCAGACGTCAATGTTTCTGTTAGAAAAAAAGGTTCAGACAAGCTTGGAACAAGAACAGAAATGAAAAATATGAACTCTTTTAAAGCAATTACAAGAGCTATTGAATATGAAGCAGAAAGACAAGCAGATGTTATAGAAGATGGAGGAAAGATTGACCAAGAGACATTAAGATGGGATGATGTATCTGGTAAAACTTTTCCAATGAGAGATAAAGAAGATGCACAAGATTATCGTTATTTCCCAGATCCAGACTTAGTTGCAATAAGACTTTCAGAAGAATATATTGAAAATATAAAAAATAATTTACCTGAACTTCCTGAAAGCAGAAAAGCGAGATATATGGATGAATTCAAACTTTCAGAAAAAGATAGTAACTTACTTACTGCATCAAAATACTTATCAAATTTATTTGAAGAAGCAGAAGAAATTTGCAAAAATGCGAAGGCAGTTGCAAACTGGATTTTATCTGACATTTCAAGAATTTTAAATGAAAAAGAAATGGAAGCAGAAGAGATACCTTTTACAGGAAAAGAGCTTGCAAAATTAGTTGAGTTAATTGAAAAAGGAACAATCAGTTCTGCAATTGGTAAAAAAGTTATTACTGAGTTATTTGAAAATCCAAAAGATCCTGAAGAAATAATTAAGGAAAAAGGATGGATTCAAATTTCAGATGAAGGAGCAATTAAAGAAGTTGTAATGAAGGTTCTTGAGAATAATCCTCAATCTGTTGCAGATTATAAGGCTGGAAAAGATAAAGCACTTGGTTTCTTAGTTGGACAAGCAATGAAAGAGACAAAGGGGAAAGCAAACCCTCAAATGCTTAATAAAATGTTCTTAGAAGAACTTAATAAATAAGCAGAAGACTTGTTACAAGAATGAAATTTTAATGAAGCACACAAAAATTTAAGATTTTTGTGTGCTTTGTTCATTTGCTTTGATATCCTTTTTACTTTATGTACGATTTACTGCTTTATTAAAAATAAATCCGCATTATAATGAATGTTGCCATAAAGAATAATCCTGCTTGAAACAATTTAATTCCTATATAAAATAGGCTAGGTGTAAAAATATTTTCATACATTGCTAAAAACAATGTGGCAAATAAGCAAAAAATAAAACAAAATTTAATTCCAGAAGTCATGATATTAAAAATTGACTTGTTAAAGTTTTTAATATCATTTATAAATTTTTTCATAATATGTACCTCACTTAAATTATCTATATAGTAATGTTAACATAAAAACAAAAGAAATACAAAGGAAATTTGTTCCAATGAAAAAAACAGAGATTTCATATTTGAAATCTCTGTTCAAAAATAAAAAACTGTGCACAATTTTCTATTTTTACTTATGCTTTTGCAGCATTTAATTTTTTTGCTAAATTTGAT
This sequence comes from uncultured Clostridia bacterium, assembly GCA_934101145.1. GTDB lineage: Bacteria > Bacillota > Clostridia > TANB77 > CAG-508 > CALXVA01. Next base: position 69,910 of record CAKOPZ010000001.1, read on the forward strand.
TTTTTTCTAGCAGCTGTGTTTTTTACAATAACACCTTTTGTACAAGCTTGATCTATTTTCTTTGTAGCTTCTGAGAAAAGCTTTGTAGCTTCTTCAACATTGTTATTATTTAAAGCTTCTTCAAATCTTTTAACAGCTGTTTTATATTCAGATTTAATCATATTATTTCTTAATGTTTTCTTTTCAATAACATTAACACGTTTGATTGCTGATTTAATATTTGGCATATTTTGCACCTCCCTTTAGTGTAAAGTCAAGTTAACGGATATTATTATATCACGCAAAAGTTATTTTGACAAGTACTTTGCAAAATTTTCATTGGCTAAGCTCATTTTTCTAAGAATATACTTGAAAAAAACGAAATAAACATATATAATATGGACACACAGTATAAAACTAATGAACAAAATTGGAAGGAGAGATAAGTTATGAATATAAAAATAACTAGCAAAGAATTAGTAGCAACAGAAGCTATAAAGGATTATATTGAAAAAAAATCTGAAAGATTAGTAAAATACTTTGGAGAAGAATTTGATGTAAATGCAACAATTAAAACAGAAGGAAGCGAGCAAGTTGCAGAAATTAGCATAAAATCTAATATGGGAGATTTTAGAGCTGTAACAGCACATAAAGATTTATATGCTTCTATTGACAAAGATGTTGATATATTAGAAGGTCAAATTAGAAAAATGAAAACAAAAAAAGATAAACAAAATATGACAGATTCAATCAGATTAAAAGAAGCCGTAAAAGAAGAGACTGTTTCAGAAGTATCTGATGAAATTATAAAAGTTTTATATTATGATATAAAACCTATGACACCAGAAGATGCTAAACTAAAATTACAAGAACAACCACAAAATAAATTTTTAGCATTTATTGATATTGATACAGGAAAAACAAATGTTATCTATCGTCTAAAAGATAGTAAAAACTTTGGAATTGTTGAGCCAGAGGCTTAAATAAATAATAAATAAAAAAGAAATCTACTTAAATATGTATACCTAAGTAGATTTCTTCTTTGCGTTTTTTAGTAATAATGCCTATTAAAAATAAGTACTACTACAAAGAATCAATCGCAAAAACTATTTCATATTGTTTTCAGCTTGTTGGATTAATTTTCTAACCATTTGTCCACCAATTTTACCAGCATCTTTAGCTGATATATCTCCGTTATAACCTTGTTTTAGGTTAACTCCAACTTCACTGGCTACTTCATATTTGAATTTGTCTAAAGCTTCTCTTGCTTCTGGAACAACTTTGTTCTTGCTATTTGTCATAATTTTCACCTCCTAGAATGTGATAGTTATATTTGTGATTTGAAAAAACAGTTTTGCTTTTTCAATATATATATTGCTCATTATTAAATTTTTTAAACTGGAAATTTTTGATAAAATATTGTAAAAAAAACAGGAAATGATATAATAAAACAAAAAACAAAGGAGATTTTAAAAATGTATAAATTAATTGCAATAGATTTAGATGGAACATTACTAAATTCATATGGAATAGTTTCAGAAAAAAATAAACAAGCATTGATAGAGGCAAATAAAAAAGGGGCTGAGATAGTAATTGCATCAGGAAGATCGACTAATTCAGTAAAAAATATTGCAAATGATTTAGGAATATGTAACTATATTATTTGTGGCAATGGATCTTTAATATATGATTTGCAACATGAAGAAATAATATACGATAAATTTATAGATAAGAAAAAAGCACTTCAAATTATTGAAATATGTGAACAAAACAGCATATATTACAACATTTATACAGAAAATATGGTAATTGCAAAATCATTAAATAACAATGTACTTTTCTATCATCAAGAAAATGCAAATAAACCTGATAGTAAAAAAACAAAAATAAATCTCGTTCAAAATATATATGATTATGTAGATAAACTACAAAATCAAAATATTTTAAAAATTACAATAAGTGATAATGACAATATAATTTTTAATGGAATAATTAGAAAACTAAGAGAGATAAGGGATATAGATGTTTTAGATGTGGCACATATGTCAAGAAAAATGATAAAATCAGGAACCGAAGAAGTATCTTTAGAATATTACTACACAGAAATTACAAGCAAAAATGTAGATAAATGGTATGCAATAGAATATTTGATAGACAAGTTAAATATAAATAAAGAAGATATTATGACAATAGGCGATAATGTAAATGATAAATTGATGATTGAAAATGCGGGATGTGGAGTTGTTATGGGAAATAGTGCTCCATATATAAAAGAAATTGCAAATATGGTTGTGGCAGATAATAATCAAGATGGAGTAGCAGAAGCTGTAGAAAAGAAATTTTAAAATTGAATAAAATATTAAAAAACACACATAATTATTTTTGATAAATGATTATGTGTGTTTTGCTATTGCTAGTGAAAGGAATGGAGAGGATTAATTATGGATGATGATAAAGAAAATGTTACAAAATATGGAGAATTTGTTTCATCATATTTTGCATGGCTTACACCAGAAAGGCAAAAGAAAAGGGCAGAGGACTTAAAAGATGCAGGAAACAAAAAGAAAAAATAAAAATGGTACCACTTTTGTTACTATTTAATAGTTTTAAGATTTATATTGACGCATAGCGATATAATATTTCTTAGAAACTTGTCGTTCGCAGACAATCCAAAAGATTGACGGCTGATCGAATCGCACTCAGCCTTCGGCTTCGTTTGGTCGCTCAAGCGTTTCTTTGAAATTTTATATCACTATGCACTTACAAAAAACATTATCCAGTAACGCACTTTTAATAAATTTTTTAAAAAGTATTGACAAGAAAAAAATTGGTGCTATAATATAAACATAGGTCAAAGAAAGTCAAAGTCAAAAACAAACAAATAAAAAGAGGTGACTTTAAGATGAGAATGTCAGATATGATAGAAAATTTTATAAAGGAATTATTTGATGATGATGATTATATTGAAATACAAAGAAATGATTTAGCAGAGCATTTTAAATGTGTTCCATCACAAATAAACTATGTTATTTCAACAAGATTTAAACCTGACCAAGGTTATTATGTTGAGAGTAAACGCGGTGGTGGTGGCCACATAAGTATAAGGAAAATAAATGTTACAAAAAGTAATTATCTAATGCATATTATTTCTAGTATTGGAGATAAAATCACAGCACAGGAAGTTGATATTTTTATTAGTAATTTTCTTTCTTATGACATTATAAGCAAAAAAGAAGCTAGACTTTTAAAAGTTGCAACAAGTGATAATGTGCTTTCACAAGTTAGTGAAAATAGAGATAAACTTAGGGCAAATATTTTTAAGAATATGCTTCTTAATTTAGTAGATGATTAATAAAATTAGCAATTAATATTAAATCTTTGGCAATAATTATTAAAAGGAGTTGATTTTTATGTTATGTCAAAATTGTGGTAAAAATGAAGTTAATTTTAGATATACTCAAATTGTAAATGGTGTGAAAAAGGAGATGGCACTTTGTGATAAATGTGCAAGAGAACTTGGGCTTGAAGGTGTAGATTTTAGTATGCCAATTAATTTTTCAAGCTTTTTTAGTGATTTCTTTAATGATGCTGTAGGCTTACTTCCAAGCTTTGCAAAATCAAATTTACTTGAATGTGACAATTGCAAAATGTCATTTGATGATTTTGTAGACAGTGGCGAATTTGGTTGTGGTGATTGCTATATTAATTTTGCAGATAGAATTTCACCAGTTCTAAAAAAATTACATGGAGCAAATAAACACATTGGAAGGCAGTACAGACAAGCAATTGACGAGTTAGAAGATAATAAGAGTAGATTTGAAGCAAGTCAAAAACAAAAAGAAAAGACAGAAAGCAAATTAAGTAAAGAAGAAAAAGAAAAAATTGAAGCAGAAAATAAAATTGTCAAATTAAAAAAGGATTTGCAAAAAGCTGTTAAAGAAGAAAGATACGAAGATGCTGCAAAACTAAGAGATGAAATAAAAAAATTAGATAAATAAATTATTCTAATATTTTTGAGAGGATGATGAAAATGAATTGGTATTTACAAAATGGTAAGGATTCTGATGTAGTAATTAGCTCATGTGTAATGCTTGTAAGAAATATTCAAAAATATCCCTTTGAGCCAAAATGTACAGGAGCTGATTTTGAAAAAATAGTTAATGATATTAAAGAAATAACACCAAGTCTTGGATATGGACTTAAATTTATAGATTTAAAGAATTTGGATGATGTTACAAAATTAAGTCTTGTTGAAAAGAATATTGTAAGTCCAGATTTTATTACAAATAATAAATCTCATGGGGCAATACTCATAAATGATGAAGAAAATATTTGCATTATGATAAATGATGAAGATCATATTAAATTACAAGTATTTTGTTCAGGTTTAGATTTGGAGAATTTGAAAAACTTAATTGTAGAGATTGATGAAAAACTTGGGGAGCTTGTTACATATTCATATAGCAAGCAATTTGGTTTTTTAACAGTTTCTCCTACAAATGTTGGTACAGGTATGAAAGCATCTGTAATGGTTCATCTTCCTGCATTAACATATACAGGTAATATTTCTAAAGTTTTGCATATTGTAAATAACTTTGGTATGAATGTAAGAGGAATGTATGGAGATGCAGTACAATCACAGGGAGATATTTATCAAATTTCTAATAATCAAACACTTGGACTTACAGAAGATGAGATTATAAAAAATATTACAACGATTGTTGATAAAGTAATCGAGCAAGAAAGACTTGCAAGAAAATATTTAACGAAAAATGCACTTGAATTAGAAGATAAAGTTTATCGTTCTTTTGGTATTTTATCAAATGCTAAAAGGCTTACAGCAGATGAATGTAAAAGACTTCTTTCAGATGTAAAACTTGGTACAGATTTAGGAATTATTACAGAACTTGATGATTCAAAAGTTAAGAAATTAAGTCTATACACTAAAGCTGGAAATTTGCAAAAATATGTAGGTAAAAAGCTTGAAAATGGCTATGATAGAGATATAAAAAGAGCAGAAGTTGTAAAGCAAATTTTAAATAGTTAATTTAAAACAAAATCCTTAAGTTAGGAGGGGAGAATATGATATATAAATTTACAAATAAAGCTGAAAAAGTATTACAAATTGCAAATGAACTTGCATGTGAAATGGGACATAATTATATAGGCACAGAACATATTTTATATGGTTTATCTCAAGAAGGTAGTGGAGTTGCAAGCGAGGTTTTGCAATCACAAGAGGTAACACCTGAAAAAATAATGGACGAAATCGAAGTTCTTATTGGCAGGGGAGAGCCTTTGGAAGATGGAGAAAGTGTTGAGCTTACTCCTCGTAGTAAAAGAGTAATTGAGAATGCTTTTATTGAAGCAAGAAAATTAGGAAGCGAATATATTGGAACAGAGCATTTACTTATTGGTATTATGCATGAGGGAGATAGTGTAGCTGTAAGAATTATGATGGATTTAAATGTAAGTCCTCAAAAATTGTATAACCAAATTGTAAAGGTAATAAATGAAGATAGAAGTGCAACTTTAGGAGGTAGGCCAAATGAGTCAAAAGCTGATGGAAGCTACAACCAAACACCTACCTTAAATCAATTTGGAACAGACCTTACAAAACAGGCAAAAGAAGGAAAACTTGATCCTGTAATTGGCAGAAAAAACGAGATTGAAAGAGTTACACAAATTTTGTCAAGAAGAACAAAAAATAATCCTTGTTTAATTGGTGAACCTGGTGTTGGTAAAACTGCTGTTGTAGAAGGATTGGCAGAAAGAATAATTGCACAAGATGTACCAGACACACTTAAAAATAAAAGAGTTGTAAGTATAGATATTTCTAGTATGGTTGCTGGTGCAAAATATAGAGGCGACTTTGAGGAAAGAATAAAGAAATGTCTAGCTGAAGTAAAAAAGGTAGGAGATGTAATCCTATTTATTGATGAAATTCATACAATTGTAGGTGCAGGTTCTGCAGAAGGTGCTGTTGATGCTGCAAATATTTTAAAACCACTTCTTGCAAGAGGCGAAGTTCAAGTTATTGGTGCTACAACTTTAAATGAGTATCGTAAATATATAGAAAAAGATGCTGCACTTGAAAGAAGATTTAGTCCTGTAACTGTTGGAGAGCCAACACCTGAAGAAACAGAGAGAATTTTGGAAGGTATTCAAGATAAATACGAAGCACATCATAATGTAAAAATTACAAAAGAAGCAATAAAGGCAGCTGTTGAATTATCAATAAGATATATTAATGACAGATTTTTACCTGATAAAGCAATTGATTTGATTGATGAAGCTGCATCACGTGTAAAAATGAAAACATATAGAATGCCTGAAAATATTAAAAAGATAGAAGAAAAAATAGAAGAATTGGATAGAGAAAAAGAAGATGCAATTAGAACTCAAAACTTTGAAAAAGCTGCTACACTTAGAGATGAAGTAAAAGCACAAAAAGAAAAATTTGAAAAAGAAAAAGAAAAATGGAAAAACAAAAATTCAAAAAGTGTAATGAGTCTAACAGAGGAAGATATTGCAGAGGTTATAAGTAGCTGGACTAATATACCAGTTAGCAAAATAACTCAAGATGAAAACGAAAAATTAAAAAATTTAGAAAATACACTTCATAAAAGAGTAATAGGACAAGATGAAGCTGTAACTGCTGTTGCAAAGGCAATACGTAGAGGTAGAGTTGGACTAAAAGATCCTAATAGACCAATAGGTTCATTCCTATTTTTGGGACCAACAGGTGTTGGTAAAACAGAGCTTTCAAAGGCACTAGCTGAAAGCTTATTTGGAAACGAAGATTCTATGATAAGGGTTGATATGTCTGAATACATGGAGCCACATTCTGTTTCAAAATTAATTGGTTCGCCTCCAGGATATGTAGGTTATGATGATGGTGGACAATTAACAGAAAAAATAAGAAGAAAACCATATGCTGTAATTTTATTTGATGAGATTGAAAAAGCCCACCCAGATGTTATGAATATGCTTCTTCAAATTCTTGATGATGGTAGACTTACAGATGCACAAGGAAGAACAGTAAACTTTAAAAATACAGTTATTATAATGACATCAAATATTGGTGCAAGACTTATTACAGATAAAACTACTTTAGGATTTACTGTAAGTGATGATAAAGAAAAAGAAGAGAAAAAAGAATATGAGTCAACTAAAAAAGATGTTATGGCAGAACTTAAAAAACAATTCAGACCAGAATTTATAAACCGTATTGACGAGATTATTGTATTTCATAAACTTGGAGCAGATGATATTGGAAAGATTATTGATATAATGTTAAATCAAGTGGAAGAACGTTTAAAAGAGCAAAACATGAATGTGGAATTTGATGAGAGTGTAAAAGAATATATTGCTAAAAAAGGTATTGATACAAATTATGGTGCTAGACCACTAAAAAGAACAATACAAAGCAGTGTAGAGGATAAAATTGCAGAGGCAATACTAGATGGAAAAATTGTTCCAAGTAAAAAGGTAAAAATGACAGTTAAAGATGATGAAGTAAAAATTGGATAGTATTATGATAGGCAGTATGACATATACTGCCTATTTTTGTCAAAATATGTAAAAATATGATATACATAAATGCAATATATTGAAAAAATATTGCACTATTCTAATGCAAATGCTATAATAAATTGAAATCATATGAAAAAGTTTGAAATGAGGGAGAAAATGGAAGTTACTGCCGTTATTTATATATTAATATTTGTTATATTTGGTTTAGTTATATTTTCTATAATGCAACTACGAATGGCTGGAATAAAGGTAAAAGATTTCTGGAGCTTTATACAGGCTAACCAAATGTTAGATAAATTATATATTTTTTCAAAAAAGTGTAATACTATGAGTCCACAAGAACAAGTAATATTTTTAAGCGAAGCTGAAAAAGTATTTAATGCTTTTGACAAAATACCTGATATGATATGGGAAGATGAATACAGAAAATATTCAGATGTTTTAGAGGCTTACAGAAATATAAGAGTTAATAGATGGAATTCATCAAAATAAAATCATAAAAATAATAAAATCACATACATTTTAGTATGTGATTTTTTGTGCGAATGGGTGAGGTGTAATATGAAAATTAGATATTTTGACCATGCAGCAACAACAGCTGTTAGAGAAGAGGTTTTAAAAGAAATGATACCATATTTTAATTTATACTATGGTAATCCATCTGCTCTTTACTTTGTTGGAAGAGAAGCAAAGAGAGGACTAGAAAAAGCAAGGCAGAGAGTTGCAAAACAAATAAATTGTAATGAGCATGAAATTTATTTTACATCATGTGGTAGTGAAAGTGATAATTTGGCTTTAAAGGGAATTGCATATGCAAATAAAAATAAGGGAAACCATATTATAACAAGTAAGATTGAACATCATGCTATACTCAATTCATGTGAAACTTTAGAAAGGCAAGGATTTAGAGTTACTTATATAAATGTTGATAAAAATGGTATGATAGATATGAATGAGCTTTTGGATAGTATTTGTAAAGATACTATACTAATAAGTATAATGTTTGCAAATAATGAGATAGGGACAATACAGCCAATCAAGCAAATAGGAGAAATAGCAAGAAAAAATAACATTTTATTTCATACAGATAGTGTGCAAGCAGTAGGAAATGTGAGAATAGATGTAAGAGATATGAATGTAGATTTGCTATCGATGTCAGGCCATAAATTTTATGGTCCAAAAGGTGTAGGCGCTTTATATGTAAGAGAAGGAATAAATTTTGAAAGGATTCAAGATGGAGGACATCAAGAGAGGAACAAGAGATCAGGAACTGAAAATGTAGCAGAAATAGTTGGACTTGGTAAGGCTATAGAGTTAATATACCAAGAATTTGAAGAATATAATAAACATTTAAGAACATTAAGAGATAGATATATAAAACAAATAGAAGAAACAATTCCAAATGCTATTTTAAATGGTGATAGAGAAAATAGACTTCCAGGGAATGCAAACTTTTCTTTTAAAGGAGTAGACGCAGGAGAGTTGTTATTAAAGTTAGATGAAGTAGGAATATGTGCATCAGCAGGTTCTGCATGTAGTACAGGAGAAGCTGTGCCATCTCATGTATTAACTTCGATTGGACTTGGAAAAGAACTTGCAGGAAGTACACTAAGGGTATCATTTGGATATGAGAATACGATTGAGGATGTAGACTTTTTAGTAAATCAAATTAGAAATTTTACAAAAATTTAAAAATATGAAGGAAAATACTAGCATATACGCTAGTATTTTTGTATAATATTATTTAACTAATAGGTAAACAAATACAAAAACAAAAGAATAAAGTTTTATATTTGATAGATACTAAGGAAAGGAGGAAAAAAGATGACAAATTTAATTAAAGATAGAGAATGGAAAGAAAAGAATAAAAACTATTTAAAAGAGCTACAATTATTTTTGGACCAGGTAGATGGAATAAAAGATGAAGAATTAAGGCATAGAGTTACAAACCAAATGTTAATATGTGATGAAACGCTTACTAAAATTGCTGAAAACGAAATAGATAAGGCATATAAAAAAGGTTATAATGAAGCAAAAAAAGTATAATTGTTAATAATTGAGAGATAATAAGTATATGAAGAATGTGTTAATTGGACTTACAGCAGGATTTGTAAGTGGAATGTTTTCTGCAGGTGGAGGACTAATACTTGTACCTATTTTTTTATATTTATTAAAAATGAATGAAAAACAAGCAAGAGCTAATGCGTTGTTTTGTATCTTACCAATGGTTATAACAACTGCTCTTGTATATAATAAAGGAAGTTATATAAATTGGGACTTGGCAATAAAATGCGGAATAGGTGGACTAATAGGAGGAGCAATAGGAGGCAAAGTATTAAATAAAATTAATGTCAAATATCTAAAAATTATGTTTATAGTTTTTTTATTATATGCAGGCTTTAGAATGATTTTGATGTAGTGAGGTTAATATGGTTGAAGTTTTGGTAGGATTAGTTTCTGGTATAGTAGGAGGACTTGGAATGGGTGGAGGAACAGTTTTAATACTTCTTCTTTCACTTTTTTTCAATGTGGAGCAACATATTGCGCAATCTACAAATGTTATATTTTTTATTCCTACTGCAATTGCAAGTATAATAGTGAATATAAAGAACAATAATGTAAATATTAAAAACAATATTTCTCTATGTTTATGGGGAATAATAGGAGCATTTTTAGGAGCAAATTTATCAATTGCAACAAATGTAAATGAGCTAAAAAAAATGTTTGGAGTTTTTTTATTATTGATTGCATTTTATCAAATGTATGGGTATATAAAAGAGAAAAAAAGACATAATAGTAATAAATAAACCAAAAAGGAGGAGAAAAAATTGAATATGAAATTTGTTAGAGGCATGGTAGTTGGAAGCTTAATTTCTGCTGGAGTAGCATTGATGTGTACAGAAAAAATGCAACCAAATAGAAAAAAGATGGTGAAGATGGGGAAACAATTTGCAAGAAAAATGGGAATAATGTAAGAAAAAAGGAGCTTTTGTACTAGCTCCTTTTTCTCAACTTATGCTATATTAACTAACAAGATCTACCGCAGCAAGGTTTATCAGGTTTCTCATCAGGCTTTTCACAAGGTTTGTGATCTTCTTTACAATCTAATTTAATTCCTTTTAAGCACTTTGTATCACGTTCTACTTTTTTGCAAACTTTGCAGTGTTTTACATAGTCAACCCAAATTTCTATCTCATAGAATTTGTTTGCACAAAGTGGTCCGAAAACGAATTCACCATCTTTATCAGTGAAAGTATGAGATACAGGTCTTCTTTCTTCCTTGCCACATTCACATACAACTTCAACAAGTTTTACTACAGCATCACAAACTGGATCATGATAGCAATCTTTTACAACTCCATAAATAACAGATCTGTTGTCTTCAGGAAGTGTTATTTCTAAGTCAAATTGTTTTCCAGTAGCTAAAATACCATCAACATTTAGAACTGGACATACATTTTTTTCGTATTCCATAAATTATCAATCCTTTCTTTTAGCACATTGCTTAATATATATTATTCAACAGGTAGCGAAATGTGAGATAGTATGTAGAAAAAAATTGTAAAATGTAAGAATATTTGTATAAAAATTACACACAACGACTAAAATATGCTATAATGGAGTAATTCAAGATATAAATATTAAAAATAATAGAGATTGTAATGAAAGGAGCTAAGTATATATGAAAGATTATTTCTTTACATCAGAAAGTGTTACAGAAGGACATCCAGACAAGCTTTGTGACACAATATCAGATAGAATTTTAGATGAGTATTTAAAACAAGATGAAAATTCAAGGGTGGCAGTAGAAACATTTGCATCAAAAAATACAATAGTTATTGCAGGACAAGTTACCTCAAATGGAAATGTAGATATAGAGAAAGTTGCAAGAGATGTCATAAAAAATGTTGGATATGATAATGAAGACACAGATATAGATTATAGAACTTGCAAAGTAGAAGTAAATATTACAAAACAAAGTGCAGATATTGCTTTAGGAGTAGATGTTGGAGGAGCAGGAGATCAAGGTATAATGTTTGGATATGCATGTGATGAAACTAAAAATTATATGCCATATGCAATATACATGGCACATGAACTTGCTAAAAGATTGACTAAAGTACGAAAAGAAAATATAATTTCATATTTAAGACCAGATGGCAAAACACAAGTTACTGTAGAATATGAAGATGATAAACCAAAAAGAATAGAAACTATTTTAATATCAACACAGCATAAAGCAGAAGTTGATATTGAAACATTAAAAAAGGATATTATTGATAAAGTAATAAAAGTAGTTGTTCCAGATGAGATGATAGATGACAATACTAAAATATATATAAATCCAACAGGTAGATTTGTAATTGGTGGACCATTAGGAGATACAGGACTTACAGGAAGAAAGATTATAGTAGACACATATGGTGGATATAGTAGACATGGAGGGGGAGCATTTTCTGGAAAAGATGCAAGTAAAGTAGATAGATCTGCAACATATATGCTAAGACATATTGCTAAAAATATTGTTGCAAATAAACTTGCAAGTAAATGTGAAATTGAAGTTTCATATGCAATTGGAATGAAAGAACCTTTATCAATTTGTGTAAATACATTTGGAACAGGAAAAATATCGGAAGATAAGATATGTGATATAATAAAAAATAATTTTGATTTAACTCCAGATGGAATTATAAAATATTTAGACTTGAAAAAGCCAATATACTCAAACACAACAAATTATGGACACTTTGGAAAAGACGAACTTACGTGGGAAAGAATAATTAAGCTAAAATAATAAATTTTTTGCATAAACTTCCATCTACAAGCATATAATTGGTACTAGCTTGTAGATGGAGGTTATTTTATGTTTTACGTAATAAATAAATCAAAAATTTATTCTTATATTATTGCACTTAGTACTGTTGTAATATTATTTGTTATTGCAGGAGGAATAAATGATAACTCTACTTCGGCAAATAATACAATAGAAACAAGTTCAAATAGTGTAAAAATTGTAAATAAAATAGAAAATAATAATTTGAATGAAAATGAATAAATAAAGGAAAAACAGGGATAATATAACATATAAAATATAAGGAGAACATAAAATGGCTTTTATTGGTATTGTAACAAACGAAAAAAATATACAGTATATGTTAACAAACCTTAAAAATATTTTCGACAGGCAAAAGGTAATATTTATAAATGATAATAATATAGAACATTTACAAAATATAAAATTTGAAACAATAGCAATAGATGCTGAAATAAATAATATAATGCAATTAAAGAAACTTATATCAAATGCAAATTATTTAATACTTAATGCTGATATAGAAGTAAATGGATTTCTTTTAGAAGATATAAACCTAATGGCAATAACTTATGGATTTAAAGGAAAGGCTACAATTACAGTATCAAGTGTGTCAGAAAATAATATCATAATTTGTTTACAAAGAATTATGAAAACTGCTCAAAATGGCAAATATGAACCACAAGAAATAAATATAGAAATTAAGCAAAACGTAGATATTCATGGAATAATATGCACACACATAATCAAATTATTTTATGAAAAAAACAGAATTTTATGTGAAGAAAAATAAAAAAATTTACAAAAAATGATAAAAAATAACATTTTATGTAGACAAACCCAAAAAAAAGTAGTATAATAAGAACTATGATAAATAGTTTCGAATATATTTAAGACAAGATGAATAAAATTTATAAAGAAACAAATAGGGGAGGAAGCAATGTTGAATACTAATTATTCAGATAATAACCACATTACTTTAGTGGGAGAGGTAACAAGTGAGAAAAGATTTAGTCACGAAATATATGGAGAAAAATTCTATATATTTGATTTAAGTATACCACGTTTAAGTGGTAACGCAGACCAAATTCCAATCACAATTTCAGAGAGATTATTACCAAATGGAGAATTACCAGCAGGAAGCAAAATTTCAGTAGAGGGACAATTTAGATCATATAATTGTTATCAAGGAGAAAAAAATAGATTAATCCTTACTGTATTTGCAAAAGAAATTGAATTTATGGAGGATCAAGAAGCTCCAATTCCAGTAGGCAAAGACATAACTACAAATGAAGTTATCTTAGATGGTTACATTTGTAAAAAACCAATTTACAGAAAAACACCTTTTGGAAGAGAGATTGCAGATGTATTACTTGCAGTTAATCGTTCATATAATAAATCAGATTATATTCCATGTATTGCATGGGGAAGAAATGCAAAATTCTGTGAAAGTGTACCAGTTGGTGCAGAACTAAGAGTAATAGGTAGAGTTCAATCAAGAGGATATGAGAAAAAACATGAAGATGGAACTATTGAAAAGAGAGTTGCATATGAAGTATCTGTTTCAAGTTTAGAAGTAATTGATAAAAATACAGACGAAAATGAAGAATCAGAAGAAGCAGAAAATAAAGAAGCTATCTAGTAAAAAAATATAGATTTGAACTAAAGATAGAAAACATAAAAAATTCCTAAAAGATTAGGAGGCTTGTATGAGACAGGTCTTCTAATTTTTGTTATAGTATATAAAAAGAGTTCAATTGAACTCTATTTTTTCTCTTCAGGAATAATAATATTTTCTTTTTTCTCTTTACGTGGTTTTTCCACTTCTATGTATTCAGATACAGGAGAAATGTCTAAATTTTTGCCATTTCCGTTTACAATTTTTATTTCTTTTTTTTCTTCCATAACAATACACCAACCTTATTTCAAATTAATTATATATTAACATACAAACAAGATAAATACAAGGTAAAATGGAATTTTTGGTTTACAATAGATAAAAATAATGATAAAATAGATATGCAAATTTTTGCTAAGCAAAAGAAAGGTAAGAAGTTAAAAATGGATAAAAATAAAGGAATAATAGAGGCAATTTTATTTGCAGCTGGAAGAGATGTAAAAGTTAGTGAACTTATGTCTGCATTAGAGCTTGGCTCAGAAGAAATAATTGGATTGGTTGAAAGCATGAAACAGGATTATGAGAATGAAAATAGAGGTATTCAAATAATTAATGTAGATGGCTCATACCAATTATGTACAAAACAATCACTTTATGATTATATCTATCCTGTATTTGATAAAAGAAGTAAACCAAATTTATCACAAGCAGCAATGGAAACACTTTCTATTATTGCATATAATCCTAGAATTACAAGGGCAGAAATAGAGGCAATAAGAGGTGTAAATTCAGATGGAACAATATATAAACTTTTAGACTATCATTTAATAGAAGATAGTGGAAAACTTGATGCACCTGGAAGACCTACAACATATTCTACTACAAAAGAATTTTTGAGAATGTTTGGAATTGAAAGTTTGGATAGTTTGCCAGATCTTCCAAGATATAAATTAGATGAAAATCAACAAATAGTTATAGATGATATTATTGAAGAGCAAGGAAAAGACATAGAGGTTCCATCACCCGAAAGGGAGGAGGAACAAGAAGAAATAGTAGAAATTGATGGAAAGGAAGAATAATATAATGGGAAAAGAAAAAGAGTTTGTAAAAGAAATTACAAATATTGAAGATGATTTTGCAAAATGGTACACAGATATTGTGCTTAAAGCAGAACTTGCTGACTATACAGATGTAAAGGGATTTATTGCAATTCGTCCATATGGATATGCAATATGGGAAAATATACAAAAATATGAGAATGAAAAATTTAAACAAAATGGAGTAAAGAATTTGTCAATGCCACTTCTTATTCCAGAGAGTTTGTTAAATAAAGAAAAAGATCATGTAGAAGGATTTGCGCCAGAAGTTGCATGGGTTACAATGGGTGGAGGATCAGAACTAGAAGAGAGACTTTGTATTCGTCCAACATCAGAGACAATATTTTCAACAATGTATTCAAAATGGCTAAGCTCATGGAGGGATTTACCATATGTATATAACCAATGGTGTAGTGTTTTAAGATGGGAGAAAGAAACAAGACCATTTTTACGTTCGAGAGAATTTTTATGGCAAGAAGGCCATACAATACATGAAACAGCTGAAGAAGCAAAAGAGCTTACATTAAAAATGCTTGATGTATATGCAGATACAATTGAAAATTTACTTGCAATACCAGTCTTAAAAGGTAGAAAAACACCAACAGAGCAATTTGCAGGGGCAGAAGCTACATATACAGTAGAAACATTAATGCATGATGGAAGAGCTTTGCAGGCAGGTACATCGCATTATTTTGGACAGAACTTTACAAAACCATTTGATGTGAAATTCCAAAATAGAGAAGGAAAAGAAGAATATGCATATCAAACATCATGGGGAAGTAGTACAAGATTAATAGGTGCAGTTATTATGGCTCATGGAGATAACAGAGGTCTTAAACTACCACCAAGAGTAGCTCCAATTCAAGCTGTAATTGTTCCAGTTGCAATGCATAAAGATGGTGTTAAAGAAAAGGCAGAGGAACTATACAAAAAACTTTCAGAAAAATATCGTATGGAAGTAGATGTTAGAGAGCAATATTCACCTGGATATAAATTTAATGATTGGGAAATGAAGGGTGTACCTGTTAGAATAGAGCTTGGACCACGTGACATAGAAGCTGGAAAATGCGTAGTTGTAAGACGTGATACAGCAGAGAAAATAGAAATTGGACTTAATGAAATTGAAGAAAAATTGTATGATATTTTAGAAGAAATACAACAAAATATGTACAATGAATGTGCAAAACGTGTTGTAGATAAAACAACTATTGCACATAATATGGATGAATTCCAATTAAACCTTGAAAAAAATCAAGGATACGTAAAAACAATGTGGTGCGGAAGTGCAGAGTGCGAAGAAAAAGTACATGAACTTACAGGTGCGAAATCAAGGTGTATACCATTTGAGCAAGAAAACCTAGGAGATACTTGTGTGTGTTGTGGAAAACCAGCAAGCACAATGGTTGTATGGGGTAGACAATATTAAAAAAAGGTAATGGAGTACGGTTGTACTCCATTACCTTTTTTTACATTTCATCATCAAATAAATTAATATTGCCATCTACAGGTCTATTATCTTGAATATTTGTATCATCATTTTTTTCTTCATCTTGAATATTTGAAGATAAATCATCTGTATTTATTTCTGGGTTTAATTCTGCATAATTTGCGGTAAGTAGTTCTATCATTTTTGGGTATATTTGTATTGCATATGATTTCCAATTATCAACGATTTGTTTTGCTTGTTCACGTGAGCCGGCGAAGCTTTTTACCTCAAAAATAGTTTCATTTTTTTCTACAATTTTACATGTGATATTATAATAATTTTCACTCTTTGGCGTGTATTCTGCAATGATTGAACTTTCATCACTTACTTCTTCCATTGCACCTTTTAAATTTGTATCAACTTGTAGTTTAATAATTCCTGGTAAAATATCTTCTGTAAGTTCAAGAGTTTCTCTACCTTTTTCAGTTATTTGATAAAGAGTGTTCTCTTCTTTTTGATAATGCATAACATAGTCATTTGAAATTAAATCAAGCAAAAACTGTTGAAAATAAAAATAATTCATATCAACAACTGCAAGAACAATTTTATATAAATTATTGTTTGTTAAAGCTTCTTTTACACTATTTAAAATATATAAAATTAGAACTTTGTTTTCTGCAAGAGTTTCACTATCTGATGTAAGTTTCAATATATATCACACTCCTATTTTTTAATCAGCAATATTATATCATGAAAATATATAAGTTACAAGATATGGTATTTATGGTAAGAAAAAAGACAGAAAACAATCTATCAAAATAGCTTGTCTGCTGCCTTTTTTTGCCTGTTTTATCACGTAATTTGCAAAAATAAATTTTGCGTGCTAATAATTACATGATAAAGTGTAAAATAAACAATTGCAATATAACAAAATGTTATACTACAAATCCGGAGAAAACCGTCTGAACATAAAATATCATGTATAATGATAAATGTCAAGTACTTTTAAAAAAAATTTGAGGATTTAAAATGCTTGTATTTTATATAATGTTATGGTATAAATTAATTAGATTGAATTAAGGGGAGAAAAATGAAAAATACTACTCTATATGAATTATTAGAAGTAAGTGAAAATGCTTCAAAGGAAATAATAGAAAAGGCATATAAAGTTTTAGCTAAAAAGTATCATCCAGATCTGCAAGAAGCACGGAAATAAAGCAATGGCAGAAGATAAGATGAAACAAATTAATGAAGCATATAATATTTTAAGTGATGATGAAAAAAGGAAAAAATATGATGAAGAGTTAAAAGTAAAAAGAGAACAAGAAAAAGAAAATTTACAAGAAAATTTTTCTCAAGGGCAAAGCAACAATGTGCACAAAGATGAAGACTACAATAATATATCTGAAGCTGAAAGAAGATATCGTGACATGCAAAGAAGGCGATATGAAGAAAATTTGAAAAAAGAGCAAATAAAAATGCAGGAGAAAATGCAAGAACAATATCAAAATGCATATTATAATTATTTGAGAAGTCTTGGATATAAAATAAAAGAAAAATGGACATGGCAAAAAACAAAGAAATTATTGTTAATTATTACTGTTATGATAATTACACTTGTTGTACTTTGGTTAATACCAACAACACGAAATATTATGATAAATATATATAATAGCAATATTATAATAAAAATAATAGTTGATATTATATTAGGAATATTTACAGCATTTTTTAAATCTATAGGAATATTTTTTAAAACATTATTTGCTTAAAGGTGTTAGATAAAAGAAAAAACTTTATGCAAAGTGCTTGTATAAAGTTTTTTTTATGGTATATAATTTAAATATAAATTTATATAAAGGAGTGTGCAAAAGATGGATAGAAAAGTAAGAGTTGTACAATATGGTACAGGAAAAATGGCAGTATATACAATGCGTTATGTTTTCGAAAAAGGTGGAGAAGTTGTAGGAGCAATAGATATGAATCCAGCAGTTATCGGAAAAGATATTGGAGAGATAATGGGGGGAGAGCAAAAAGGAGTTAAGGTTACTGCAGTAGATAAGGCAGAAGAAATGCTTAAAGAAGTTAAGCCAGATATAGTTATAGTGGAAACAATGAGCTTACTTAATGATATTAAAGATGCATTTTTACTTTGTGCTAAACTTGGAATTAATGCAATTTCAACTTGTGAAGAGGCATTTTTTCCATTTAATTCAAACCCAACTGTAACAAATGAGATAGATGAGCTTGCAAAGAAAAATGGTTGTACAATTACAGGAAGTGGATATCAGGATATTTATTGGGGAGAGCTAATTTCTGCAATAGCAGGATCTACTCAAAAAATAACTAAAATAAAAGGTAGCTCATCATATAATGTTGAAGACTATGGTATAGCACTTGCTAAAGCACATGGAGCAGGGCTTACACTTGAACAATTTGACAAAGAGGTTGCTTCAGTAGATAAAATTTCTGATGAAGCAAGACAGGAAATTATAAATAAGGGAGAGTACTTACCTTCATACATGTGGAATGTAAATGGATGGCTTTGTTCAAAACTTGGTTTAACACCACTTAGCCAAACACAAAAATGTGTACCTCAAATACATTCAGAAGATATTGATTCTTCAACACTTGGTATGACAGTAAAAGCCGGAGATGCAACAGGTATGAGTGCTGTTGTTACAACTACAACAAAAGAGGGAATTACAATAGAATCAGAGTGTATAGGAAAAGTTTATTCAAAAGACGATTTTGATAAAAACGAATGGACAATTGAAGGAGAGCCAAATACTACAATAGTTGTTGCAAGACCTGCAACAGTTGAGCTTACATGTGCTACTATTGTAAATAGAATTCCAGATGTAATTAATGGAAAAGCAGGATATGTTTCAACAGACAAACTTGATGAATTAAAATATTTGGTAAAACCAATGAATGAATATGTAAAAGATTAAAAAATAGGGTGTCATATACTGACACCTTGTTTTGTAATAATTTTAAATATTTTTTATATTTCTTTTTCTAAATACTGCAAAAGATGTTACAAACATTATTGCAAAATAAATTATACATATACTTATTGAAAATGAAGGTACTAAGCCCTCGAATTGTGATAATCCACCAAATAGATATGAGGTTAAATCCCAGTTTGGAGTAACAAAATAATTTATAAATTTAATATTATATACAATAGCAAGTTGGTTTATTATTGATGAGCCCATATATCCAAGAAGTGGAATTACTATTGATACAGCTGTGTTTATAAATATTGTACTACAAGCAAATGCAAGTGTCATAAGTAAAATATACATAGGAAGTTTTGCAAGTCCAGTTATAACTATGTACATTGGGATACTCATTGTTTGAACTTGTGATGTAGCATAATTGTAAATTATAGCAGGAACACTTAAACTGTCAAAACCAAGGATTATTCCTCCAACTATAAATTGACCTATTGTTATAAATAACATAATAAATATTAGCATTATTAGACAAACAATAAATTTACTAAGCAAAATTTTACATCTGTGATATGGACGAACAAGTAACATTTTTATTGTACCTTTACTAAATTCGTCACTTACTATTCCACCAGCAATCATAATGATAAATACTAAAATAAATAATTCGTAATTATCAAATAAATCAAGTAGACTAGCACGATTATCTGATGAAGATGCATTTGTGATATTATTTTCTATATAGTATTTGTTTATATTTAATGATTTTACATTTTTGTAATAGTCAATTTTTTCTGAATATGAAGGATTTTTTTGTTCTTTATATGATTCAATATAATAACTTGCATTTTCATAATTTTCTAATCGATTGTTCAAAGCATCTGAGCCATAAGCAATGTTTTTATCAATTCTCCACTCTAATATTTGTTTTTTTGTATATAAAGTATTTAAATTGTTTGAATCTGTGTTTTTTCCATCCTTTATTTGTTCTTCTATATCTTTTAGAGAAGCTGTAGCAAAATATTTCCAATCTCCTTCATCAAGCTTTGCAATAAATTTATCGTAATTTGATTTTGCTTCATCATATGAGTCTTTACTTAATTTGCCTTTATTATAGGTGTATGTATTCATAGTATATAAGTAACTATGGCATCCAAGTTCAGAACGAATGATATTAGATTGCCATGAGTCAAAACCATATTTTTGCATTAATTTTGCCATATCATAAGTTGTTTTTGCATCTATGTATTGCTCTATTTCATCTTTATTATCAGGAGAAAGTGAATTCAATTCGTCTTCACAAGATTTAACATATTCTTTGCCATAACCGCAAATTATATGTTAAATTACTAGAATATTTATCCATAATATTTGAAAGTATAATAAATAGAAGAGTAATTATTAAAATAATATATGTACTTTTCTTTTTAAAGATTTTTATTAATTCATTTTTTATTAAATTATTCAATTACATTACCTCCAGTCTTTTTTAAGAATGCATCTTCTAGTGTTAAAATATCTTCAACAGCAGAGTATATTTTTATATCTTGAAGTACTAATTTTTTTACTAAATCAGGAACTTTTTCCTTTTTTGCAGATACGCGAATTTTAGATCCATCAATAATTGTGCTATCATCACCAAGTAATAATTTTGCTTGTTTAGTATCATTTACCTCAAAAATAAAGTAACCATCAGAAACTTCTTTTTTTACATCTTGAATATCACTTGTTTCAATAATTTCTCCATTTTTAATAATACATACTTTAGTGCAAAAGCTTTCTAGTTCTGCTAAATTGTGACTTGAGATAAGTATTGCCATATGTTCTTCTTTTGCAAGTTTAACAAGCAATTCACGCATTGATTTAATTCCTTCTGGATCAAGACCATTTGTTGGTTCATCTAAAATAAGAAGAGTAGGTTTGTGAAGGATAGCTTGAGCTACGCCTAATCTTTGTCTCATTCCAAGTGAATATTTAGAAACTTTGTCATGAATTCTATTTTCAAGACCTACAAGATTTACAACTTCATCAATTCTTTTTTTGTCAATGTTTTTATACAAATTTGCAATTAATTTTAGATTATCATATCCTGACATATACATATATAAATCTGGATTTTCTACAATACTTCCAACTTTAGCTATTGCTTTTTCAAAATCTCTTTCTACATCATAGTCATTTATAAAAACTTTGCCAGATGTAATATTTTGAAGTCCTAAAATTAATTTTATAGTTGTTGTTTTACCTGCACCGTTTGGACCGATAAAACCTAAAATATCTCCTTCATCTAATTCAAGAGATATGCCTTTTAATATTTCCTTTTTACCAATTTTTTTGTGGAGATTTTCACATTTTAAAATCTCTTTTTGCATAAACATCCCTCCTCGTTAATATATCAATATAATATCATGCTAATTATTAAGATACAAGGGATAAATAATTAAGAAATTATGAAGGAACTTTTTTTAGTCCGCCTAAAAAAGTAACGCTAAATATGTTGACTTTTAGGGAGTGGATTGGTAAAATAACTATGAAGAAAAGAGAGGAATAATAAATGAGAATAAGATTTAAACCATGGGCTAGACCTGAACTTGAAGCAAGTAAATTTTATATAGATAATCCAGAAGAATATAAGGGAAAATGGAGAGAGCAGTTTAAAAACGTTGATAGACCACTTCATATTGAACTGGGATGTGGAAAAGGTGGATTTATTTCGCAGATTGCAGCTAAAAATGCAAATGTAAATTATGTTGCAATTGATTTGGTAGATGCGATGTTAGGACTTGCAAAAAGAAAAGTCGAAGAAGAATTTGAAAAATGTAAAAGAGATATAGATAATGTTTATTTAACGAGATATGATATAGAAAGAATTTGTAATATCTTTGATAAAAACGATCAAATAGAAAGAATTTATATAAATTTTTGCAATCCTTGGCCAAGAGGAAAACATCATAAAAAAAGGCTAACTCATACAAGACAGCTAGAAAGTTATAAAACATTTTTACAAGGTAATGCAGAAATTTATTTTAAAACAGATGATGATGAGTTGTTTTTACACAGTTTAGGCTATTTTAAAGAAGCTGGATTTGAGATTGTAAAGAGTACATACGATTTAGAAAATGAAAGTGATTTCTGGGATAATATTCAGACAGAACATGAAAAAATGTTTAAAGAGCAGGGTATCAAAATAAAAGCAGCTATTGCAAGAATGATTTAAAACGAAGGAGGAAATATATGCAGGAAGTAAATGATTTAATAAATTATTTTAAAAATATTACAGAGACTAAAATAGTGGATATTACAATTGCATCGATTGTTATAATACTTTTCTGGTTGCTTAGTTCAGTATTTTCATATTGTGTTATAAAGGCATTTATGAAAGGAAAAAAGGACAAGGAAAAAATAAAGTCAAATGGTTTTTATTTACCAATAAAGATTTTATTTGGATGTATTGGAATATATGTTGCAGTATATATTTTGGAGTTACCGGTTACTGTAATTGAAGCATGGAAAAAGATTTTTAAAATTATTTTAATATGTGTTATTGCATCTGGGCTTGTAAATGTTGTAGATCCTAAGTCTGATATAGCTAAAAAGTTTAGGAGAAAAAATTATACTAATAAAGATAAAACAATTGCGAATTTTACAGGAAGAATTTTAAAATATATTATATATGTATCTGCAGGATTTTTAATTCTTACAGAATTTAATTTTGATGTATCTGGCTTGGTAGCAGGTCTTGGAATTGGAGGTGCAGTAATTGCTCTTGCTGCACAAGATTTTGTAAAAGGTTTAATTGCAGGTATGTCGATACTTTCAGATAAGCCGTTTTTGGTTGGAGATTGGATTGAACTTGGAGTAGAACAGGGAACTGTTATTGATATTTCATTTAGATCTACTAAAATAAAAACAAACAATAATACAATCGTAACATTGCCAAATTCTATGATAACATCATCAACAGTAGTTAACTGGTCAAGATTGAAGCAAAGAAGATATGAATTAAACTTAAAAGTGCCTCTTGAGACAAATTCAGATGTGATGGATACAATTGTAAATAGAATTAGATTTGTGTTAAAGGAGGATAAGGATATCTTACCTGAAACAGTTCAAGTTAATTTTACTGAAATAAGTGAACGTGGAAATAATATTAATATTTATATGTATACAACAATAACAGTTTTTGAAGATTATTTGCATTTTAAACAGGTAGTAAATGATAAAATTTTAAAGGTATTGGAATCAGAAAATGTCAAAGCATCATACCCAGGACAAAATATTTATATGATGAACAAAGAAGAAGAAAAAATAGAAGAATAATGAGCAAAAAAGGATTAAAATAATACAAAAGTACTTATTTTAATCTTTTTTTGTTCATATTATGGACATAAAATGTCTGTATAATATATAATAGTTTTGAAATTTGAGAGGAGAGTTTTGGAAAGTGAATGATGTTACAATATTAGTAGTAGATGATGAATCAAGAATGAGAAAACTTATAAAAGATTTTTTAATGCAAAAAGGATTTAGTATATTAGAGGCAGGAGATGGAGAAGAAGCATTAAAAGTTTATGAGGAAAATGAGAATAAAATAAAATTAATTTTACTTGATGTTATGATGCCAAAACTTGATGGCTGGTCTGTTTTAAGACAGATAAGACAAACATCAAAGGTACCAATTATAATGCTTACAGCAAGAGGAGAGGAACAAGATGAGCTTTTTGGATTCGAACTTGGTGTTGATGAATATATTTCTAAACCATTTAGTCCAAAGATATTAGTTGCAAGGGTAGAGGCAATATTAAAAAGAACGATGGGAGATACAAAACAGTTAAAAAATTATGGTGGAATTGTTATTGACCCAGAAGGAAGAACTGTAAGTGTAGATGGAAAGCTAGTTGAGATGAGTCTTAGAGAATACGAACTTTTGAAGTATTTGGTTGATAATGAAAATATTGCTCTTTCAAGAGATAAAATTCTTAATAATGTTTGGAATTATGATTATTATGGTGACTCAAGAACTATTGATAGTCATATTAAAAAGATACGTCATAAACTTGGAAAAAAAGGTAAATACATAGAAACAATGAGAGGCGTAGGGTATAAATTTGAAGTGAAAAAATAATTCTAGGAGAATAAAATGACAAAAATTAGAGAAAAAACAAAGTCGGTTCGTTTTAAATTATTTGCTACAATGTGTATAGTTATTACAATTATTGTGGCTTGTCTTATTTTAATAAATAACATTGTTCTTGAGACATTTTATTTATATTCTAAAACAAATACTGTAAGACAGGTATATCAAAAAATAAATAACTATTATAAATATAATATGACAACAAGCATTGAAAGTGAGCTTAAGAGGATAGCGTTTAATAATAATTTTGATATATATATAAAATCAGATAATGATGTATATATATTTAGTACTGACAAGGATTTTTATAGTACAATAAGTAGAATGAATAATATTACAAATAATCATTTAAATAGTTTGGAAGTTATTTATAAAGATTCTGATATAAAAATTACAAAAGTTGATGATACAAGTAATAACATAAGTTATTTGCTATTGTCTGGAACGTTATGTAATGGATATGAATTGTATATTAGAATTCCAGTTGTACCTATTGAAGAAAGTGTAAAAATATCGAATAAAGTACTTATTTGGATAGGTGCTGTAACAATATTGTTTTCAGCTTTTGTGGCAAATTTTGTATCAAGGAAATTTACAAGTCCAATACTTGAGTTAAATGATATTACAAATAAAATGTCAAAACTTGATTTTAGTCAAAAATATAAAGTAAAAGATACAGAAGATGAGATAAATGATCTGGGTAAAAATATAAATACAATGTCGGAAAAACTGGAAAAAACAATAAAACAGTTAAGAGCAAATAATATTGAACTTGAAAGAGATATTGAGGAAAAGTCTAAAATTGATGATATGAGAAAACAATTTATTTCTGATGTATCACATGAGTTAAAAACTCCAATTGCTTTAATACAAGGATATGCAGAGGGATTAGTGGAAAATGTTAATTCTGATGAAGAATCAAGAAAATTTTATGCAGAAGTTATTTTAGATGAAGCAAATAGAATGGACAAGCTTGTTAAACAATTACTTGAACTTATGAAACTTGAATATGGAAAAAGAGAGTTTAATAATCAAGAAATTGACATTGTTGAAATAACAAATGAGGTTATTAGAAAATGTAATGTAATGTTAAAAGAAAATAATATTGAAGTTGAATTTAAGAATAAAGAACCAATGTATGTTTTTGCAGATGAATTTTATATTGAACAAGTAATAACAAATTATTTTACCAATGCAATTAAACATTGTGATGAGATAAATGGCAAGAAGAAAATTATAGTTAAAATTATAGAAAATAGTGACAAAAAAGTACATTTTTCTATATTTAATACAGGAGAGAACATTGCAGAAGAAGATTTAGACCGTATTTGGGTAAGATTTTATAAAGTTGATAGCTCACGTAACCGTGAAACTGGAGGAAGCGGAATTGGACTTGCTTTGGTAAAAGCAATAATGAATAATTATAACTGTAAATATGGAGTTCAAAATAAGGAAAATGGTGTAGAGTTCTATTTTGAACTTAATGAAGTATAAGAAAAAAATAACACTACTATTAAAAAAGTAGTGTTATTTTATTTCCATTTTTTAATATAAATCCTTCGTCAGAAAGTGTTTTTAATTCTCTCATCATAGCACTTCTGTCAACACTTAAGTAATCTGCAAGATTTGTTAGCGAAAAAGGTAGTGTAATTGTTTTATTAAATTCCTTTCCTGATAGGAGAGAAAAATAGCTAAGTAGTTTTTCTCTTATTGTTCTTTTGGATAGAATTTCTATTCTTTTATTTTGCTGTATTGTTCTTTTTAAAGTAAGCTCAAACAAATTTGATATAAGGGTTGTATGAAACTTGCAATTTGGCTTACATTTAGTATTTATATTATCATATGAAAACATAAGAATTTCGCATTTATCAGTTGCTTCTACAAACAATTCGTTATTAATATTTACAGGATAAAAGGCCTCACCAAATACATCGTTTTCGTAAAAACGTTCTATAATATCTCTATTTCCATTTAAGTCATATCGTATTAAATCTGCTCTTCCAGAAAGAAGAATACAAATTTGCTTTCTTTTTTCGATATATGTTGTAATTATTTGGCCTTTTGGAAAAAATTTTTTCTGCATTTTTGTACAGTTGTTACAAATGTCTTGAACTAATTCTGAAACTCCCATGTCTATTACTCCTTGTATATGTAAATATTATATCGTAAAACAAGCAACATTTCAATAAAAAAATTGTAATATAAATGTAATATTTTGCTTTAGCTTGATACAGTAGAGAATAATGGAAATACTTCAAAATTAGTTGCAAATGCAACGATTTTTGAAAAAATATTGATATATAATTAAAAAAATTAATAGAAAAGAGGCAAGTAGATGAAGGTAATAAAAAGAGACGGAAGAGCTGTAGATTATGATAGAAGTAAAATTAAAATTGCAATAGAAAAAGCAAATGGAGATGTGCAAGCAAGAGATAGAATTTCAAAAGATGGTATAAAAGAAATTATTGAATATATAGAATCATTAGGAAAAAGAAGAATGCTTGTTGAAGATATACAAGATACTATAGAACAAAAATTAATGGAAATGGATAAATATGAACTTGCAAAAGCATACATAGTTTATCGTTATACAAGAGCATTAGTGAGAAAATCAAATACAACAGATGAATCAATACTTGGATTAATAAGAAATCAAAATCAAGAATTATCTGAGGAAAATTCAAATAAAAATACAATGCTTGCCTCAACTCAAAGGGATTATATAGCTGGAGAAGTATCAAGAGACTTAACAAAAAGATTATTACTTCCAGAAAAAATATCAAAAGCACATGAAGAAGGAGTTTTACATTTTCATGATGCTGACTATTTTGTGCAGCCAATATTTAATTGTTGTTTAATTAATATTGAAGATATGCTTGATAATGGAACTGTAATGAATGGAAAGTTAATGGAAAGCCCAAAGACATTCCAAGTTGCATGTATATTAATGGCTCAAATAATTGCCGTGGTTGGTTCAAATCAATATGGTGGGCAATCAGTTGATTTAAGACATCTTGGAAAATATTTAAGAAGAAGTTATGATAAATTTAAAAAGGAATTAGAGGATGAATACAAGGATAAACTTTCAGAAGAAATCATAAAAGAGATTGCACAAACAAGGTTAAAGACAGAACTTAGACAAGGTGTTCAAACTATTCAGTATCAAATAAATACATTAATGACAACAAATGGACAAGCACCTTTTGTAACATTATTTTTAAACCTTCAAAAAGATGATCCATATATAAAAGAAAATGCAATGATTATAGAAGAAATATTAAAGCAAAGACTACAAGGTGTAAAAAATGAAAAAGGTGTGTATATAACTCCTGCTTTTCCAAAACTTGTGTATGTACTTGATGAACACAATTGTCTAAAGGGCGGGGAGTATGACTATTTAACAAAACTTGCAGTAAAATGTTCTGCAAAAAGATTGTATCCTGATTATATCTCTGCAAAAAAAATGAGAGAAAATTATGAAGGAAATGTATTTAGTCCTATGGGATGCAGAAGTTTTTTAAGCCCATGGAAAGATGAAAATGGAAATTACAAATTTGAGGGCAGATTTAATCAAGGTGTTGTAAGTATAAACTTACCTCAAATTGCTATTATTGCAGATGGAAATGAGGAAAAATTTTGGAAATTATTAGATGAAAGACTTGAACTTTGCAAAGAGGCGCTTATGTGTAGACATTATGCACTTGTTGGAACAACATCTGATATTAGCCCAATACATTGGCAATATGGAGCCATTGCAAGATTAAAAAAAGGAGAAAAAATTGACAAACTTTTATATGGTGGATATTCTACAATGTCATTAGGATATATTGGAGTGTATGAAATGACAAAACTTATGAAAGGTGTATCACATACAACAAAAGAAGGACATGACTTTGCAATAAAAGTTATGAAGCATCTAAGAGAGGCAACAGATAAATGGAAAAAAGATACTAATATTGGATTTGCTCTATATGGAACACCAGCAGAAAGCTTATGTTATAGATTTGCACGTATAGATAAGCAAAGATTTGGAACAATAAAAGATATAACAGATAAAGGATATTATACAAATTCTTATCATGTTGATGTAAGAGAAAAAATTGATGCTTTTACAAAATTATCTTTTGAGAGTGAATTTCAAACAATTTCTTCAGGTGGTGCAATATCTTATGTTGAGATGCCTGATAT
Source organism: uncultured Clostridia bacterium (assembly GCA_934101145.1). GTDB lineage: Bacteria > Bacillota > Clostridia > TANB77 > CAG-508 > CALXVA01. The sequence goes on from CAKOPZ010000001.1 coordinate 98,664, forward strand.
GAAAAAGAACTTGCAAGCTTTAGAAGAAGTAGTGAAGTTTATTTATGATAATATTTTGTATGCAGAATTTAATACAAAATCTGATTATTGCCAAGTTTGTGGATTTGATGGAGAAATTATGATAAATGATAATTTAGAATGGGAGTGCCCAAACTGTGGAAATAAAGATAAAAGTAAAATGAATGTTACAAGACGTACTTGCGGATACTTAGGAGAGAATTACTGGAATATAGGAAAGACAAAAGAGATAAAGGCAAGGGTACTTCATTTAGATAATATGGATGATGAAAATTAAAATAACTATACAATACATAAATTTTAAATATTAAGAATAGTATTTACTTAAATGAGGTATGAACATGAAAAATTTTTCAGATATAGTTATTTTATGTATTGGAACCGATAAATTGGTAGGGGATTTAGTAGGACCAATTGTAGGACATAAATTGAAAAGATTATTTAAAAATTGTGAAAGAATAAAAATATATGGAGATATTAAAGAAACAGTTAATATAACAAATGTGAATGATGTTGTATCAAAAATAAGTACAAGTTTTGCTCAACCATTTATAATAACAATTGATTCTGCACTTGGCCCAAAAGAAGCTATAGAAACTGTATATGTAGGCACTGGAAAATTAGAGCCAGGGAAGGCTTTAGCAAAGAAAAAAAGTTATAGTTCAAATGTTAGTTTTAAAGCTATTGTTGGTGAAAATTTTCAAAATGCAATTTTAAATTTTAATGTGCTTAATTCTATTGAACGAAAAGTAGTTCAAAGACTTGCAAATGAAATAACATATCATGTATATAAAATGTGTATAAATCTAATATAATTGGTCAAAATCTATTTAATATACTAGAAAATTTCACATTTCCTAGTATATTAAGGGCTACAATCGCCATTGCCTTTGAGTTTTCCTCCTTTTAGTCGGAAACTCAAATCGGCAAGAACAAAGAGCGACCTAAAGTCGCTTTGTTCATAAAAATAGATTTTGGAGGTGCAAAATGAAGAATAGCTATTTACAAAATATGATTGTACTAAAAAATTTGCCATCAAATTTGATAGAAGAGGCAATTGTGATACTAAAACAAAATAAAAAAGCAAAAAAGTATCAGTATATAGATGAAAAAGCAAAAGCAGTTGATGTAAAGGAAAAAGATGATAATTATATAGTAAAAGAAGCAGAAAGTGTAATAAATAATTATATTACAAAACTTGAAATGAAATCTCCTAAATGGAAAAATGATATGAAAAAATTAGAAAAAAGATATAAAATATCTTTGATATTCAATGGACTGCTAACAGCAGGGCTAATTACTACAATTATAATTAGCTTAATATAATTAAATATAAGAATAAAAACATTTCTTCTTACATATAAATGTAAAAACAACTAAGGAAGAGGTGTTTTTATTTTGGAAAGAAGTATAAGTCAAGAAGAAAGATTAAGAAGAGCAGAAGAAATTTATCAAAGAAGAAGAATGAATGGAAGCAGGCGGAGTAAGAGTTGCAAGCAGTAGTGTAAACACTACAAAAGTAAAATTTTCGCTTTTTAAGAAAATGTCAATGCAACTTGCAATATGTGCAGTAATTTATATTATATTTTATCTAATAAAAAATACTAATTATATATTTTCAGAAGATGTAATAAGTAAGACTAAAGAATTACTTTCATATGATATTAATTTTGAAAATGTTTATGAGCAAGTAAGCACATTTGTTGAAAACAATAAGGATAAATTCAAACTTCCGGAGGTTATACAAGAAAACGGACAAGAAGGCATAAATGAGCTAAATAATGAATTGCTAAATGAAGAAAATACAGTTGAAAATACTCAAACTGAAAATGTAGTTGCAAATGAGGTAAATAGTGGAGGAATTGGTGGTGCAGGAGCAAATGAAGTGAAAGAAGAGAAAACAGATGATAAATCTAAAAAGAGTCAAATGGAATTAGATGCAGAATATATAAAAAAGAAAGCAAGTTTTAAAATACCACTAAAAGGTACTATAACATCAAGATATGGAACAAGGGAAAAAACATATATAGTATCTGCATATCATTATGGAATAGACATAGGTGCAAATTCTGGAACTGCTATATATGCTTCTATGGAAGGTACTGTAACAACTGTTTCATCAGTTGGAGATTATCGGAAAACATGTAGAAATTACAAACGGAGAAATAATGACAAGGTATGCTCATTGTAGCAAAATAGTTGTAAAAAATGGGGCAAAAATCAAACAAGGGCAAAAAATAGCAGAGGTAGGTTCAACAGGAAATTCGACTGGACCTCACCTGCATTTTGAAATATGGAGAAATAAAAGAACGGTTAATCCGGAATACATATTAAAATTTTAATGTGAAGGGAGACAAAGAGGAAGATAACCTCTTTAGTAAAATATGAGTATAAAAATAGATTTGATGATTGCCTTTTTTATAATACTTTTTTGCATAACATCTCAAATTGAGATATATTTAATATTGCTATTTTTTGCTATAGTTCATGAGATAGGACATTTGATAGTAGGTCTTTTTCTTGGATTTAAACCAAAAGAAATTCAAATAAATATAGCAGGTGTTAGAATAGAATTTAAGCCTAAAATAGAAGAATATAATAAAAGAATTTTAAAAGGAAGTAGTCTTTCTTTAAAAAGAGCAATTATTGCAATGGCTGGGCCTATAACCAATTTTTTGATAATTACAATATTACAGCTCATATCAATAATAAATCCTAAATTTGTGATATCGAATATGGGGATAAATGTGGTTTATGCAAATTTTTTAATAGGTATATTTAATTTAATACCAATATATCCACTTGATGGAGGAAGAATTTTAAAAGAAATTTTATACATATTTAAAGGATTGAAAAAATCTTATATATACACATATAAAATATCGAAGATTACAATAATTGTTTTTACAGCAATTTCAAGTATAGCAATATTGTATTTAAAAAATTTTGCTGTAGTAATTATACTTATATATTTGTGGGCGTTAGTTTTTATCGAAAGAAGTAGATACAAAAGAAAAATGATGGTATATGGAAACTGTGAAAATTAAAAGGTGTTAATAGAGACGGAGCTTTTTGACAATCGAATAAAATGTTTACAGTCTCCAAAGATATTTTTCTATTTTCCTTGCAAATGGTGGAAAAACGTGGTAAAATAGTAACGTTAGAAATAGTGTTACTATTTTTTTAGACAAAAATAGTTTCCTTACCTATATGAAAATATAGGTTATATATCCACAAGGAGGTGAAAAATAATGAATAAGTACGAGAGTGTTGTCATTATTAATCCAAATTCTAGCGAAGAAATCATAAAAGGTTTAATCGAGAGATTTACAGCATTGATTAATAATGATGGTAAAGTTGAAAATGTTGACGAAGTAGGTAAAAAGAAATTAGCTTACGAAATCGCAAAAAACAAAGAAGGATACTATGTTGTATTTGACTTTGAAGCAAACCCAAGTCTAATTAAAGAATTAGAGAGAAATTACAGAATTACAGATGAAGTTATCAAATTTATCGTAATAAAAAAATAATTTTAGGGGGCCTTTTTAGTATAGAAAGGATGGTAGTATAAATATGAACAAAGTAATTCTAATGGGAAGATTAACAAGAGATCCAGAAGTAAGATATACTCAAACAAGCAATACATTAGTTGCTTCATTTTCTTTGGCTGTAAATAGAAGATTTGCAAGACAAGGAGAAGAAAGACAAGCAGATTTTATTAATATTGTTGCTTGGGGAAAACTAGGAGAATTTTGTAGCAAATACTTCAAAAAAGGACAACAAGTTGCAATTACAGGAAGAATTCAAACAAGAACATGGGATGATGACCAAGGTCAAAAACACTATGTAACAGAGGTTGTTGCTGAAGAAGCTTATTTTGCAGAAGGAAGAAGAGATGGAGAATCAAGTGGAAACTTTGATGCTACATTTGGAGCAATGCCATCTGCAAATACACAAAATTCAGATTTTGAAATATCTTCAGGAGATGATTTGCCATTCTAAAATGGTAAAAGAGATATAAATGTATTTAAGAAAGGGGGAAAATGAAAATGGCAGATAATAAGAGAAATAAAAGAAATAATAGAAACAATAATCAAGATGATTATAATCCAAAATTTAGAAAAATGAGAAAAAAAGTTTGCCCACTATGTGCAGATAAAAATCTTGTTTTAGATTATAAAAATGCTGATCAATTAAGAAAATTCATTAATGATAAAGGAAAAATACTTCCAAGAAGAGCAACAGGTGCTTGTGCAAAACATCAAAGAGATATTACTCAAGCAGTAAAAAGAGCAAGACAAATTGCTATACTTCCATACACAGCTGAATAGTAATGAATTTTAATAAAATGAACTCAAATTATTAGACAAATTAGTTTAATAGTTTGAGTTTTTTTATATACTAGGAAATTTCTCATTTCCTAGTATATAAAAATGCTACAATCGCTATTGCCTTTGAGATTTTCTCCTTTTAGTCGAAAACTCAAATCGGCTTTGGACAAAGGGCGACCTAAAGTCGCTTTGCTCTGCTAAAAATATTCTATAATTTTCTTTTTTGCCATGATTAAAATTTATACAAACTGCTAATAATGTTCATATAATAAATTACAGGGAGTGGTATAAATGAAACTAGGAATAGCTTTGTCTGGTGGTGGAATTAGAGGAATAGCACATGCAGGAGTATTGCAAGCATTAAAAAATAATGGAATAAATGTTGATGTGATTGGTGGTACAAGTGCAGGGAGTATGGTTGCAAGTTTGTATGCTATGGGGTATTCTCCCGAAGAAATATATATGCTTTTCAGAAAAAATGCAAGAAAAATAATTGGAAGCAACACTTTTCCAATCATATCTGGAATAAAAACTTTTATTGGAAGAAAGGAAAAAACAATAAAAGGCTTTAGAAATGGAAAAAACATAGAGGAATTATATGATAATATTGCAAAACAAAAAGGTGTAGAAAACATAAAACAAATTAAGATGCCACTTGTAATTCCATCAGTTGATATTATGGAATCAAAGGAATACATTTTTACAAATAAAATACCACAAAAAAAGAATGATGCGATAGAATATATAAATGATATAAGCATAGGAAAAGCAGTGAGGGCAAGCAGCAGCTTTCCGGCTGTTTTTGATTTATGCAGTGTTCAAAAGCATGCATTTATGGATGGAGGAGCTCTTGATAATGTTCCTGTTGAGGAAGTAAAAAGACAAGGTGCAGATAAAGTTATTGCTGTAAAATTTGACAGTGATGAGATAAACGAGGATAGTAATGTTATGGATATTGTTATGAAAACAATTGATATAATGGGAAGCAAAATTGCAGAGTCAAATTTAGAGAAAAGTGATTATATTTTAAATGTTAAAACAGATAAAACAGGACTTTTAGAAATGGAGAATTTAGATAAATGTTTTGAATATGGATATAATGCTGTGATAGAGAATTTGGAAGAAATAAAACAAATTTTGAAATAGCTTGAAAATAAAGGCAAAAAATGGTATCATTATATATGTACAAATGGGAGGAAATGAGATTTGAAAAAATATATAAAATATATCGTAATAGCTATTATGGTACTTAGCATAATGGCTGGAATTCTTGTAGCATATACAAGAAAAAACAAAGAGATTGAAGAAGATAATAATTTTAAAATTGTAACATCTTTTTACCCTATATATGTTATGACAGCAAATATTGTAGATGGAGCTAAAAATGTTACACTTGATAATATGACAGAAGCAAATACTGGATGTGTTCATAATTATACATTAACAACATCTGATATGAAAAAGATAGAAAAAGCAAATGTATTTATAGAAAATGGACTGGGACTTGAAGATAGTTTTAATAAAATAGTTGAGAGCAAGCCGAATCTTGAAATAATTGATTCAAGTAGTCAAATGAGTGATTTAATAGAAGATGATGACGAAGATGAAACAAATCCTCATATATGGACAAGCATATCAAAAAATATTCAGCAGGTAAAAAATATAACAAATGCTTTAAAAGAAAAAAATCCGGAAAATGCAAATATATATGAAGAAAATTGCAATAAATATGTTGGAAAATTAGAAAATTTAAAAAAAGAATATGAAGAGGAATTAGATTTAAAAGGAGAAAAGGCAGTAACATTAAATGAAAATTTTGCATATTTTGCAAAGGAAATTGGACTTAATCTAAATCTAATACATACATCACATGAAGAAACAGCTCTTTCTGGAGAAACTCTAAAGAATGTAATTAATGAGATGAAATCATCAAATGGAAAAATAATTTTAGTCGATATTGATGAAGATGCAAGAACAGCTAAGACAATCTCAAAAGAAACAGGGGCAAAGATTTTTGTGCTTGATTCTGCTACAACAGGTAGCTTAGACAAAGATGCATATATAAATGCAATGAAACAAAATTTAGAAATATTAAAAGCAAAATAAGAGAAGGGAAACAGTAATATATGGAAAAAGTATGTGGACTTCACTGCACAAAGATTAACAACATAGGTGTAAAGTTTGGAAAAGATGTAATATTAAAAAATGTAAATATTCATGTTCATTGTGGTGAACTTGCAGTTATAATAGGTAGAAATGGTGCAGGTAAGAGTACACTTTTAAAAGCAATACTTGGGGAAATTCCACACACTGGAAATATTACTTTTGTAGATAAAAAAGATAATTTAACGAAAAGAATAAAAATAGGGTATGTGCCTCAAAGTATAAATATAGAAAGACATATGCCTACAACTGTGTATGATATGTTTGCTTCATGTATTTGCCATGTGCCAGTTTGGCTAAAAAAAGATAAAAAGATAGAAAAAGAAATAATAGAACATTTAAGGAAATTTGGAGCAGAAAAACTAATTGATAAAAGTATAGGAGATTTATCTGGTGGAGAGCTTCAACGTGTATTAATTAGTATTGCAACAAAACCAATTCCAAATTTACTTATTTTAGATGAACCAGTTTCTGGAATAGATGAAAATGGAACGAGAGAATTTTATGAGACAATTAGCAGACTTAAGAGTGAGTACGACATGTCAATTATAATGGTTTCACATGACTTAGAACTTGCAAGACAGTATGCTGATAAAATTATATTACTTGATAAAGAGGTAATAAAAGAAGGAAAACCAGAGCAAGTATTTAATAGCTTAGAATTTAAAAATAGATTTGGTCAATTACAAAAATAAATTGGAGGAAAAGATGGAATTAATAGGTAGCATTTTACAGAAAGTAATACCATTTGAATTTATAAGTTATCCATTTATGCAAAATGCATTAGTTGCTATACTTCTTATAACACCTGCATTTGCTATACTTGGTACAATGATAGTTAATAATAAGATGGCGTTTTTTTCAGATGCGTTAGGCCATTCTGCATTAACAGGAATTGCAATTGGAATGGTACTTGGAATAACAAATATAAATATTGGAATGATAATATTTGCCATAGTATTTGCACTTTTATTAAATTATGTAAAAAATAAAACAACATATGGAGCAGATACAATTATAAGCGTATTTTCATCAATCGCAATTGCTTTAGGACTTGCAATACTTGCACAAAGTGGTAATTTTAACAAATATTCAAGTTATTTAGTTGGAGATATTTTAAGTATTTCAAATTCTGAAATTTTATATGCTTTTATTGCAACAATAGCAGTTATAGCATTTTGGTATTTTACATTTAACAAATTAAATGTTATTAGTATAAATAGTACACTTGCAAAAAGTAAAGGAATAAATGTAAAAAAAATAGATAATATTTTTGTTGTACTTATTGCAATAATGGTAATGATTTCAATAAGATGGGTAGGAATTTTATTAATAAATTCATTACTTATATTACCTGCAGCATCAAGTAGAAATATTGCAAAAAATATGAGAACATATCATTTGTTTGCAATAATAATTTCAATGTTTTCAGGAATAGCAGGACTAATAATTTCATATTACTTTAATATAGGTGCAGGACCTATGATAATACTAATATCAGGAACAATTTACTTTGTAACACTACTTGCAAAGAAAAAATAGGAGGATAAAATTATGGGAAAAAAGAGAATTTTAACAGGGGATAGACCAACAGGAAGATTACATATAGGACATTATTTTGGATCACTGAAAACAAGAGTTGAAATGCAAAACTCAGGAGAGTACGAACCATACATATTGATTGCTGATGTGCAAGCATTAACAGATAACTTTAATAATCCAGAAAAGGTTAGAAAAAATGTAAGAGAGGTAATGCTTGATTATTTATCAATAGGAATTGACCCAGAAAAAACTACAATATATATTCAATCTATGATACCTGAAACTGCAGAACTTACAGTATTTTATTCTAATCTTGTAACAATTGCGCGTCTTCAAAGAAATCCAACTGTAAAAACAGAAATAGCTCAAAAGAAAGAGCTATTTGGAGAAAGTGTTACATATGGCTTTTTAGGATATCCAGTAAGTCAGGCAGCTGATATAACTACATTTGAAGGAGAATTGGTACCTGTTGGAGAGGATCAAGAACCTTTAATAGAACAATGTAGAGAAATTGTAAGAAAATTTAATAGCATTTATGGAGAAACTTTAGTAGAGCCACAAATTGTGTTATCAAAAGGAAAAAGAATAAAAGGACTTGACGGAAATGAAAAAATGGGCAAATCTTTGGGTAATGCAATTTATTTATCAGATTCGCCAGAAGAAATAACAAAAAAAGTTATGAGTGCAGTAACAGATCCAAACAGAATTAGAAAAGATGATTTAGGAAATCCTGATGTGTGCATGGTAGCATATTATCATAATTTATTTACTAACAAAGAAGAATGTAATAATATATGCAAAGAATGTAGAGAAGGAAAACGTGGATGTGTAGCATGCAAAAAAGAACTTGCAAATAACATTATAAATTATTTAGCTCCAATGAGAGAAAAGAGAAAATATTATGAAGAAAGACCAGAACTTGTAGATAAACTATTAATGGAAGGAACAGAAAAAGCAAGAAAAGTAGCACAAGAAACTATGAGAAAAGTAAAAAAAGCAATGAAATTAGATTATTTTGAAGGAGAGTAAAATGTTTACAGACTATGTAAAAATATATGCAAAAGCGGGAGATGGCGGTAATGGAGCCATTTCCTTTAGAAGAGAAAAATATGTTGCAGCTGGTGGACCAGATGGTGGAGATGGAGGCAAAGGCGGAGATGTATATTTCGAAGTTGACCCTAATTCAAACACTTTAATAGATTTCAGATACAAGAAAAAATTTAAGGCACAAAATGGTAACAATGGAGAAGGTAGTAATAAATATGGAAGAGGCGGAGAAGACCTTACTATAAAAGTTCCAATTGGTACTGTTATAAAAGATGCTACAACAAATGAAGTGTTAGCAGATCTGTCACAAGAAGGCCAGAGAGAACTTGTACTTAAAGGTGGAAGAGGTGGAAAAGGAAATACTCACTTTGCTACATCTACAAGACAGGCTCCACGTTTCTCACAAGATGGAGAAAATGGAGAAGAAAAGGAATTAATACTTGAACTAAAGCTTCTTGCTGATGTAGGATTAATAGGATTTCCCAATGTAGGTAAATCAACATTTTTAGGAAGGACAACCTCTGCAACACCCAAAATTGCAGATTATCACTTTACTACACTTGAACCAAACCTTGGAGTTGTTAAAACAGAATATGGAGAAAGCTTTGTTATTGCAGATATTCCAGGAATTATAGAAGGAGCAAGCGAAGGAGTTGGACTTGGACTTCAATTTTTAAGACATATTGAAAGAACAAGATTATTACTTCATGTTATAGATGTTTCTGGAAGTGAAGGAAGAGATCCTATAGATGATTTTAATAAAATTAATGCGGAACTTCAAAAATATAGCAAGAAATTAAGCAAGAGAAAACAAATAATTGTTGCAAACAAAATTGATAGTATGCAAGATGAAAGCCTATATAATGAACTTGAGAAAATGGCTAAAGAAAATAATATAGAAATATTTAAAATTTCTGCAGTTACAGGAGAAGGTGTATCTGAACTTATAAAACATGTATCAGAACTTTTAAAAACACTTCCGAAAGATGATTTAATGGAATATGAAACAAGAAAAGTATATAAAATGGAAGATAAAGATGAATATACAATTAGAAAAGATGGAAAAATGTATGTAATTGAAGGTGAACCTGTTGAAAGAATAATGAGAAGAGTAAACATTGAGGACAACGAATCTTTATATTATTTCCAAAAGAATTTAGATGCACTTGGCGTAAATGAAAGATTAAAGAAAATGGGTATTCAAGAAGGTGACATTGTAAAAATAGCTGATTACGAGCTAGAGTGGGAAGAGTAAATTTTAATAATTAAACATAAAAACATAAACAATATAATATTTTTGAAAACTTGCTGTTCGCAGCCAATCAAGAATATTGACGGCTGCTCGAATCGCACTCAGCCTTCGGCTTCGTTTGGTCGCTGCGCGTTTTCTTAAATATTATATTGTTTACATTATATTAGATAAAAAATGTCAAAAATTTGTTTGACATTTTTTTGTTTGTGTGATATGATATGGCCAAATAGAGGGAAATAGGAGTGGTGTTTTTGAAACATAAAATATTAAAGGACGGACTAAACAAAAGAGAAAAATCTATATTAAAATTTATTGCAAAACAAATAGAAAAGGAAGGATATCCACCATCAGTTAGAGAAATTGGAAAAGCAGTTGGTTTAAGTTCAACAGCGACTGTACATGGATATCTTAAAAGATTAGAAGAAAAAGGATATATTAGAAAAGAGAATCAAAAAGGTAGAACTTTAAAACTAATCAAAGATGAAAATGGAGAAAATGTTGCTAAAAAGAAAAGAAAAGAAGCAAAAGATTTTTATGCAAGTAGAGAAATGGTTGAGGTTCCTGTTATTGGAAAAATTACAGCAGGAGAGCCAATACTTGCAGTAGAAAATGTAACAGATACATTTCCTATTCCAATTGATTTTGTTGGAAACAGTGAGAGCTTTATGCTTACTGTAAGAGGCGAAAGTATGATAGAAGCAGGAATTTTAAGTGGAGATTATATTTTAGTTAGAAAACAAAATACAGCAGAAAATGGCGAAATAGTTGTTGCATTAATAGAGGATGAAGCAACTGTGAAGACATTTTATAAAGAAAAAGATCACATAAGATTACAACCTGAAAATAGTACAATGGATCCGATAATTGTTCCAAATTGTGAGATACTAGGTAAGGTAATAGGTGTATTTAGAAAAATGTAATTTATGGAGGATGTCATGGGAGACTATAATGAAATTTGGTTTGCAAATACAAGGGTACAAACAACAAATCTAAAAAGATGGATTCTATGGTCTGTTGCATTGGTAGTTTTTTGTACAGTTGCTACAGCTGTATGTGTTAAATCATTTTATAGACCAATAGAAAATTATGAAATTAACACACAAAGTCCTGTTGTTACAGTTGAAGAAGCAAAACAAACTAATGCAAATGGATATATAAAAGGAATTGTAAAAAACAATACAGAAACAGAAATAAAGGGAAAATATATTGAGTTTGATTTTTATACAAAAAACAATGTAGAAATAGGAAAAGAGTATGTTGAGATAGGAACACTTAATGCAGGTGAAGAAAAAACATATGAAGCTAAATTCAAATATCCTAATGTAGAAAGGTTTGTAGTAACAATTTCAGATACAAAATAATACAAAGAAAAAACGGAAATTTCAAAATTGAAGTTGTCAACAAAAAGTAGACACAAAAAAGCAGATGCTATGGAAACCCTAGTTGAGTTCTATATTCAACTGGGGTTTTATAATTTAATGCATAACTTGGTCTATATTCATTGTTATCTTTTACTATATCTTCAATAAATTCTTGAACTGTGTTATAATTATTTATATCAAAATCAATATACATTTCTTTCTTTAACCAACCATTTTTAGACTCTATAACAGGGTTATCAGTCGGAGTTCCAGCTCTTGACATGGATCTGATTATTGAAGTGTTATCAAATGTTTTATTGAATGATAAGGAAGAGTATACTGCACCTTGATCGCTGTGAAATATTGTTTCAAGGTGCTCGTATCCTCTTTTTATTTTGTTATCTAACATATTTTTTAATGCTTCTCTATGATTTAATGTATTGTTTCCATGTCTCGACTCTCTTACATCTGAACCTATAATCTCATTGTTAAATACATCTAAATAATATGTCCAATCATAACATTTTCTTTTAAACCAAAAGGTAGTTGTATCTGATGTTACTTTTTCAAATGGCCTTGTTGTATTCCAATTTTCCTTTATTTTGTTTTCATATTTGATAGATTCTTCTCCTGGTAATTTATATTTGTAGTGTCGAGCTTTAGATTTTATTTTAAGACTTTTACAGACTTTATGAACTAAATTATCCGATACTATCCATCCAGTCTTTTTTAAAATTATTCTATTTATTCGTCTATATCCATAACTTGGCTTCTTATTATGTATTTCCTTAATTAGTTTTTCTAGTTCTAATCTATCAATTTCATATCTATTTAATATTTCTTTATTCTTTATCCATTTGTAATAACCACTTCTGGAAACATTCATATATTCACACAATGATTTAACATTAAAATCTTTACTTAATGTTAATATTATTTCAAATTCAAATTCTTTTATTTTTTGTACATTACATATGAACCATCTCCTTTCATCATGTAACCTTTTTTTAATCTTTCATTCTCGATTCTTAATTTCATATTTTCATATTCCAATTTTTCCAAATCTGATAATTCTTTTCTTCTAGAATATTTTACAAGAGGATTACCTGGTTTTCTTTTATTTTCTAATGTCTCTTCACCATATTGTATATATTTTTTAATCCAACTTCTCAATATTCCACCAGAAATATCTTCATCTTTTGCAACTTGACATGTTGATAATCCATCAACTAAAACACGATTTATTATCCTTAATTTTTCTTCTTTTGACCAATATCTATTTGGTTCTGTTCTATTTCTTGGCATAATTTTTCCTCCTATGAAATTATTTTAACACAAAAAAATGAAAGCAGACTTTTTGTGTCTACTTTCATTTTACCACTTCAATTTCAAAATTTCCGTTTTTTCTTTTAGGAATAATTAATATTTTTTCTTGCCATCTAATGAATCTAGGTTATCAAGGGCCTTTCCAGTACCAAGAGCAACACATGAAATTGCATCATCAGCAATCATAACTCTTATACCTGTTTTAGCTTGCAATAATTTATCAAGCCCATCAACCAAACATCCGCCACCTGTCATATATATACCCTTGTCGCTTATATCTGCAGCAAGTTCTGGTGGTGTTTTTTCTAAAACTGTGTGTACACAATCAACAATCATCATAGCAGGTTCAATTAGTGCTTCAAGCATTTCACTAGAATGAATAGTTATAGTTTTAGGAAGTCCTGTAACTAAATCTCTTCCTCTTATATCCATTTCTGTATCTTGAATTTTAGGATAAACACAACCAATATTAATTTTTAAATCTTCTGCAGTTCTTTCACCAATCATTACATTATGTTTTCTTTTAATATATTTTACTATAGCTTCATCAAATTTATCTCCTGCAACTTTTAAAGATTCACTTACAACAGAACCACCAAGAGAAATAACAGCTATATCAGTTGTTCCACCACCAATATCTACAACCATATTTCCACATGGTTTAGAAATATCAATTCCAGCTCCAATTGCAGCAGCAATAGGTTCTTCTATTAAATATACTTTTCTTGCACCTGCTTGAGAGGCAGCATCTATAACAGCTTTTTTCTCTACTTCTGTTACTCTTGAAGGAATACAAATCATTATTCGTGGAGAAAATACAAATTTACCACAAACACGATTAATAAAATATCTAAGCATTTTTTCAGTTACTGTGTAGTTTGATATAACTCCATCACGAAGAGGCCTTGTTGCAACGATGTTTCCTGGGGTTCTTCCAAGCATTCTTCTTGCTTCTTTTCCAACAGCTAAAACATCTCCTGTATTGTTATCAACAGCTACAACAGAAGGTTCTCTTAAAACTACTCCTTTTCCTTTTACATATGCTATAACTGTTGCAGTACCTAGGTCTATACCAATATCTTGTCCCCATTTAAACATTTTGCATCTTCCTTTCAATTAAATTATATATTACAGTTTTATTTCATTATTATTACAATTTGGTTACAATTATATTACACGTTTTTAAAAATATCAACCCAATTTTTGAAAAACTATTTAAGTAATTGACTAAATGGTACAAATTGGCCAAAAATTATTGCATAATTTTAAAATAAATTATATAATTAATTGTGAATTATTGTATTTTAAAGGTGGAATAAATGAATAAAACCAAAAGAAAAATATTTGAAACTTCGATGAAATTATTTGCAGAAAAAGGATATGATGCAACAAGCATTGAAGAGATAACAGCAACGGTTGGAGTTGCAAAAGGAACACTTTATTATCACTTCTCTAGCAAAGAAGAAATTTTCGAATTTCTTGTAGAAGAAGGTGTAAAATTACTTAAGAACAGTATTAGTATAAAAACAGATAATCTTCAAAATTCAATAGATAAAATAAGAGCTATTGTATTAATACAAATTAAAGTACTTTTCAAATATGAAAGTTTTATGACAATTATATTAAGCCAAATATGGGGAAATGATGAACGTAGTAAATTATGTAAAAAACATGTTTTTGAGTATATACAAATGATAGAAGAAATAGTAAAAGAAGGACAAGAAAAAGGCGAGATAGTAGAGGCAGATAGTAATGTATTAGCATCTGGAATTTTTGGATTCATCTCATCAAGCTTTATTTATAAAATGAGGCACGAGGGAGAAATAGATGTGCAAAAATTATTCTATGAAGTTGATAATACCTTTTTAAAAAAGATGACGAAATAGGAGTGAAATTACAATGAGAATATTAAAAGATTTTAAAATACCAGATTTTAAATTTCCAAAATTCAAAATGAAAGAAATATCAGAAATCGATGAGGTAAAAGTTGATTATGAAGCTGTAAAAAAAGCTGAAGAAAATCAAAAAAAGAAAGAGCATAAAAATTATGAAGGAACTCATTATAATACAATAAAAGAAGCTTTTGAATATAGCACTGAAAAATTTGCAAACAATACATTTTTACTAGAAAAGACTGATCATAAGGGAAAATGGGTTGAAACTTCATATTCTGAATTTAAAGATGAGGTTATTGGACTTGGAACAGCATTAATTAGAAAACTTGGACTAAAAGATACAAGAATTGCCATAATTGGAGAAAATACACATTATTGGTATACAGCATATATGACAATGCTTTGTGGTGCAGGAATTGCAGTTCCAATTGATAAAGAACTTCCAGAAAATGAAATAGAAAATGTACTAAAAAGATCAAAAGCATCTGCAGTTATTTTCTCTAAAAAGAAAGAAGATGTAATAAAAAGAGTTGCACAAAATTTACCAGATGTACAATATTTTATTGAAATGAACTCAGATAGTGCATTAGAGGATAGATTTGTTGGAATTGAGCACTTGATAGAAGAAGGCAAAACATTAGTAAAAAATGGTGATGACAGTTACATGAACATACAAATTAATCCAGATGAATTTAAGGTACTTTTATTTACATCAGGAACAACATCAAATGCAAAAGGTGTTATGTTATGTAATAGAAACTTAGCGCAAAACATAAATGCAGCATCTGCATATGTTGAACTAAGGCCAGATGACAGGCTAATGTCAATATTACCACTTCATCATACATATGAATCATCAATTGGATTTTTATATCCATTTGCAATGGGAGCCTCTGTAAGTATTTGCCAAGGACTAAAATATATAGTTCCAGATTTAAAAGAAACAAATCCAACAGCATTACTAACAGTACCACTTTTGGTTGAGAACTTATATAAAAAGATTAATGCAAACATCAAAAAGAGCAAAAAAGATGGTGTAGTTAATTCTATGATCCATGTTACAAATGCATTAAAAGCAGTTGGAGTAGATATAAAAAGAAAAGTATTTGCAGAAATTTATGATAATTTAGGTGGAAGAATAAGAATAATAGTTTCTGCAGCAGCACCAATTGATGCAAAAATTGGAAAATGGCTTGAAGATATAGGAATTACGTTTCTACAAGGATATGGTTTAACAGAAACTGCACCAATTGCAGCTCTAACTCCAGATTTTCAAACAAAGATTGGATCAGCAGGAAAAGCTGTTGTTGATGCAGAGCTTAGAATAGATAATCCAAATGAAAATGGCGAAGGTGAAGTATTAATAAAAAGTAAAACATTAATGCTTGGATATTACGAAGATGAGGAAGCAACAAAAGACTCTATTTTTGAAGAAAATGGAGAAAGATGGTTTAGATCAGGAGATATAGGATATCTTGATAAAGATGGATTCTTATTTATAACAGGAAGATGTAAAAATGTTATTGTTACACAAAATGGTAAAAATATTTATCCAGAAGAAATTGAACTTATGCTTGGAAACATACCAGAAATAAAAGAATGTATGGTATATGGTAAGAAAGATGAAAAAGAAGATAAAGAATTAATTATATCCGCAAAAGTTATTCCGAATTATGAAGAGATAGAAGCAAAATATGGAAAAAATCTTTCAGATGAGGAAGTTCATAAAATTATATGGGAGAAAATAAAAGAGGTAAATAAACAACTTACATCATATAAAGCAATCAAAAATTTGGAGATAAAAAAGGATGAATTTGTCAAGACAACAACCATGAAAATCAAGAGATATGCGGAACTAAAAAAAGACAAATAATTCTATTTTTACCCTTGACTTTACAAAAAACTTGTAATAAAATTATGTACAGAATTATAAAAACGTAGAATCCTATTGGCGTTTGAAGAGAACGACAAAATTATACAAAAGTCAAACATACGTAGGATAAAGGAGGTAAGGTTTACAATGTCTAGATCTGGCATAGTAAACGTGAGAATGGTAATCACGGAAGAAAAAATATTATCTAATATTGATAGAGTACAAAAACTAATAAATCCAAATAGCAAAAAGCAAATTGTTCAACTTGAAGAAGATGCATATTTTAAGGATTTAATAGAATCTATAAAAACATATTTAATTGAATATCCTAAAAAGAAAAATTTTCCAGCAAGTGTATATAAAGCTGCCTATGGATTAGTTGAATATGCAACAAATCAATTTGAAGAAAATACAAAGAAAATTGAAGAATTAATTAGACAAAGAGAAAAAAATATAGCACTTGCAGCAAGCCTAAAAGATGCGTTATCTGCTGTAGAGAATAAAGAAGAAGGTTGGAAAGATACAGTACAAGAATTATCTTCACAATTTTCTGAGGATATAATTGATACTTTAGGTGTTATTGGAAGATGTAAATCTGATAAATCTCAAAATTATCAAGATGCAGTTAAATTAATTAATGCAAGAATAGGAAATTTGGAAACAAATTTACATATAGAAATTGATATGGAGAGAATAGAAGATAGATCAAAAGCATTAAGCTATATTGGTATAGAAGTTGCAGATGCACTAAAACTTATACCAACTCCAGAAGAAACAATTGCAGAAACAGTAGCAGAAATTTCTGAAGCACCTGCTACAGAAGTTAAAGAGGTAGCTGAACCTAAGGTTGAAACTATAGAAGAAAAGCAGGAAGAGCAAGAATACTTAGAAGCAACAAGAGTAGAAGTAAAACCAAGCTTATGGCAACGTATTAAAAATAGCAAGGTAGTAAGAGCTATATCATATGTTATGAAAATCAAGGTTACACTTGTAAAACCTGTTGCACTACCAGAAGGTAGAGGAGAATAGAGCTAAAACAAAACCCACAGTAGTTTATACTGTGGGTTTGTAGTTTATGCATTTTTCTTCTAACAATTTAAAATTACAACTTAAATCTTTATAAAATTTTGAGACTTTACTTCTTTTGCTACTAGCAACAATATTATAGAGTTTTTCAGCTTTATCAATAATTTTTTGTTTATTAGTAGTTTTATTTATATAAGAATATTGTTCAGAAAGTAGTCTTTTATATCCATAACTTTTATTATTAGTATCTAATAGATATACACTTTCTTGTGGAACTGGAATCATATCCGAAAATCTTATGATTCCCAAATCATTTTTTGTTTTTTCATTTATTATTTTAAAAAAAGTTAAATTGTCTTTATATGTTTTATGTTTTTGCTTAGGCGAAAATAGTGGTGCAAAATAATAATGATTTTCTACAATAAGAACAACTCCAATATAAGGTCTTTTTTCATTTTTATTATAGGCAATATGTTTATCAAATTGACTTAAATATTCTATATAAGTATCATCAATAATGTAAAAATTTAACTTGCCTATTTTTAATTTTTTATTGCTTTTCATATGAACCTCCAATTACAAATATAGGGGATACTAAAAGTATCCCCCAATATTTTTTCTGAAAACTCGTTTATAGTATAACTAAAGGCTCGTTTCTAACCTAATGTTCAACAGGATATTTGTTTATAGAATTTCCATTCTAAAGGCTCATATCTAACCTAATGTTTTAATTACACTTGTTTATGAAATTAATCAAAGGTTTGTGTATAACCTAGTTTATATGATAAATTAATTTATCAATATTAGTATATTCATTATACACTGTTTTATTTACTAAATCAAGAGTTTAAATAATAAATTCAAGATAAATACATGAAAACAGAGGTTGTGGGTTTGACATTTTTATAAAATAGTGTATTATAAATATATAAAAGACGGAGACCACAGAATGTGGCGTGCCATTTGAAAGTTTTTTAAAATTAAAACACTTCTCTAACGGTCAAGCAGAGAAGTGTTGTTTATTGTTATAAACAAAAAAAGTATAATTTGCATTATACTCTTCATGGTGGGCAGTCCTGGATTCGTCGAGCCGCGTCAGAAAAATAGTCCACAGGACTATTTTTACCTGCGCTTTGGCTGGCTCCAGACCAGCTCAAAGCTTGGCAACTTCCTTTTCGAATCCATAAATTCATAAACAAAAAGAGTATAATTTGCATTATACTCTTTATGGTGGGCAGTCCTGGATTCGAACCAGGGAACTCAAATGAGGTCAGATTTACAGTCTGATGGCTTTAACCACTCACCCAACTACCCAAATATAAAATTAAGATGGTGCGCCCTCAAGGATTCGAACCTTGGACCCACCGGTTATGAGCCGGTTGCTCTGACCAACTGAGCTAAGGGCGCATCTCAACGCAGTTATAAGTATAAAACATTTTCAATAATATGTCAATACTTTTTTTAAAAATGTTCACAAAAAATTCATAAAATTTTTAGCAATATGTATTGACAATTGCTAAAAATGGATATAATATATATAAAGTTTAGCAGTCACGTTGATGAATTGCTAAAAGAGGGTGTAAAAGTGGATAATAGAAAAAGAAAAATATTACAAGCAATCGTAGAAGAATACATTAATACTGCTGAACCTGTAAGCTCTCGGAAGTATTGTTAAAAAATATGGACTTGATTTAAGTAGTGCCACAATAAGAAATGAAATGGCAGAACTTGAAAAAGTAGGGTATTTGGAAAAACCACATACATCAAGTGGTAGAGTTCCTTCAGAGAAAGGATACAGGTTATATGTTAATGAATTATTAAATGATCAAAATATAAGCTTGGATGAAATAAAATATATACAGTCAAAACTTACAACAAGAGTAAATGAAATAGAAGAATTAACAAAAATTGCAACAAGCACTCTTTCAGAGATAACTCACTATACAACAGTTGCAATTGGTCCAAGAACAACAATGCAAAATATTGAAGAAATAAAATTTGTACTTCTTGGAACAAGAATGTTAATGGCAGTTTTGTTAACTGATAGTGGAATTATAAAAGAAACTATTATTAAATTTGATGAAGATATCACAAATGAGCAAGTTGATACTTTAAATTTCATATTTAACAATAAGCTTAAAGGAAAACCACTTGAAGAAATTGATAAACCTTTAGAAGAATATATTTTTTCTCATATGAATTATAGCTTAAAGGTAATTAAACCTGTAATGGAGCAATTAAATAAAGTTATAAATGATGAAGAAAAACAAATATATTTAGAAGGTGCGAATAAAGCTTTTGACCTTCCAGAGTTCAAAAGTTTAGATGTTGCTAAAAACTTTATAAACGTTATTGATCAAAAAGAAATTGTTGCAGATTTGTTAAACACAGGATTTGCAAATGATATAAATGTTTATATAGGAAACGAAAATGAAAATGAACAGTTAAAGGATTTTAGCGTCATTACATTTAAACATAGATATAAGAATAAAGATTTAGGTACAATAGGCATTATAGGACCTACAAGAATGGATTATTCAAAAGTAATTTCTGTTATGAAATATATTAGCAAGAAATTAAATGGAGAGTAAAAAAATAAAATAGAAAGAAGGTATAAAATGTCAGAAGAAAACAAGAAAGAAGATGTAGAGAATAAAGATACTACAAACCAAAATGCTGATGAAGTTATTGAATTAAAAAAACAAATTGATTCTCAAAAGATTCAACTTGGAGAGACAGAAGATAGATTAAAAAGGATTGCTGCAGAATTTGACAATTATAAAAAAAGAAGCTCAAAAGAAAGAGAAAGTATGCATAGTTCTTTGGTAGCAGATATTGTTTCTGGATTTCTACCAGTTGTAGATAATCTTGAGAAAGCATTAGAAGCAAAAACAGATGATGAAAACTATAAGCAAGGAATTGAACTTGTGCTTAAACAGTTCAAAGATGTGCTTAAATCAAATGGTGTAACAGAGATTGAAGCAGTTGGCAAAACATTTGACCCAGAACTTCATGAAGCAGTTGCATCTGTTGTAGATGAAAATTTAGGAGAAAAAGAAATAAAAGAAGAGTATAGAAAAGGCTACCAGATAGGAACAAAAGTTATAAGACATTCTATGGTAGTTGTTGCAAATTAGTTATTAATTTTTAATTTATATATATTGTTTCAAAAAAGAAACAGACAATAGAAAGGAAGTAAAAAATTATGGGAAAAATTATAGGTATTGATTTAGGTACAACAAATTCATGTGTTGCAGTTATGGAAGGTGGAGAGCCAGTTGTAATTCCTAACGCAGAAGGAAATAGAACAACACCATCTGTAGTTGCTTTTTCAAAAAATGGAGAAAGACTAGTTGGACAAATTGCAAAACGTCAAGCTGTAACGAATCCAGATAATACAGTTATTTCAATCAAAAGAGATATGGGAACAAATAAAAAAGTTAAAATAGAAGGTGACGAATTTTCACCACAAGAAATCTCTGCTATGATTCTTCAAAAATTAAAATCTGATGCAGAAAACTATTTAGGACAAAGCGTAACACAAGCTGTTATCACAGTTCCAGCATATTTTAGTGATAGCCAAAGACAAGCTACAAAAGATGCAGGAAAAATTGCAGGTCTTGAAGTTTTAAGAATTATCAATGAACCAACAGCAGCTGCTTTAGCTTTTGGTATGGATAAAGAAGATGAAGATCAAAAAATAATGATTTATGATTTAGGTGGTGGTACATTTGATGTATCTATCCTAGATATTGGTGATGGTGTATTTGAAGTTTTAGCTACAAATGGTAATACACACTTAGGTGGAGACGATTTTGATGAAAGAATTATTAATTATTTAGTTGATGAATTCAAAAAATCAAATGGTATTGACTTAAAAGCTGATAAAATGGCAATGCAACGTTTAAAAGAAGCTGCAGAAAAAGCTAAAATTGAGCTTTCTGGAATGCAACAAACACAAATTAACTTACCATTTATCACAGCTGACGCTAATGGACCAAAACACTTAGATATTACACTTACAAGAGCAAAATTTGAAGAATTAATTAGTGATTTAATTGAAGAAACAAAAATACCAGTTCAAAATGCTTTAAAAGATGCAGGAATTACAGCTGCAGATTTACACAAAGTATTACTTGTTGGTGGATCTACAAGAGTTCCAGCTGTTCAAGAAGCAGTTAAAAAAATTACAGGAAAAGAGCCAGATAAGGGAATTAACCCTGATGAATGTGTTGCTATTGGTGCGGCTATTCAAGGTGGTGTACTTTCAGGAGATGTAAAAGACTTAGTTCTTCTTGATGTAACACCTCTATCACTTGGTATTGAAACACTTGGTGGAGTATTTACAAAATTAATTGATAGAAATACAACAATACCAACAAAGAAATCACAAGTATTCTCAACAGCAGCAGATGGACAAACAAGCGTTGAAATTCACGTTCTACAAGGTGAAAGAGAAATGGCTGCATACAATAAAACACTTGGAAGATTCCAATTAACAGGAATTCCAGCAGCACCACGTGGTGTACCACAAATTGAAGTTACATTTGATATTGACGCTAACGGTATTGTTCACGTATCTGCAAAAGATATGGCAACAGGAAATAGTCAACAAGTTGCAATTACTGCAAGCACAAACTTAACAGATGAAGATATTGACAAAGCTGTTAAAGATGCAGAAGCACATGCAGCAGAAGATAAAAAGAGAAAAGAAGAAATCGAAGTTAGAAATAATGCAGAAAGCTTAGTATATAACTGCCAAAAAACAATAACAGATTTAGGAGACAAAATCAGTGCAGAAGAAAAAGCAAAAGCTGAAACAGAAATTGAAAATGTTAAAAAAGCATTAGAAGGAACAGATGTTGAAGCTATTAAATCTGCAACAGAAAAATTAACAACAATATTCTATTCTATTTCTGAAAAATTATATTCACAAACAGCTGGTGCTGCAAATAATGCACAAGGAGCAACAGGTGAAGGCCCAAAAACAGATGCAAACGGAAATGTTTATGATACAGACTACAAAGTAGAAGAAGACGGAGATAAAAAATAAAAACATATGAAAACTACAAAATTTAAATTGTAGTAAAAGTTCAAAGAAAATCTTGCGATAAAGTTTTAAATTTTATCTAAAGATTTTTTTTGAAACGACTATGTTTTATATGGAGGAATTAATGGCTAATAAAGATTATTATGAAGTATTAGGTGTAGACAAGAGTGCTACAGATGATGAACTTAAAAAAGCATATCGTAAACTTGCAAAAAAATATCATCCTGATGCTAATCCAGATAATAAAAAAGAAGCAGAAGCTAAATTTAAAGAAGTAAATGAAGCATATGAAACATTATCAAACCCAGAGAAAAGAAGAATGTATGATCAATTTGGAACAGCTGATCCACAAGGATTTGGCGGAGCAGGAGGACCATTTGGAGGTCAAAATGGATATTATTCATATACATCATCTGGATTTGATGGATTCAATGATTTTGGAGATTTAGGAGATATTTTCTCTTCATTTTTTGGAGGAGGATTTTCAGGAGGAAGAAGTTCAAGACAGGCTAGTAATGGGCCTAAAAAAGGTGCTGACTTAAGATATGACTTAGAAATTAGTTTTGAAGAAGCATTTTTAGGAACAGAAAGATATGTTAATATAACAAGAAATGAAACGTGTTCTACTTGTCATGGCGAAGGTGCAAAACCTGGAACAAAGAAGACAAAATGTACAGTTTGTGGAGGCACTGGTCAAATTAAACAAATGCAAACAACAATACTTGGTCAAATGCAAACTGTAAGAACTTGTACAAACTGCCATGGAACTGGAGAAGTAATATCTGAGCCTTGCGTAGATTGTAAGGGAAAAGGAAAAGTAAAAAAACAGGTTCGTATATCTGTAAAGATCCCAGCTGGAATTGATGAAAATCAGACAATAGTATTAAGAGGAGAGGGAGAGCCAGGCGAAAAAGGTGGAGATAAGGGTGATTTATACATAACAATTCATCTAAAACGCCACAGTATTTATACAAGAAAAGGTCAAGATGTATTATGTGAGATTCCTATTACATTTACACAGGCAACACTTGGCGCAGACCTTGTAATCCCAATGGTAGATGGTACAAAAGAAACATACCGTATACCAGAAGGAACTCAAAATGGTACTAAGTTTACAATTAGAGGAAAAGGATTTAAAAATATAAATAGTAATTTCCAAGGAAATTTTGTATTTACAGTTGCTGTTCAAATACCAAAAAGATTATCAAAAGAGCAAAGAGAAATATTGCTTGAACTTGCAAAAACAATGAATGAACAACCACCTGTAAAGAAAAGAGGAATATTTGGATAAAGAAAAAAGATGTAAAATTTTGTAGAATTTTACATCTTTTTTCATATTATATATTAATAGTATCTAGTGATACTATCAGGGGGTGGTAAATATGTATAATAATGATTGCTATTGCAAAGGCAGAGGTGTTTGCTCTAAGCCAGTTGTGGCATTAATTATTGCATTAATCACATTTGTAGCAGGCATTTTTGTAGGAGCTTTAACAGATATATTCACAACACTTGGACTAGGAGCATTTATAGCAATACTTGTA
The DNA here is from genome assembly GCA_934101145.1 of uncultured Clostridia bacterium. Lineage (GTDB taxonomy): Bacteria > Bacillota > Clostridia > TANB77 > CAG-508 > CALXVA01. The sequence continues at coordinate 123,092 of CAKOPZ010000001.1, forward strand.
ATTTTAGTACTACTATTAATTATCCAAATAATTCTAACAATATGCTGTTTAATCACAAAACATGATAAATGTTATTAAAAAAAGCAGGTACATTTCATATGTGAGATGTACCTGCTTTTATATTAAATTCCGCAAAATCTTTTTGGCTCTGTCCACATCATCTGAATTTGCTAAACGTACGCCTTCAAGTTCATATTTTAATCCAAGTTCAAGCCATTTAAATTTACCTAAATCATGATAAGGTAATATTTCTATCTTTTTTACAGTTTTTAGTGTAGATAAAAATTCTTTTAATTTTTTTAAATCTTCTTCTTTATCAGTATATCCAGGAACTAAAACTTGTCTAATCCACATGTCTTTGTTGTGGTCGCTTAAATATCTTGCAAATTCTAATTCTCTTTTATTTGATACTCCTGTTAAATCCTTGCATATTTCATCATTAATACATTTTATATCAAGTAAAAATACATCTGTTAAGTCAATGACTTTTTTTATTGTATCTGTTATTACAAATGCGCCAGATGTATCAACAGCTGTAGATATACCAAGTGATTTTAATTTTGCAAAAAATTCTACTAAAAATGGAGCTTGAAGTAGGGGTTCGCCACCACTTACTGTAACACCTCCACCAGATACATCAAAATAATTTTTGTATCTTGAAACTTTTGCAACTAATTCATCAACTGTGTATTCCATGCCACCTTGCAAATTCCATGTATCTCTGTTTTGACAGTATTTACATTTTAAACTACATCCTTGCATAAATATAACAAATCTTATTCCTGGTCCATCAACTGCACCAAATGATTCAAAGGAATGTACTCTTGCTTTTTTTTGCTCCATTTTAACCTCCAAAATTAATATTTCAAATGGCTTGAACTAAAGTAATTCAAGCCATTTTTAAGATATATCTATAATTAGATTCTTTCATGAATTGTTCTGTTAATTACGTCTAATTGTTGTTCTCTTGTAAGTTTGATGAAGTTTACAGCATATCCAGAAACACGAATTGTAAGTTGAGGATATTTTTCTGGATGATCCATAGCATCTAATAGCAATTCTCTATTAAATACGTTTACATTTATATGATGTCCAGTTTGTTTAAAGTATCCATCAAGCATAGCAACAAGATTATTTACTTTTGTATCTTCATCTTTGCCAAGTGCAGAAGGTGTAATAGAGAAAGTAAATGAAATACCATCTTCTGAATATTCATATGGAAGTTTAGCGATTGTATTCATTACAGCTAAAGCACCATTTGCATCTCTTCCATGTAGAGGGTTTGCACCAGGTCCGAATGGAGCTCCTGCTTTTCTTCCATCTGGTGTATTTCCTGTATTTTTACCATAAACAACATTTGATGTTATTGTAAGAATTGATAATGTGTGTTTTGAACCTCTGTATGTGTGATATTTTTGTAATTTTCTTAAGAATGTTTTAACAATATCAACAGCGATTTGGTCAACTCTGTCATCATCATTTCCGTATTTAGGAAAGTCACCTTCAACTTCATAATCTGTTGCAAGTCCTGTTTCATCTCTTATAACTTTTACTTTTGCATATTTGATAGCAGAAAGTGAATCAGCTACAACAGAAAGTCCTGCAATACCACAAGCCATAGTTCTTAAAACATCTTCATCTCTATCATGTAAAGCCATTTCTAATGCTTCATATGAATATTTATCATGCATATAATGAATAGCATTTAATGCTTTAATATAAATTTTTGCAACATAATCCATCATTTGATCAAATTTTTCCATTACTTCATCATAATTTAAATATTCTGATGTAATAGGTGTAAATTTAGGAGCAATTTGTTTTCCACTGTTTTCATCTCTACCACCATTGATAGCATAAAGAAGAGCTTTAGCAAGGTTTGCTCTTGCACCAAAGAATTGCATTTGTTTACCAATTTTCATAGCAGAAACACAGCAAGCAATTCCATAATCATCACCTAAAGTAATTCTCATTAAATCATCATTTTCGTATTGGATAGACGATGTTCTAACAGATATATCAGCACAGTATTTTTTGAATGCTTCTGGAAGACGTGTTGACCATAATACTGTTAGGTTAGGCTCTGGAGCTGTGCCTAATGTATCAAGTGTGTGAAGTACCCTAAATGAGTTTTTAGTTACAAGAGTTCTTCCATCAATACCCATACCACCAATACTTTCTGTTACCCATACAGGGTCTCCACTAAATAGAGCATTGTATTCTGGTGCTCTTAGGAAACGAATCATTCTTAATTTCATAATAAAATGATCCATTAACTCTTGAGCTTCTTCTTCTGTTAAAGTACCATTTTGAATATCTCTTTCGATAAATATATCTAAGAAAGTAGAAGTTCTACCTAAACTCATTGCAGCACCATTTTGATCTTTTGTAGCACCAAGATATGCAAAATATAGCCATTGTATTGCTTCTTTAGCATTTGATGCAGGCATAGAAATATCAAATCCATATTTTTGAGCCATTTTCTTTAAATCATCTAATGCTTTAATTTGATCTGCAATTTCTTCACGTCTTCTGATAACATCATCTGTAAATTCGTCTGTATCAAGTGTTTCAAGTTCAACTTTTTTCTCAGCAATTAGTGAATCTACACCATAAAGTGCAACTCTTCTGTAATCACCAATAATTCTACCACGTCCATATCCATCTGGTAGACCTGTAATTAAGTGAGAGCTTCTTGCAGCTCTAATGTCTGGTGTATATACTTCGAAAACACCATCATTATGTGTTTTTCTTAAATTGTGATAAATATATTCTGTTTCAGGATCAACAGTAAATCCATAACTTTCTGCAGATTTTTCTACAATACGAATACCACCATTTGGCATAATAGCTCTTTTTAAAGGTGCATCTGTTTGAAGTCCAACAATATCTTCTAAATCTTTATCAATATATCCTGCCTCATAAGCATTTATAGAAGATGGTGTTTTACAATCAGCATCTAAAACTCCACCGTTTTCTCTTTCTTTTTTATAAAGTTCTAAAACTTCATTCCATAATTTTTTTGTTTTTTCTGTAGGACCTACAAGAAATGAACTATCTCCAGTATAAGGAGTGTAGTTGTTTTGAATAAATCCTCTAACATTTATTTCTTTTGTCCATTCTCCGGCTTTATTAAAGCCATCCCATTGTTTAAAATCCATAAAATAACCTCCTTTAAGTTATTATTTATTATAAAAAATAAATTATACCAAAAATATAATAATATTTTTGCCATAAGCAATAATATCATATTTTGGTATAATTTATCAATAAAAATCGAATAAAAAATTGGAAATATTATATCGTTTGTGCCATCATAAATCATTATGTCAAAAAATACATTATTCTTCATTTGCTATAACTTTAGCAATATTATATATCAACTTTTGTTTATCTGGACTAACTGAATTTAAAATATCATTAAATTCAGAAGTTAAATAATTTCCAGAATTGCTAGATGCACCATTTAAAATATATCCTTCTGTAACACCTAAAATTTCGCAAATTTCACTTAATCTTTTTAAATTAATGTGAGAACTGCCACGTTCAATTCTACTTAAAAATGCTATAGAAACATCAAGCTTTTCTGCTAAATTTTCTTGAGTTAATTTCTTGTCAATTCTTGCTTTCTTTAATCTCTCACCAATTATCATAAAATCTAAAGCCATAAATTCACACTCCTTTATATGGAAATATAGCATTTATAGGTATTATTTTACAGAAACACAAGAGTTAAAATTAACTAAAAATAAACACAAGAAAAACAGGCATTGCAATTAATGCAAAGCCTGTAAATTGTAAGATATTAATAATTTTCAGCATTTATTTCAAAGTATGACATTGGATGTTTACATACTGGACAAACCTTTGGAGCTTCTAGCCCAACATGAATATGTCCGCAATTTCTACATTTCCAAACAACAATACTTCCTTTTTTAAATACTTCACCTTCTTGCATATTTTCAAGTAGTTTTCTGTATCTTTCTTCATGATGTTTTTCAACTTCTGCAATTCCTCTAAATGTAGCAGCTATATCTGTAAAACCTTCTTCATCAGCTTCTTTCGCAAATGTAGCATACATATCTGTCCATTCATAATTTTCTCCTGCAGCAGCATCAGCTAAATTTGCTTTTGTGTCTCCAATACCTTGTAAATATTTAAAGTGTAATTTTGCATGTTCTTTTTCATTTTCTGCTGTCTCTAAAAAGATAGCTGCGATTTGTTCATATCCTTCTTTTTTTGCAACACTTGCAAAATATGTATATTTATTTCTTGCTTCTGATTCTCCAGAAAAAGCAGCTCTTAAATTAGCTTCTGTTTTTGAACCTTTTAATTCCATAATAAAATACCTCCGTAAATTTAAAGTTAAATGAAAGCTTGGCTCCATTTGCCTAATAATATTACAATAAAGATAAAAAGTCAATGGACCGAAGAAAAGAAATGTAAAAAATAAAAGTGTTGACTTTTTTATCTAGTATGATAGAATTAAACACAAATAAAGTTTAATTTAGGAGGAAATATAAATGGAAAAAGTTAGAGGATTTGATATTGCAAAAGGATTTGAAGATAAACAAATTAATTTACCTGTAAGAAAAACAAAGTATTCTGCAGGATATGATATAGAGGCAGCAGAAGATACAGTTATTCCATCATTTAAAAAAGGAATGGCACCAACACTTATAAAAACAGGAATAAAAGCATATATGCAAGATGATGAATTTTTAGCTTTATATAATAGAAGTTCTAATCCAAAAAAGAAAGGATTAATCTTAGCAAATAGTGTTGGAATTATAGATAAAGATTATTATGAAAATCCAGATAATGATGGACATATAATGTTTGCATTTTATAATATAAAAGAGGAAGATGTAGTTATTAAAAAAGGTGAAGCAATAGGCCAAGGAATCTTTCAAAAATTCTTTGCAGTTGATAATGATGGTGCAGAGGGAGAAAGAGTTGGAGGCTTTGGTTCAACAAGTAAATAAAAATAATTTTTAAAACAATATATTGCTTGATATTACAGGCTTTTAAGCCTAAAAATATGAGAAATAAAATGGTAAAAGTTTTGACTTTTACCATTTTTTATAGTATAATAGAAATGTAGTTTGAGAAGAGATTTAAGAAACCCTTTCTTAACTTCATATATAATTTTTGCGAAATGGAAAGGAGGCCCTAAATGTTTAATATTGGAGATAAAATCGTGTACCCTATGCATGGAGCAGGAACAATCGATAGTATAGAAGAAAAAGACATATTAGGAGAAAAACAAGCTTATTATATTATAAAAATGCCAGGAGAGGTTAAAGTAATGATACCAACAAGTAAAGCAGAACAGGTTGGTGTTAGAAATGTAATAGGAAAAGAAGAAGCTTCAAAAGTAATGACTGTACTTGGTGAAAATGAAACAGAAATGTCACAAAATTGGAATAAAAGATATAGAGACAATATGGATAAAATGAAGAGTGGAGATATATATGAGGTAGCTGATGTAGTTAGAAACTTAAGCTTTAAACAAAAAGAAAAAGGACTATCAACAGGCGAAAAGAAGATGCTTTCTAATGCAAAGCAAATATTGGTTAGTGAATTAGTTTTAGCAGAACATGCATCGCAAGAAGAAGTAGAAAAACTAATTGATAACAAGATAAGTGTTTCTTTTGATGAATATAAAATGCCACAAGAAAATAGTATAAATGTTAACCAAAATATTGTTAGTAAATTTATACCATTTGATGGAACAAATAGTTAATATATAAGCAAGAAAAGTTAGAGTGCAAGCAATTGCAGGTCTAACTTTTCTTCTTGTATAGATATGAACTGTTGTTTTATAGAAAGATAACATAAAATGTACAATATTGTCAATTTGTAAGAAGGATAAAAATACTTTATGTCGAATAAAATAATATGTGAGAGAAAGGTATGAAAGAATTGGCAAGATACAGTGAGGAATTAATTGAAGAAATAAAATCAAATAATGATATTGTAGATGTAATCTCACAATATGTTGTATTAAAAAGAAGTGGAAGAAATTTTTTCGGATTATGTCCGTTTCATAAAGAAAAATCTCCTTCTTTTTCAGTTTCTCCAGACAAACAAATCTTTCATTGCTTTGGTTGTGGAGTAGGTGGAAATGTTATACATTTTGTTAGCAAGATAGAAAATCTTAATTTTAAAGATACACTAGAAATGCTCGCAAATAGAGCAAACATTGCACTTCCAGTACTTACAAGTAATCCACAAGAAGAAAAAATTGCAAATTTAAAATCAAAAGTATATAAAATAAATGAAGAAACGGCTAGATTTTACCATGAAAATTTATATAAACCTACATCAAAACCAGCCCAAGAATATATAAAAAAAAGAGAACTAAATAATAAAACATTGCAATCATTTTTAATAGGATATTCTGGAAAATATGATGAATTATATCAATTACTAAAATCTAAAGGGTTTACCGAAGAAGAAATTTTAGCTTCTAGTTTAGTAAACAAAACAGAAAATGGAAAATTTATAGATCGTTTTAGAGGAAGACTAATGTTTCCTATCCAAGATGTACAAGGAAGAGTTATTGCATTTGGTGGAAGAGTGCTCGATGATAGTAAACCCAAATATATAAATTCACCAGAAAATATCGTGTATAGCAAGGGTAGGCATTTATTTGGACTTAATGTTGCAAAAAAAGGAGATACAAAAAAGCTTATAATAGTAGAAGGGTATATGGATGCTATTTCTTTATACCAAAGGGGCATAACAAATGCTGTTGCATCACTTGGTACAGCCTTAACAGAAAAACAAGGATGGCTACTTAGAAAAAGTTGTGAGCAAGTAATAATAGGATATGATGCAGATGGAGCAGGACAAGCTGCAACAATGAGAGGACTTGAAATTCTACAAAACATGGGATGTGATATGAGAATACTTCAAATATATGGAGCAAAAGATCCTGACGAATTTGTGAGAAAATATGGTCCAGAGAGATTTTTAAAATGTGTAGACAATAGTATATCTTTAGTAGAATTTAAAGTAAAAAATCTAAAGCAAGATTTAAATTTGGATAATGTAAATGATAAAATTAAATTTTTAAATCAAATTGCTAAAATACTTGCGAAAGTAGATAATAGTATAGAAAAAGAAATATATATTGATAAAATATCTTTAGAATATGGAATATCAAAAGAGGCAATTTATGCTGAAGTAAATAAATTAACATATTCAAACCAAAAGGACACAAAAGTACTAGAAAGACCTGTAGCCACATATATTAGAAAACCTGTAGAAGATACAAAAAAAATAGATGAAGCCACATTAAGAAGAGAAAAAATGGTTATATATCTATTATTGAATTATCCTCAAGAAAGTTTTGCAAAAATAAAAAATGTAATATCTGTAGAACTTATTCAATCTGATAAAAATAAACAAATTATAAATAAATTGTATGAAGAATTAGAAAAAGGAAATATTAATATAGATATATTAAATTTATTTGAAGAAGAAGATATGATAAATTATATATCTGGAATTATGGCCTCAGATTTTGAGATAACAGATGTAAATAAGGCTATTGAAGATATGGTAAACACATATATAAAAGAAAAACTTATAAACATAAGAAATGAAATAATAAAAAAATTAGAAAATACAGAAAACCAAACTAAAGAAGAAGTGGCTAATCTAGAAAAAGAATTAAATGAAATTATTTTGAAATTGGCTAAAATCAAGTAGGGGGTAAGTATAATTATGAGCAATATAGAAAAAAATGAAAACGCAGACATAGAAGCAAAAAAAACAAGTAAAAGAGAAAAAATAGAAAAAGAAAAAGCTGAACTAAAAAAAGAGATGGCAAAGACAGCAGAAAAGAAATCAAATAAAAAAGAAAATAAAAATGACCAAACAGAAAATGAAAAGGTTAAAAAAATAATTGAAAAAGCCAAAGAAAATGGCAAAATAACATATGGGGAATTGGCTTCTGAACTTGAAGGAACAAACTCAGAAGAAATAGATAAAGTTTTTGACGCTTTTGAGGACTTAGGAGTTGATCTTTTAAATGAAGATATGGAAGAGCCTGATCTAGAAGACCTACAAGATGTTGAAGAAATTAAATTGGATGACTTAGATATGTCAAATGTAGAAGGTGTTAGTGTTGATGACCCAGTAAGAATGTATCTAAGAGAAATAGGAAAAATTCCACTATTAAGTTATGAAGAAGAATTAGACCTTGCAAAAAGAATATTAGATGGAGACGAAGCAGCTGCACAAAAACTTGCAGAATCAAACTTAAGACTTGTTGTAAGTATAGCAAAAAAATATGTTGGTAGAGGAATGTTATTCTTAGATCTAATCCAAGAAGGAAACATGGGATTAATAAAAGCTGTTGAAAAATTTGATTACCATAAGGGATTTAAGTTTAGCACATATGCAACATGGTGGATAAGACAAGCTATAACAAGAGCTATTGCAGATCAAGCAAGAACAATAAGAATTCCAGTTCATATGGTAGAAACAATAAATAAATTAATTCGTACTTCAAGACATCTATTGCAACAATTAGGACGTGAACCAACCCCAGAAGAAATTGCAAAAGAGATGGAAATACCAGTAGAAAAGGTTATGGAAATTCAAAAAATTGCTCAAGATCCAGTTTCTCTAGAGACACCTATTGGAGAAGAAGATGATAGCCATTTAGGAGATTTCATTCCAGATGATGATAGTCCAGCACCACAAGATTCAGCAGCATATACACTACTTAGAGAGCAACTTGAAGAAGTTATGAGTACTTTAACACCAAGAGAAGCAAAAGTGTTAAAACTAAGATTTGGACTAGAAGATGGAAAAGCAAGAACTCTTGAAGAAGTAGGAAAAGAATTTCAAGTTACAAGAGAGAGAATAAGACAAATAGAAGCAAAAGCATTAAGAAAATTAAGACATCCATCACGTTCTAAAAAACTAAGAGATTATATGGGATAATATATAATAGAGCATTACAAATGCTCAAATAGCAATAAAATCAAGCAATTTGCTTGATTTTTATTGTAAACTATGGTAAAATTGAATTATTAGTGGAATAGAGAATATAAATAAATTTCAGTTTATTTGCAATTTATGAAAGGAATGTGAAAATATGGCTAGTATATTTGCAAAATTGCCTTTAATTAATTTATGGAGCTGGGCAAATGGAGATGAATTTACGATTGAAGATGAAAATACTGATTTAACACCAGAACTTGCAAAATCAGATGTAGAAACAGATAGAGAATATACACAGCGTTTTGGCCAAAAAGAAAATAGCAAAAAACGTAGCTTTAAAGAAGTAAACAAAGTAAAAGAAGAAGAATTAAATAAATCAGAGACAACTGTAAAAGAGACAGAAAAGTCAAAAGATGAAAAAGAATTATAGATTGAAAAATTAGTATTGACAAAATGCAATTTTATAGTTATAATATTAATTGCATTTTGTTTTTGATATGGCGAGGTAGCTCAGTTGGCTAGAGCAACTGGTTCATACCCAGTGGGTCGAGAGTTCGAATCTCCCTCTCGCTACCAAAACAAATATTGCTGTAAATAGCTTGTATCTAAGAATACAGGCTATTTTATTGCTTTTAATCAATTTGTTTTTTACTTAATTTATAAAAATTGATTTTCACTAGAAATATCAAGCTTTTAACGAATTTTTATTTATTTTCTTTTTTCTTTTTACTAAACAATCAACTAAACAAAAATTAATAAGAATTAAGCTTGTTTAGTTGATGTTTAGTAAACACTATTCAAACTATTGATACACAAGGGGTTGAGCTAATATAACAATGTAAAACACTATAACTTATAAGTGTGACATTAAATGCTTGTAATTGTTGATATAAAGGCATTTGCAAGCTATCTAAAATATGAATTTTAAAAAGTAAAAAATTATACTTTGAATAAAAAATTCGTTAACCCAATAAAAAGTTTAATTTTCAACGAAATTTTATATATTGTTTAGGTAGCATTAGTGATTTACCTTTCATCTTTTTCATTAGTACTGTTGTGAATATTATTTATATAGTACATGTTATCATTTGCAATTAAATTTTAATTACACCTTCTTGTATAATTATTGTTTTTAGCTTTAAATAATAGTTTTATATTTAAAAATGTAATAGATGAATAGGATTATAAATGATAGTGATAATAAAAAAGAGATTTATATAATTGCCAATTAACGATAGTTTAAGGAAAATATGGCAATTATATATTTTTTTAGTAAAACAATACATCAAAAATGATAAAATGTCATTGACAATGAAAAGATGTATTGATAAAATATAGAAGAACTGATAGCAAAAAGATAGAATAAAGCCGTAGTACATTGAAAAAGGAATATGAAAGATTTACTCTGATAAATAAAGATAAGGGAGCAAAGTATTATGGCAATATTTGAGAATAAAAATAAAGCTGTTAGTAAACAATGTGAATAAAAAAGTAAAAATAGTAGAAAATAAGACAAATGTAAAAAGAAAGCAAGAAAAACGAAGACTAACTATTAAAAGTCAATAGTCTTTTCTAAAAAAGTCAAAAGATAATTAGTACATTGAAAAACGCATGACA
>CAKOPZ010000002.1 GCA_934101145.1 uncultured Clostridia bacterium
GGAAGTGGCACTGTTCCTCCATTTCCATCTGCTATTGGTGTTACCTCAGTACTTGTCCATGTTCCAGGTTTTGTTACCGTTGTTCCTGCTACTGGCTTTGTTGGCGTATCACTTCCTCCACCTGAACCTCCACCATTTGTATCATACTCTGCCATTTCATTTAGTATTTTCTGCATTGCTGTATCTTCTGCTTTCACACTCTTTTCATATGACTCCTTTGCTTGTTTTGCCTTCCCTATTATTCCATTTTGTCCTAGCACTGCATTTATACTTACTGTTGCAAGTATTATCAGTACTACAATAGTAACAACCAACGCAATTAGCGTAATTCCTGAATTTCCCTTTACTCTCTTACTCTCTGATAAATTTTTATTTATCATTTTTATCTGCCTCCTTCGTTCTTTTTATTTATTTTGTCCTTTTTATACTATTTTAACCATTGAATTTTATTAACCTTTATTTTTGTTATTTATTTTTTCCTTGCTCTTCATAAAATTCAAAGTTTTACCTTCCTAATAGTTTTATTTAGCATATTTTTAACACTGCTCTTGTACAATACTATTACATTAATCAGAGTGAATCTTTTCTTTATTCTTTTTTCAATGTACATAAGCTATATTTTTATGCCGTATTTTCTCACTATTAGTCGCATTTATATAATACCAATAACATTTATTTTTGTCAATGTTTTTTCATTTAATCATCCATTACAATATGAACAGCACAAAAAAGTCAGTAACCAAGAATTCTTTCAAGACTACTGACCTATATGGAGCCACTTTTCAGATTCGAACTGAAGACCCCCGCATTACAAGTGCGGTGCTCTGGCCAACTGAGCTAAAGTGGCATATTATTAAATTGGTGACCCCGACGGGAATCGAACCCATGTCTCCGCCGTGAAAGGGCGATGTCTTAACCGCTTGACCACGGGGCCATAAAAAAATCTGGACTAGGATTTAATAAAATTAAATCCTAGTTTTGGTGAGCCATCGCGGATTCGAACCGCGGACAACTTGATTAAAAGTCAAGTGCTCTACCACCTGAGCTAATGACCCAGATTTGCACTTGCGCTTAAGCAAATTACATTGCCTAAACGCAAGTACTATTCTAAACTATTTTTTTTATTTTGTCAATACAAATTGTAAATTTTTTGTGTTTTTTTACATTTTTTTTGCATTTTTTGTTTTAGGCATTAATTTTTTCTAATAATTCATCTACATCAATACCATGAACATCGCATGCTTCTTCTAATGTTTCTGCTTGTGAAGCAGGACATCCTAAGCAATGCATTCCAGCAGCCATTAATATTTCTGCCTTTTCTGGAGCTTTTTCAAGTAATTCTCCAATTGTTATATCTTTATCAAATTTCATTGTAATTTCATCCTTTCTTTTTCTTATTATGTCCAAAATTTATTTGAACATAATTATTTTAACATATTTTTTCAAAAAAGTATAGACAAAATTAAATCTTTGTTGTATTATATGGTAATTACTGGAAGGCAGGTGTTTTTATATTAAATTAATTGATTTATTTTTTATTTTATTTATTCTTAATTTTTTTATTACTTTTTATTCTATATATCTTTTCTTTGATATTAAAATTTTCCATAACAAACAAGGTTCCAAATTGAATATTAAAAATTTAAGAAGGTGATTTTATAAAGCGTTTTATTTTTACATTTTTACTTACTTTTATGTTTTTATTTATTGGTTATAATTTATTTTCTCCAATCTATTCTTCAAATAATATTATAATTACATATGGAATTCATCCATTTAATATTTGCAATAAAAATCCCGAGCTTTGGCAAATTATAAAATATATTTTTATTTTCACATATATTTTTTCAAGTATTATTATTTCCAATTTTATTTATCTAGCAATATCTAATCTTATTTCAAATATCTTAAAAAAAATTTCTTCAATTAATTTTCCAAAATTAATTAATCTAAAAAAATTCAGTTTAATAGATACTAAAAAAAATGATAATTTAATTAAATTATATGTTGGAGAAAGTATTTCTGCAAACAAATCTATTTATTTGCCAGAAAAAAGTTTATATCAAAATATCCTAATTACAGGTACAATTGGAACAGGCAAAACAAGTAGTGCTATGTATCCTTTTACAGAGCAACTTATTTCTAAAAAAATAAAACTGCCTATGCTTATTTTAGATGTAAAAGGTAATTATTATTTAAAAGTAAAAGAATTGTGCAAAAAATATAACAGGCTAGATGATTTAATTGTTATTGAATTAAATGGAATATATACATATAACCCTTTACATAAGCCTAATCTCAAAGCTTCGGTTATTGCAGATAGATTAAAAGAAATCCTACTTTTATTTTCTCCAAACAATTCTGAATCATATTGGATAGATAAAGCACATCAAGTCTTAACAGAGGCAATCAAACTTTGTAGAATTTATAACAATGGATATGTAACATTTGAAGAAATTCATAAATTAGTTACAAACCAATATTATTATCAAGAAAAAATACCAATATTAAAAGATTTATTTATTAAAAATAAATTGTCAAAAGAAGATATATATAATCTATATGCAAGTTTAAACTTTTTTGAAAAAGAATTTTTTTCACTAGATAGTAGAACAATTTCTATTTTAAAATCTGAAATTACCCGAATTACCAATTGTTTTGTCTCTGACTATAATGTTTATAACACATTTTGTCCATCTATCTCACGGTCTTAATTTCCCTGGTTTTGAAAATATACTTTCATCTCGGAAAGATTGTTGTATTAAATTTAAATATTGCAAAATACAAAAATTTATCTAAAATAATTTCTGCTTATTTAAAATTAGATTTTCAAACAGAGGTTATGAACAGACTTTCATTAGGCAAAAATGATTTTTCTCCTGCTGTATTTATTTCTGATGAATATAGTGAATACTGCACAGTATCAGATAGCCAATTTTTCTCGCAAAGTAGAGAAGCTAAATGTATTAATATCGTTGCAACTCAAAGCTATACATCACTCTTAAATTCATTAAATAATCAATATTCAGTACAAGTTATTTTGCAAAGTCTAGTAAATAAACTTTGGTTTCGAACAGATGATATTTATACAATAGAAAATGCTCAAAAGCAGATTGGTAAAGAAGATAAAAAAAAAATGTCATCAAGTATTTCGGAAAATGCAAAAGAAACAAAATATAGTTATTTTTCCAGATCTTTAAATTCAAGTAATTCAAGTATCTCAGAAAGTATAAATACATATCTGCAAAATGATTATATTTATGATACAAAATTTTTTACACAAGAACTTGAAAATTTTTCTTGCCTTTCATTTCTATCTGATGGAAATAGTATTATTTCGCCACAAAAAATTAAATTAAAACCATATTTTAAAAATTAGGAGGTATTTTATGAATTTATTAAAATTTAAAAAATCAAAAAAATTATATTTATTTATTTTTTCTATCATTTTATTATTTATTTTTATTTTCTCTTTTTCTACTAATATTTTTGCAGGACTTTTTGATAGTGAGCCAAAATTAATTACAAAATTAACTGACGCTTTTGGAACAATTAAGAAATGGTTATTAACACTTTCCACACCTGCTGCTGCAGTTGCAATTGGCTCTGGTGTATTTATGAAAAAATTTAGTTTTGGTGATGAAGAAAGAATAAGAACCGCTAAAAAATTAATTAGAGGAACATTATTTTCATATGGATTTATTCTTGCAATAGATTTGATTTTATCTGCAATTCAATCATTAATCGTTTAAATAAGGAGGCTTACTTTGGAGGATTCTTTACTTACAAATTCTCAAAATATTTCACAAGTAATATTAGATACAATAAATCAAATATTTAGTAATTTATTTTCTTCCATAGATAATAGTATGTATGGGAATTTAGATAATTTAGCATTTATAAATACTGATATTTTACATGATTCTTTCTTTGAAAAAATATTTGGTACAAGTTCTACAAATGGCCTACTTCTTATTGCAAATTCTCTTTTGATTGCATTTGTTTTATATTATTGTTTTAAACTATTATATTCAAATTTTGTATCAACTCAAATAGAAAGTCCATCACAATTTATTTTTAAATTAATTATTTTTGGAATTGTCATTAATTGTTCTTATTATGTTTGTGAAAAAATAATTTATATTAATTATTTAATTTCAGGCTCTATTTGTGCAATTGGTAAAAATATTTTTGGACAAACAGTATCATTTTCAAACTTTATATCAAATCTAAATTCAGTAATAGAAATAGAGCAAAATACATTTAATCTATTTTCTTTTGATGGACTTTTAAAAAGTTTCACATCTATTTCAATGCTTAACTTACTATTTTCATATGCCCTCAGATATATTATGATTAAAGTATTTGTTTTATTAACACCATTTGCATTTCTAACACTCTTAAATAACTCTACTTCTTGGTTCTTTAAAACCTGGCTTCGCACATTAATTTCATTATTACTTCTTCAATCATTTATATCAATCATTTTATTAATTGTTTTTACAATTAATTTTAATTCTACAGATATATTTTCTAAGCTACTAAGTATTGGTTCTATTTATGCTTTAACAAAAGCTAATTCGTATATTCAGCATTTGCTTGGTGGTATTTCAACAGATATTTCTGCTAATATAAGTTTAATGAAAAGTATGATTACAAAGTGAGGTGAACTATTATAAAATTTATTTTTCCACAAAATTATTGTTTTAAGCAAAAACTATTTGGTTTTATTGACTATTCAACTTTATTTTTTAATATTATTTTAGGTGTATTAATTTATTTACTTTTATCATGTTTTATTAAAAACATCACTTTTAAAATTTCAATATTTATTATTTTATTTTTTCCATCTTTAATATTTAGTATAATAGGATTTAATCATGAAAAAATAACATATATTTTAAAATATTTATTTATATATATTAAATCTCCCAAATATTATTTATACAAAAAGTATTAATTATTTAATAACTACCATTTAATTTTTCCTATTTGTTTATTGTAAAAAAAACTATATAATGATATAATTTGATATAGTATACTTTTAGGGGGAATTTTAAATGAAACTAGAACAAGCAGATATTTCATCATTATTTTCAAACACAGAAATCCCAGACATTTTCTTTACAGAATATTTGTCTGAAGCTAGTGGCGACCATATAAAAGTATATTTATATATGCTATTTTTGTCTAAATATGACAAAGATATTAAAATAAATGATATGTCAAAAAAATTAGTTTTACCTCTTAAAGTAATCCAAGATTCAGTTAAATATTGGGAAGAAAAAGGGATTATTACTAAAAAAAATACAGGATATATTTTAAATAGTTTGCAAGAAATTAATCTTCATAAACTATATAAACCAAGAACAGCTCTTACACCAGAACAACTACAAAAATCTCAAAACAATCAACAAAGAGCAAGAGCTATTGAACATATTAATAATAAATATTTTTCTGGACTTATGCCTACAACATGGTATCCAGATATTGAATTATGGTTTCAAAAATATCATTTTGACGAAGAAGTTATGATAGCATTATTTGATTACTGTTTCAATCGTTCTGCTCTTCACAAAGCATATATTCAACGTGTTGCAGAAGTCTGGAATAAAAATGGAGTAAAAACATTTAATGATTTAGATACATATTACGAAAAGCAAGAAAAAGTCAATACTATTGCAAATACTATATCAAAAAAACTTGGACTTCATCGTGCACTTTCAGAATATGAATATGCATATGTTGAAAAGTGGACTATCGATTTTGCCTTTACATTTGATATTATTGAAATTGCACTAAAAAAGACAACTTCAAAAGCAAATCCAAATTTTGATTATTTAAATAAATTACTTTCTGATTGGCATGATAGAGGCTTTAAAACACCTGAAGATGTACAAAACTTCTTATCAGAAATGAAACAAAAAAATAAAAATGTACAAAATTTAGAAAAATCAACAGGATACAATAAATATGATCAAAGAAATTATGATAATTTAAATAATTTATATGCAAATTTAAATTAATATAGGAGCTATATATATGAATTCTTCTACTTTAAAAACAATGCTAATTGAATATCAGCAAAAAAAAGCAAATGCAGAACAAGAAGCAGAAATAAAAAAAGAACAATTATATACAAATGAGCCCGAACTTCAAGAAATTGAAGATAAACTCACATCTCTTGCAATATCTACAACAAAACTATTAATTCAAAATAATGATTCTGCTTTATTGGAAGATTTAAAAAAACAAATTGAAATACTAAAAAATAAAAAATTTGATATTTTAAAAAAATTAAATTTAACACAGGAAGATTTACTTCCAAAATATGAATGTCCTATTTGTAAAGATACCGGATATATTTTAAATGATGATTACACTTCTACAATGTGTACTTGCTTAAAGCAAAAAATATTTGATGAAGAATATAATAAATCAAATATTTCAAATTTAAAAACACAAAATTTTGATAATTTTTCTGATATATATTATTCTTCTGAAATTAATGAAGAAAAATACCATGCAAAAATATCACCTAAAGACAATATTTTAAAAATAAAAGATATTTGTTATAAATTTATTAAAAATTTTGATGAGCCAAATGAAAAAAACTTATTATTTACAGGAAATACAGGACTTGGAAAAACATTTTTATCAAGCTGTATTGCAAATGAACTTTTAAAACAAAGAAAAAATGTACTATATCAAACAGCTCCTGTAATGCTTGATACTATTATAGATTATCGTTTTGGCAAATCAAATGTTGATAAAACAATGTATGATAATTTATTATCTGTTGATTTATTAATTATTGATGATTTAGGTACAGAATGTATGAATCAGATGAAATTTACTGAATTATTTAATATAATAAATACAAGACTTCTTAATCAAAATCATACAACAAAAACAATTATTTCTACTAATTTAAGTTTAAGAAATTTATACAATAATTATGATGAAAGAATTGTATCAAGAATAGTTGGAAATTATAATATATGTTATTTTTTCGGTGATGATATTAGATTTAAAAATCGATAAAAGAGTAATTTTTCAATTACTCTTTTATCTTTTCTATCTTTCTTTATTTTCATCATTAATTTTTGTTTTATCAGTTCTGTTAGTTGGCTTTTTACTTTTTAAAGCTTCTTCTCCAACTACTCTTCACCTTCTTTTTCTTCATTAGAAATAGTTTCTATACTTACTACTTTTCCTTCATTTGTTCTCATTAAAGTAACACCTTGAGTTACTCTTCCTAAGATACTAATTTCTGAAATATGTAGTCTTATTATTGTTCCTGTATCAGTAATTAGCATAACATCTTCATCATCACCAGCAATTCTGATACCAACAATATTTCCTGTTTTTGGAGTTACTTTATATGTCATAACTCCTCTTCCACCTCTTGTTTGTACTCTATATTCATCAAGTTCAGTTCTTTTTCCAAAACCATTTTCTGTTATAGAAAGAAGTGTCGCTTTACTTCCTGTAATTATAGATTCCATTCCAATTACATTATCATCATCTGAAAGTTTTATTCCTATTACTCCTGTAGCTGCTCTTCCCATAGGTCTTACATCTTTTTCATCAAAGGTAATACTCATACCCTTTTTAGTTACAAGTACAACATTATCTTCTCCATCAGTCAATTTAACATCAATTAACGCATCTTCTTCTTTTAAATTAATTGCAATTAGTCCACTCTTTCTTACATTGTTAAACTCACTTAATGCTGTTTTCTTTATTAATCCATTTTGTGTAGCCATAAGTAGATATTTACCTTCAGCAAAATTAGAAATTGGTATAACTGCTGATATTTTCTCACCACCATTTAGGCTTAGCAAGTTAACAATTGCAGTTCCTTTTGCTGTTCTTCCTGCCTCTGGCACTTCATATCCTCTTAAACGATATACTTTTCCTTGATTACTAAAGAATAAAATTGTATCATGAGTAGATGCTGTAAATATTTGTTTTACAAAATCCTCTTCCCTTGTAGCAATTCCTGTAATACCTTTTCCACCGCGTTTTTGGCTCTTATATGTATCAATTGGCATTCTCTTTACATATCCAAAATGTGTTAAAGTAATTACACATCTTTCTTCTTTAATTAGATCCTCTACATCGATTTCTCCCTCTGCAGCAACAATTTTTGTTTGTCTTTCATCTCCGTATTTGTCTCTAATTTCTAACAATTCTTCTTTTATAATATCAAAAACTAATTTTTCACTTGCAAGAATATCTCTTAAATGTGCAATTAATTTCATTAAAGCTTCATATTCTTCTTCTATTTTTTCTCTTTGCAATCCTTGAAGTGTTCTTAATCTCATGTCCAAAATAGATTGTGCTTGAATTTCAGAAAGACCAAATCTTTCCATTAATCTTTCTTTTGCATTATCATATGAACTTCTTATAATACTAATTACTTCGTCGATATTATCAAGTGCAATTCTTAATCCCTCTAAAATATGAGCTCTTGCTAAAGCCTTGTCTAAATCAAATTTTGTTCTACGAAGTATAACATTTTTTCTATGTTCTATGTAATATTCTAGACATTGTCTTAATGTTAGTATTTTTGGTTCTCCATCTACTAATGCAAGTAAAATGATTCCAAAAGTATCCTGCATTTGAGTATTTTTATATAATTGATTTAGTATAACTTGAGCATTTACATCTCTTTTAAGTTCAATTACAATTCTTACTTTTTCCTCTCTATCAGATTCATCTCTAATTTCTGATATACCTTCAAGCCTTTTCTCTTTTACTAAATTAGCTGTATGTTCAATAAGCCTTGCTTTATTTACTTGATATGGTAGTGATGTTACAATAATACGTTGTTTATTTCCACTCATTTCTTCTATTTCAGCTTCAGCTCTCATTGTTACTTTTCCTCTACCTGTTGTATAAGCTTGTTTTATTCCATCACGTCCTAAAATAGTTGCACCAGTTGGAAAATCAGGTCCTTTTATTATTTGCATCAATTGTTCATCTGTAACATTATCATCATCAATTATTTTTACAATTCCATCTATAACCTCTGTTAAGTTATGTGGTGGTATATTAGTTGCCATACCAACGGCAATTCCCGATGAACCATTTACTAATAATGCAGGTATTTTTGCTGGTAATACTGTAGGTTCTTGTAATCTATCATCATAGTTTGGCATAAAATCAACTGTATTTTTTTCAATATCAGTAAGCATTGTTTCAGCAATTTTTGCCATTCTTGCTTCTGTGTACCTCATAGCAGCTGCTGGGTCACCATCAATAGAACCAAAGTTTCCATGTCCATCTACTAATGGATATCTCATTGTAAAATCTTGTGCTAATCTAACCATTGCATCATATACAGAAGCATCACCATGTGGATGATATCTTCCCAAAACAGAACCAACTGTATTGGCACATTTTCTATATGCTTTGTCTGATGTAATACCATCTTCATACATTGAATATAAAATTCTTCTATGTACTGGTTTTAAACCATCTCTTACATCTGGAAGTGCACGAGAAACGATAACGCTCATAGCATAATCAATATATGAGTTTCTCATCTCTTTGTCGATGTCACGTTCAATTATTTTTCCCTCATTTTCTTCCATTTTTTTACCTCTTTTCTAGTGTATTTCCTACTCTTGTATTATACTAAAACAAGTAAAAATATGCAAGTGAAAAAAGGATTTTTTTACTACTAATTACATGCGTTTTATACATTTACTGTAAGCATTTGAGCAAGTTTTATTTGATTTTCATCAAGGTTAAAATTCTGCCCATTATTTTTTATAATTTCGTGTATATTTTCTATTGTTCTTGCTTCTTTTATTGTCTTTTCCAGTGGCATTAATTCATTTAATTTACTTTTAATTTTTTGATATTCTCTTTCCATTCCATTAAAATCTTTTTCTTTATAATAATTTTTCCAATTATTTTCATACTTAGATAATTTCTCGATTCCTTCTAATTGACTTGTAAATGTTTCTTCAATATTTTTACTTACATTATCTAAAATAACATTTTTACCTTTTTTTATTAATGTCGATACATTTTTATCAATTAATCCTAATTTCGTTGTTTTATTTAATGCAATATCAATCACATTAGAAACTCCATCTATTATTCCACCTGTTTTTACTGCAGATTGAGCTTGAGAAATACTGTCGAATTTTCCGGTAAATATTCCAATAGCACTTTTCCCTAAATTAATTGCTTTATTTATTGTTGTATTTATTCCCTCTTTTAATCCACCTTTTACTAAACTATCTTTTATATCAATTATTTCATCTTCTATTAAATCCGGTAATACCCATCTTAAACCAATGTCCATTGCTGTGTTGATTGTTTTTCCAAGTGCACTTTCTAAAAAGCTATTTTGATTTTTTTCTGTAACTAATTCTTGATTTATATTATTTGTTTGATTTAAATTATTTTCTATATCCATATTTTATTTTAATTTATTAAAAAATAAATTATCCTCCTTTTTATATTTTATTATTAATTTTTATATATTCATTTCTAATTTTTTTATCATAAAAATTAAATTTATTATTTTTATTAATTAATTTATTATATTTTGAATTATATTTTAAAACTCCTAAAATATTAAATTCATTAAATATAAAGTTTAATAATTTTGTATTTACACATTCTTTATCATATTTATTAAATAATATATTAATTTTTTCTTTTTTTATTTTCCATTCATTTATATAAATATTTAATAATTGTTTTGCTTTTTTTATTTCTAATAAATTTGTTTCAGTAACAAAAATATTTTTATTACTATTATTTATTATTTCTTTTGTTAAATCAAAAAAACATTCTGAAGAAGTATCAATAATAATTGTATTATATTTTTGTTTTAATTTATTAATTATTTTTTCAATTTTAATTATATCTACTTTTCTTTCTTTATAAAATAATAAATCAGTAATAGAAATTAAATCTATTTTTTTATTTATTTTAATTATAAAATTCTCCACATTAAATTCATTTATATTTATTTTATTCACATCACTATCTATCACTATATTTAGAGATTTTTCTATATTTTGTGGATAATTTTTAACACCTAAAATTGTATATAAACTATTATTTAATATATCAAAATCCATTAATAATATTTTATCTTGTTTATATGATAATGCTTTTGCAAGATTAATAGATATGATACTTTTTCCAACTCCACTCGGTCCAGAAACTGAAATTATTTCATTATTAATAATTTTATTTTTTTCTGTATTATTTATTTTATATATTTTTTCTGTAAATTTATTTTTTAAATTATTTAAATTAATTTTATTATTTATTTTATTTAAATTATTTTTTTGAGAATTTTCCATAATTAATTTTCTTAAATTAATTATTTCTTTTTTTAATTCATCTTCATCATCTTTTTTATTTAATATTTTCATTAAATCAGTTATTGTCATTTGATTATTATAAATTATTTTATAAATTCCTTTACTAATTAAAATATTTTCTAATTCTTCATCTTTATTTTCTAATATTAAAATTATTTTTATATATTTATTAATTATTTTTATTTTTTCTATTAAATTAATTAATTTATTTTTATTTACTATTTCTTCACTAATAATTAAAAAATTAATATTTATTTCTTTTTCTAATAATTCTAATATTCCATCTTCATATTGTATATCTTCTCCTATTACTTTTATTTTTTCCTCTTGTTTTAATTTTAAATTAATATTTTTATTTCCAATGGCGGTAACTATTTTATTCATATTTTAATTACATTCCTCCTAAATTTTATTTATATTATTTTTTAGCTATGTAACTATTTCTTTTTCAAAATCTGCTGATTCAATTTTTGTTAATATATGTTCATCTCCAACAAACATTAAACATTCACCTCTTTTTAATGATTTAATTTCTATTTTTTCTTTTTCAGATAAATTAGTATATTTTTCTAATATTTTTATATTTTCTTCTTCAAGTGAAAAGAATGTCTTTATACTTGAATTATTTAATATACTTTTTCCATATGTTCCTTCATTTAAACTAAATAAATCTGATATATCTTGTGTAATCGCGACACTACTTCCACCGTATTTTCTTATTGTTTTAAATATTTTATAAATAAATGACGCAACTTCTTTGTTTGATGTAACACCTATTAACCTCCATATTTCATCTAAATAAATAGCCTTTTTTATATTTCTATCTTTTTTAATCTTATCCCAAAATAAATCTGTAAATAAATACATTCCATACTTTAAATTGTCTTCACCCAGTTCATAAACATCTGCTATAATTAATTTATTATTTAATTTTACATTTGTGTGTTTATTAAAAAAATTTAATGAGCCTTTTATAAATGGAATTAATTTAATTGCAAATATTTGTGTTTTTGTATCTTTTTTTAATAAATTATATAAATCTTCTAATATAGGCATATCATATGTATTTTTAAATATAGGCTTAATTGTTACTTTTTCGTTATCTTCTTTATATAAACTTTTGTCATCAAATGTTATATTTTTAATTTTATATAATTCAATTATTTTATCTTCTAAAATAGCTTTTTCCTCTTCGTCTAACTCACCAAAAATCAAATTAAAAAATCCTATTAATTTACTTATTTTATTTGCTAAATATCCTTGTTCATTATCTTCTATACTTTCTTCTCTAATATCTAAAATATTAATATATGTATTTGAGCTTGGTCCTATTTTTAATAATGTTCCATCTAAATTTTTACATAAATTATTATATTCTCTTTCTGGATCAATAACATATTGCTCATATCCCATAAGTCTATATCGTAAAATTAATAATTTAGTATAAAATGATTTTCCAGCTCCACTTGTACCAAATATACACATATTTGCATTTTTATATTTTTCAGTATTATATCTATCAATAAATACCATTGAATTATTATAAATATTTTTTCCAATAAAAATCCCATTTTCATCAAATATGCTAGAAGAAATAAATGGATATGTTGAAATAATACCATTTGTTAAGACATTTCTTTTTGAAACCTCTTTAATTATTTCCTCATTTTTCATTAAAGGTAGACATGCACTATATGCTTGTTCTTGTCTAAAAAATGCTCTTCTTGTTTGCATTCCTTTACTTTGAAGAATACCTTCAATTTTATTTAATAAATATTCCAAATCTTTTACATTATCAGAAAAAGTATTAATATAAATATATAAATAATACAATTCTTCATTATTTATTTGCATTTCTTTTCTTATATATTTTGCATCATTATACGTAAAAGCAGCAATATCTATGTCTTGTCTATTTTGATTTGCCTCTTTTAATTCTGCACCTACATTTCCTATATGATAAGTTAAATCTTTTATTGTTTTATATGTATCTTGTTTTTCGTAAAATATAGAAACATTAATATCAATATTTGTATCAATAATTGCTTTTAAAATTAAATCTGTTTGTTCTCTATCATAATTAATTATTAATAAAGATGAATAAAAAACATTATCAATTTCAAAGTATTTTGGATTTGAATTATTTATATATGATGGTGCTAAAAAATCTTTTTCATTAATTGATCCTTCTAAAAAATCTAATTTATTTATTAAATTATTTTTATTATTTAATTTTATTTTTTTATTAAATAATTCTTTTATTTTATTTTTAATTATTTTTATCATTTTATTTTTCCTTAATTTTTATTTTATTATTTTTATATTTTTTTATTTTTTTAAATTAATTATATTTATTTTTATTTAATTTTTTATTTAATTTTTTATTTATCATTTTTATAACTTTTTTATTTCAAATTTTAAAATTATTTATCTTCAATAGTATTTTTATTAATCATAAAATTCTCTCATATATCTTATCGTTTTTTGTCTTTAAGTAAATTGTGTATTCTTTTGCACATTTACTTTTCAAATTATCCATATTTTTTTAAACTTTTAGCTATGCACATTCTACTACCTCATTTTCCAATCATACTTTACACATAAATTTTGTATCTTCTATTTTCCACTGTTCCCTTATCTTTTATCAATTTGTTACTCCTTTATTTAATCTTTGCTTTAGTTTATTATTAACTTAAAAAGGGGTAATTAATATCCAAGAACTATTTTTTAGAACATAAATACACTTTTGAATTAATTATTTATATTTACTATATGACAATTTTGCTTTTCTCTGAAATATTGTCTTTTATTGATAAAAGATTCCAAAATTTCTTCTACTTCTTTTTTTGAATTTATATCTTCTAAAATATTTCCGCATCTTGATAAACAATCTCTAATTTTAAAATATTTATCATTTAATTCTTGATAAGCATAATTTTCTATATTATTTATTTCATTTAAATTTTTATTTTCGTATTTAATTATTAAATAAAAATTTTTTGATGATGATTTATTTTTATTATTTAATTTATTTATATATTTAATATATTTTTTGGAAATTTCAGAAATTTTATTATTTTCAGATTTTAATTGATTATTTATTATCGAAATATTTTTAGATAAATCTTCTTTATTACTTTGAATTAATATTTGGAAATTAAATTGACATGTTTTTAAAAATATTTTATATGAATTTAATATGGCTTCTTTTTCAAGTTCTGATTTTAGATTAAAATTAATTGAACTAACTTTTATTATTTTTACGAATTTAAAATTATTTATTTTTATTATTCCATTAGATAGTATTTTTTCAAAAGGCAACCATTTTTGTACAGAATAAATTTCTTGTTTATTCATATTACCTCCTTTTTATTTAAGTAATTTGGAAATAAATATTAAGAAAAAAAATCATAGAATTAAATATATTCCTATGGTACACTGTTTTTTATATTTCGTCAACAAAAATCGTATGTCAATATTCGACAAAATACTTTAATTTTAAAATTTTTTTATAATTTATGAATAAAATTAATTCTTCTACACATAATACTATCATAAAATTAATATTGGTTGAGATAAGAGTTATTTAAGATTTTAATGATAAGTTTTAAATAGTTCGAGCAAAGATGTATTGTGGTGTAATGACCTTATATCATAATATGTCGGCGATGAAGAGTATATTATTTGTATCTAAGCTATATAATTTTTCTTCTTTCTATTTTATTTATATGGTTGACAATATAGGTAATATGTTCGATTCTACGATTATTCTTGTATTTTAAAATGGTTGTTATTAGTCCCACGCAGGATGAATATGGTTATTTTAAATGTGCATTTGTAGTCAAGCGACTGATGAATATATTTGATGATTTGGCTTATTTATATAGTAATATATATTAGGTTATTAGTTAGGTATATTTGTTTTAGCTTAAGATCAATATTAGTTTTATGATAATAGCCGGTAATCTATCATTGATTGCCGGCTATTAAATATTAATTATATATCTAAGTTTTTAACATATTTTGCATTCTCTTCAATAAATTTTCTTCTTGGACCAATTTCGTCTCCCATTAGAATTGTAAATGTTTCATCTGCTTTTATAGCATCTTCTAATTTTACTTTAATTAATATTCTTTTTTCAGGATTCATTGTTGTATCCCATAATTGTTCTGGGTTCATCTCACCAAGACCTTTGTATCTTTGAATATTTACCCCATCTCTTCCAAGCTCATTTAAGTGTTTTGCCATTTCTTCATCAGTATAGCAATAAATATCTTTTATTCCTTTTTTAGATAATTTATATAATGGTGGTTGTGCTAAATACACATTTCCATTTTCTATTAAAGGTCTCATATATCTAAAGAAGAATGTTAGTAATAATGTTCTAATATGAGCACCATCAACATCGGCATCAGCCATAATTATTACTTTTCCATATCTTATTTTAGATATGTCAAAATCAGCTCCAATTCCAGCTCCTACAGCAAGTATAACTGGTTGTAATTTATCATTATTGTATATTTTATCTGCTCTTGATTTTTCAACATTAAGCATTTTCCCCCACAAAGGTAAAATTGCTTGGAATTTTCTATCTCTTCCTTGTTTTGCACTTCCACCAGCTGAGTCTCCCTCAACGATGTATACTTCACATTCCTCTGGAACTTTACTACTACAATCTGCAAGCTTTCCAGGTAATGTTGATGTTTCTAGAGCACTTTTTCTTCTAACAAGCTCTCTTGCTTTTCTTGCTGCTTCTCTTGCGCGAGATGCACTAATACATTTTTCCAAAATAGTCTTTGCAACATTTGGATTTTCCTCTAAGAAATTGCTAAGAGCTTCATTTACCATACTTGAAACAATACCTGTAACAACACTATTTCCAAGTTTTGTTTTAGTTTGTCCTTCAAATTGAGGTTCTTTAACCTTTACTGAAACAACTGCTGTTATTCCCTCTCTGATGTCTTCACCTTGTAAATTAGAGTCTTTTTCTTTTAATAAATTATGTGATTTTGCATAATCATTAAATGTTTTTGTTAAAGCTCTTTTAAATCCTTCAAGATGTGTTCCACCTTCAATTGTATTAATATTATTTACAAATGTATGAATATTTTCTGAATATGCAGTTGTGTATTGAAAAGCTATTTCTACTGGAACCTCTCCATTTTTTTCAATATAAATTGGTTCTGGATGAATTGGTTCTTTGTTTTTATTTAAATATTGCACAAATGATTTCAGTCCACCTTCAAAGTGAAATTCTGCTTTTAAATTTGGTTCAACTCTTAAATCAGATATATTTATTTTTAAACCTTTTGTTAAAAATGCTATTTCTCTAAATCTTGTCTCTAATGTTTCATAATTAAAATCAAGTGTTTCAAAAATTGTATCATCTGCTAAAAATCTTACTTTTGTTCCTGTTTTCTTTGAATCTCCAATTCTAGTTAATGGTTCAACTGTCTTTCCTTTTTCAAATTTCATTTGATAAATTCCACCATCTCTTTGAATTGTAACTTCTGTCCATGTTGAAAGTGCATTTACAACAGATGCACCAACACCATGAAGTCCTCCAGAAACTTTATATCCACTATCTCCACCAAATTTTCCACCAGCATGTAGTTTAGTATAAACTGTTTCTGCAGCTGATATTTTTGTTTTTGGATGTATATCTACTGGAATACCTCTTCCATTATCTTGTACACAAATTATATTTCCTGGTTCTATTTGTATATCAATTTGTGTACAGTATCCAGCTAGTGCCTCATCAACACAGTTATCTACTATTTCATATACCATATGATGAAGTCCTCTAATTGATGTACTACCAATATACATACCAGGTCTTTTTCTTACTGCCTCTAGTCCTTCCAATACTTGTATTTGGTCTGCTCCATATTCATGTTCAAATTTTTCCATTACTTATTCATCCTTTCATATTTTGATGTTCTTTTTCCTAAAGTAATTGTTGATATATTTGAAATATATCCCTTTGTATCATTATTTTTATTCACAATAATCAAAGATTTTTGATTATCTTCTGATACATCTATAATCTTATCACTAATTCCTAGATTTTTGCAAACATTTTCTAAAGAATTCTTTTTTTCTAATTTTTCTACATCAAAAATTCCTATTATATTCTCTGTTTTTACAACAACATCTTTTCCAATATGCACATACATTATACAATTTCTCCTTTTTGCACATTATATAAGCTACAATCAATTGTTGAAAGATCAACTTTGTCTGTTCCTGTAATTATAACTTGAGTATTTTCAATATTCTCTAAAAAATTTTTTCTTCTTTTTTCATCTAGTTCAGACATAAAATCATCTAATAATAAAATTGGATATTCCCCTATTTCATCATAAACTACATTTAATTCAGATAATTTAAGAGAAAGAATTACAGTTCTATTTTGTCCTTGAGAACCATAAACTCCAACTTCTCTGTCATTTATATATATCACAAAATCATCTCTGTGTACACCTTTTGTTGTAAATCCTTTTATAATATCTAATTTTCTTCTTTCATTTAATATTTTTAAATATTCGTTTTTGTTACTACAATTTGATATATATTCAATTTTTAATTCTTCTTTTTCATCTGTTATTTTTTTATGAATATCATTTATTTTATTAATTATTTTATCAACAAATTCTTTTCTGTATAAATAAACTTTTTCACCATATTCAGCAAGTTTTTCATCCCATATTTCAAGCATTTCTTGCGGTTTATTTAATTCTTTTATTTGTTTTAAATAATTATTTCTTTGATCTAAAGTTTGCATATATAAATTTAAATTATGAACATAATTCGGTCTTAGCTGTCCTATCATCATGTCTAAAAAACGTCTTCTACCTGCAGGGCCATCCTTCAAAATGTTAATATCTTCTGGTGTAAAAATAACAATATTAATATTTCCTAATAATTCACTTAATTTTTTTATTTTTATTCCATTAACATTAATTTGTTTTTTACTGCCTATTTCTATTCTTATTTTTCCATCTCTATCTTTTTTTTGAAAATTAGCTTCAACCATTAGTTTATCTTGTCCAAATTTAATAAGTTCTTTTTCTTTGCTTGTCCTAAATGATTTTCCAAAACTACTTAAAAATATAGCTTCCAAGATATTGGTTTTTCCTTGTGCATTATCTCCATAAATAATATTTATATTTTTATTAAATTGTATTTCTTGATTTTCATAATTTCTAAAATTAATTAATTTCATTTTATCAATGTACATATTTTTTTCGTCCTTTTATCCACAAACCTCTTGAATATGAGATATACTTATCCACAAAATTGTGGATAAGTTGTTGTTTTTGCACATTATTCTTTCATTCTTATTGGAAGTACCATGTAAACGTAGTCTCCACCTTCTTCAACAGGTCTTATTATACATGGAGAAATACTTGAACCAAAATCAATATACACTTCTTGGTCATCTATTGCTCTAAATGCATCTAAGAAATATTTTGGATTAAATCCTGCCTCTAAATTTTTTCCTTCTGTTGAAATATACATTTCCTCTTTAGCATCACCTGTTTGGTTTGTACAAGAAATTGTTACTTTTCCTATATCTATATTAACTTTTACAGGATATTTTTTCTCTTTTTCAATACTTGATGAAGAAATTAAACTAATTCTTTCAAAACATTCTTGAATAGCACTTTTATCAACTCTTATTCTTGTCTCCCAGTTCTCTGGAATAACACTACTGTAATTTAAAAACTCACCATCAAGAAGTCTTGTAACAATTTTACAATTTTCCATTTCAAATAATGCTTGATTTTTTGCAACTCCTATTTTTATTGTATCATATGAATCTAAAATAATTTTATTTATTTCATTTAATGTTCTACCAGGAATTACTGCTGTAAAATCATTTGTTTTAGATTGTAGAAATTTACTTTTCCATGCAAGTCTAAATCCATCAACAGCAACTACATTTAATTTATTATTTTTAATTTCAAATAAACATCCTGTAAATATTGGTCTATTTTCTTCTGTACTTACAGCAAATATTGTTTTTCTAATCATTTCTTTTAAAGATGTTTGCTCAAGTTCAATAGAATTTTCAATACTTATTTTAGGAAGTTCTGGAAATTCATCTGGATTCATTGTAGCAAGTTTGTATAAAGAACCTTCACATTCTATTACTAATAGATTTTTATCATCTAAAGAAATACTTATTTCAGAATCAGGTAATCTTCTTATTATTTCACTAAACATTATTGCATTAACTACTGTTGCACCTTGTTCTTTTACTTCACAGTGAATAACATATTCGATTCCTATTTCTAAATCATATGTTGTTAATTTTACTTCATCATCATTTGTTTGAATTAATATTCCTTCTAGTACTGGCATTGTTGTCTTTGTTGCGACCGCTTTTGTTACGGAATTAATAGCTTTAAGGATATTGTCCTTTTCACAAACAAGTTTCATTTTGCATCTTTCTCCTTTATATATAATATAATAATTATAGTAGTAGTAGTAATAGGTACTGTGGATTGTGTG
The DNA here is from genome assembly GCA_934101145.1 of uncultured Clostridia bacterium. Taxonomy (GTDB): domain Bacteria; phylum Bacillota; class Clostridia; order TANB77; family CAG-508; genus CALXVA01. The sequence continues at coordinate 19,879 of CAKOPZ010000002.1, forward strand.
GAAAACTATGTGGAATACTTATATCCCTATGCTTTTTGATGTGGACAACTTCGTGGATAATTAACAAAGTTATCTACATCAAAAATTTTATTATGGGGATAACTGAGATATCAACATGTTATCTACACATTATTCACATACATATGTGGATATCTAATGTAAGGCTTCCGTAAGTAAAACTAGGCTTCGATTTTCCAAACATAAATTTTTCAAACACTATTTTTAGAAAAACCTATTTTTCCTATTAATATAAATTATTTGTCAGATTTTAATATGTTTTTCACACTTTCCACAATTCTTTTTGTGGTCATATCATCTTGCATTTGTTTACTAATTTTATTGCAAGCATGAATTACTGTTGTATGATCTCTTTTTCCAAACCCTTCTCCTATCTTAGTTAGAGGAAGGTCTGCAAAGTTTCTACATAGATACATCGCAATTTGCCTTGGAAATGTAATATCATTTGAACGTTTTACACCTTTTAATTCTTCTACTGTAACATTGAAATATTTTGCAACAGTTTCTTGAATTAAACCAATTGAAATTACCTTTTCCCTACTTATAACAACATCATTAATGGCTTTTTCTGCCATTTCCATTGTAATGTGTGTATTTGTAAGTGATGCATTTGCAATTAATTTATTAAGTACTCCTTCAAGTTCTCTAATGTTTGAATCAATTTTAGTTGCTATATCACATAAAATATCATCATCTATTATAATATTGTCTAATTGAGCCTTTTTACGAAGGATTGCTAAACGTGTTTCATAATCTGGGTTTGAAATATCGGCAATTAATCCCCATTCAAATCTTGATTTTAATCTATCTTCTAATAATTTTATATCTTTTGGTGGTCTATCACTAGAGATTATAATTTGTTTTCCACTTTCATGAAGTGTGTTAAATGTGTGGAAAAATTCTTCTTGTATACGTTCTTTTCCAGCTATAAATTGGATATCATCAATTAACAAAACATCAATATTTTGTCTATATTTATTTCTGAACATCTCCATTTTAGCGTCTTTGATAGCATTTACTAATTGATTTGTAAATTTCTCTGATGTTACATATACAATGTTTGCATTTCTGTTGTTTAACAGAATTTCATTAGCAATAGCATGCATTAGGTGAGTTTTACCAAGGCCTACTCCACCATAAATAAATAGTGGATTGTATGCAGTAGCTGGTGCTTCTGCAACTGCTAAAGCTGCAGCATGTGCAAATCTGTTATTATTTCCAACAACAAAAGAATCAAAAGTATATTTTGGATTTAGTGTAGAATTTGATATGCCAGAAAGATTATTATTCATCTGAATTGATGCTTCTGACTGTTCTTCTGCTACATCATCTTTTAATATTACTGATATTTCACAATTTTTGTTTGTAATATAATTAAAAGTATTTTTAAACAAATCGTGATATCTTGAAATAATGGATTCTTTTTGGAAAGCGTTATTTGCAACTAGGACTACATTACCATCTTCAAAACTGTTAATTTCTAGGTCTCTAATCCAAGTTTCGTATGAAATCTTTGTAACTTCATTTTTTAGAAGTTCTTTTGCTTTTGTTAAAAGTTCGTTTAATTCTTCTTTTTGCATCTTTTTCAATCCTTCCAAAATATAATGTTTATATAAAAATGTATTAAATTATACACTTATTCACATAGTTATCCACAATATTGATATATAATATCAAAAAACAAAAAGCAAAGTCAATACAAAAAAAACTTTATTTAAAAAATATTCCATTTTTATTGACATAATAAAAGAATTAAGATATAATTATAAAGCTTATTAATGTAAAAATCCGTTTACGGTTAAATATATACAGGAGGTGCTAAAATGAAAAGAACATATCAACCTAAAAAAAGACAAGAACAAAAAGAGCATGGTTTTATGAAAAGAATGAAAACTAGAGCAGGTAGAAATGTATTAAAAGCAAGACGTGCAAAAGGAAGAAAAAAATTAAGTGCGTAGGTTTTAAGAAGGTCACGAAATCTGTGGCCTTTTTTGAAATTTCTTTAATCTAAAATGAGTGGTATAAATGAGAAAAATAAAAACATTAAAAAAAAATTACGAATTTCAAAACGTTTTATCAAAAGGTAAATTTTATGTTGGCAAACAGATAACTATATATATTTCAACAAATAAATTAGATGAAAATATTATTGGAATTGCTGTTTCAACAAAAGCATGTAATGCTGTAAAAAGGAATCACATAAAAAGACTTATACGTGAAAATTACAGATTGATAAAAAATGATTTGAAAAAAGGAAACAATATTGTATTTTTATGGAATAAAAAAGTAAAAGCTGAAGAGGCAAACTATTATACCATAAAGAAAGATATGAATAAATTGTTACAAAAGGCTAATTTATTATCATGAAAAAAATATTTATAAAATTAATAAATGGATATCAAAGATTTATTTCTCCCTTATTTAAAAGTGTGGGAGTAAATTGCAAATATTATCCAAGTTGTTCAGAATATATGAAACAGGCAATAATAAAATATGGCAGTATAAAGGGAATATATTTAGGAATAAAGAGAATATTAAGGTGTAATCCATCTTCAAAAGGTGGATATGACCCATTAAATTGATGGAGGATATATGGGAATTATATCAGAATTATTTGGCTATTTATTAAATGCACTTTATGAGTTATTTAATAATTATGGTATTGCGATAATTGTGTTTTCTGTAATATTAAGAATTATCTTGATACCAATAACAATAAAACAGCAAAAATCAATGAAGAAATCAGCAGAACTTCAAGAAGAAATGAAAGAGATTTCTAAAAAATATAAGAACAATCCAGAAAAATTAAATCAGGAAACAATTGAGTTATATAAAAGAGAAAAAATGAGTCCTTTTAGTGGATGTTTAAGCTCAATTGTACAAATACTTATAATTTTATCTGTATTTTGGCTTGTAAGCCAACCATTAACATATATGAAAAGATTAAATGATGTTCCATATGATTCAAATAATACAGAATCAAACCAAAGTGTTGTAGAATATTATAAGAATAGATTACAACAAGAAAGTGAAAATCAAAAATCAGCATATTCAGAAATAGCAATAATTAATAAATATGCTGCAGAAGATGAAAGAGTTTCACTAAACATGGAATTTTTAGGACTTGATTTAAGTAAGGTCCCAGGAGATAATTTAAGTGATTGGAAAGTATATGTAATTCCTGCACTATATGTAATTTCTTCTGTAATTTCAATAAAAATTACTACAAATATGAGCAAAAAGAAAAATGAAGAAGCTATTAAAACAAATGAAAATTCTGAAAATAATGAGATGGAAGCTATGGAGGCAATGAATAAAAATATGACATATATGATGCCAATCATGTCAGTATTTATTGCGTTTATAGCACCACTTGGACTTGCTTTATATTGGTTTGTTAGTAATTTGTTAATGATTGTTGAAAAAATTATAATAGACAAGATTATGAAACATAAGGAGGAAAAAGAAAATGCCTAAAAGTATTATAGCAGAGGGAAAGACAACTAATGAAGCAATTTCTAATGGTTTAAAACAACTAAATGTTTCAAAAGAAAGTGTAGATATAAAAGTATTAGAAAATAGTGAAAAAAGAAGTTTTTTTAGTATTTTAGCTCCAAGAGTTGTAAAAGTGGAGTTAACATTAAAAGAAGAATCAGAAATTAAACATAAAATTGCAGAAAATAAAACAGAAGCAAATCAGGAAGATATTGTGGCAGCAACATCAAATATTGAAAAATTTTTATCAGACTTTTCAAAAAGTTTCGAAGGTATAACATATACAGTATCATATGAAAATGATTTCTTAAATGTAAAAATTGATGGGGGAAATGCTTCAAAATTGATAGGATATAGGGGAGATGTTTTAAATTCCTTGCAAACTATCTTAAACTCAATTGCGAGCAAACACTTAGAATCAAGGGTAAGAGTTATTTTAAATATAGGAAACTATAAAGAAAAAAGAGAAAAAGCTTTAGAAGAGCTAGCTGATAAAGTTTCAAAAACAGTATTAAAAACTGGCAAATCGATAACGTTAGAACCAATGGTTGCATATGAAAGAAAAATAATACATAATAGATTACAACAAAATAGTCTTGTTAGAACATATAGCATTGGTGATGAACCATATAGAAAAGTTGTTATAGCAAAAAAATAAATAAAGATTAATCTGAAGTCAAAGTGAGGAGAAATCGTAGAAATACAGGTTTTACTCTATCTTTGGCTTCTTTTTTTGAAAAGGAGGATATTATGAGTACTACTATTGCAGCAATAGCTACAGCTACAGGTACTGGGAGTGTTGGAATAATTAGAATGAGCGGAAAAGATTGCTTTAAAGTCCTAAAAAAAATATTTATTCCTAAAAATAAAAGCATTTCTATTGATGAAATACCAGGATACACAATTAAATATGGACATATTATTGATAGCGAAACAAAAGAAGTAATAGATGAGGTATTAGTCTCATTTTTTAAAAGCCCAAAGAGTTATACTACTGAGAATATGTGTGAAATTAATTCTCATGGAGGAACTTTGGTAGAGCAAAGGATATTGGAACAATGCTTATTAAATGGCGCAGATATGGCTGAACCAGGGGAATTTACAAAAAGAGCTTTTTTAAATGGAAGAATAGATCTTGCACAAGCAGAATCTGTTATGGATATTATAAATGCAAAAACGGATAAGGAAGCCAAAGCATCACTTAGTCAATTAGAAGGAAATTTATCTAAGTGCATTACAGAAATACGAAAAGATTTACTGGATATGATGGCAGATATAGAAGCATCTATTGATTATCCAGAATATGATGTGCCAGAACTTTCAAATGAAAAAGCAGTTGAAAGACTATCAGAAATTAAAATTAAGCTTAAAGACTTGGAAGATAGCTTTCAAAATGGAAAAATCTTAAAAGATGGAGTAAAAACGGTTATTGTAGGAAAGCCTAATGCTGGTAAATCATCACTTTTAAACATAATGCTTAATGAAGAAAGAGCAATTGTAAGCAGTCAAGCTGGAACAACAAGAGATACAATAGAAGAATTTATAAAAATAAAGGGAATTCCTTTAAAAATAATTGATACAGCAGGAATAAGAAATACAAAAGATGAAATAGAAGCAATAGGTGTAAAGAAAGCAATAAGTTTAATTGATGATGCAGATTTAGTAATTGCAATTTTTGATGAATCAAAAGATATTGATGAAGAAGATGAAAGAGTAATAAATTTGATAAAAAACAAAAAAACAATTATATTGCTAAATAAATGCGATTTAAGCAAAAAAAGTAAAAAAACGATAAATTATATGTCTAAAATAAATAAAACGGTTATAGAGGCTTCTATGAGGTCGAAAAAAGGAATAGACGAGCTTTATAATACTATACAAAAAATGTTCCAAGTTGGAGAAGTAGAAATTGGCAAAGATATTATAATTACGAATATAAGACATAAAAATCAAATACATAAAGCATATGAAAGCATAGAAAAAGCAATAGATACAGTAAATATGGGAATGCCAATAGATATAATTGCAGTTGAAATAAAGCAGACATTGGAAAATTTGGGAAGTATAACAGGAGATAATGTATCTGAAGATATTATAAATGAAATATTTTCAAAATTTTGCTTAGGAAAATAAAATGTTTCGCAACATTTTATATGCTTAAATAGATTATAAAACGCCATCAAATAACAGTAAAAAAAATGGTAAAAAATCAATGAAAAACAAACAACCAAAATGACAAACATATAAAACACAGAACAAAATATTAAATTTTACCTATTGGTAAATATAGACATATCAAGGGTTTGATAAAATAGGAAAAATATAGACTGACAAAAAGACAAACTGTTGTCGAAAAATGTCGAAGATATTTTACAAGTAGAAATAAAGCGAAAACAAATTCGTAGTAAAAATGGTACGTTTCGCAGATAACGAGTAAATAACATATAGGAGGTAAATAATGAAATATAATGCAGGAAAATATGATGTTGCAGTAATAGGAGCAGGACATGCAGGATGTGAAGCAGCACTTGCGTCAGCAAGAATGGGATTTAAGACACTTCTATTTTCAATAAGCTTGGAGGCAGTGGCAAATATGCCATGTAATCCACACATAGGAGGAAGTTCAAAAGGTCATTTAGTTAAAGAATTAGATTGCTTAGGTGGAGAAATGGGAAAAAATATAGATAAAACATATACTCAACTAAGAATGCTTAACACATCAAAAGGACCAGCAGTTTATTCTTTAAGAGCTCAAGCTGATAGAAAAAGATATCAAATGGAAATGAAACATACTTTGGAGAAACAAAAAAATTTATATTTAAAACAAGCTGAAATTGTAGACATAGGTGTAGAAGATGGAAAAGTGGTATCTGTTGAAACAAATATTGGTGCAATATATGAAGTAAAAAATGTTATACTTGCAACAGGTACATATTTAAAAGGAAAAATATATATTGGAGAGACATCTTTTGAAAGTGGCCCAGATGGAGTATTCCCAGCTGTTAAATTATCAGATGTTCTAAAGAAAATAGGAATTAATTTAGTAAGATTTAAGACTGGAACTCCAGCTAGAATCAATAAAAATAGTATAGATTTTTCTAAAATGGAAATACAAGAAGGAGACAAACACCCAGAAGCATTTTCATTTGAGGATACAATAGATGATACAAAAGAACAATTACCATGTTATCTTACATATACAACAAAGGAAACACATGATATTATAAGAGCAAATTTACATAGATCACCACTTTATAGCGGCGAAATAACGGGTACAGGGCCTAGATATTGCCCTTCAATAGAGGATAAAGTTGTAAGATTTGCTGATAAAGAGAGACATCAAATATTCGTTGAACCAATAGGAAAAGATACCGATGAAATGTATATTCAAGGAATGAGTTCATCACTTCCAGAAGATGTACAAATCGCTATGTACCGCACCATTCCTGGGCTTGAGCACGCAGAGTTTACACGCCCTGCATATGCAATAGAATATGATTGTATAGAACCTTCTGAACTGAAATTATCACTAGAACATAAAAAAATTGATGGAATGTTCTTTGCTGGGCAAATAAATGGTACATCAGGATATGAAGAGGCAGCAGTTCAAGGAATAATTGCAGGAATTAATAGTGGAAGAAAGCTACAAGGCAAAAAGCCTGTAATTTTAGACCGTTCACAGGCATATATTGGTGTATTAATTGATGATATTGTTACAAAAGGTACAAATGAACCATATAGAATGATGACTTCAAGGGCTGAATATAGGCTACTTTTAAGGCAGGATAATGCAGATTTAAGACTCACAGAAATAGGACATGAAGTTGGACTTATTTCAGATGAAAGATATAGTAAGTTTTTAGATAAAAAGAATAAAATTGAGCAAGAAATCGATAGATTAAAGAAAAAAACAATAAAACCAACAGAAAAAGTTAATGAATTTCTAAGAAAATATGGTTCTTCGGAAATATCAAATGGAGTAAAACTTAGCGATTTACTAAAAAGAACAGAACTTACATATGAAGATATGTCAGAAATAGATGACGAAAGACCAGAATTACCAAGGGATGTAGCTCAAGAAGTAGAAATTCAAGTAAAATATGAGGGATATATAAAATTACAAGAAGAGCAAGTAGAAAAATTTAAAAAATTAGAGAAAAAACTATTACCAGAAGACATTTGTTATAATGATATTAAAGGTTTAAGAATAGAAGCAAGACAAAAACTTGATAAAATAAAACCAACTTCAGTTGGCCAAGCATCAAGAATATCAGGGGTTTCACCAGCTGATGTATCAGTACTTTTAATTTATTTGGAACAATTGAAAGAAGAAAAATAATATATGTGAGGTAAAATGATGGAAATAGACGAATTTTCAAAAGAGTTAATAGAAATGTCAAATAAAATTGGCATAAAATTAAATTTAGAGGAAATAGAAAAATTATATAAATTCATGGATTTATTATTAGAATGGAATGAAAAAATTAATTTGACAGCAATAACGAAGCCAGAAGATATAATTTTGAAGCATTTTATAGACAGTATTACCATAAAAAAATATATAGAAAATAAAGATAAAGTGCTGGATATGGGGACTGGAGCAGGTTTTCCTGGAATTCCACTTAAAATAATATCTTCTGATACCAATTTTACATTAGTTGATTCTTTAAATAAAAGAATAATATTTTTAAATGAAGTATGTGATAAGTTAAAACTAGAGAAAATTGATAATATACATGCAAGAGCAGAAGAACTTGCAAAAAATAAAAATTATAGGGAACAATACGATATTGTAACATCAAGAGCTGTTGCAAGGCTTGCAAGTTTAGTAGAATACATGCTTCCATTTGTAAAGGTTGGAGGTAGTTGTATATGTATGAAGGGGTCTAATGTAGAAGAAGAATTAAATGAAGCTAAAAATGCAATAAAAATACTTGGAGGAGATATTGAAAAAGTAGATAGATTTTTACTTCCTGAATCAGATATAGAAAGAAATATAGTTATTATAAAAAAGATAAAAAATACACCAAGCAAATATCCTAGAAAGCCTGGAACAGCTACAAAACAGCCAATAATATAAATTATATAAATATTAATAAAAAGCAGAGTTAAATCTGCTTTTTTTCTTTAAAAAAAGTTAAAAAATTTTAATATAATTCATTGACATATTTGTGATTTTTATATATTATTAATATGTTAAAAATTAAAGAATGGGGGCTTAAAAGTGGGAAAAATTGTTTCAATAGCTAATCAAAAAGGCGGTGTAGGTAAGACTACCACTTCCATTAATTTAAGTACTATCTTAGCTAAAAAAGGAAAAAAGGTACTAATGATAGATGCTGATCCTCAGGGAAATGCATCAAGTGGTGTAGGTGTAGATAAAGAGGTAGAAGAATCTGTATATGATATATTAATTGGTGATACTAAAATAAACGATGTTGTCATAAAGACAAATATAAAAAATCTATATGTATGTCCATCTAATATAAACCTTGCAGGTGCTGAGGTTGAGCTTGTATCTGTAATGTCAAGAGAGTACAGATTAAAAGAAAAATTAGATGAAGTAAAAGATGAATATGATTATATAATAATAGATTGTCCACCATCACTTGGACTAATTACCTTAAATGCATTTACTGCATCTGATAGTGTATTAATACCAGTACAATGCGAATACTATGCATTAGAGGGTCTTGGACAACTTATAAATACAATTAATTTGGTAAAAAAACATTTAAATAAAAACATAGATATTGAAGGTGCATTGCTTACAATGTATGATGCAAGAACAAATTTATCAAATCAAGTTGTAAAGGAAGTAAAAAAATACTTTAATGATAAAGTATACAAAAATGTAATTCCAAGAAATGTTAAGCTAAGTGAAGCACCAAGTTATGGGATGCCTATATCAATATATGATCCAAGATCAAAAGGTGCAAAGAGCTATGAAAAATTTGTAAAAGAATTTTTAAAAAATAATGATTTAGAAGCAAAGGGAAAACATGCTTTATAAAATAAATTGTAAGGAGGTAGAAAAATGGCAAAAAAAACAGGATTAGGAAAAGGATTGGATGCTTTATTTGCAGATAATACATTGTTACAACAAGAGGAAGAGAAAACAGATGAATTAAAAGAGGGAGAAGAAATTGTTAAAAATATAAAGATTATAGAGATAGAACCTAATAGAGATCAACCAAGAAAAGTATTTGATAACGAATCATTAGAAGAACTTGCAGAATCTATAAAGAAATATGGTGTAATACAACCAATTATCGTTAAAAAAAGAGAAAATTACTATGAAATTGTTGCTGGAGAAAGACGATGGAGAGCTTCAAAAAAAGCAGGTCTTACAGAAATGCCATGTATAATTAGAGATGATGATGAAAGAAAGAATAGAGAAATTGCATTGATAGAAAATATACAAAGAGAGGATTTAAACCCTATTGATAAAGCAAGAGGATTTAAGTTATTGCTTAACGAATATGAGATGACACAACAAGAACTTGCTGATACACTTGGCATAAGTAGAAGTGGAGTTGCAAATACTATAAGAATCCTAAACTTAGATCCAAGAGTAATAAAGCTTGCAGAAGAAGGAAGAATTTCAGAAGCTCATTGTAGATCACTTGTATCAGTTCAAGACCCAGAAAAGCAATATAAATTAGCGTTAAAGATAATTGAAAAAGGTGAAAGTGTAAAAGCATTAGAACAATCAATGAAAAATCATAGAAAAGCTCAGAAAATGGATCCTAAGTATGATGCAATTTTTAGAGATATAGAAGATTCATTCCAAGGATTTTTTGGCACTAAAGTCAAATTAGACGCAAAAAAAAGATCAGGAAGGATAATTATAAGCTATACATCAAATGACGACTTAGAGCGTATTTTAAACTTAATAAAATAATAAGCAAAAGGAGAAAATATGGAAGTAATTTTAGAATTTTTTAGATCAGATACTTTTTTATTTATTTTATTTATAAGTGTAATAATTTTACTTGCACTTTATATAGCAAATTCAATAAAATTAAATAAATTAAGAAAAAGTTATGCTAATTTTATGAAAAAATTAGGAAATGGAAATAATGTAGATGAAATGTTAAGAGCATATATTTTTGAAGTAGAAAAAGTAGCAAAGAAAAATGAAGAAATCGTTTCATATTATGAAGGACTAAATGAGCATATTGCAAGATGCACTCAAAAGATAGGAATGGTTAGATATAATGCTTTTAGAGATACTGGAAGCGATTTAAGCTTTGCGTTGGCACTTTTAAATGAACACAATGATGGAGTAGTATTAAATGGAATTTATGCACGTGACATGTCAAATATATATGCAAAACCTATTGAAAATGGAGAATCGAAATATGTTCTTTCAAACGAAGAAAAAGAAGCATTAAATAAAGCTATAAATAGTATTAAATAAATTTTAAAAAATAATAATTAATAAAACAATATTAATTATTATTTTTTTTGGCTAAAATAAATAAAATAATAATTAAAAAAAATAAATAAAAAAAATAAATAAAAAAAATAAATAAAATAAATAAAATAAATAAAATAATTAATTAAATAAATAATTAATTAAATAAATAATTAATTAAATAAATAATTCAATTAAATAAATAAAATTAAATAAAATTAAATAAAATAATTCAATTAAATAAATTAATTTTATTAATTAAAAATAATTTTAATAAAAAAATATTAATAATTTTATTTAATTTATTAAAATAGTAAATAAATAATTTGTAGTAAGATTAATTATTATCGTTACAACAATACAGTTGTCAAAAAGTAAATATTAATATAGGTAGGGGGAATTCAACAGATAAGAGTAAATGTATAGATTGAATAAAATATAAGATAAAATATTAAAGAATAAGGTATAAATTAAGAAAAAATATAAGCTGAAAAATATCGGAATAAAGAAAAAATTAAAAATATGGAAAAATAACAAGTTGTGTATATATGATTGACATAATTTTTGTAAATATAATAAGTTAAATGAGATTATAGAAAAAATATGGAAAAATTATAGATATGTTATCCAAAATGACAAAAAACATAAAACGAATAAAAAAGATAAAAAATAAAGAATCATGTATAAAAAATTCTTGAATATAAAATAATAAAAGTAATATTAGAAAATAATTAATGAAAAATAAAAAATAAAATAAATAAATTAATTAAATAAAAAAGAATAAATTAAATAAAATATTAAATTAATAATATTATTAAATTAATTATTTTATTTAATAAAAATAATTAATTTAAAATAAAATATATTATAAAAAAATATTAAAATAAAATTATAGAAATATTTAATAAATTAAAAATATAAAAAAAGTATTTTTAATTTAAATTAATAAAAAAGAATAAAAATCAAATTAATATATAAATAAAAATAATATAATTGTAAAAAATGATAAAAAATCAATTTTTTAGTTAAATTAAAATTTGCATACATGTGTAATATGGTAAATAAAAAATTGAAGGATATGCAAAACAAAATACAGTTGTCAAAAAGTAAATATTAAAATAAATAGAAAAATATACAATGCAGAGCATGATTAATATAATTGATAAGAAATAAAAATGATACTAAAAAATAAGGGGGAAAATTAAGAAAATCGAAAAAAATATAAGGGGAAAAGCTTCGGAATAAAGAAAAATTGAAAAATAGTATTTAAATAAGTTATATAGAAACCATAATTAACATAATCTGAAACATGAAAACTAATTGGTTATAATAGCAGGAGATAAGAGTAAAAATTTTAGAAACATTATCCAAAATGACAAAAAGAAACGGCAACTAAGTAGAATAAATATTTCACCTAATTATACAATAAATTGTCAAATATGAAATTTGAAAATCACTAAAATAATAAAATAATAAAATAAATAATTAAATGATAATAAAATAAAAATATTAATTAATTATTTTATTTTAAAATAATTAATTAAATAAATTGATAAAAAATATTCATTTATTTAATTAAAAGAAAATTTATTATTTTTAATTAATAATATTTAAATAAATTAATAAAATAGATAAATAATAAATAATAAATAATTAATTAAAAATTTGAATTTAACTTTTCATTTTACGATAAATTAAAAAGCTTATTTTTTGCGGAATTAGTATTGACAAGTGTGGTAGAAATATGTTAATATATTACTGTTATCGGAAATGATTACCGATATTCGGAGAGGTGGTCGAGTTGGTTTATGGCACCAGTCTTGAAAATTGGCGTAGGTTTGTAGCCTACCGTGGGTTCGAATCCCACCCTCTCCGCCATTTTTTTATTATATGAAAACTTAATGGAGGCTTACCCAAGTGGCTGAAGGGGACAGTTTGCTAAACTGTTAGGGTTCGCAAGGGCCGCGAGGGTTCAAATCCCTCAGCTTCCGCCAAAAAAATGTTAAAGTATTTATTACTTTAACATTTTTTTATTTCTTTTATTTCTGATATATCCATATTTTCAATAGCGAATTTTATCATTGCATTGACAATATAATTATAAGATTTTTTATTTTTTTTTGATAATTTATCTATTATTTCAAAATCATTTTCATCTACTCTAATTGAAAAAGGAACTTTATTAACACCACTTGGAATTTTAAAAGCCATATTCCACCACCTTTTAAACCAAATTTAATTTAAAATTAATTTTATAATTTGACTAAGCATATGTATAGTTTATCAAATAAACCAAAAAATAAACCAAATCTATTGATTTATTTTTTTATAGAATATATAATAATATCGAAATAAATGGAAAGGAGGGGGTTTTTAATGAGCGAGAATGAGTTAAATAATATTAAAGAAAAATCTGAAACTAATAATTCTTGGGGAAAAAATGTTATTGTAGTGTTATTAGTAATAATATCAATAATATTATTGGTTTTAAGTGTAAATTTTATAAAGGAAGGATTTTATAAAAAAGATACTTATTATTTAAATGGGAGCTATTCTAAAAATGCTTATGTTGGAGGTGATGCATATAATTATATTATCAATGCAGAATATTTCGCAGGTTATGTTACACTTGGTGGATGTTTTATGATTTCTTCAACTATTTGTGTAACTTCTGCAATTAAATTAAAACTACGTAAATAAAATTATTTGAAATTATAGGGGAGATTATATGAGTAAATGTAATAAAATTAAATTAAATAAAAAAACTATAATAATTTTAATACTTATTTTTGCAATAATTATCTTAGGAATTTTTATTTATGCATCACAATTTAATATTTTTAAAATTTTATATAATAATAATAATTCACTAGCAAAACAAATATATATTTTTAATAAGTCTAATTATAAGTTTAATAATAACGTGTCAGATTTTTTTTCGAAAAAATTTGAAGAATTAATTGAAAAATATAAATCAGATGAAATTTCAACTCAAGAATTAGAAAATGAAATTAATAATTATAAAGAATATGTAGATTATACAGAAAAAGTTGAGAACGAAAAAAAATATAAAGACGAATTGGGTAAGGCAAATGAATTTTTTAACAATAAAGAATATGAGAAGGCACTAAAGATATATGTTAAATTAAATAATTTGGAGTATAAAGATTTAACAGAGGAAATTGATAAATCAAAACAAGGAGTAAAAAAAGAGACATTAAAAATAGTAGATGAATTAAAAGAGAATAAGAATTATTCTAAAGCCATTGAAAAAATTAATAATATTAAAATGTATTACTCAGATGATAAAGAATTAAATAATTTATTGTCGGAATTAAAAAAATTAGAGGAAAAGCAGAAAGAAGAAGAAAAAATAAAAGATTTAAAATCTACTATTAAAGTTACAAAAGTGTGGACCTCAAGTCCTAATTCTGCAGGTGGAGTAGATTTATTTATTAATTGGAAAAATTTATCTAATAAAGTTGTTAAATATGCATATTTTACAGTTATACCATATAATTCAGTTAAAGATAATGTTACATGTACAATAAGGAAATATTCAAGATTCACCGCACAAGATGAAGGACCATATAAAAAAGGACAAGGACTAAGTGGTACATATTGGAGATGGGAAAATGCTTGGTATAATTATACTATAAAAGGTGTGAATTTATGTGAAGTTGAGATAGAATATATGGATGGTTCAAGCATAACTATTCACGATGACTATATTAAATATATTATGTAGTAATAAAAGGTGGTAAATATGAGTAAAAAAATAAGAATATCATTAATAATAGCTATAATATTTTTTATTTTAGTAACTTTTACAATCGTGATTTTTAAACCGAAATATGAGTTAAATAAGGCTATTGAATATTTAAAAAAAGGTAATTATATAGAATCTTATAATTATATTGAAAGCAAAGATAATGATGAAAATAAAGTAATTATAAAAGAACTTATATCGCAGATATTTTATAATAGAGCAGGAAAAGGATTAAAAAAAATTGATGATATTAGCAATAAATGCACGGATATTGTTAGAAAAGTTGATATAAATAATATTGACTATACATTAGATGATAATATTAATGTGGATGTTAAAGCACTTGGAAAATATATGAGTTTAAAAGAAGAAATATCAAAGGATATGATAGATTCAGAAATTGCAGAAAGTTATGATATATATTTTAATATAATAGAATATATAAGTGAAAATTTTTATGATGTATTAAATCATATTAAAGATAAAGAATTTATAGATAAAATAGACGAGCTTTCATCAGATATGTTGAAGATTTCAAATGATTGTAATTACTATACGGATAATCATAATTTTAACCCAAAAACAAAAAAGATTTTTTTAAAAATTGAAAATTATATAATTAAATAAAGTAGAAAAAGTAAACACTCCATATTAAACTTTTGTCTAATATGGAGTGTTTATACTATTACAGTATCTTTATAAAATTATATTTATTTTTTACTAGAAACTTCTTTTTTATTTGTTTCTTTTTCTGTAGTTTTATTTTCTTCTTTTATTGCATTTTTTTCAGCTTGTTGTTTCTTTAAATTGTCTTTTGCAACTGTCATTAATAATTTAATTCTATTTGTTTGATTTGCTTCACTTGCACCTGGATCATAGTCTATAGGTGAAATATTTGCATCTGGAAATTCGTTTCTTATTGTTTTTATAACACCTTTTCCAACAACATGGTTTGGAAGACATGCAAATGGTTGAACACAAACGATATTTGGAATTCCACTTTCAATATATTCAATCATTTCAGCAGTTAAGAACCAACCTTCACCTGTTTGATTTCCAATTGAAAGAATATTTTTTACCTTATCTTCTAATTCCCAAATGTTACATGGTTGTAAATATCCTTTTTTAGAATTTGCAAGTGCTATACGTTCATCTTTTTCTAATAAATCAATTAATTTTATTGCTGTTTTAAATATTTTTGATTTAATTTTATCTGTTTTTATTAATTGATTGAATGTTATTTTATGTGTTGCTATAAATTTAATAAATCCCATGAAATCTGGAAGTACAACTTCTGCGCCTTCTTCTTCTAGTTTATCTGCAACAAAGTTATTTCCATATGGATGATATTTAATTAAGACTTCTCCAACAATTCCTACTTTTGGTTTTTCAACAGATGTATCTAATTCTATTTTTTCGAAGTCGTTAACTATATCATAAATGCTTTGTTTAAATTCTTTCATACTAGATTTTTCTAGCAATTTTTTGCATTTTTCCATCCATTCATCAAATAATTTTTGTGTTTCACCTTTATTTACTTCATATGCTCTATTTTTTGTAAGCATTTTTTGCAATAAATCTGCATATACAACCATTTTTAATAGTTTTTCTATAAGTGGTAATGTTATTTTAAATCCAGGCATTTTTTCCATACCAACAACGTTAAATGATATTACTGGTACATTTTCAAATCCTGCGTCTTTTAAGGCTTTACGTATAAATCCTATATAGTTTGTAGCTCTACAGCCTCCACCTGTTTGTGACATAATTAATGCTGTTTTATTTATATCATATTTACCAGATTCTAATGCTTCAATCATTTGACCTGTTGTTAAAATTGATGGATAACATGCATCATTATTTACGTATTTTAAGCCTGTTTCAACAGTGTGTTCTGTGCAATTTCTTAATAATTCTACATTATATCCACAAGAACGTACCGCAGTTTCAAGTAGCTCAAAATGAATTGGTGCCATTTGTGGAATTAGTATTGTGTAACCTTCATCTTTCATTTCCTTTGTAAAGATTTTTTTATGTATTTCATAATCTCCGGTACCTTTTTCTAATTCTTTATTTGCAAGACGTTTTTTCATACTTGCAAGTAATGAACGTATACGAATTCTAACGGCTCCAAGGTTATTTATTTCATCTATTTTTATTAGTGTGTACATTTTTCCATAGCTTGTTAAAATTTCTTCTACTTGATCTGTTGTAACAGCATCAACACCGCATCCAAATGAATTTAGTTGAACAAGTTCAAGGTTATCATGTTTTCCAACAAAATCTGCTGCCGCATATAATCTTGCGTGGAATACCCATTGATTTACAACTCTTAATGGCTTAGGGTCTGCTTGATTGCTAATGCTATCTTCTGTTAAAACACATAAGCCAAGACTTGTGATTAATGTATCTATTCCATGATTTACTTCTGGGTCAACGTGATATGGTCTTCCAGCAAGTACGATACCTTTTAAGTTGTTTTTTTCTATGTATTCAACGGTTTCTTGACCTTTTTTTCTAATATCTTCTTTGAAGTTTTGATATTCTTCTTCTGCTTTTTTTGCTGCTTCCAATAATTCTTTTTTAGTAAAATTATATTCTGCAAATTCTGGTAATTCCATTATTGTTTTTGCTAAGTTTTTAGCTTCAAATGGTAAAAATGGATTTAGGAATTTTATATCTTTTTCTTTTAATTCTTCAATATTATTTTTTAATACTTCTGAATAAGAAATTACAATAGGACAATTGTAATGGTTATCAGCCTTGTCATATTCTTTTCTTGAATATGGCATACATGGATAGAATATTGTTTTTATTCCCTGTTTTATTAATCCAATTATATGACCATGTGATAGTTTTGCTGGGAAGCAAACGGATTCAGATGGCATTGATTCCATTCCTTTTTCGTATGTTTTTCTGTTACTTTTTTCAGAAATTATAACTCTAAAACCAAGGTTTGTAAGGAATGTAAACCAGAAAGGATAGTCTTCATACATATTTAAAACTCTAGGAATACCAATAGTTCCACGTGGTGCATCCTTTTCGTCTAATGGTTTATAATTAAATAGTCTTTCATATTTATATTTAACAAGGTTTGGAAGCTCTGTTTTTCCTTGTACAATTCCTGCACCTTTTTCGCAACGATTACCTGAAATATATCTTGCTCCATTGCTAAATTTATTTATTGTAAGTAAGCAATGATTTTCACATCCATTACAACGAACATGTGATATATCTATTTTTAATTTATCTAAGTCTTCATTTTTTGTAATTGTTGAAACATATTCCATGTCTAGGTTTGCTTCATATTGTTCTTTTGCAAGAAGTGCAACACCATATGCTCCCATAAGTCCTGCGATATCAGGCCTTACAACATTTCTTCCAACAATTAATTCAAATGCACGAAGAACGGCATCATTGTAGAATGTTCCACCTTGAACTACTATATGTGCACCAAGTTTTTTCATATCTCTTATTTTCATAACTTTTTGAATAGCATTTTTTATAACAGAATATGATAAACCAGCTGATATATCTCCTACAGAATATCCTTCTTTTTGAGCTTGTTTAATTTTAGAATTCATGAAAACTGTACATCTTGAACCTAAATCAACAGGTCTTCTTGATTCTATTGCAGCTTGAACAAATTCTTCTATACTTAAATTCAAACTTTTGGCAAATGTTTCTATAAATGAACCACAACCTGAAGAACAAGCTTCATTAAGCATAATGTTGTCAATTGCTCCATTTTTCATTTTAATGTATTTCATGTCTTGGCCACCAATATCAACAATACTTGTAACATTTGGCATGAATTTTTTTGCAGCTGTATAGTGAGCTATTGTTTCAATTTCATTTAAATCTACATTTAAAGCTGTTTGAATTAATTTTTCACCATATCCTGTAACACCGCTAAATCTAAGTGTTACAGCTTCTGGTAGTTCACTATATAATTGTTTAAGCATTTTAATAACACTTTGCAAAGGATTTCCTTCATTACTTCCATATAAAGAGTATAGAAGTCTACCTTCATTATCTATTAAAACTAATTTTGTTGTTGTAGAACCTGCGTCAATACCTACAAAAGCGTCTCCTTCGTATGTTTTTAAATCTGCTTTTTCGACAGTATCTTTATCATGTCTTTCTTTAAATTCTTGATAATCGGCGTCTATTGAAAATAGTGGTGATAAAGGATTTGAAGTATCATCATGAGAAATTCTTAAAACTTCAATTTTACTTTTTAATTTTTCAACTGTTATAGGTTTTGCTTCTAATGAATCAAGTGCAGCTCCTTTGGCAACAAGTAGGTGGGCTTCTTCAGGAATTATTATACTATCTCCTTCAAGATGTAGTGTGTCAATAAATCTATTTCTTAATTCAGATAAATAATTTAAAGGACCTCCTAAAAATGCTACTTTACCTCTAATTGGTCTACCGCAAGCAAGTCCGCTAATTGTTTGGTTTACAACTGCTTGAAAAATTGATGCAGCAATGTCTTCTTTTGCAGCTCCTTCATTTAATAATGGTTGAATGTCTGTTTTTGCAAATACGCCACAACGAGATGCAATTGGGTAAATCATTTGATGATTTTTAGCAAGTTCGTTAAGACCTGTTGGATCTGTATGTAATAATGAAGCCATTTGATCAATAAATGCTCCAGTACCTCCGGCACATGTGCCGTTCATACGTTGCTCGATTGATTTATCAAAATATATTATTTTTGCATCTTCTCCGCCAAGTTCAATAACAACATCAGTTTGTGGAATATATTTTTCAACAGCTCTTTTACAAGAAACAACTTCCTGAATAAAAGGTAAGTCCAAAAATTTAGCAGCAGACATTGCACCAGAACCTGTTAAGGCTATTGTAAAAGTACTTTCTGGATACATACTGCTAAGACTTTCTAAAACATTGCATACTGTATTTTTTGTATCTGAAAAGTGTCTTTGATAGTCATTATAAATTGTTTCTAGCTTATCGTTCATAACAACTATTTTTACAGTTGTAGAACCAACATCTAGTCCAACATGTAATAAATTGCTCATATTAATGCTCCTTATATTTAATAATTAAATTTACTCTCATTTGTTATATAAATATCTCTAAAATAAGATATTTAATCAATGTTAATTTTATACGGAAATAAGGAATTTGTCAAATGAAAATTATGTGAATTTTGTGGAAAACTAGTAGAAAAAGTCGAGCAAAACTGTGGATAAATTTGAAATAATAAAGGTTCTAAAAATTACTTGTCTTACATAATGATATTAATAAATAAAACAAGCTTAAAAGGAGGAAATATGAAAAAGAAAATTATTATTGGTGTTGTAATTTTATTATTAATTGGAGTGGGAGTGTGGATATTTTTAAATAAAAAAACAAATAATCAAGAATATGTGCCACAAGAAGAAATATCTGATGAACAGTTAAGACAGACAATTGTATCATTATATTTTAAAAATAAAAATACAGGTGAATTAGAGTCAGAAGGAAGATTAATTGATGCGAAGTTATTATTAAATGAGCCATATAAAACTTTAATGGAATTATTAATTGAAGGACCAAAAAATGAAAAATTTGAAGCAACAATTCCAAATGGAACAAAAATAAATAAAATGGAATTAAAAAATGATATATTGTACATAGATTTTTCAAAGGAATTTGTGGATAATCAAAAAAATGGAACAGAAGAGGAAAGTGCAACAATTTATTCCATCGTTAATACTATGACAAGACTTACAGAAATAAATGGAGTAAAAATATTAATTGATGGAAAAGCAGATCAAAAATTTAAAGATGGTAAAATTAATTTTTCTGATACGTTTGTAAAAATAAAATAAATTTAAAAATAATAAATAAAAAAATAAAAAAATAATAAAATAATAAAATAAAAAAATAATAAAATAAAAAAATAATAAAATAAAAAAATAATAAATTAATTAAAAATAAAATAAATTTAAAAATAGGAATAAAAATAAACACTTTTTTATTTTAATATTTTATATAAATGAAGTGTATTAATTAATTTTTGAAAATCACATAAAAAATGTTCAACTTGAAAAAGAGATTTAATAGTATTATCTTTTTTATGGATAAAATCTATTTTTTTCTCTTTTTTAATTTCTTTTTTATGTTCTTTTTTCACAACAGCTTTATTTTCCATACGAATCACCTTAAAAAATATGTGGATAAATTTGATTTAATATAAAAATTAATATATAATATGTAGGAAAAATAAAAAGGTTAAAGTTTAGGGTAAATAAAATGGAAATTAGATTAAAAGAAAATGAAAGAATTGATGATTTAGAAATAAAAAACATGAAAATAATTCAAAATAAAGATGGATTTTGTTTTGGAATAGATAGTGTGCTTCTTTCTGATTTTGCAAAAGAAATAAAAGATAATTCAAAGGTTGTGGATTTAGGAACAGGGACAGGAATACTTGGGATTTTATTATGTGCAAAAACAAATTTAAAAGAAGTTTTAGGTGTGGAAATTCAAGAAGAAGTTGCAAATATGGCACAAAGAAGTATTGAATTAAATAATTTAAAAAATAGATTTAAAATATTAAATGATAATATAAAAAATATAGAAAAAAATAATATTAATTTAAAAAACAATTTTGATTATGTTGTAACAAATCCACCATATAAAAAAATAAATACGGGAAAAATAAATGAAAATGAAAAAAAATTAATTTCACGTCATGAATTAACAGCCAATTTAAATGATTTTATAAAGACAGCTTCTTTTTTATTAAAAGATAAGGGAACATTATTTATGGTACATAGACCAGAAAGATTAGTTGATATTTTAGAAAAAATGAGGAAAGAAAAAATAGAACCAAAAGAATTAAAATTTATTTATCCTAAAATAAATAAAGCACCAAATTTAATTTTAATAAAAGGTGTTAAAAATTCAAATCCATTTTTAAAAATAGACAAGCCATTATATGTATATAATGAAGATGGAAATTACACAGATGATATTTTAAAAATATATGGAAAAATAAAATAATAAAAATATTAATTAATTTATTTAATAAAAATAATAAAATAAAATTAAATAATTTAAAATAGAAATAAAGAAATAAAAAAATAAAATAATAAATAATTTTTTATTTTTTTATTTTATATAAATGAGGAGAAAGAGAAAATGAAAGGTAAAATTTATTTAGTAGCAACTCCAATTGGAAATTTAGAAGATATAACTTTTAGAGCAATTTCTGTATTAAAAGATGTTGATATTATTGCTGCAGAAGATACAAGACACACATTGAAATTATTAAATTATTATGAAATTTCAAAACCATTAATAAGTTATCATAGACATAACGAAGATGTAAAATCTGATATATTAATTGAAAAAGTCTTAAAAGGGCAAAATATTGCAATTGTGACAGATGCAGGAACTCCAGGAGTTTCTGATCCAGGAGAAGAGATTGTAAAAGAGGCAATAAAAAATGATATTGAAATTATACCAATACCAGGAGCATGTGCATTTGTAAATGCATTAATTGCATCAGGATTAAATACAAAACAATTTTCTTTTTATGGTTTTTTACCAATGAATAAAAAATTAAGAAAAAAAGCATTTGAGAATATTTTAAAAGAAAATAAAACAATAATAATTTATGAAGCACCTCATAAATTACAAAAAACATTAAAGGACATTTTAGATAATATTGGTAATATAAATTGTGTTATTGCAAAAGAATTAACTAAGATACATGAAACTTTTTTTAGGGGAAATATTTCTGAATTAATTAATAATTTTGAATCTCCAAAAGGAGAGTATATTATTTTACTTGATTTAAATAATACTGTAAAAGAAGAAAATGATTTTGAAAACATGAGTGTAGAAGAACAATATGAATTTTATAATAATCAAGGAATTGAAAAGAAAGAAATAATAAAATTAATTGCTAAAAATAAAAAAGTGCCTAAAAATGATATATATAAATTATTTTTAAATAGATAATAAATAATAAAAAAATAATTGCTTGGAAAAGCAATTATTTTTTTATTTATTCTGGTTTTATCTCTCCAATTTGATTTGCGCATTTATCGCAAATTAATTTACCTTTGTATTCAGTTAGGTTTTTTGAATTTCCGCAGAAAATACAGTTTGGTTCATATTTTTTTAATATAATAGTTGAACCGTCTACATATATTTCAATAGGATCTTTTTCTGCTATTTCGAATTTATTTCTAAGTTCAATTGGAATAACTACTCTACCTAATTCATCTACTCTTCTTACTATACCTGTCGCTTTCATAATCTCCTCCATTCTACATAATTCGACAAAAAATCTATACATATAATATCACAATTTACAAAAAAAGGCAACACTAACTTGAAAAATTTTACAATTTTATTAAAAAATATTTGTAGTAAGAAATATTTATAAGAAATACTTTAGG
Organism: uncultured Clostridia bacterium; assembly: GCA_934101145.1. Taxonomy (GTDB): domain Bacteria; phylum Bacillota; class Clostridia; order TANB77; family CAG-508; genus CALXVA01. The sequence continues at coordinate 43,004 of CAKOPZ010000002.1, forward strand.
CAAGAGTTTAGACTGATTTAAAATATGCTAATTTTGTAGTTATAATTTCAATTTGGAATAATAAAAAATATAATGAATAATGTGTATATATAAGATTTTAGTAAAAACAAATGGTACTTTTTGAAGACCGCCTAAAAAAGTACCATGAAAGTGTGGAAAGTGATATGATGAATATTATATGGCCTGCATTTATTATAGTTTCATTTATATATGCTATTTTGACAGGGAAGGTAAATGAGATAAATGAAGGTATTTTTAGCTCTGTTTCCGATGCAGTACAATTGTCAATTACATTTTTAGGAACAATTTGTTTATGGAATGGAGTAATGGAAATTGTAAAAAGAACAACATTGATTGAAAAACTAACAAAATTCTTGAATCCATTGATGATTGTATTATTTCCAAAATTGAAAAATGATAATAAAATAAAATCTGAAATTTCAATGAATATTATTGCAAATGTTTTAGGATTAGGCAATGCTGCAACTCCACTTGGATTAAAAGCAATGAAGTCAATGCAAGAAAAGAATATAAAAAAAGATACTTTATCTGATGAAATGATGATGTTTATTGTTTTAAATACAGCTTCTTTACAGTTAATTCCAACAAATGTTATTGCTATTAGAACAGCTTTGAATTCTAATAATGCAACTCAAATTATTTTTCCTGTTTGGGGAGCTACAATTATTGCAGCAATTATTGGAATAATTGCTACTAAACTTATAATTAAAAAAGTTAAATATTAATTGGGGAATATTAATGATTAATTTTATTTCAAACTGCGCAATACCAATAATAATTTTATTAATTATCGTATATGGTTTGATTGAAAAGAATAAAGTTTATGATACATTTTTAGATGGAGCAAAAGAGGGAATAGAGATTGTTTTTAAAATGTTTCCAACACTGCTTGGAATTTTTGTTGCAATTGGTGCACTGAGGAGTTCAGGATTAATAGATGCAATAGTAAGTTTTATAGAACCATTTACAAGTTTGTTAAATATACCAAGTCAAATTATGCCGCTTGCACTTTTAAGACCGATATCGGGAAGTGCATCTATGGCAGTGGCTGTTGATATAATGAAAAATTATGGAGTAGATAGCTTTATTGGACTCGTAACGTCTACAATAATGGGTTCAACAGAAACGACATTTTATACAATTGCAATATATACAGCTTGTGTTAGAATTAAAAAAACACGAGGAATACTCTTTGCAGCACTTTGTGCAGATGTTGCCGGAATGCTTGCGTCTGTAATAATTTGGCGAATTTTGTCGTGAAGTTTTTGTTGACATTTTATATAAATGGTATTAAAATAAAAAACATAGAAACACAAGTTTAATGTGTTCTATGTTTTTTCAAGATTATTTAAAATCTAAAATTTAAGATTCTTTTTGAATTCCCAAAATAATAAAAAATGTTTTTAATTTTGTAGAGGAAAATTACTTTTCTAATTATTTCGCCCCCGAACAAGAAAAATTTAAAAAAGTAAATAATAAAAAAGAAGGAAAAAATAAAACAAAATTTAATTTTTAAAATTTGCATTATCTCTATAATTATTATAGTTTGTCATTTTAAAGTCTAAAGAATATTCCCCAATATTTTGATAAAAAAATTCTTATATTTTTCTTTTAATTTTCCTCTACATTTATATATATAATTATCTATGATAAGTTTCACGTCGTGAAATTTTAAAAGCTCTAAAGATTTGTTCTAATAAAAATATACGAATTAATTGATGTGGAAATGTCATTTTGGAAAAACAAATTAATTCATTTGCTTGATGTAATAAATCATCTGTCATTCCTAAAGTTCCACCAATAATAAATGTGATATGACTATTCATATTTAATGATATATTTTCTAATTTTTTAGAAAATTCTTCGGAAGTATATTGTTTACCTTTTAAGTCTAAGCATATTACATAACTATCCTTTTTTATATGAGATAAAATATTATTGCTTTCAATTTGTTTTATATTTTGAGCTATAGAATTATTTAAATTATTTGGTACCTGTTCATCAGGAAGCTCAATAATTTTTAATAGACAATATTTAGATAGACGCTTCGAATATTCTGAAATTGCATCTTTTAAATATTGTTCTTTTATTTTACCAACACAAATTATATCAATATGTAACATAAATTCTCCTTTTATTTTTATATACTAGGAAATGTCTCATTTCTTAGTATATAAAAATAGCTACAATCACTATTGCCTTTGAGATTTTCTCCTTTTAGTCGAAAACTCAAATCGGCTTTGAACAAAGGGCTACCTAAAGTTGCTTTGTTCTGGCTAAATCACAATTTTCTATATTAATAAGAGCACTAGGATTAACTCTACTTGCAACACTTATATTTATGTTGTTTTCATCATAGTTATTTTCCATTAACTCTTCAACAACTGTTTTATACGCAAGTTCAGGAAAGTTATTTTCCTTACTTAAATGTCCAAGCATTACTTTGTTTAGTCCACTTTTTAATAAATATGAAATTGTTTTCCCTGCATCTGAATTTGCTAAATGGCCGTTTGGACCAGCTATACGTTCTTTTAGTAAATATGGATATTTTGAATATTTTAATATATTAGGATCATAATTTGACTCAAGTAAAATAAAAGAACTATCTTCTAATTTATGTATAATTTCAGATGTCATATGTCCAATGTCTGTTGCTATACTTATTTTTTTATTAGATGTACAAATATTAAATCCACATGGATTTGTTGCATCATGAGGTATTTTAAATGGATATATTTTTAAATCATTAATTTCCATATTTTCAGAAGGATTAAAGTATTTGATATTTTCATTAGAAATTTTAGCCTCCTGTTCTGGCATTGCTTCCCATGTTTGTCTATTTGCATAAACAGGAATGTTATATTTTTTTGAAAATGTTCCTAAACCTTTTACATGGTCAGAATGTTCATGTGTAACTAAAATTGCATCTATTTCTTCTGGATCAACATTAATAGATGAAAGTGCTTCTGTTATTTTTTTAGCACTTTCACCTGCATCAATTAATATTTTTGTATTATCAGATTCAACATATAAACTATTTCCTGAACTACCACTATATAAACTACAAAAATTGAACATGTTTATACCCTCTAATCTTCTTCATTTACCCTTGTAATATTTGCACCTAATTTTCTGAATTTTTCTTCAATTTGTTCATATCCTCTATCAATATAATGAATATTATAAATATCTGTCTCACCATTTGCAACAATTCCAGCAATAAGAAGAGCAGCGCCAGCACGTAAATCTGTAGCATAAACTGGTGCACCAGATAGTTCTTTTACACCTTCAAATACAGCTGTTTTTCCTTGCGATGTAATATGTGCGCCCATTTTATTTAACTCTCCTGTATATTGGAAACGTGATTCCCATATACTTTCATTTATAATGCTTGTACCATTTGCAATTGATAGGACAACGCCAATTTGTGGTTGCATATCTGTTGGGAATCCTGGATAGGGAAGTGTTTTTACATTTGCTTTTTCAGGGCGTTTAGTTGCCCAAACTCTAATAGAATCTCCTAAGTCTTCTACATTTCCACCAATTTCTAATATTTTTGCAGTAATACAATCTAAGTGTTCTGGAATACAGTTTTTAATTAATATATCACCTTTAGTTGCAACTGCGGCTAGCATAAATGTTCCAGCTTCTATTTGATCAGGAACAACGCTGTAAGAACCTTCTGATTTTAACTCTTTTACACCATTTATTTTTATAACATCTGTACCCGCTCCGCGGATATCTGCTCCCATAGTATTTAAGAAATTAGCAACATCAACTATATGTGGTTCTTTAGCTGCATTATCAATTGTTGTTGTTCCTTCTGCTAAAACGCTTGCAAGCATAATATTTATTGTTGCACCAACAGATACAACATCCATGTATATATTGGTTCCTACCAATTTTTTTGCTTTAGCTGAAATTTTACCTTGATTTACTTCAACTTTTGCACCAAGTGCTTCAAATCCTTTTATATGTTGATCAATAGGTCTTGCACCTAAGTTGCATCCACCTGGAAGCCCAACTTCAATTTCTCCACATCTTCCAAGCATTGAACCTATTAAATAATATGAAGCTCTAAATTTACTTGTTTTATCAAGACATGATTTTGTTGGTTTTATATTTCTTGTATCTATTTTAATTTCGTGTTTTGAAAGCCATGTAATATTTGCTCCAAATTCTTGTAATATGTCGCAAAAAATATTAACATCACTAATGTTGGGTAAATTATTAATTGTGTAAATACCTTTCATAAGTAAAGTTGCAGGAAGTATTGCTACTGCTGCATTTTTAGCTCCACCAATTACTACATCGCCTTTTAATTTTGTTCCACCTTTTATTACTAATTTTTCCAAGTTCATTACCCCTTGCATTTTAAATTCAAACAAATATAGAGTTTAAACTTAATTAAACTCTACACTTATATATACCATAAAAAGTCAAAAAATACAATAGGAACAAAGTATTATTAAAATATGGTGATTTTTATTAATATTATTTTATATTATTAGAATTTTTAATGTTATTAAAAAATTCGATTAAACCAAATTTTATTTGTATATCAGAAGTATGATTATCATTTATAATACTGTATTCTTCATCTGTCAAATTATTTTGAAGTAAAGATTTAGAATCTTCAGGAACAACACCAGATGTTACATCTACAAAACATAATGGAGGAAACATTACACACCACCAATTTTGCCCTTTACTTTCACCAATTTCTATTCTTAGGCAATCGTAATTACCTGCGGGAAATGAAATATCACCATATTTTTTTGTGGGAAAATCGTATTTTCCTATATAAATATTAACATCATAATTGTAGCCATTTTCTTCAATTACCTTTTTGGCAATATTTTTAAATTCTTCTTGATGTGTTTGAGCAAGATTTATAACATCCTCTTTTGAAGTACAATTTTTAGAAATTGTGTTCATATATTCTAAAACTTTATCACGAACTTTGTATTTTAATTCTTGATCTTCTTTTGAATCGCTATTTGCAATTACGTGAAGCCTAAAAACACTATCAGCAATATCAGAAGAGACTGCATCAACATAGAAAAATGCTGAAATTAATATATAAAAAAATAATAAAAATAAGATTATAAATAAACGTTTTAATTTGGAAATTTGTATAAACTTTTTCATCAAAAACCTCCATTTGAAATTTATGTTATTAATTTAATTATTTACAGAAAAAAAAATAATATACAAAAATGGAAAAAATATATTGTAAAAAAATAAAATTTTAAGTGTCGAATTACGGCACACGATTTATTGAAAAATAGCTTGACTTATAAAATACGAAATGGTAAAATTTACCATAGTTAATAACAATTAGGAGGCTTTATTATGGAAAAGTTAAAAAACAGTCCTGAAAAAATATGTGGATTTTATGTAAGTGATTGGCATTTAGTTACTATGATACTTCCATATATAAATAAAGAATTAAACGAAAAAGCCAACATTGTAACAATTTTAGAAAAAGATATTGAAAAGAATATTAAAACATTAATATCAAAATTAAATTTGAAAAATGAAAAGAAAGTTTTAAAATTAAATTGGAAAGCAAGTAAAGAAAAAAATATAAATGAAATATTGAATAAAAATTATAATATAAATGAAAACAATAATATATTATTTATTAGTGGAAGTAAAACATATATAGATGTTATAAATAATGATATTCTTTGCTGGCTAAAAAATAATAAAATAGAAAGTAAAAATTTAAAAATAATAAATTGTTATGAGGTAACAGAATTTAATAATAATATTGTGGAAATATTAAATTCTCATAACAAAGTACTTAACACATCTGGAGAAAGGTACATTTATGAGGTGTTTGACGGGTATTCAGAGGCTCAAGAAATGTGTTAAAATAACATACTTGATTTTTTCTTAATTTTCATATACAATATGCATTACATGAATATTAGTATAATATAAATATTATATATAAAATTAGGAGGAAGTCATGAGCGTAAGAAAGGCAGTTATACCAGTTGCTGGGTTTGCAACTAGATTTCTACCAGCATGTAAAAGTGTGCCAAAGTGTATGCTTACAATACTTGATAAGCCAATTATTCAATATTTGGTGGATGAAGCAGTTGCATCTGGGATAGAAGAGATTTTATTAGTTGTAGGAAGAAAAAAGGAGGTATTACTAGATTATTTTTCTGATGATGTAGAATTAAAAGAATTTCTAAGAGAAAGAGGAAAAGAAAGTTTTATTCCACAAATTGATCATTTGGAAGGCAATGCAAAAATTACATTTATTGAAGAAGAAGGAGGAGCCAAAGGTCTTGGTCATGCTATTTATATGGCAAAAGATTTTGTTGGCAATGAGCCATTTGCCATTATGTATGGAGATGTAATAATGCAAGGAAATAGACCATGTTTAAAAGAAATTATCGAACAACATGAAAAACTTGGAACATCAGTTATAGGTGTTGAAAGAGTGGAATGGAAAGATGTACCTAAATATGGTAATGTTTCAGGAGAGGCTATAACAGATAGACTATATAAGGTAGAAAAAATGCAAGAAAAGCCAAAAGTTGAAGAAACAAAATCAAATTTGGCAATATCTGATAGACATGTATTAATGCCAGACTTATTTGAATTTTTGGAAAAAACAAAACCTGGAAAAGGTGGAGAAATTCAAGTTACAGATGCATATAACAGCATGGTTGGAACAAAAGAAGGAGTATATGCATATTGTTATGAAGCACAAAGATTTGATGCAGGTGATAAATTAGGATTTGTTAAAGCTTCTGTTGATGAAACTTTAAGAAGACCAGAATTAAGAGATGAAATGATAAAATATCTAAAATCATTAGATATTTAATAAGTGAGGGCATAATATTAAATTATTATGTCCTTTATGCTTTGGAAGAGGAGAGGAAATAATGGAAGATTATATGGCAAATTATCAAGAATGGGTAAATAATCCAGTATTTGATAATGAAACTAAGAAAGAGTTAGAAAATATAAAAACTAATGAAGAAGAAATAAAAGAAAGATTTTATAAAAATTTGGAATTTGGAACAGCAGGACTTAGAGGCGTCATAGGAGCTGGAACAAATAGAATGAACAAATATACTGTAACAAAAGCAACACAAGGCCTTGCAAACTATATTATAAAAAAAGGTGGTCAAGAAAAAGGGGTCGCAATAGCATATGACTGCAGAATAATGTCAGAAGAATTTAGCATGCAAACAGCACTTTGTTTAAATGCAAATGGAATAAAAACATATAGATTTGATTCATTAAGGCCAACTCCTGAGCTATCATTTGCAGTAAGAGAACTTGGATGTATAGCAGGAATTGTAATAACGGCGAGTCATAATCCACCAGAGTATAACGGATATAAGGTTTACTGGGATGATGGTGCACAAATTGTTGAACCAATTGATAAAGAGATTATTGAAGAAGTTAATAATGTTACTGATTTTTCTAAAATAAAATCTATGTCAAAAGAAGATGCTATAAAATCAGGACTATACAATGTTATTGGAAAAGAGATAGATGATAGATATATAGAAGAATTAAAAAAATTAATTGTAAATCAGGAAGCAATAAATGAAATGCAAAAAGATATAAAAATAGTATACACACCACTTCATGGAACTGGAAATATCCCTGTTCAAAGAATATTAAAAGAAATTGGATTTGAAAATGTGTATATCGTGAAAGAGCAAGAACAACCTGATGGAAAATTTCCAACAGTAAGTTATCCAAATCCAGAAGATCCAAATGCATTTAAGCTTGCTATTGAACTTGCAAAAAAAGTTGATGCAGATGTAATTCTTGCAAATGACCCAGATGCAGACAGACTTGGAGTATATGCAAAAGATTCTAAAACAGGAGAATATGTACAATTTACAGGAAATATGACAGGAAATTTAGTCGCAGAATATATACTTTCTCAAAAGAAAGTAAATGGAACACTTCCTAAAAATGGAGCTGTAATAAAAACAATTGTATCATCAAATTTAACAGATGCAATTGCAAAAGAATATGGTGTAAAGTTATTTTCAACATTAACAGGATTTAAAAATATTGCAAAAATAATAAGAAGATTTGAGGAAGATGGAGGAAGCTATAATTGCTTATTTTCTTATGAAGAAAGCTATGGATGTATTATAGGAACACACGCAAGAGATAAGGATGGAATAGTTGCTGTAATGACTGTATGCGAAGCAACTGCATATTATAAAAAGCTTGGATTAACTTTGTGTGATCAAATGGAAAATATCTACAAAAAATATGGATACTATAGAGAAAATAATTTTTCAATTGTACTTAAAGGAATTGAGGGTGCAGAGCAAATAAAACAAATTATGAATAAGATGAGAAATAATCCTCCAAAGGAAATAGCAGACCTAAAAGTGCTATCTGTTGGGGATTATCAAAGACAAATTATTCATAGTAATATTACAGGGGAAGAGAAATGTACAAATTTACCAAAATCAAATGTACTTTATTATGAACTTGAAAATAATGCATGGTGTTGCATAAGACCTTCTGGAACAGAGCCAAAGATTAAATTTTATATTGGCGTATGTACAAATAGTATAGAAGAAGCAAATATAGAACTTAAAAAAATAGAAGATGATATGAGAATGTTAGCTCAAATATAAGCATAAATAAAACTGGATATGAGAAATTCATATCCGGTTTTAAAATTTATATTAACATATTGTGATTTTTTAATTTTTGTGATATCTTATATAAGATAGATGATATAAAAATGTGTCTATAGCTCAGTAGGATAGAGCGACCGCCTCCTAAGCGGTAGGTCGAGGGTTCAATTCCCCCTAGGCACACCAAAAGATTGCAGTTAGTATAAAGCTAAAGTTAAAAAGTACTCTTTATTAAAAAGGGTACTTTTGTTTTATTAAATAATATTTTTTGAAATACGAAGGAAAGAATATTATGTCTATTTACATAATTTGATTATTGAGCGTTTTTATGGTATAATAGCTTTATGTGAGGATTCACAATATTTTTTTAGGAGGATTCATTATGGAAGAATGGAACGGTAAAAAGGTGAACTTCAAGCGGATTTATTCCCAGATTGTTAAATTTGGAGCAACAGTTCCAGAATTAGCAAAGGAATATGAAATGGAAGAACAGGCATTTGTAGAGATGATTGAAAAGAATTTTGACCAAAAGGTGTTTTCAACACTTGTAAAGGCTAATAAGAGAAAGCTTAAGAAGAAAAGGAGCAACAATGAAATGCTTTTAGCCAAACCTGTAGTAAAGGAAAGTCAGGAAAAGGAAGAAGAAAACAAAAAGATCAATGTATTTGAGACATCACTTGACTCTATCTTGAGTGGAGTAAAAGCTTTGGATAAGGTAAAGGAAGGCATTATTGCTGAAATTTCCCGTGAGGAAAAAACTCTCAATAAGGCAACTCAAATTCTCAATGCTTGTAAGGAAAGCGTTGCGGAAAAACAGAGAAACTTTGATAAGGCAAAGGAAGCTTTGAAGGCAGCGCAGAAGGAACAGGATAGGGCGAATGAAGTTGCTGAAAAGCATTTTCAGTTTATTGAAAAGCTTAAATCAGAACTTAACGGAATTGATGTTCATATCAATGAATTGAAGGAGAAAGTTATCTATCTGGTAGCACCAGGTTATATGGGTGAGAAGCCTGAGTTTGGTACGTTTTATTCCACGACAATGGTCGAAGGATATGATTCACTTTCTGTAGTTGAGATATCTGAAGATTACACCATTGAGCCGGAAATTAAGGATATGCTTATTGCAGGCTATGATTCTCTGAAGGATTATATAAAGGATCTTCGGTTTGTTATGCTTTGTATGGAGTATACCCTAAATGACATTGAGTATACCGTTCTTGTCGATGATGAGCGTGTAAAAAGTCTTTTAAAGAAGTACGTTGAATAAGTCCTCTGGAAGATGCTTTGTAAAGTATCTAGAAAAGGCAGATATGGAAATTATCCATATCTGCCTTTTGAATTAGGTGTAATTAAGTGTATTGTCAAACAATAAATTTTATGCTAAAATGATACAAGTAAAATTAAGAAAACAATTAATAAAAATGTCTTAAAGGAAATCTATATGGAAAATAAAATAAAGTTTATGAAAGAAGCTCTTAAGGAAGCTCAAAAGGCATATAATAAAAAAGAGATTCCTGTTGGTGCTGTGATTGTAAAAGACAATAAAATAATTGCACGAGCCCATAATGTAAAAGAAGAAAAAAATGATGCAACAAAACATGCAGAGATAATTGCAATACAAAAAGCAAGTAAAAGATTAAATGCTTGGAGATTAACAGGGTGCGAAATGTATGTAACACTAGAGCCATGTAGTATGTGTGCGGGTGCATTAATTCAATCTAGAATAGACAAAGTATATATTGGAACCATGGATTATAAAACAGGAGCATGTGGTTCTGTTTTAAATTTACTGGAAGATTTTGAATTTAATCATAAAGTGGAAGTAGAAAGAGATGTTTTACAGCAGGAATGTGAAAAAATGTTAAAAGATTTTTTTAAGGAATTAAGAAAGAAAAAAAATTAGGAGTGGTATCGAAGTGGTCATAACGAGGCTGACTCGAAATCAGTTGGATGCTGTTAAGGTGTCACGTGGGTTCGAATCCCACTCACTCCGCCAAATATAAATTTATGGAGGAACAAAATTGGATAAGGAAAGAACAAAACAAATTGTAAAATTATGTTTTGCAGCAGCAATTGTAGTAATCATATTTGTTATTGTTGGAATTATAATGATAAAATATGAAGTTGAAGGTGATAAAAATATGCCTTTTAATTTATCAAAGATAATGATTGTTAGCACAGCAGAAGGTGTAGAAGAAGATGGAGAAAATAAATGGAACTTTGACGTTTATCAAAATAATGATGTTTATTTATACATTGATAAAAATGAAAAATATTGGGGAAATGAGGGCCATATAGATAAAGTTAGAATAGAAAATATACAAGTTTTGGAGAGTCCTCAAGTTGGTGAGATTAAAGCATATATGCCCAATAGTACAGATGGAAGACTATATGCATATGATAAAAACTTTATCGTCAATGGAAAGCTAGAGTATAAAGGAGCAAGTAAAAGTAATCCTCAAACGTTAGAAATTGGAAACCAGGGAGGAAGTACTTTAATTCGTTTTAGTAACACTGGTCTTGGGAAATACACTTCTGATGAGGATAAAGAGATTATTCATGATGGTTCATTGCTTGAAAAACTTAATTTGACAGAGGAGCAGATACACTTTAAGATTTCATTTGATATAGTAATATGTGCATTAAATCACGAATATAAAGCAAATGTAGTATTAGATATGCCTTGCGAAAATCTTATTGAGCAGGGGACATCAAACATAGAGATAACAGATATGAGCAATATAATATTTAAGAGAGTGAAATAAAATATTCACAAAAATACTTGATTAATAGACAAAAACAGTATATAATGCAAATGGTATGAGAAATCTAACTATTGTATGGAGGAATCCAACAGGAAACTGTGAACCTTGTCAGGTCCGGAAGGAAGCAGCAATAAGCAGACCTTTCTGTGTGGAATCTTCCATAGAATAGTTAGACTATTGTACCATTTTTTTAAATTAAAATAAGCGGGGTGATATACAATGTCATATACAGCTTTATATAGAAAATTTAGACCATCTACATTTGAAGAAATAGTTGGACAAGAACATATAACAAGGACACTAAGAAATCAAATTATGGCAGGAAGGGTAGGCCATGCTTACCTATTTAATGGTGGAAGAGGTACTGGAAAAACCTCGGCTGCAAAGGTTTTAGCAAGAGCAATAAATTGCTTAAATCCAAAAGATGGAGAACCATGTAATGAGTGCGAAATATGCAAAGCAGCTCTTTCAGGTTCGCTTACAGATATTGTAGAAATGGATGCTGCATCTAATAATAGTGTTGAGGATGTGCGTTCTATCAGAGAAGAAGTCAATTTTCTGCCTACTGTGGCAAAATATAGAGTATATATTATAGATGAGGTTCATATGCTTTCAACAGGTGCTTTTAATGCTCTTTTGAAAACGCTTGAAGAACCACCAGCACATGTAAAATTTATACTTGCTACAACTGAACCACAAAAGTTGCCAGCAACTATTTTATCAAGATGTCAAAGATTTGATTTTAAGAAGATATCAAATGAGAATATCGAAAAAAGACTTAAATTTGTATGTGAGCAAAGTAAAATAGAAATAACGCCAGAAGCATTAAATTTAATTGCTGTTTTATCAGAAGGTGCAATGAGAGATGCTTTAAGTATACTAGAAAGATGTATTCAAGATGGTGAGGATAAAATTGATGAAGACAAAATAAAGGAACTTGTAGGTATTCCAAAGCTTACAATGGTTTCAAGTATTGTTAAAGCTATTTTTGAATATAATGTGGAAGATGCAATTGTGGCAGTTGATAATGTGCTTGATAGTGGAAAAGACTTAAGTAATTTATTATGGGAAATGATTAAATATATCAAGGATATTTTAGTATATAAAGTTACGCAAAAACTACAAATTTATAGCCAAGATGAAATAAATGAAATTAAAAATTTATCTGATATGGTAGATAAAGAAAGGCTTTTGCAGATTATATATGACCTTTCAGAACTTGAAAACAATATGAAATGGTCATCTCAAAAGAGTATTTTATTCCAAGTTGAGGTTATAAAATTATGCAGTAAGTTAAACACAGTAAAATATGTGGAAAGTGTGGATAACTCAGTTCAAAACTCTACAATCCCTGCAAATACACAAGTAAAATCTCAAAGTTTTCCACAAAGTGGTGTGGAAAAAACACAAATAAGACCTGTGCAAAACAAACCAATTGCAAAGATGAATACAATAGAAGGCTCTAAAATACAAAATTGGGGCAAAATTGTAGGAGATTTAAAACAAACAGGTAAAATATTGTTATATACAAATTTGATGAATACTAATGCTGTTGAAATTAATGATATGACAGTTGGAATTAATTTTCCAAATGGAATTACACCATTTGCAAAATCTGTACTTGATAAGCCGGAAAATATGCAGGAAATAACAAAACTTGTTTCTATGGAATGTGGCAAAGCTATGAGAGTTCAGATGATAGATGGTACAAAAAATAATATAGTTGAAAAAGAGAAAACAGAGCCAATTGCAGATATGGCAAATGATTTGGATATACCAATAAATATTATAGATGGATAGGAGAGAAAAAGTTATGTCAAAAAGAGGAGGATTCCCAGGAATGGGAGGATTTGGCGGAATGAATATTAATCAATTAATGAAAGAAGCCAAAAAAATGCAATCAGAAATGGAAAAATCACAAGAGGAGTTAGTATCAAAAGAGTTTGATGCTACTGCTGGTGGAGGAGCTGTTTATGTAAAAGTAACTGGCGGAAAAGAAATAAAAGAAATCACAATAAAAAAAGAAGTTGTTGATCCAGATGATGTTGAGATGCTTCAAGATTTAATCTTAACATGTGTTAATGAGGCTTTAAGAAAAGTTGACAGTGCTCAAGCAGCCCAACTTGGTAAATACAATATACCTGGATTAATGTAGGAAGGATAAAAAGATATGTCATCATATTATTCACCATCAATAGAGAAATTAATTGAAGCTTTTGAAAGATTGCCAAGCATAGGAAGTAAAACTGCTGCAAGACTTGCTTTTTACATCTTAAATGCGAGTGAAGATGAAACAACAGATTTTGTAAACTCTATTATAAATGCTAAAAAGAATTTAAAATATTGTTCAAAATGTTTTAATATTTCAGATACAGATCCTTGTGAGATATGCTCAAATGCAACAAGGGATAATTCAGTTATTTGTGTTGTAGAAGATGTAAAAGATGTAGTTGCAATGGAAAGAACACATGAATTTAAAGGATTATATCATGTGCTTCATGGAAGTATTTCACCCATGAATGGAATTGGACCAGATGATATAAAAATAAAAGAGCTTCTTGCAAGACTTATGGGGGGAGAAGTTAAAGAGCTTATTTTAGCAACAAACCCACGAGTTGAAGGAGAGGCAACAGCCATGTATATTTCTAAACTTGTGAAACCACTTGGAGTGAAAGTTACAAGAATTGCTCATGGGATACCTGTTGGTGGAGATTTGGAATACACTGATGAAGTTACTTTAAGCAAAGCATTAGAGGGAAGAAGAGAATTATAAAACATAATCACAAAAAATATCGCCTATAATATTATATTAAAGGCGATATTTTTTGGAGGATATTATGGATTTTTTTGAACTTTCTGGTGCTGAATTTGTTTCAACTGCCAGTATTTTAGCAATTACAATTTCAAAAAATTTTACTTCTGATGAGAATAATACTTTGGGTAATTTCTTTTCAGCACTTGGACAAAATCTATGTACTATTGCAGATGCACAAGCATTAGATGAAAATCAGCCTAAAAGTGTTTGACAAATATCCTGTGTTGAGTGAATTTTTGCAAGTGATTTTGCAGCATCACGCATTTTTTCTATTTTTTCATCAGAATTAAATAGTGTTAAAATTATTTCGTCTGGATTTGCATCTTTTCTTATCCAGACACCTGCACCGTGATTTTCTAAAAATTGAGCATTTTGTTCTTCTTGTCCTGGTATAGGATTTATTATAATCATTGGCAAATGTGATGCAAGGCTTTCTGTTGAAGTTAATCCACCTGGTTTTGTTACAACTATATATGATATACTCATAAGTTCTGGAACTTTATCTGTAAATCCTAAAATTTTAACTCTATTTTCTGCATTTAAATTTTGAACTGTTTCTTCAAATGCTGTTTTCATTTTTTCATTTTTTCCTGATATTGCAACAATTTGATAATCTGGCAAATTGTTAATTAATGAGTTTAATATTTGAATTGTTCTATCCTTTCCAAGACCAAATTCGCCTCCACCAAAGAATAGTATAACTCTTTTGTCTCTATTTAGTTTAAACATATTGTAAATGTTTTCTTTATCGAATTTTTCTAAAAATCTATCTGACATAGGAATTCCTGTTACATTAATTTTGCTGTTTTCTACTCCATAATCACAAAGTTCTTTTCTCATATTTTCATTTGATACAAAGAAATAATTTGTATATTCATGTCCAACAAGCCATTGCTCATGTGATGCAAAGTCTGTAAGTATTGTTGCAAGTGTAACATTAATTTTACCTTTTCTTTTTAAATAACTTACCATTTGGCTACTAAATGGGTGTGTTGATATAACTATGTCTGGTTTTTCTTGTAAAATAAGATTTTTTAGTTTTATTGCCATAAATTTGTTGGCTCTTGAGCTTAAATGTCCAAGTGCTCCTTTTTGTGAATTTGAATATACTTTTCCCCATAGTTCTGGCATTTTTTTTGCCATTTCTCTGTATGCACCTGTTGTAAGCTTTTCAAGTGCATTGCTAATGTATTTCATACAATCTATGTTGGAAACTTCTACATCTTGATAATGTTCTTCAATATATTTTTGAATTGATTTTGCAGCTGAAAGGTGACCGCCACCATATGATGCATACAATATTAATACTTTTTTCATATTTTTTTCATTCCTTCCTTAAATCAAAAATAAATGCCTTAGCTTTTAGTAACTGTATCATATCATGTATTATAAAAAAAATGAATAAATTTTATAAAAAAAAGAAAAATAAAGATAATTAACTAAATTTTGGAGGTTTATTAATGGGGAAAGTAAAAGATAAATTAATTGATTGGAAAAATAGATTAAAAGATAGACATATGCTATCTATAATAGTTACTTTGGTGGTTATTTTAATAGTACTTGGGTTATATACTTATAAAAAACAGAGAGATTTTAGACAAGCCTCAGAAAATTCATATAATATGGCATTTTTTGAGCTTGTTGATTATGTGCAAAATGTTGAAACATATCTTGCAAAATCACTTATATCAAGTTCAGCTGCGCAAGGAGCAGAGTCACTTACAAATGTATGGAGAGAGGCGAATCTTGCAGGTGCATATTTAGCACAGCTTCCTATAGATAGTAATGAACTTGAAAAAACAAGCAAGTTTTTGAACCAAGTCAGTGATTATAGTTATTCTTTATCGAGAAAAAATATAAAAGGTGAAAAGCTTTCTGAAGAAGATATGAACAATCTAGAAAGTTTGCACCAATATAGTGTAGAGTTAGAAAATACATTAAATCAGCTTTCACTGGATTTAAATGAAGGAAAGATTAAATGGGGAGAATTAAATAAAAAGGGAAGTGCTGTATTTGCTACGCAAACAAGTAATATTTCAAAGGACAGTTTTAGTAATTTAGAGGAAAATTTTCATGAGTATTCAGGACTTATATATGATGGTGCATTTTCAGAACATATTACAAATTCAGAGAAAAAAGGTCTAACAGGAGAAAATATAGATGAAAATAAGGCAAAAGAAATTGCAGGAACATTTGTTGGAAATCAAAATATAGAAAAAATTGAATCACAAGGAAAAGGAGAGAATGCAAATATTACTGCATATAATTTTAATGTAAAACTTAAAGACCAAGATAGAAATGTAAGTATTGCTATATCTGAAAAAGGCGGACATATAGTATACATGGACTCTGATAGAGAAATACAACAAGAGACAATATCAGAAGAGCAGGCTGTTAAAATAGGAAAAGAATTTTTGCAAAGTAAAGGATTAAATAATATGACACAAACATATTATTTAAAAAATAATGGAATTGTAACAATAAATTATGCTTATTTGCAAGGTAACGTAATTATGTATTCTGATTTAATTAAGGTAAAAATTGCACTTGATAATGGTGAAGTTTTAGGAATAGAAACAACAGGATACTTGAATTCACATTATACAAGGAATATTCCAAAAGCAAAAATAACTGAAGATGAAGCAAAGAAAAACTTAAATAAAAAATTAGAAATAAATTCTTCAAGACTTGCATTTATTCCTACTGAATGGAAAACAGAAGTTTTTTGTTATGAATTTACAGGTAAAATAAATGACATGGATTTCTTAGTATATGTAAATGCACAAACAGGTGAGGAAGAAGATATACTTCTTATTGTAAATACTCCAAATGGTACACTTACACATTAATTGAAGATTGACAATAAAATATGATATTGTATATAATAGGCGCATATAAATAATATAAAAAGGAAGATGAAGCCTATGGAAAATAAAAAAGAACTTACAGTTCAAGATATAATAGAGATATGTCAAGGAGAGCTTGTATGTGGAGAAGAAGATGTTATTTTAAATGATTTTTGCCAAGATACAAGATTGATTAAACAAGGTGATGTTTATGTTGGAATAAAGGGAGAACATCATAATGGAAATGACATGTACGAAATAGCATTAGCAAATGGTGCAAAAGTATGTATTTTGCAAGAAGTTGATGTACCAGAATATGTAAAAGAAAAATATTATGATAGATCAATTGTTATTGTAAAAAATACAATATATGCTTTGCAAGAACTTGCAAAATATAAAAGAAGTATGTATGATATTCCGGTTGTTGCAATTACTGGAAGTGTTGGAAAAACAAGCACAAAAGATATTGTTGCAAGTGTAATGGCAAAAAAATTTAATGTGCTAAAAACAGAAGGAAATTATAATAGTCAACTTGGAACAGCACTTACAGTTTTAAGGTTAAAGGATCATAATGCAATGGTTGTGGAACTTGGAATGAGTAATCTTGGAGAGATTAGTAGACTTACAGATATAGTTAAGCCTACTGTTGCGGTTATTACAAATATAGGAACAGCACATATTGGAATTTTGGGCTCAAGAGAGAATATTTTAAAGGCTAAACTTGAAATATTAGAAGGCCTTCAAAGTGAAGGCAAAGTTGTAATAAATAATGATAATGATATGCTAAATAAATGGAATCTTGAAAAAAGTGATGTTTATGATGTTATAACTTATGGAATAGAAAATGTAAGTGATATTATGGCATATAATACAGATTTTTCAGAAGATGGAAGCGACTTTGATGTTGATATAGAAGATAAAACATATAATGTGCATATAGGTGTTGGAGGTAATCATTTTGTTTCTAATAGCTTATGTGCAATTGCTGTTGGTAGAATTTTTAATATAAATATGCCAGATATTTTAGATGGAATTGCACATTTTGAATTAACAAAAAGAAGAATGCAGGTAGAAAAATTAGAAAATAACGTAATTGTTATTAATGATTGCTATAATGCAAATTGTGATTCAATGAAAGCTGCAATACATTATCTTTCTGAACTGAAAAATTGTAAAAAAATTGCAGTTTTGGGAGATATGCTTGAACTTGGGGAATATTCTGAAAAGCTTCATAGAGAAGTTGGAGAGGAACTTGTAAAAGACAAAATAGATATTGTAATTACAGTTGGAAATGAAGCAAGATATATTGCAGATGAGGCCATAAAAGGAGGCAATGCAAAAGTATATGAATTCAATAATAATCAATATGCAATAGAAAAAGTAAAAGAAATAATGAAAGATGGAAACGTAGCAATATTAATTAAAGCTTCAAATGGAATGAAATTTCAAGAAATTGCAAATGAAATTTGTAAATAAGTATCTTGATGGGAGGTATTAATTATGTCTAAAGAGAGAATTGCAGTTATTTTTGGAGGTATGTCAACAGAACATGATGTTTCAATTGTATCAGGTACATCAGTTCTTAAAAATTTAGATAAGGAAAAATATGATATATTTCCAATATATATTGATAAAAATGGAAATTGGTTTAAATATACAAAACATGTAAATCAAATAGAAGTCTTAAAGGTTGGAGACAAAATAGGAGAATTAGATAAAATAGAAAAACCTATGGGATATTTGAAAAGCATGGATGTGATTTTTCCTGTATTACATGGCTTATATGGAGAAGATGGAACAATACAAGGAATGTTTGAATTGTTAAATAAAAAATATGTTGGCTGTAAGCCTCTTGCATCAAGCATTTGTATGGATAAAGTATATGCGAAAGTTATTTTTGATAAGGCTAAAATAAATCAAGCAAAATATATCTACATAAGAAAAGCAGGAGAAAGATATATATACATAGATAATGAATTTAATGAGAAAATACATTCTTTAGAAGAGATTGCAGATATAGTAGGTGAAAAAATTGGTTTTCCAGTGTTTGTTAAACCATCAAATTCTGGTTCATCAGTAGGAATTAATAAATCACATAATGCAGAAGAGCTTATTAAACATATACAATATGCGAGTCAATTTGATAATAAAATTTTAATAGAGGAAAACATTTGTGGAAGAGAAGTAGAGTGTGCTGTACTTGGAAATGAAGATGTTAAGGCAAGTTGTGTTGGTGAAATACTTCCTGCAGAGGAATTTTATACTTTTGATGCTAAATATAAAAATGCTGAGTCAAGAGTGGTAATACCAGCTGACTTACCAGAAGATATTTCAAATAAAATTCGTAGTACTGCAATAAAGGCTTTTAAAGCAGTTGATGGCAAAGGCTTATCAAGGGTTGATTTCTTTGTGGAAAATGATACAAATAGAATTATTATAAATGAAATTAATACTCTACCAGGATTTACTCAAATAAGTATGTATCCAAAACTTTGGGAAGAAGCAGGAATTAAATACAGTGATTTGTTAGATGAACTTATTAAACTTGCAAAAGAAAATTAAAAAGGACGTGAAATAAATGAAGGATGCAAAAGAACTTTTGAAAGAAATAGATGAAGATGCTAAGAAAATGTTGTCAGAAAAAAGATACATTCATTGTAAAAATGTTATGAAAAGAGCAGTTGAACTTGCTAAAATGTACGGTGTAGATAAAGATAAGGCAATGCTTACAGGACTTGCTCATGATATTGCAAAAGAAATACCAAAAGAAGAAATGTTTCAGTATATTGAAGAACATGGTATAAAGATTGATGAATTTGAAAGAAATAATCCTGGCTTGTTACATGGAAAAGTAGCAGCAGTACTTTGTAAAGAAAAATATGGCTTTACAGAAGATATGCAAAAAGCACTTGAATATCACACAACAGGAGAACCGGATATGGATGATCTAGCTAAAATAGTATTTATAGCAGATAAAACAGAAGAGGGTAGAAAAAATAATGATTGGGAACAGATAAGAGCTAAAGAAAAGGAAGGACTTGATGCACTTTTATTATATGTTATAGATGAATCTATTTGCTATGTTATACAAAAAGGAAAGCAAATTAGAATTGATACTATTTTGACAAGAAATTATTTATTAGAAAAAATGAAATAGAAAGTTGCAAATTATATTGTTACTATTTAATAGTTTTACGATTTATATTGACGCATAGCGGTATAATATTTCTTAGAAACTTGCCGTTCGCAGCCAATCCAAAAGATTGACGGCTGCTCGAATCGCACTCAGCCTTCGGCTTCGTTTGGTCGCTGCGCGTTTCCTTGAAATATTATATCGCTATGCGCCTACAAAAAACATTATCCAGTAACATTATATTTGCAATTTTTCTTTTTGACTATTTTATTATGCAAAAAAATGTGATATAATATGTGAACCATTATATGGAGGGATTTCAAGATGATTTTTAAGGACTATTACAAAATATTAGGGTTAGAAAATAACAAAGTGAGCACAAATGAAATAAAAACAGCATATCGAGAACAAGCTAAAAAATATCATCCAGATATTTCTTCGGAAACTGATTTTTCAGAGGAAAGATTCAAAGACATAAATGAAGCATATAAGGTGTTATCAGATGCAGTAGCAAGAAGAAAATATGATAGAACATGGAATTCGCGTGTTGGATATAAAAAGAGAAAAGAGGAGAACAAAAGAGAAGAAGGGTCTGTTTTTAGTAACTTTTTAAAAATGTTTTTTGGAGAGGCAAAAGCAGAGAAACAAAGTGAACTAAAAAAGAAAAATAAATATCCTAAAAAGGGAGAAAGTATTGAAACAGAAATTGATATTTCAATAGAGGAAGCTTTTTATGGTGCAAATAAGAAAATTTCACTACGTACTGTAGATGGAAAAATGAAAAATTTTTCTATAAAGATACCAGTTGGAATTAGAAATGGCGAAAAAATAAGACTAATCGGACAAGGGAAAAAAGGCCAAAATGGAGGAAAAAACGGAGATTTATTTATTAAAATAAATATAAATAATAACAATAAATTTTCTCTTCAGGGAATTGATATACATACATATATTCTTCTATCTCCATGGGAAGCAGCACTTGGAACAAGAATTAGTGTTGATGCAATCGACGATACAGTTTCAGTGTATGTACCACAGGGAATCCAAAGTGGGGAAAGAGTAAGAATTCCTGGAAAAGGTTATCAAGACGGAAAAGGTTCAAGAGGAGATTTAATAGCTGAAGTTAAGATAATGGTTCCAAAAGAATTAACAGATAAAGAAAGAGAATTGTTTGAGGAACTTGATAGGGTTTCAAATTATAATCCAAGAAATGAAACGATTGTTAACATAAAAGCATAAAAATGATTGACATAGTTTGGTAGTTATTGTATAATTAAGGTTAGTTATTGAGTTACAAAGGATAAACTATGTCTACTAAAACTCATAGTAAGGGAGGACAAAAATATGGATACTATACAAGGCAAACACTTTAGTATAACAGATCCAAAAGGTGTTAATACTGTAATTTATAGAATTATTGAAACAGATAAATCGCTTTTAAATGAATTTCCAAAATATACAGTCGAAAGATTACAGTCTTCTGAAGAATTAAGAGGAGACCTTAAAAGAAAGACTTTTTTTGTTGACGAACCAGCTGAAGAGGAAGATTTGGTTATTCTATCCTTTGGACAGGATAGAGTAGTTGTCAATATGGGAATTCTTGAAGAAAATAAAGTTAAAATTTCTAAAAAACCTATGCCTATAAAATTTGACACATTATATTCTGAAAATGAAAGAGAATATAGAAATTTTACATATACACCAAATTTAAAAAGGACAATATCTATTATTGATCCGGAAACGACAGAAGAAATTAAACCTGTAGTTTATTTAGATGAGGATACAAATGAATTAAAAGGAAAATGTAAATTAGAACCATACAAATCATATTTTGCGTTTGAGATAAGAGATAAAAAGACTTAAGTTAGAAGGAGGATATATAATGAGTAGTACAAATGTACATTCAGAAAAACAAAGCAATAAATATTGTGCAGTTGCACAAATAATACCAACCACACCAGAGAAAGGATTGGATATACCACCCAAAAATGCTAAGCCAGGACCATCAAGAATGGATATTATGAATGATGATTTAGTGCTTAATATATCAGCTGTTGGAGACTATGAGGTAGAAAATGATGGAACAGTTGTTGACTTAGGAAGTAAGGAAGTACTTGGAAAAGTTTCAATGGAAAAGTGTAAAAAGAATAAGAAATTACGTTCTAAGGTAGCACCAAGTAAGTACAAAAATAAAGACAGCAAGGAAATGGAACACTAAAAAACAAACGAAAAGGTGAAATGTTATGGGATATAAATTAGATAAAACTTTAAAAGATAATAAAAAAAGTATAATAATAATTGCAGTACTATGGGTAATATTATCCATAGTACTTGTCGCTCCTATAAGTTATTCAATTGGAGAAGCTTCAAAATCGGGAGCTTTTGATATGTCAATTTTTATTGAATTGATTTTTTCAGAGATAACAAGCTTTACATCAATTGGAAGAGTTTTTGCACAAGGTTATGGCTCTCTTTTTGGGAAAACTTTATTATATTTTTCAGTTATTTATATATTATTTGCTTTGATTGGTTTATTTAAATCAAAGCCAAAGAGTGAATATAAAGATATTGAGCACGGTTCAAGTGACTGGAGTGAACATGGAGAGCAATACACAGTATTAAATAAAAATAAAGGTATAATACTTGCACAGGATAATTATTTACCAGTAGATAAAAGAGGAAATGTCAATGTATTGGTAGTCGGAGGTTCTGGTTCTGGTAAATCAGCATCATACTCTATACCAAATGCATTCCAAATGCTTGGATCTTATGTGTTTACGGATCCAAAAGGAGAACTTTATGATAAAACAGCAGGATATTTGAAAAAAAATGGTTACGAGATAAAAGTTTTAAACTTGGTAAATCCAGCTAATAGTGATGGATATAATCCTTTAATGCATATATCAAGTGAAATAGATGTAGATGTTATTGCAAATACAATTGTAAAGGGTCAATCAGCAGAAGGCGGAAAATCAGATCCATATTGGGATGATATGGCGGAAATGCTACTTAAAGCATTAATATATTACTTAATGGCAGTTAGACCAGAGGAAGAACAAAATTTAGCAAGTTGTTCAGAACTTGTAAGAGCTGCGAATTCAAATGGTGGAAGTAATTTACTTACAGAATTAATAAATCAGCTTCCATATGATCATCCTGCAAGAATGTATTATAAATCAATTGAGATTGCTCCAGAAAAAACTTATGGATCTATCTTGAGTTCTTTGCAATCAAAACTTGGTAAATTTGATTCAAAGGAAATAGCAGAAGTTACATCAACAGATACAATTAACTTTGAAGAAATAGGAAGCAGAAAAACTGCTGTATATGTTATCTCATCAGATACACATAAGGCATATGACTTTTTACTTACAATTTTCTTCTCACAGATGATACAACAATTATATGATTTCGCTGATAAAAATGGTGGAAGATTGAAAGTTCCAACATTCTTTATACTTGATGAGTTTGCGAATATTGGACAGATACCTGATTTTGATAAAAAGATTTCAACTTCAAGAAGTAGAGGCATTTCGTTTAGTGTTATATTACAAAACTTAGATCAATTAGAGGCTGTATATGAGAAATCATATGAAACAATTATGGGTAACTGTGATACGCACGTATTTTTAGGAAGCAACTCATTTAAAACAGTTGAATATTTTTCTAAGGCTCTTGGTGAAAAAACAATTACAAGGGAAAGTTTATCTGTAAATAGAGATAAACAATTCCATAGACAGGGATATAGCGATTCGGATCAGGTAATGGCAAGAGCTCTTATGACTCCAGATGAGCTTAGAAGAATGGATAATGATTTATGTATTATTTACGAAAAAGGTATAAAACCGGTAAAAGCAAGAAAATATTATTATTTCGAAACACCAATGGCCAGAAAATTATCAGAATATTCATTAAATCATTTGGAATTTAATATAGAAAATAGAGGTAAATGGAGAAAATATAATCCATATAATCCTTATGTTGAAGATGAAAAAGAACAAAGAGCAGATTTAAAAGTAGAATCCTTAGATGATTTATTTGAAGATGATATAGATGAAAAGAACAAAGATAATTTAAATAATGATATACAAAATAATACAAAAAAAGAACAAAGTGAAATTGAAGAAAAATTAAATCAAATTAATATACCTAATGACATACAACCATATTCAATTGGAGAGGATAGAAAAGAAGAGGATATTATGTCAGTAGATGTTCAAAAACAATTGGAAGCAAAATTTGATGAATTATTTGGAGATTTTGATGAAGAATAAGAAAAGTGCATTGATAAAATCAATGCACTTTTTTAAAACAAATGTTTTGAAAAAGTATTGACTAAAAATAGAATTTAGGTATATTATTTAGAAATGTAAATAATAATTGGAGGAATTTAATATGAAATTTATACATATGGCTGATATGCATTTTGATAGCCCATTTACTGTATTAAATACAAGAGGAAATTTGGGAGAAAAAAGAAGGTTAGAACAAAGAGAAGTATTTAAAAAGATAATCCAATATATTAAAGAAAATCAAATTGAATATTTTTTTATTGCAGGTGATTTATATGAACATCAATATATAAGAGAATCTACAATACAATATATAAATTCGCTATTTAAAGAAATATCAAATACAAAGATATATATTACACCTGGAAATCATGATCCTAAGATATTAAATTCATTTTATGAAAAATACAAATGGAGTGATAATGTAAAAATATTTAATAATAATGTGGAAATTGTGGAAAATGATGACGCAGATATATATGGATGTGGATTTAATGACTTCTATTTTGAAAAATCAGAAATCGAAAATATACAAATAAAAAATAAAGATAAAATAAATATTTTAATTACACATGGAACTTTAGATGGAGGAAGCACTGCAAATTTTGAGTATAATCCTATTCATAAAAATATATTAAAACAAATTGGGTTTGATTATGTTGCTCTTGGACATATTCACAAATTAGATTATAATACAGAACCTAATCAAAGGATTGTATATCCTGGTTCAACTATATCTCTTGGATTTGATGAACCTGGAAAACATGGAGTAATTTTAGGAGAAATAACAAAAGAAAATATTTCTCTAGAATTTTTAAATATGGATTTAAAAGAATTTAAAGAAATAAATATGGATATTTCAGATATTTTATCTGAGGAAGAATTAATTGAAAAAATAAATGAATTAGAATTAAGTAAAAATATTTTTTATAAAATTAATTTAATCGGAAAAAGAAATTTTGAAATAAATATATATAATTTATATAAATTTATTTTGAATGAAAATATAATTAAATTAAAAGATAAAACACAAGTAAATATTGATATAAATAAAATAGCAAATGAAATTAATTTAAGAGGATTATTTTTAAATGAAATTTTAGAAGATGAAAAAAATAATATTATTTCGAGTGAGCAAGCAGAAAAAATAATTGAAATAGGATTAAATGTGTTAAAATAATTTGAAAAAAATAATAATAAAATAAAATAAAAATAATTTTTAATTAAGGAGAATAATTTTGAAAATAAAAAATATTAAAATAAATAATTATGGAAATTTAGAAAATAAAAATATTAATTTAGAAAATAAAATAAATATTGTTTATGGAAAAAATGAAAGTGGAAAATCAACTTTATTAAATTATATAAAAAATATTTTTTATGGAATTTCTAAAAATAAAAATGGAAAAGAAATATCGGATTATGAAAAATATAAGCCATGGATGAAAGAAGAATTTTCTCGGAAAATTATCATATGAATTAGATAATGGAGATAATTTTGAAATAGTAAGAGATTTTAACAAGAAGAATCCAAAGGTATATAATGGAAATTTTGAAGAAATTTCAAACCAATATAATATTGACAAAAAGGATGGGTTGCAATTTTTCTATAATCAGACTAAGGTAGATGAAATGATGTTTCTATCCACTATAGTATCAATGCAACAAGAGGTAAAACTCGATAAACAGTCACAGCAAATTTTAGTACAAAGAATAGCAAACCTAGCGGGCACGGGGGATGACAGCACCTCATTTAAGAAGGTATTAGACAAGCTAAGCAAGAGACAGGTTGATGAGATAGGTACAGATAGAACACAAGGAAAACCAATCAATGTTACTAAAAATAGAATGCGAGAAATAGAGTTTGTCTTAAAGGATATGAATTTACTAAAAGAAGAAAAAGAAAAAATTGAAAATAAAAAAGAATATTTACAAAATAAAAATATTAATTTAGAGACAGAAAATAATATTATTCAAAAATTAAATAAAATTAATTTAGAAAATAATTTAAAAAAAGAAAAAATTTATTTTAATGAAAAAAATAAAAATGAATTACAAGAAAAAATTAATAAAAATAAATTAGAAAAAAATAATTTATTAAATAATAAAAAAATAATTGAAGAAAAAAATAATTTATTAAATAATAATTTTTCAGAAAATATAAAAATAAATAAAAAAATAAAAAATAATAAAAATAAAATTAATTTATTTACTTTATTTTTTATAATATTTATTTTATTAGAAATATTTAATTATTTTTATTTAAAAAATAATATTTTATATTTTATTAATGGAATAGTATTTATATTCTATTTTATATTAAATTTTATTTTAAATAAAATAGAAAATAATAAAATAAAAAAAGAAGAACACGAAAGAAAAATGCAAGAAAAATTAAATATGCAAATTGAAGAGGAAAAAAACAAAAATGAAATAAATATTATAAATACCAAAATTGAGAATATTGAAGAACAATTAATTGAATATAATAAAGAATTATTAAACTATATTAACGAAATAGAAAAAACACAAAAAGATATAGATAATCAAATTGATTTTACAATAGACAATTTAAAAAGAGAATATAATAATGTAAATATTGATGAAATATTAGATAAAGTAAATTTATCAAATATTTCTAATTATGCAGAAAGGCTGCAAAATGAATTAAATAATAATAGATTAGAATTAAATAGTATATCAATAGAAGAAAAAAATATAGCTCCAAAATTAGAAAATATGATTTCATTAAGAGAAGAATATGAAAATTTAAGAGAAAAATTAAATGATTTAGAAAATGAAAATAATTTAATTATTAAAACAAAAGAATATTTAATTAATGCATATGAAAAAATGAAAAATAATATTACACCTAAATTTACACGAAATTTATCTAATACCGTTGAAAAAATTTCAAATGGGAAATATACTAAAGTTTCTATAAATGATGAAAAAGGATTAATTGTTGAGAACCAATATGGAGAGTATATTTCAGCAGAAAGATTAAGTACAGGAACAGTAGATCAATTATATTTATCACTAAGATTATCTATGATTGATGAAATTTCTAATGAATCAATGCCAATTATTTTAGATGAGGCTTTTGCATATTATGATGAAACAAGACTTGAAAATATTCTTAAATTTTTATCAGATGAACTTGGAAATCACCAATTAATTATTTTTACATGTACAAATAGAGAAAAAAATATACTAGATAAAATACATGTTTCATATAATTTGGTTGAATTATAATAAAAAATAATGTATAATAATTACATTGAAAATTAAATTACATGAGGGAGATTATATATGTTTGAGAAATTAGAGGCAATTGAAAAAAAGTACGAGGAATTAACAAAGAAGATAAGTGATCCTGATGTTATTGCAAATCAAACTGAGTGGAGACAATACATGAAGGAACATGCAGAGATTGAACCAATTGTTGAAAAATACAGAGAATATAAAAAAACAAAGCAGAGTATGGATGAGGCAACAGAGATGCTTTCTGATCCAGAACTAAAAGAACTTGCAGAAGTAGAAATGCTTGAAGCAAAGGAAAAGCTTCCACAAATTGAAGATGAAATTAAGGTTTTATTACTTCCAAAGGATAAAGATGATGATAAAAACGTAATTTGTGAAATTAGAGCAGGCGCCGGTGGAGATGAAGCCGCATTATTTGCAGGTACACTATTTAGAATGTATTCAATGTATGCAGAAAGAAAACATTGGAAATTAGAAATATTAAATGAAAACGAAACAGAACTTGGTGGTTACAAAGAAATTTCTTTTATGATTACAGGGAAAGGTGCTTATAGTAGATTAAAATTTGAAAGTGGAGTTCATAGAGTGCAAAGAGTTCCAGATACAGAAGCAAGTGGAAGAATTCATACATCTACTGCAACAGTTGCAGTTCTTCCCGTAGTTGAAGATGTTGAAATTGATATTAATCCTGCAGATATTAAAATGGAAGTATTTCGTTCTTCAGGAGCAGGTGGACAACATATTAATAAAACATCGTCTGCTGTAAGACTTATCCATGAGCCAACAGGTATTGTTGTAGAGTGTCAAACAGAGCGTTCACAATTCCAAAATAAAGATAATGCGATGAAAATGCTAAAAACAAAACTTTATGATATGGAAAAACAAAAACAAGACAGTGAAATTACAAATGCAAGAAGATCACAAGTTGGAAGTGGAGATAGAAGTGAAAAGATACGTACTTATAATTATCCACAAGGACGTATTACAGATCATAGAATAGGACTTTCTATATATCAAATGGATGATTTTCTAAATGGCAATTTAGATGATATGATTGATAATTTAACAGCTGCAGATCGTGCTGAAAAATTACAAGGAGAAGAATAATTATATAATAAAAACGTTGCTATAAATTAATAGCAACGTTTTTACTTTTGCAAGAAGGATGAAAATATTTGAATAATAATAAATAACAAACATATAAATTAATAATGTTGTTTTATAGACTACATGAGATTTTTAGAAAAAATGTGGAAAATTTTCTAAAAGGGAGGTAAATGTGTGGATAATTTAATTAAAACTACATTAATTGGTTTATTTTTTGGTACATTTGGTACAACTATTGGTGGAATAATTGGCGTAAGATTTAAAAATACATCGAATAAATTTTTATCGTTTATATTGTCTTTTGCATCTGGGCTGATGAGTGCAATTGTATGTTTTGAATTAATTCCGGAGGCACTTAAAATAAATTCTGTTTTTAGTGTTATTGTAGGGATAATACTTGGAATAGTGATGATGATTTTTTGTGACATAATTGTTGATAAAAAATTTAGTAGTAAAAAAAGTACAAATAAAAATATAAAATCAGATTTATTAAAAACAGGCATAATAGTAAGTATAGGTCTTGCAATACATAATTTTCCGGAAGGTTTAGCAATAGGTTCTGGATTTGAAGCATCTCTTAAATTGGGACTTTCTCTTGCGATTGCAATTTGCTTTCATGATATTCCAGAGGGAATTTCAATGGCAGTACCTATGAAAAATGGTGGAATAAAAAGTTCAAGAGTTATTTTTTATGTAATACTTTCTGGAGTAACAACAGGTATTGGAGCATTTTTTGGTGGATTAATTGGGGAAATATCAGAAGCTACAATTGCAATTTGTCTTTCATTTGCTGCTGGTGCCATGATATACATTGTTTCACGGTGAGCTTACGCCAGAAGCTAATAATTTATATAAAGGTAGGGCAAGTGCTATAGGCAATTTGGTCGGATTTATTTTAGGCTTTTTTGCAATGAATTTATAAAAAAATTTAAGATTTTTGCAAGTTAAATACAGTGTACTTAAGATACTTAATTCTAATATCAAAAGTATTAACTAATGTTATATAGGGAGCAAACTAGTAGATGTTCGCTCCTTGACTATTTTTAAATATATATTATAATACTTATAAATTAATAATTATTTGGGATTAATAATTTAAAAGATTTAATTTGGAGGTATATATTATGAATGAAAAAATGTATGAAATTATGAAAAATAAAAAGGGATTTATTGCTGCACTTGATCAAAGTGGTGGTAGCAGTAGCAAAACACTAAAAAATTATGGTATTCCTGAAGATGCATATAGCACTGAAGAGGAAATGTTTAACTTAATTCATGAAATGAGAAAAAGAGTATTTACAAGTAAATCATTTACTAATGAGCATATCATAGGTGCTATTTTATTTGAAAAAACAATGATGTCTAAAGTAAATGATGAATTTACAGCAGATTATTTATGGAATGAAAAACAAATAGTTTCTTTCTTAAAAGTTGATAAGGGTCTTGCAGAAGAAAAAGATGGAGTAAAATTAATGAAAGATATTCCAAATCTTGATGAAGAGTTAAAAGAAGCAAATGAAAAAAATGTTTTTGGAACAAAAATGAGATCAGTTGTTTATGATGCAAATGAAAAAGGAATTAAAGAAATTGTTAAACAACAATTTGAATTTGCAAAAAGAATATGTGATGCAGGTCTTGTTCCAATTATTGAACCAGAGGTTGATATTCATGCAAGTAAAAAAGAGAGATGTGAAGAAATTTTAAAAGCTGAAATAAAAGAGCAACTTGATAAATGGAATCCTGAGGATAAAATTATGTTTAAATTTACTATTCCTTCAATTTCAAATCATTATTATGATTTATATAGTTATGACTGTGTTGTAAGAATTGTTGCATTATCTGGTGGATATGATGTAGATGAAGCTTGTGAACTTCTTTCTGAAAATAACAGGATGATTGCAAGTTTCTCAAGAGCATTGCTACAGGATTTGAATGCAAACCAAAGTCAGGAAGTTTTTGATGAAAAATTAAATTATGTTATTACAAAAATTTATGATGCATCTATTACTTAGAAATTAATTTTAGAGAGGGATAAAATAAATGCAAAATTTAATAGAAGGACTAAACGACAAACAAAAAGAGGCAGTACTTGAAACAGACGGTCCATGCCTTGTTATTGCAGGAGCTGGTAGTGGAAAGACAAAAGTTCTAACACATAAAATTGCATATTTAATGACTGAAAAATATATAAAACCATGGAATATTTTAGCCATTACTTTTACCAACAAGGCTGCAAAT
The DNA here is from genome assembly GCA_934101145.1 of uncultured Clostridia bacterium. Classification (GTDB taxonomy): domain Bacteria; phylum Bacillota; class Clostridia; order TANB77; family CAG-508; genus CALXVA01. The sequence goes on from CAKOPZ010000002.1 coordinate 74,130, forward strand.
GAAATGAAACAAAGGGTTGAAAACCTTGTTGGTGAAGCTGCAAAAGATATGTGGATAGGTACATTTCACTCTATTTGTGTTAGAATACTTAGAAAAAATATTGATAGAATTGGATTTGATAGTTCATTTTTAATATTTGACACATCAGATCAAAAAACACTTATAAAAGAATGTATGAAAACACTAAAAATAGATGACAAATTATTTACGGATAGAGCAGTTTTATCAGAAATTAGTAATGGAAAAAATGAAATGTTAGAGCCAAAAGCATATTTAACAAAATATGCTGGGGATTATAGAAAAGAGACAATTGGTAAAATATATGAACTATATCAAAGACGTTTAAAAGAAAATAATGCAATTGATTTTGATGATATTATTAATTTTACAATTAAAATTTTGACAGATAATCCTGATGTACTTGATTATTATTCAAGTAAATTTCAATATGTTTTGGTTGATGAATACCAAGATACAAACAAGGCACAATTTACACTTGTTACAATTCTTGCATCTAGACATGGAAATATTACAGTTGTTGGAGATAATGATCAAGGTATATATTCTTTTAGAGGTGCGGATATAAGCAACATTTTGAATTTTGAAAGAGATTTTCCTGGAACAAAGATTATTAAACTTGAGCAAAATTATCGTTGTACAGGCAATATTCTTAAAGCTGCAAATGCTGTTATAAAGCACAATGAAAATAAGTATGAGAAGAAATTGTGGACAGAAAATGGAGAAGGAGCTCTTCCAACTATTCATAAGTCAGATGATGAATATGATGAAGGAAGATATATAGTAGAGCAAATTAATCATTTAAAAAGAGAAGAGTATTATAAATATTCAGATTTTGTGGTACTATATAGAATGAACTCTCAATCAAGAGCTATAGAGGAAATTTTAAGAAGAGAAGATATACCATATAAAATTGTTGGAGGTCTTAAATTCTATGAAAGAAAAGAAATTAAAGATATTATTTCTTATTTAAGACTTATTTATAATCCATCTGATAATATTTCTTTGAAAAGAATTATCAATGAACCTAAAAGGGGAATTGGCAAAACAAGTGTGGATAATGTTCAAGAAATATCTGAGAAAACAGGTATTTCTATGTTTGAAGTTATAAAAAATGCAGAAAAATTTGAACTAAATAGACTTAAAGCAAATTCTATGGAATTTGTACAATTAATAGAAGAAATGAGGAGTAAGATTGAAGAACTTCCTATTTCTGAACTTATAAAAGAAACCTTGAAAAAAAGTGGGTACATAAAGGCTTTAGAAAATGAAGATTCTGTTGAGGCTGAAAGTAGAATTCAAAACCTGGAGGAATTTTTAACTGTTGCAATTGAATTTGAAGAACAAGAGGCAGAAAATAGTTTGGCTGATTTCTTGGAAGGAATTACTTTAAGTAGTGATCTTGATTCTATGGAGGATGAGGACAATTCTGTAACTCTTATGACGCTACATAGTGCAAAAGGACTTGAATTTCCGGTAGTATTTTTGGTTGGAATGGAAGAAGGAATTTTCCCTGGATATAAATCAATTGGAGAGCCACGTGAACTTGAGGAAGAAAGACGTTTGTTTTATGTTGGAATTACAAGAGCTAAAGAATATTTATATTTGACATGTGCTAAAAAAAGAACAATATTTGGATCTACCAGTTATAATGCAATTTCAAGATTTGCAAGTGAAATACCACAAGATTTACTTGACGGTTATAAGGAAACATTTGAGGATAAGGCAGATAAATTTGAAGATAGTCCATACAAATGGGAATATGGACGAGGCTCAAGCACAAAAACTTATAAACTAAATGATAATACATATAATTATGGAAACAAAGAAGCAACTGCTAAAGGTGTACTTGGAAACAGTGCTTTTCAGTTTAAAAGTGCAGAAGGCTTTTTAAATAGTCTAAACAAAAAAGCTAGCCAGGGTACTGATATTTCTAAATATGAAGTTGGACAAAGAGTTTATCACAAAAGATTTGGAGAAGGTACAATTGTAAAAATTGAACCTGAAGAGGAAGATTCTAAAATTGAAATTAAATTTGATAAAGCTGGAACTAAAAGATTAATGGCAAAATTTGCAGGGCTTGAAATTATATAATTAAATATGTTTGCTTCTTAAATTTATTGTATATTTAAGTGAAAAACGTCCATACTAAAAAAGAAAAGGAGGCAAACAATGGCAAATTTAAGTCAAGTTGAATTACAAAATTTGAGACATTTGATAGGTGCACATGAGACATCTTATCAAAAACTAAATACGTATGCATCACAAGCTGTAGACCCACAAATTAAGCAAATGTTTACAAAGTCTGCACAAGATGCATTAAATACAAAACAAAAACTAATGTCTTTTTTAAATTCTTAAGGGAGGAAATAGTATGGACGAAAAAACAATGGTAAATGATATTTTAGCTGGTGTTAAATCTAGTTTAACAGCATATCAAACAGCAATATCTGAAACTGAAAATATGCAACTTAGACAGACTTTTCAACAAATTAGAAATAATGATGAAAGTTTTCAGTATGAGTTATTTAAAACGGCTGAAGCTAAAGGTTATTATAAGCCAGCTCAAAAGGCAAGTACAACAGAGATTGAGACAGTAAAAACAGAACTACAACAATAGAATTTGTGAAAATTAAAGATTGAAAGAGAAAAAATGAGATAACACTTACGGAAATAAGATAAGAAAAGATTTTAAACAATAATTATTATTGTTTAAAATCCTTTTTTAATATAAAATACATTTGAAATTTTGTTTTAAGGGAGTGTTTGTTATTAATACATTCAGAAAAATAGCAATAACAGTAAGAACTTCAATAAGATTTGTTGTATTATCAATTATTGCTGCAATTTTAGTAATTAGCGCAATAGTGATATTTTATCATCCAACTTATGCAGTTTCAGTTAATGGACAATTGGTTGGATATACAGAAAATAAAAGTGAGTTACAAGAAAAAATAAATGATTATATATCACCAAAAGAAGGCGAAAATTTAGCATTTGTTCAGATTGATGCAATGCCAACATATGAACTATGTTTGCTAAAGAAGGATATTAAGACAAATGATGATGAAATTTTTAGCAAAGTAACAGATAATGGAACGAAGTATTATAAATATTATGCTATAACTGATGATAAAGATGAAAAAACATATGTAGCATCTTTTAAAGAAGCAGAGGAAATTGTTGAAGGGTTAAAAAAGAAAAAGAGTGCAAATGCAAAAGATATTGGTATTGTAGAGAAATATGATGTATCTTTAAAAGAATTTACAGGAGTTGATAAAGCAATTTCAAAACTATATGAAAAGCCAAAGGTAACTGTTCAAAAAACTGTTTCTACAAAGTATTCGTCTCCATCGGCTTCAAATTATAGTTCTGGTAAATCATATAGCAAGGTTGAAATAGGTATTGCATTAATTAAACCTGTTTCTGGAACAATAATGTCACGTTTTGGAAGTAATGATAGTGTAAGAAGTCATACTCATACAGGACTTGATATTGCAGCACCAAAAGGTACATCAATAAAGGCGGCAGCTTCAGGTACTGTAACATATGCAGGTAATGCAGGAGATGGATATGGAAATTATGTTGTTATTTCACATGGCAATGGAGTACAAACTGTATATGCACATTGTAGTAGAGTATTAGTTAGTAAAGGCCAACAAATTAGCCAAGGGGAAGTAGTTGCTAAAGTTGGATCAACAGGAAATTCAACAGGAAATCATCTTCATTTAGAAGTGAGAAAAAATGGGATTTCATATAATCCGCAATATTATCTATATTAACAAAGCGACTTTAGGTCGCCCTTTGTTCTTGCCGATTTGAGTTTTCGACTAAAAGGAGAAAAACTCAAAGGCAACAGCGATTGTAGCATTTTAATATACTAGAAAAAGGAAAATTTTCTAGTACATTGAAAAAACTGCCTTCATAGGCAGTTTTTTTCTAAACGATATAGTGTTTTAAACTTATTTTTAAAGCATTATTTTTTATGACAATTTTGCCATATTCTTCTATTTTAGAAATCAATAGGCTTGAATCATTTACATATGTACCAAATTCAGTTATAAATGAATAAAATTTTGATATATTATTATCATTATTGTTAATGTTATATAATATTAAATAAAATTTAGTTTTATATATGTATGCAATAATTTTTTTAGCAATTAGATAGCTTTTATCTAAACTTGAGTTATGCAAATATTCGATAAAATTACAGTAATCATCAAAAGTCTCAAATTTATATACTACTTGATTTGTTTTTGATGAAAGAGATTTTCGTTTTATCTTAAATTTTTTTCTTTCAGTAGAGTTGTTTTGCAAAAACTTATCAATATTTGCTTCACGTGCTCTTGTTACATTTACTACAAAATCTCCATCAATCATTGCAAGTGCTTCTATTTTTACACGATAATCAGTTGTGTTAAATCCAATTTGTGTTTTAGCTTCTTCTAAAATATCTAAAAATAAATCCTGAGATTCTAAAGGGTTAGACATAAAGTCGTGAAAGTTAATATGCTTTTCTTCAAAATCTCCAGGGGTTAATGTAATTCTTATTTTATTTTCATTAAGTTTTTCAAATTTCATGAGATAACCTCCAATGCTTTTGATATATAATATTACATTTTTTCTTAAAAGGTACTAATTAATATAACATAAACGTTTTTAAATGTAAATAAACTTAAATATATTTTAGCATAAAAAAACTCAAAAATAAATAGAAAATATTTCCGGTATGTATTGAAAAAAATGATATTTCCATATATAATATTATGGAAAAATTAAACAATATTTAATACTTAGGAGGAATATTAAGTGGCAACAAGAGAAAAAAATATATGGATATTAATTGTATTTATATTATGTGGAATAGTTGTTGGAGGCTTACTTGGGGATTTAGCTTCTAAAGTGGATTTTTTATGGTGGCTATCATATGGAGAATCATTTGGATTTTCAAATCCTATTTCACTTGATTTGAATGTGATACAACTAACATTTGGATTAATGTTTAAAATAAACATAGCAAGTATAATAGGTATGGTACTAGCCATATTTATTTATAGAAAAGTGTAATAGTTTGGGGGCTTGAAGAAAGGAAGATTGTTGTGGCAACAAAAATAAAGGAACTGCCAATGTCTGAAAGACCCTATGAAAAAATGGAAATGTATGGAGCAGATACATTATCAAATGCAGAATTACTTGCGATAATTATAAAAAGTGGTACAAGGGATGCAAGTTCACTTGATACTGCACATAAAATACTTTCGATGAAGAACAAGAATAGTGATAGTTTAAGATTTATACAAGATATGTCTATTCAGGAGTTTATGAAAATAAAAGGGATTGGAAAAGTAAAGGCAATACAGTTAAAAGCTGTATGTGAATTTGCAAAGAGAATATCAAGGCCAATAGAAGTGCCAAAGATTCAGATTAGCTGCCCAGATGATATTGCTAATCTACTAATGGATGAATTAAAATATGAAAAAAGAGAAGTTGTAAAGGTTATTATACTGAACATAAAAAATATCGTGATAAAAATTGTAGACATATGTTTAGGAAGTGATAATGCAGCTATACTAAAGCCAAGAGATGCACTAACAGAAGCTATAAAAATTGGTGCACCAAAAATTGCAATAGTACATAATCATCCAAGTGGAGATCCGACTCCAAGTAAAGCAGACATAGATTTTACAGACAGATTGGGACAGGCGGCATCCATTATGGGGATAGAATTGTTAGATCATATTGTCATTGGAGATTGTAGATTTGAGAGTATTTTTTTGAATTCTATAAGAAAACATCAGAAAACTAGAAAGGAATTGTGAGATATGAATTTTTGGAATTTAGGCTCAAAAGATATAGGAATTGATTTAGGAACAGCAAATATACTTGTTACATTAAAGGGAAAGGGTATCATTTTAAATGAACCATCTGTTGTAGCAATAGATGTAAGTACAAGGGATATTTTAGCTACAGGATACGAAGCTAAAGAGATGCTTGGAAGAACACCAGAGAAAATAAAAGCTGTAAGACCATTGAAGGATGGCGTAATTGCTGACTTTACAGCAACTCAATTGATGCTTAAAAATATTATTTATAAAATATGCAAAAGATATAGCATTGGAAGACCGAGAGTTGTAGTTGGAGTACCTTCTGGAATTACGGAAGTAGAAGAAAGAGCAGTAGAAGAAGCAATACTTCAAGCAGGTGCAAGAGAAGTGTATTTAATAGAGGAACCAATGGCTGCTGCTATTGGAGCAAACATGGATATTGCAGAACCTAGTGGAAATATTATTGTGGATATAGGTGGAGGCACTACAGAGGTTGCTGTTATTTCTCTAGGAGGAGTTGTAGTAAGCAATTCTATTAGAATTGCGGGAGATGATTTAGATGAAGATATAGTTAATCACATAAAAAGAGAAAGAAATTTAGCAATTGGCGAAACTACAGCAGAACAAATAAAAAAGGAAATTGGCTGTGCTATGCCTTTAATGTCTGAGGCTAGTATGGAAGTAAAAGGAAGGGATTTAACAAGTGGACTTCCAGAAACAATTACAGTTACATCAACAGAAATTGAGGAATCAATGAGGGAAAGCATTGAAAAAATTGTGGATGTTGTAAGATTAACACTTGAAAAAACACCACCAGAACTTGCTTCTGATATTATGGAAAAAGGTATTGTTCTTGCAGGAGGAGGAGCACTTATAAAAAATTTGGACAAATTGATATCTGAAAGAACTGAAATGCCAGTATATGTCGCAGAAGAGCCTTTGGATTGTGTAGTTAAAGGTACAGGAAAAACACTTGAAGATTTGGAAAGATTAAAGACAGTGCTAATTAATGCTAGAAAAAGAAAATAAATCTAGGAGAGATTAAATGTATAAAAAGAAAAAAACAGGGATTATTGGAGTAGTAATTACAATTATTATATTGATTTTTCTTGTGGCTGTTACAAATACGGATATTGCAAAGATGTCGTATATAGAAAATATAGTTAGTACATTGGTTATGCCTATTCAAAATGGACTTACATATTTGAAGGGAAAACTTACTGGAAATGATAGTTTCTTTCAAGACGTAAATAAGTTAAAGGAAGAAAATGAGCAGCTTAAAAAGAAAAATAGTGAACTTGAACAATCACTTCGTGAATATGAAATTATAAAGTCTGAAAATGATACTCTAAAAGAGTATATGAATTTAAAAGATAAATATAAAAATTATAGTACAATGCCTGCATATGTTATAAACAAAGATATTAGTAATTATAGTAATACAGTTGTGATAAATGTTGGAGAAAAAGATGGAATAAAAGAAGATATGACTGTTATTGCAGATGAGGGATTAGTTGGACATGTTATTTCTGTAACAGATCATACAGCAAAAGTGCAAACAATTATAGATACAGCAACAGCGGTTACAAGCACTATAAGTACAACTAAAGATACAATAGTAGTTCAAGGAACACTTGAAAACAATGGTGTACTTAAAGCTACATATATTCCGACAGATGCAACGGTACTTCAAGGAGATAGTGTTGAAACATCTGGACTTGGAGGAATTTATCCAAAAGGAATTCATATTGGTATAATAAAAGAAGTATATAATACAAAAAATCCAACAGATAGATATGCAACAGTTGAAACAGCAGTTGATTTTTCAAAACTTGCAACAGTTTTGGTTATAACAAACTAAGAGGAGGAAATAGATTGAAAAAAGTTATCGCAGTGATAGGTATGATATTTTCATTTTTTATAATTTATTTTTTACAGTCAAATTTCTTTACTTGGTTTACCATTGCCAAAATAAAACCAAATTTATTTGTAATATTAGTATTATTTATTGGTTTGTTTGCAGGGAAAAAAATTGGTGTAATTTTAGGTTTTGTATTTGGGATAATTATTGACTTGCTTATAGGAAGAACAGTTGGAATGACAGGTATTTTGCTTGCCTTTATAGGACTTTTGGGAGAATATTTTGATAAAAATTTTTCGAAAGAAAGCAGATTTACAATTATGCTAATGGTATTGGGAAGTACGATATTTTATGAAATAGGTTCATACATTTTCAATGTTTTTAGATTAGGAATTCAGTTTGAATTATATAGTTTTATAAAAATTTTACTAATAGAATCAATTTACAATATACTTATTGTAATTATTATATATCCGATTTTTCAAAAAATAGGATATGTGTTAGAAAATACTTTTAAAGTAAAAAACGTTTTAACAAGATATTTTTAATGTGAATAAATCAAAGTGATATAAAAAGAATTGTGGATAAAATATAAAAGCAAAGAAGGTGAGTAATTTCTGAAGAAGGTAAAAATAACAGATAAAAGTACAAAATTAAGATACAATCTAGTAACATCATTGATTTATGTAGTAGGGGTTATATTATTACTTCAATTATTTAATTTACAAATAGTTAAAGGGAAAGAATATAGAGAACAGTCAAATACAAGACTTACTAGGGAGTCGGTTCTTAGAGCAGCAAGAGGTTCTATAAAAGATAGAACAGGTGTTGAACTTGTAACTAATGAAACAGGGTTTGGACTTGAAATATACAAAACAAAAGCAGATGATGCAACTTTAAATACTGCAATAGGAAAAATGATTGAAATACTTGAAGAAAATAATGATACTTATATAGATCATTTTCCTGTAAATGTTAATCCATATGCTTTTACATATACATCTGAAGATAGTCAGAAAGGTTGGAAAAAAAGTAACAATATAGATGAAAATTTTTCGGCAGAACAGGTTTTTAATTATTATAAAGAAAAGTATGGTATTACAGAGAATGATATTGGTAAGGCAAGAAAAATAATGGCAATAAGATACGAAATTACTCGAAATGGATATAGTACAACAAGATCTGTAAAGATTGCAAATAGTATTAGCAGACAAAGTGCAGTAAAGATACGTGAACAAAGTAGTAGTCTTCCTGGTATGAATGTTATTACTGAGCCAATAGTAAAATATACATCTAAAAGTCTTGCTTCTCACATTTTGGGATATGTAGGAGCTATAAATGAAGGAGAATATAAAACAAGACAGGACACATATAGAAATGATGATGTTATAGGAAAAACAGGAATTCAAAAAATATTTGAACAATATTTGAAAGGACAAGATGGTGTAAAACAAATTGATATGGCTGTTGATGGAAGCATAACAAGTGAGTATGTATCCAAAGAAGCAGTTGCAGGGTCTGATGTAGTATTAACTATAGATGCAAATTTGCAAAAGGCAGCTGAAGAGGCATTGCAGAAAAATATAAAAGATTTACAAAATGGAAAGTTTGGTAAAAAGAAGAAGGATGCAAAATCAGGTGCAGTTGTAGTTATGAAAGTAAAAACGGGAGAGGTTTTAGCACTTGCAAGCTATCCTGATTATGAACCAGAGTTATTTACAAATGGAATTAGTCAAAGTGTTTATGATTCATACCAAAAAGGAAACAATCTATATAATAGAGCTGTAAGTGGAAGTTATGCACCAGGTTCAACATTTAAAATGGCGACAGCACTTGCAGGACTTGAAACAGGCAAAATTACAACAAGCACTAAAATAAATGATACAGGTGTATATCCAAGAGGAGGAAATCCAGTATGCTGGATGTATACAAGCTATCGTAGAGGACATGGATATTTGAATGTATCTCAAGCTATAAAACATTCTTGTAATTATTTCTTTTACGAGATTGGTTATAGGGTTGGAATCGATAATATTGCTAAATATGCAAGTTATTTAGGACTTGGAAGAAAGACAGGAATTGAACTTCAAGATGAAACAAGTGGAGTACTTGCAACTGCCGAAAATAAAAAGAAAATGTATGGAGATGACTGGTATTTAGGAGATACATTATCTGCAGCAATTGGACAAACTTTAAATTCTTTTTCACCTCTTCAAATGGCTAAATATGTTAGCATGTTATCAAATGGTGGGAAAAACATAGATGTAACTCTTATAAAATCTGTTGTAAATGCAGATGGAAGTGAAGTTTCAAAAGATGAAATTAAGAAATATACAAACGAAAAATTAGGATTGAAAAATGAAACTACAGAAGATTTACACGTTAAAGAATCAAATTTGCAGGCAATTTTAAAAGGTATGAAAGGCGTTACAAGTGAAGGTGGTACAGCATATTCTGCCTTTGCAAATTTTGATATTGAAGTAGGTGGTAAAACAGGTTCTGCTCAAACAGGAGATGGCAAAGATGCGCATGCTTGGTTTGTGGGATTTGCACCATATGATAATCCTGAAATTGCAGTTGTTGTACTTGCAGAGCATGGAGGTACAGGAGGTTATACAGCTGGTGTTGCAAGAGATATTATGAAAGAATATTTTGGAATGAATTCAAAATCTGTTACAGAAAATGTACAAGCAATTTCAACTACTCAAAGTGTAAGATAGATACTAATGCTGACATATGTAAGAAAGGATGCAGATGTAAAATGAAAAATAGTATTACAATTAGCATGAAAAAGGATCAAGTAATTATAAGAGTAGATGAAAATAGTGAACAAAGAGATGTAATGGCAAGTTTGAAAAAGAAAATCATTGAGCTAAAGAATTTATATAAAGAAGATAAAACTCCTATTTTAATTACAGGAAAAGTATTGAAAAATAAAGAAATGGACGAAATACAAGGATTTATAAAAAGATTTCTTGATGTGCAAATAGATTTTGATAGTCCAAAAGAACTTGGACTTCATGGAATTAAGAAAAGTTTTTACAAAGAAATTGCAACATCAGAAACCAAGTTTCACAAAGGTTCACTTCGTTCAGGACAACAACTTGAATTTGAAGGAAGCCTTGTAATTATTGGAGATGTAAATCCTGGGGCACAGGTTATTGCAGGAGAAAATATTATTATACTTGGTCAACTTAGAGGGCTTGCACATGCAGGCGCAAAAGGAAATAGGGATGCTGTAATAGAAGCTGTAGAGATTGATTCGCTTCAACTTAGAATAGCAGATGTTGTAAAAGAAATAGAAAAAGATGATGAATCAGAAATAAGAAAAATAAAAACATCTGCATACCTTAATGAAAATGGAGAAATGATACTTGAGTGAATATAGCATGCTGGCAAATATTCACTAACCAAGTAACAATAAAATTAGGGCTATAAAAAGTATTTGGTCTTGAACTCCTTCTGTGTATAAGAAAAATATTAAACAGATGAGTAGTAAATCATCAAAATATAATTTTATACCTAAGATTTCAAAAAGAACGGTATTGTCTGAAAAAGCAGTATCGTTTTTTTCTGCCCTTTTTAAATTTGTATCATCATTTGTTGATATTGAGCCTAACTTACTGGTATTGTTATGTTTTGAATAATTTTGGCTAGATTTGGTATGCATAAGATTGCTTTGATAGCCTTGTGGTATTTTAGGGGGATAGAAAGGGGGATAATAATAATACATCATTTTTTCTTATCACCACCTAGGGAGCCAAAGGCTTCAAAAGCTTTTTCTATACCTAAAAATTGTATGTATTGTTCGACTTTTTCTTGTCTACTACTTTTTAAGTAAGGCTTTAGCGAACGAAGTAAATTTGCTCTTGGGTCATTACGAGTTTCTTTTATTGAATCCATTACTTTCTTTATTTTCATTATTGTTTCAATATCTATATCTGGAACTTGATCAGAGGTAGAGTTTGCGTTTGGAGAGGCTGTATTAGAATGATTAGAAGAAGTGTTACTTCCTTTTTGATTTTGACTTAAATTAGACATCATATTTTTAATTTCATCAGGTATTTCATTATTGTTTAGCATATTGCTAATTTGATTCATTAAATTAGACATGTTATCACTCATAGCACCCTCCTTACTTAAATTATTACTGTTTACCAGTGTTTTTCTTAATTTCATCTATTACTCTGTCTGCATCTTTAGAATTTAGTATTTTACTTACTTTGTTTAAGTTTTGTTCTAAATCTGCTTTATCCATTTTTGAAAGCATTTCCATCATTTTGGAAATATCCATATTATTCACAATAATCACCTCTGATATATTATATGATTTATAATATGCAATTATTTGAAAAATGTTCTTAAAAGTGAGCTAAAAATTACGGATAAAAGGATATGAGTGGTTTAGACACGATATAATGAAAATTTTGTGTAACATTGTAACAAAAATGTAATATAAATTTAATATTTTGTTTGAAAATCAATTTCCGTAAATGAAAACAGAAAAATGAAATAATTACCAAGGCGTATTTTGTTGAAAAAAGAGATAAAAGTGCTAAAATATATTATATATGTAATTATAATACAATAAAATAACATTATTATACATAAAAAGTTGTTAAAAATGCCTTAAAGCATTGAAAAACTAAAGGAAATGTCGTATAATATATGGTGAGATTATTATATTTTAGGAGGTTACTATGAGCAGATTTTTGCAAAAACTAATAGCTATGATATTAGTTGTAACATTAGCAGGGGCCAATGTGTCAATTCTTGGTATGTATAGTATTTCATATGCGATTACAGACAAAGAGTTGTCAGGGCAAACATCACAAACAGAAAATTCAAATGTTGAATTTAATTCTTATTTCGAAGGAGGTTCACACTTAAAAACAGAATCGATAGATTCAACCACTGCAAAACTTTACGTGAATGTTAAAGTGAAAAATGCAGGATATTTAAAAAATGGAACCATCGAATTTAAGGATGTTAACTTCAAAATTGGAGATGTGAAGAACGACAATGTTCAAAGCATTGATAAGGAAAATAACAAAATAGTTTTAAAACAATTAAATAATGGTTCAGATGTAACTTTAGAAATACCAATTTCATTCTTAAATAATGAAGAAGTTTCACTAGACTATTTTGCAAAAGAAACAAAAGCAAACTTTAGTGCAATATATGTAGATGGAAATGGAAAAGAAAAAAATATTTCAAAAGAGATTACAAATAAGCTTTCTTGGAGTAGAGATGCGCAGGCAAATGTAAAGTCAGAAGTTACAAAATATATTCCATATGCAACAGGAAACAAATATGGTGTTATGGTACAAACAAAAATTAGCTCTAAGATAGCAGACAATAAATTACCAATTAAAACAACAGAAATAAACGTGGTAGTTCCTGAGATAAATGGAAATAAACCATCAAGTGTAAATGTAATTGCTACAGATATGAGTGCTACAAAAGGTGCTGATAATGGTCTTGAATTTACAAGTGAAAATTATACATATAATAAAGAGACAGGAATTGTAACAATTAAAACAGAAAATGCCTCTGATAAAGTTAGTTGGAAAAAAGATGCTCAAGATGAATATTTAGTAACATATATTTTTGATGGACAAGAAATATATAATTATGCAAAAACAAATGGAGTAAATACATCAGTTTCTACAAGTGCAAAGTTTACTGTATATAATAATGAAGAAAAAAGTATAAATGTTGATAAAATTACAACAGAAGTAAAGATGACAGATAGACTTGGAACAATAGCAGATTTTGATATATATTTAGCAAATCAAATAAGCAAAGGTCAAATTTATGCAAATTATGATGTTTCTAAAAAGAAAGAAGTAGAATACAGTGAACAATATGTTTCTACAATTAATAGTGCAGACTTAACAGATACAATTAGATTTAATCAACAAATTGATGCATTTATGACAAAAGACGACCAAAAAGCTCCAACATCTGTATCAGAAAATAACTATACATATAATAAATCAGTAAGTATAGATGTAAATGTATTTAATAAAATTCTTGGAGAAGACGGAAGCATAGATGTATATAACACATCTGATACTAAACTTGGAACAATTAATAAATCAGTAGAAAATAAAGATGGAAAATATACATTAGATATTAGTGATAAAAATACAAATCAAATTTATATTATTGCAAGTAAACCACAAACTGAAGGACAACTTGTTATTAATGTAAACAAAGCAATAAAAACAAGTATTGACTATAGTAAGTCTCAAATGCAAACATTTACAAAAATGCAAGCAGGACTTGAAGGAAAAGCAAGTACTTCTACAGTAAATGCAACAGAACAATTATTACTAAAAGAAACACATTCAGTTGCAGATATTACAATTAGCAAAAAAGATTTAACAACAGTTGTAAAAAATGAAAATGTAGAGATAAGAGCTACACTTAATACTGCAGATGTACATAATGCATTATTTAAAAATCCTACATTAAAAATCACACTTCCTTCTTATATAAGTAATGTAAATATTAAAAAGACAGATATAGTAATGGCAAATGGCCTAAAAATAAAAGGCACACCATCAATTACAACAGAAAATGGCAAACAAGTAATTACAATTACACTTGAAGGAATGCAAGATGAATATACAATAGGTGCAGAATATGAAGGTACAATAGTTATTCTTAATACAGATTTAACTGTAAAAACATTGACACCAAGTCATGCAGATAAAATTACAATGAAATTTACAAATGCAAATGATACAGCATTAAATCAAGAAGGAACAGTTGATACAAATGTAAATTTTGTTGCGCCAACAGGTGTAGTTGCAGCAAATGGAATTTCAAATTATATTGATGATAAATCTGACATGATGTCAATTTCAGAAGAGGGTATTACAAAAACAATACCAGCATATGCAAGCAAAAAAACTGCAAAAGTTTATGGAAAAATAATAAACAATTATTCAAATAAAATATCAGATGTTGTTATTTTAGGAAGAATGCCTTCAAAAGATAACAAAAAAATTGATTCAACAGATAGCTTAGGCTCAACATTTGATATGACATTGAAAACAGGACTTACTATTTCAGGAATAGACAGCTCAAAATATACTGTATATTATTCAGAAAATGCAAGTGCAAATAAAGACTTAAGTGATACAAATAATGGATGGTCTACATCAGGAACAGCAAATGCTAAATCATATATGATAGTTACAAAAAATTATGATATGGCTTCAGGAGATATGATTGAATTCTCATATGATGCAGAAGTACCAGAAAATTTAAAACATAATAACAGCGTTTCAGAAATGTACAAAGTTTATTACAACAATGTTTCTTCAATTGGAACAATGGCAGAAACAAAAGTATCATCTATCATGACACTTACAACAGGACAAGGAGCAGAAATTACAGCTGAATTAAAAGCTACAACAGATGTTGTTCGTGAAGGACAAATCGTAAAGATGAATGTTGTAGTAAAAAATACAGGCTCAGTAACTGCAAAAAATGTAAAAGTAAATATTCCAAAACCTGATGAAGCAACATTTATGGAATATTCATCTGGAAATGGTTTCTTTGAAATGAAAAACACAAACTTAGTTTTAAATGCGGGAACAATAGAAGCTGGAAAAACAAAAGAACTTTCATTTATTATTAAGGTAAAAGAAGATTTATCAGAGATTAATGGAAACGAAGTTGATGATGATGACCCTATAATAGATGGATCAGATGCAGGAGGAGACACATCAGAAGAAGTGTATCCAAAAGATATTTCTTTTAAACTAACAATTACAGCAGATGATACAGATGGCTCAATCCCTGCACAGGAGTATAAACTAAGTGTACAAAAGGGACAAATTGCAATCAACATGTATACAAGGATAAGTGAGAACCAGGTATTAAATAATGGAGATGTAATAGATACAGTTATAAAGGTAAAAAACATTTCAAAAGGTGATAGTTTAGCTAATACAATTGTTACAATTCCATTACCACAGGGATTAAAATATAAAGATGCTGTGATAAAGGAAAGTCTAGCAGATGAAAGTGGAAAATCAGATGGAATAAGCTATGATGAGAAAACTAATGTTGTAACAATTAATATTGGAACACTTGATATACAAAAATATATTGATATAAATTTACAAGTTGAAAATTATAGTGGAGATTTAACATTATATTCAACAGCAAAAGCTGATGGAACAGAAGAACATTATTCAAATAAAATGCAATATAAATCTGAAATAATTGATATGGAGGTGTCAGAACTTACATCAACACCTAAATATGTAAAAGAAGGTAGTCAAGTTACATATACATTAAAAGTAAGCAATAAAGGTGATTCAGTAATTACAGGATTAAAAGTAACAGATACTTTACCAGATGGACTTACATTTGTAAATGCAACTTATAACTATAATGGAACAGAACATAAAATAACAAATCTTGTAAATGGACAAGTTGAAATATTTATAAATCAATTAAATGCAAAAGAAACAATTACAATAAATGTAACAGCAAAAGCTGGAGTACTTCCAGATACAAATGATAAAACAGTAGAAAATAAAATGTCAGTTGTAGCAAATCATGTAAATGAAATTACTACAAATACAGTAACAAATATTATTGAGTATTATAAACCAATACATGATAAATCAAACAATGATAATCCAAATCCAGGACCATCAGAAAACCGTTTTAAAATAACAGGTACAGCATGGCTTGATAGTAATAAAAATGGAAAACGTGATTCAGATGAACAATTACTTTCAAACATTAAAGTAATGTTATTAAGCAAAGAAGACAATAAAATTGTTAAAGATGTGGATACAAATGAGCAAAAAATAACAACAACTGCAGATAATGGCACATATGAATTTTCTAACTTGAAATCTGGAGAATATTTTGTGATATTTGTATATGATGCATCAAGATATAGTTTAACAACATATAGACAAAAAGATGTAGATAGTAGTTTGAATTCAGATGTTGTGGATATAAATATTACGCTTGACGGAAAGAGAACTATTGCAGGAACAACAGATGTAATAAAAATTACTGATGATAATGCAAGAGATATAGATATTGGATTATACTCAGCAGAAAAATTTGATTTGAAACTTGATAAATATATAAGTAAAATTACACGTACTACACCATCAAGTGGAACTAAAACATATGAATATAATAATTCTAAAGCAGCTAAAATTGAGGTTTTAGGTTCAAACCTTGGAAAGAGTAGTGCAATAATAGAATATAAAATAGTTGTAACAAATGAGGGAGCAGTTGCAGGATATGCTAAGAAAATAGTAGATTATTTACCAAAAGGTGTAAGCTTTAGTACAGAGCTTAATAAGGATTGGTATTTATCTGATAATGGAAATGTGTATAATGCAAGTCTTGCAAATGAAATAATAAAACCAGGAGAATCAAAAGAACTTACACTTGTTGTAACAAAGAAAATTACAGAAGATAGCTTAGGAGACCCAATTAATAATAATGCAGAAATTTATGAAAGCTATAATGAACAAGGACTAAAAGATATTGATTCAACTCCAGGAAATAAAGCACAAAATGAAGATGACATGTCAATGGCAGATGTAATCTTCTCAATTGTAACTGGTAAAATTATAATGTATACAACAATTACACTTGGAGTAATTGCAATACTAGGATTCGGAGTATTTGAAATCAAAAAAAGAGTTCTAAAAAAGAGAAAAAATTAATGAAAGGAGGATAAAAGGGTGAGTAAAAAGTTATTAAAAATTAGTGGCTTTATAGCTTTTATACTTGTAGTAATTTCAGGAATATACTTTATTTCAAGTTATGCAATTGATACACAAGTAACCAAAACATCTGCTATACAGGCTCAAACAAATGCGAACACAGGAAGTGCTGGAACACTTGCAAGTGGAGAAAAAGATCCAGGTAAATACTCATATAAAACACGAACAGGTCAATTTGAGGCAATATATGGAATGTCAGAGTATGCTGATCCATTGTATCCTGGATATCAAATATTTTGTATTCAACCAGGAGCTTCACTTCAATTTGATTATGACATAAGATATGCACAGGCATTAAGTTTAAACGGAAAAACATATTCTGCAGGATGTGGTTGTGCTAGTACACCTTATGAGGGTGCAACAACACCACCTGTTTATAGAGAAATTGGAACATACCCATTACCAATAGCCGCAGCATATATTGTATCAGAAACACCAATTGGTCAGTGGAGCAAAGACAAGCAAAAAGCAATTTGGAATTTAAGAAACTCAGGTTTAGATGAAGGACTTGTAATAGGTGATGGAATATCAGATCAACCAGATAGACATGGAGATTCACACACTTCTATATATGATCAAGAAGCCATTGATTATGCAAATTATGATAAAACTGTAAGAAATACAGGTTTAAATCCAGCTGATAAAACAAATTTAAATGATGTATATACTAAAGTAAATCAAACAAAGAAAGAATATACAGTAGGACCATTTAATATAACATATACAAATGGAGCATATGGAAACCTTGCTTTTTCTGGTATTTCTGATATGACAGTTATCGGATATAACAGCAAAAAAGAAGTTGTAAAGAGTGATATAAAAGTTAAAAAGTTTATATTAAAAGATACAGCAACAGGAATTTATGGAAATGGTGTTACACCAGAATTCTTTACACCAAGTTCTGATTTAAAAGTTGATGAAACAAAACAAGTTTATCCAGTATCTGGACAAGATTTTCAAATTGTATTTGATGATCCAAATGCAGGAGTAGCAGAAGATAGTGAGAATAGAGTAACATATATTTCAATAAAAGTTAAATTTAAATATATGCTTGCAAATGGACAATATACAAAATTGGAAGGTACAAAATATACAGTAAGTTATAGTCATAGCCATAGGAGTCACAGACATAGAAAGAGAAGATGTTATAGTTGTACAACAAGATGCTACTTAGATGAAGCAGAGCAACAAACTATTGCAGTAATGGACGCAATAAGAAGTATTTATGAGCAAGAGCTTGAGATTAGTAAGATAATACCACTTAATACATCAATGGATTTAGGTGGACATGTATGGGAAGATGGAGTTGCTACAAAAGAGACAAAAGCTGACGGTGTATCTAATACAGATGGTGAAAATATTGATAAAGCACTTAAAAATGTAAAAGTAACATTATATACATCAGATGGCAAAGTTGCTAAATTACTTTCAAATCCAAAAGAAGAGGGCATAACAGATGAACAAGTAATGCATAGAGTTAACCCAACATATACAGATGCAGAAGGTAACTACTTGTTTGAAGGATTAGACCCAATGAAAAAGTATTATGTAAGATTTGAATATAATGGTCAAATATATTTACCAACAGAATATTTGAATACAGAAGGAAAACAATATTCTACAGTTAGTGAAATGGTAAATGCAAAATTATACAATACAGATAGCTGGAAGGTAACTTCAAAAGGTACAGAAACAGTTCAAGATAGAAATAATTATGACAAGAAATTTGAAGAAATTGGTTCTTATCCAGAAAACTATAGTTCATCAAATTCACTTGGCAAAACAGGAAGCAAAAATGCAGCATTTACTCAAAAAGATTTAATGGGATATACATTAGATAGAGAAGGTAAATACAAACAAACAGCAACACAATTAATAGATGGATATTTATATGACGAAAATGGACTTGAAACAACAGAGTATAAAGAAGGAGTAATTTCACAAAAAGTAAGACAATATATTAAAGAAAATAAGAAGTTCCCAGATGACAATGCTATGAAAGAAATTTATAGTAGTATTGCAGAAAATACTTTAGAGACATGGAGAAAATTACAATTTGTAGAAGATTGCAAAATTTCTTCTTATACACAAGGACAAGACAAATCTAAAGACTTATACCCAGTATATGACGTATTTAGAATCAATCATGCAAAAGATTGGGAAGTTTACAAAACTGCAAAAGAAGCTCAAAATGGTAACTACGATATGAAAGTAGAGGTTCTAGATGGAGTAACATATAACCCAATTTATCCAGGACAATTCTTTGTAAATCAAGGTTTATGGAGAAGACAAGAATTTGATGCAGCAATGAGGAAAGATGTATACAGATCTGTAATGAAAATTAATAACAAAACAGTAATGTATAAATATGATAAGAGATCTGATGATGATAAATATTGGGATATCAATGTAAGGATGTCAGATTATGATAGCTATTATAATTCAAGATATAATAGAGAAGTTTATAGAACTGATTATGAATATAGTTCAAAAGCTTTAAATCATCCAGGAGCAGACTTAGAGATATATGTTACATATAAACTTACAATACGTAATCAATCACAAAGTATAATGAATCAAATTAAGGAAGTTGTTGACTACTATGATAAAGATTATACATACCGTGATGACTTATCTTGGGTAACATATGTTGGAGATGGCAAAACAAATTCAGTTACAGATAAAGAATATTATAATGCAATGGTTGCAGAAAATATTTCAAGTAACATTAAAAATGCAAGAGCTACAAAGGCTTCAACAACAAGCAAATATGGAGCTTCAACACATAGTGATATATCTAAAACATATAACACAGTATATGTAAGAGGATTAGAAGATAAAAAACTTGCAACAGGTGAAAGTGCATATATTTATTTAACATTCCAAGTAAATAAAGAAAATGGAAAAGTTATATTAGATAATGAAAGTAGTCCAAAAATGAATTATGCTGAAATTAATGGATATACAACATATTATAGAGATGGTACAACATTACCTAATAATGTAACAAAGAACTCAAATGATATAGCAGGACTATTAGATAGAGATTCTAACCCAGGTAACCTAGTTCAAAGTGACATTAATGATAAAGACAGAGGAGAGAAAAACTTTGAAGATGATACAGATAGAGCAAAGGCAATAAGAGTTATTATTGACGAAAGCGCAGTAAGAAAAGCAAATGGTACTGTATGGGAAGATCAAAGAACAGTTAAATCTGGAGATTCAATTGTTGGTGACGGTATAAGACAAGATAGTGAGAATAAGGTTGCAGGAGTAACTGTTCAATTAGTTGAAAAAACAGTTAATGGAAAAGAATATATTTGGCAAGAAACAAAAACAGATGCAAGCGGTAAGTATAAATTTGCAAGCTATATTCCAGGAGATTATGTAGTTCGTTTCTACTATGGAAACAATGCAGATAATACAAAGGTAAAAGGAAACAAAGACTACACAGAGGGTGGATTAAATAGTGTATCATATAATGGACAGGATTTTAAATCTACAACATATCAAAAAGGAATAACACAATCAAATTATACAGATGAATCTAACCGTTATACAGGATATAAAAATACATCAACTCAAAATGAAACTGGAACATATGGATATGACATTTATGTTGCAGATAGCAACAAAAATAACGTATCTGATGCAAAGGATTTATGGACAACAAGCAATATTCCATCGATAACATATAGACCAAATGTTACAGTTAGTGAGAAAAAAGCAATTCATGGCAGACAAGCTGTAAATAGTTATAGTAGCAGTAATGTAACAAACCATAAAGCAGAAGTTCTTGCAAGTCCTTATGAAACACCAAGCTATAATGGTACAAAATATACACAAGCTGAGATGAATGCACTTGTAAATGAACTTATAAATAATACTTATATGACAGCAGAAACAGGAGTTATTGCAGTAGAATTTGAATATGACAGACAACAAACTGATGGATTAAAAGAAACAGAAAATAATAGTAGTAATTCAAGCAAAGACTATGTTTCTAAAGATAATAGATATAATGGAAAATATGAACTTGCAAATATTGATTTAGGACTTACAGAAAGACCAAAAGCACAACTTGAGTTAGATAAGTCTATATCAAACATTAAAGTAACACTTGCAAATGGTAGTGTATTATTTGATGTAAATAAATCAGGCGACAATGTTATTTGGAAAACTCATGAAGCATACAAACTAAATGAAAAAGCAGAAAAAAGTGGTCTTGGATACAAAGAATTAAAAGACACTAAAAAATATAAAGACTATTATGGTAAGACTGGAAATAGATATTCATATAGAACAGAGGTAAATGACATTGTAAAAAAATCTGATAAAGGTTTAGTACAATTAACAATGGATGAAGAGTTAATGCATGGTGCTACAATAGAAATTAAATACAAAGTTACAGTTAAAAATGTTGGTGAGACAGATTATGAAGGACAAAAATATTATTACTTAGGAGAAAGCTCTGGTTCAACAGTTGTAACAACAGTAGCAAATCAAGTAGTTGATTATGTTGCAAATAATTTACAATTTAATGGATCTAATGCTGAAAATAATAAGTGGACTGTAATAAATAATGCAGCATTAATTACATCACAAAATGCAGATAATAATGATAACTTGGTAAACCGTAGATTAATAAATAATGTAAAACAATATAATACAACTGTTCAAACAGATGGATTAAATAAATCTTTGAAACCAGGAGAAAGTACAGATAAGACAATAGTATTAACACAATTAATTTCAACTGAGAATTCAAGTGATGATTTAACATATAAAAATATGGTAGAGATAGTAAAAACAAGCAACACAGTAGGTAGAAGAATGGCATTCTCAGTAGTAGGAAATCAAGATCCAAAACTAAGTGATGCATCAGAGGTTGACTCAAGTGTAGCTGAAAAAGTTATTATATTACCTCCATTTGGTAATACACATATTTACTACATCTTAGGAGCAGTAATTGCAGTAATACTAATTGCAGGAATTACATTTATCATTGTTAAAGTTAATAAAAAAAGAGAGTAAAAGATTCTAGTTAATTTTTGAAATCACAAAAAAACGAAGATTATTGATTTAATCTTCGTTTTTTTATATACTAGGAAATTTCTCATTTCCTAGTATATAAAAATGCTACAATCGCTATTGCCTTTGAGATTTTCTCCTTTTAGTCGAAAACTCAAATCGGCAAGAACAAATGGCGACCTAAAGTCGCTTTGTTCGTTGTTAATTATTATTTATCAATTTTTTTATTGTATCATATAAAATTGGTTTATATTCATCTATTGGAAGAGGCTCACCATATAAGATAGAGTTAAAACATGTTGAACTAACAAGCTCTATTATCATAAAAAGTGTTACATCTGGATTTTTAAGTGATATATTGTTTTCCTTTACGCCTTTTAAAAATAATTTGTAAATTCCATCTTCATCTTCTCCAGAGTCCTCGTAAACTTTTCTAATTGTTTTACTATAAATTCCCCATGATAAATTTTTTGAGATAAATTTTAATAAAGTAGGATTTTTTGTTAATTTATTTAACACAGAGTCTATTATAAATATGACTTGATCAGATAAATCAGTAATATCTTTTTTTCTTAAATCTTTTAGAGCATCTTTAAATAGTTTATGTGATTCTTTTGCAATAAGAACATCTTGAAGTTCATATTTATCTTTAAAATATAAATAGAATGTACCTTTTGCAACAGAAGCATTATCAACTATTTCTTGTATTGATGTGTCTTTTATTCCTTTTTGGGTAAATAGGTTAAATGCTGTATCAAGTAAACGTTGTTCTTTGCTATCATCTAAATTTGTTTCTTCAATTTTTTTATTTGATTTTATATTTTTCATATTATTTAATTTATTTATTAAGTTTAATTCTTTCATAAATCATCAGCTCCCATATACTATTATGACATATTTATGACTAATGGTCAATAAAATATAATAAATTTCTAAAAACATATTGACCAATGGTCATTATTGAGATATAATAATAAAAGTGACTAATGGTCAGAAATGGAAAGGAGAATAATTTATGCAAAAGTTTCGGAAAATTTATTTGCAAACATAGAAAATTGATTTTAGTAATAGCACTACTTCTTATTATTCCATCAATAATAGGAATAAAAGCAACTAGAATTAATTATGACATATTAGTATATCTTCCAGATGATGTTGAAACTATAAAAGGTGAAAATATATTATCAGAAGATTTTAATATGGGTGGCTTTTCTATGGTCCTCGTAGAAAACATGGATAACAAGGATATTTTGAAATTAGAGGATAAAATAAAAGAGATTGACAATGTAGAAAAGGTTGCAAGTATTGCAGATGTTGTGGGTGCTGGAGTTCCAACAAGTATGATTCCAGACGAAATAAAAGATAAATTATATAATGACAATACAACATTAATGCTTGTTACATTTAAAGATCAAATTTCTTCAGATAGTACAATGGAAGCTGTAGAACAATTAAGAACAATTACTGCAGAGCATTGCAAAGTAAGTGGTATGACAGCAACTGTACTTGATACAAGAGATTTATCTGAATCAGAAATTGCAATTTATGTTGTAATTGCAGTTATATTATGTTTGATTGTGCTAGAAGTTGCGCTTGATTCATATTTGGTACCAGTTTTATTACTTGCAAACATTGGTATTGCAATATTATATAATATGGGAACAAACGTATTTTTAGGTCAAACATCATATATTACAAAGGCAATAAGCAGTGTATTACAACTTGGTGTTACAATGGATTTTGCAATATTCCTATATCATAGTTATATGCAACAAAAGGAAACAATTAGTGATAATGTAGATGCAATGGCAAATGCAATTGCTAAAACACTTACATCAGTGCTTGGAAGTTCACTTACAACAATTGCAGGATTCTTAGCACTTTGTAGTATGAATTTAACACTTGGAAAAGATATTGGTCTTGTAATGGCAAAAGGTGTATTATTTGGAGTTATATGTGTTGTAACAGTACTTCCTGCAATGATACTTGAGTTAAATTCATTAATAGAGAAAACAAGACACAAAGTAATACTTCCTAAATTTACAGGAGTAAAGAACTTTGTAATGAAATATCATATTGCAATACTTGTAGTATTTGTTTTAGTTCTACCTGTAGCATTTTATGGATATCAACACACAGGTATATACTATAACCTAGATAAATCATTACCATCAACACTTG
This sequence comes from uncultured Clostridia bacterium, assembly GCA_934101145.1. Taxonomy (GTDB): domain Bacteria; phylum Bacillota; class Clostridia; order TANB77; family CAG-508; genus CALXVA01. The sequence continues at coordinate 98,831 of CAKOPZ010000002.1, forward strand.
ATAGTGTTATTGCAAATACAAATTTAAAAGAAAAATTCAATATGGTATCAACAGAATTATTACTTGTTGATAAAGATATGCCAGATTATAAAGTAAATCAAATGCTTGATGAAATTGAAAACCTTGATGGAATTGAATGGACACTTTCTTATTCAAAAATAGGAGAGGCTGGAATTCCAAAGGAAATGCTTCCAGATGATTTAGTAAGCATTTTCCAAAGTGATAAATATCAGATGATAATTGTAAGTTCAAAATATGAAATGGCAACAAATGAGCTTAATAAGCAAGTTACTAAAGTAAATGATATTATCAAAAAATATGATCAAGATGCTATTTTAGCAGGTGAAGGGCCACTTATGAAAGACCTTGTTGAAATAAGTGATCATGACTTTAATAGTGTTAACACAGTATCAATTGGAATAATTTTTGTAATTATGCTATTTGTGCTTAAATCAATTTCATTACCCGTTATATTGATGACAGTAATTGAATTTGCAATCTTTATAAATATGGGAATTCCATATTATACAGGAACAATACTTCCATTTATTGCATCAATTGTAATTGGTACAATTCAACTTGGTGCAACAATAGATTATGCAATTTTAATTACAACAACATATATTACAAATAGAAAAAACGGACAAAACAAAAATGAAGCAGTTTCAAATGCACTGGAAAGCTCAATTGGTTCAATAGTAGTTAGTGGATTATGCTTCTTTGGAGCAACATTTGGAGTAGGTGTATACTCTAAAATAGAAATGATTGGTTCTCTATGTACATTAATGTCAAGAGGAGCAATAATTAGTATGCTTTGTGTTATCTGCATTTTACCTGCATTTCTACTTCTATGTGATAAATTAATTTGCAAAACAACAATAGGAATGAGAAAAATTACAGATAGCAAAGCTGAAAAATAGTTTGAGAGGAAGGATATAAAATGAATAATAAAATATTTTCAAAAATAACTTCAGGTGTTCTATTATGCACAATGCTTACATATACAGCTCCAGTAATGGCATATACAAAGCAAGAAACTGTATATAGTAAGGTAGATAGCACAGGAAAAGGTTATGAAACAATAGTTACATCTCATCTTCAAAATGATAAAAAGGAAGATGTATTAAAAGATATTACAGATTTATTAAATATAAAAAATATAAGTGGTGATGAAACATTTTCTCAAGATGGAAACACAGTAGTATGGAACACAAATGGAAATGATATTTATTACCAAGGCGAAAGCCAAAAAGAATTACCTGTTACATTTGAAGTAAAATATACTTTAGATGGAAAAGAAATTGAAGCAAAAGATTTAGCTGGTAAGAGCGGAAAATTAAGCATAAAAATTGAATATACAAACCATGAAGCTCACAAAGTTACTGTAAATGGTAAGAAAGATACACTTTATACACCATTTGTAGTTGGATTTGGAACAATTATAAATAATGACAAAGCAAGAAATATAAAGATTAATAGTGGTAAAATTATAGAAGATGGCAGCAAGAATATAATTATTGGAATCAGCATGCCAGGTATGCAAGAAAGTCTTGGAATTTCAAAGGATAAATTAGAAATACCAAGTACAGTAGAAATTACAATGGATGTAGAAGATTTTGAAATGGGAAATATAGTAACATATATTACTCCAAAATTAATTGAAGAAAGTGATTTAAGCATATTTGATGATTTAGACGATGTATATGCGCAAGTAAATGAATTAAAAAGTGCAAGTACAAAACTTGTATCTGGAAGCAAAGAACTTAAAGAAGGAACAAAGACATTAAATAGTGGTGCAACTGAACTTCAGAAAGGTATTACATCTGCAAGAACAGGTGCAAAAACAATTGAAACAGAAGTTGCAAAAAGTATAAAAACATTAAAAAATGACAAAACAGAAGTAATTGATAGCAAAACAATGGCATACATTAAGAAGAGTGCAAAAGAGCAAGCTGATGTAGTATATAAAAAACAAGAATCTGCAATAAAATCTGAGGCACAAAGCTCAGCAGTTGCAACAGTTAAGAAAATGCTTGCATCTGGACAAGAAACTGAAATATCAAAAGCTGTAACAAAAGAAGCAACAAATGGAGCAACAGAACTTATAACACAGCTTATGAAATCAGGAGTAACATTAACTAAGGAGCAACAAGCTATAATAGCAAAACAATTTGGAGAAACAGCTACATCAATTGCAGGAACAACAGCAACAACAACTGCAGGAATGGTAGCAGGTCAAGTTGCAGGGCAAGTAGCAAAAGAGACAGCAGAGACTACAGCAACAACAACTGCAGAAACAGTTGCAAAACAAGTTGGCGAGACAGCAAAAGAAACATTTACAAAACAAGTAGTATCACAAATGGGAACATTAGATGCTGGATTAAAAGAGCTTGTTTCAGGACTTGAAAAACTTGAAACAGGAAGCAAAACTTTATCAAATGGAACAAGTACATTAAACAAAGGTGCACAAACACTTTCAAGTGGAATGAGTGAGTTTGATAAAGATGGAATTAGTAAAATAAGTAATCTTGTAAATGGTGATGTAAAAGATTTAACATCTCGTCTAGAAAAATTACAAGAGTTATCAAATGAATACAATAACTTTACAATGGCAAATAAAGATACAGCAGACAGTGTTAAATTTATTGTAATGATGGATAGCATAAAAAAATCTGATGATACAAAACAAGAAGCAATATTAAATAATAATGAGATTTCTACTTCAAATAAGGAAGAAGATAAATAGGATATTTTCAATTACAATATCAAATTTTTATTGAAACTTGACATTTTTTATAAAAAATATTAATATAATTTTAGCAATATTGCAATAAGTTACGCAAAGTAGTATGCTCTATAAAAGACTAGGAAAATTGCCTTCCTAGTCTTTTTCTTGCCTTTATTAGTCTTTACACACACTAACACATCAAAAATGATAAAATGTCATTGACAATGAAAAGACGTATTGATAAAATATAGAAGAACTGATAGCCAAAAGGTAGAATAAAGCCGTAGTACATTGAAAAGGAAAATAAAAGATTTACTCTGATAAAGAAAGATAATGGAGCAATGTATTATGGAGGTATTTGAGAATAAAAATAAAGCTGTTAGTAAAAATGTGAATAAAAAAGTAGAAACAGTAGAAAATAAGACAAATGTAAAAAAGAAGGTAAGAAAAACGAAGGAGGCAGATAAAAATGATAAATAAAAATTTATCAGGGTGTAAAAAAACAAGAAGAGAAAACGGAATAACGCTAATTGCATTAGTAGTTACGATTGTGGTTTTGATTATCTTAGCTACAGTAAGTATTCTTGCTGTATTTGGAGATAATGGAATAATTGCAATAGCACAAAAGGCAAAGGATAA
>CAKOPZ010000003.1 GCA_934101145.1 uncultured Clostridia bacterium
ATGGATAAATACTGTCTGATTTTATTGTTGGTAACATATACTTTGTTCTCCTATTACTACTAATAAATACATATTAAGGTCAGCGACAACTTACTATTTGCATTTAACTTTATTTCGTTAATTGATAACTTTGTTCTATCAATTCTTTTATCAATGTCTCGTCCACTTTTTCATTTATAATAATTGTATTCCAATGTTCCTTATTCATGTGATATGCAGGTATTATATAATCATAAGTATTTCTCAATATATCAGAATAATTTGGATCTGTCTTAACATTAAGGTATAACTTATTATTTACATTCATTAATAATGCAAACCACTTTTTATTTTTCAAATGTTTCATTGTTACAGATTCAAAGTCATCTGAAAATGGGCAATCTTTATATGTATTTTCTAATGTTAAACAATATTCTATTATTTCTTCTTTATTCATAACTAAATCCTTATAATAATCCACTAAATTTTTTACTATATTTATCTATATCCTTTGTACTTTGACTTACGATAAAATCTGTTACCTTAATTTTTAATCTTTCTACTTCATCATTTGTATAATTTTTATCTTCTACATTTATCCCTGCTTCATTAAATAATTGAATATCTTTGCTTGAAGATTGCACTATTCGTTACTTCTTTCATTTATTGTTTCATTAAAATTATACCTTTTATACTTGGATGTAATAATTTTATAAAGTCTGTGGCATCTTGTTTTGTTCCAACTACACTACCATAATGAATTGGAACTGCTATTTTAGGTTGTATTTCATTTATTAATTGTGCTGCCTCTTTGAAATCCATTGTATATGTTCCTCCAACTGGAACAAAAGCAACATCACATTTTACTTTTCTATTTTCTTCTGTAATGTCCGTATCTCCTGCAATATAGTATCTAATATCATCTAGTGTGATGATATAACCAACCCAACCATTTTCTTTTGGATGAAATGTCTTATTTGTATTATATGCTGGTATTGTTTCAAATTTAATTCCTTGTACCATATACTTTTCATTTGGCTCTACTGTAATAATTGCATTTTTATTTATCCCTTTTCTTAATATTTTTGTCAGCAATTCTTCTGGTATTATAATAGTTGTATTTTCATTTATAACCTTATCTATATCTTCCGCAGAATAGTGATCATAATGGTCGTGTGTTATAAAAACAATATCTGCATCATTATAATTTTTATCTATTTTAAATGGATCTATATAAATTACTTTATTTTTACTTATTCTTATACTACTATGGTATAAAACTTCTATATTTTCTATCATTTATATCCTCCTTGATTTTTTTGATATTTGTACTGCTCTTTGTGTCATTTTAACACTTTCTTTTGCAACTATTTTAGTATTTTTTGCTATGTTTCTATGCCCACATATATAATTGACAAATTTTAAATGCTAATAGAATATTAAATGCAAAAATAGTTGAAACATATATAGCCTTAACTTTTTTATTTTCAATCTTTTTTGATAAAAATAGACCGAAAACAGTAAGAGCAAATGCAAATATATTATATACAATTAGTCTTAAATCATTTGCATTAAAATCTATGTTAAACATATTAGTTTGAGCTGATGGCACGCAACCACATCCAAATATTTCAACAAAAAATTTTTGGTCTAATATGTTATAAATCGGTGTAAAGAAAAACATAAGTAAGTATGGTAATGATAGTATAGCCTTTTTATTCTTTAAGTATATAATTATCCATAATGCTAATATAATTACTAATATAATATCCCAAATCATATTTTATTCCCTCCAAAACATAAATTACTATGTATTTATTATTTTTATAAAATATAATTTACTTATATAACCTTAAAACTTGATATTGATATGCTTCATCATTTTCTGTATAGCCAATTGAAATACTCTTTCCATTATTTGCTGTTTTACCAAAGTTAGTTTTTAAACTCACTCAATCAAACTATACCAATATTCCTTGTTACTTTCAGTTAGATAATCCGTTCTTAAATTATTTATTTGTAATGCCTATATATCATAATAATTTGTTTTATTCAAATTTTATTGACTCTATAATAAATTTACTAATTTCTTTCCATTCATCTGAAAATTCCTTTGTACAATTAAAATTAACTAATCTTAATTTACTATCAACTGAAAATACTATTATATGATTATATATTTCTGTATCTGAAGATTGTGTTGTAAATTCCATTTCTCCAATTTTATGATTATTTCTTTCCCAAAAGTTTATTTTTATATCTTTGGAATAATTTTTATATGTAGATTCCATTGTTTTTATATATTCTTCTATTTGAGTATTTTTCATTGCTACATCATTCATAACTAATGCTACATTTATTGTTCCTCTTTCATTTGTATAAACTAATGATGGTGGATTTCCATTTGGATATTTTACATTTAACATTTCATCATTCATTATTTTAAAATCACTTGGTATCTTTAGTGAAAAGCCTCCAAAATCTTCATATTGTGTTTTAATTATATTTCCCTTATTACTTGTAATCTCCAATGTATTTTCTATTTCACTAATATACGGATCTTTATTAACAGATATATTTGTTATTGTAATAATACCACTAATTAAAACAGCTACTATACTTATAACTAATACTATTTTTAAAGACTTTGTTTTATCTTTATATTCTGGTATTTTACTTTCCTTATTGTATATTTGATACATCTCTTTTATATCTTTATCATTTTTTACATCTATAAGAATTATTGGAATTGCAATTATCATAATTAAAATTGAATTAATTATAGTTATATTATTGGGAATTAAATTTTTGCTTGCTGCAAAAACATTTCCTACAACCATTATCATTGTAAGCAATATAATAATTATTTCATAAACATAGTAGTTCTTAAATGCTTTGTTTTCTTTTTTCATCATTTTTTTAAATTCACTTTTTTTCATATTTTCCTCCAATTTACTATTTTTAATATACTACGAACTTCCAATTTTAAATTATCTCAACACTTCATTTAATTTAGTTGTTTCTTTATTAATTTTTCTAATACTATCTTCTTTTTTGATACCGGAATGTTAATTGTAGATTTACCTATTTCTTGTTCTGAAAATACTACGCCTTTTTTATGAGTATAAAATTGATTATAAATTTGATTTATAATATTTATAAGCAATTTATCTAAATTTCCGAACAAAATAATCCAATAATATTTTATCATAACCCCCTCAAGAATACAACAATACAGACTATATTAAAATATTACTTTTGTATTACAATTATATTACAAAGAAATATAAAAAAATAGAAGAATGCATTGCACTCTCCTACCATACCTTATCTTAGTTGAATATAAATCTTTTATTTTTCTGAAACAATCCTGCATTGTTCTTTAGCACTTTCAAGATTACTTTTTCATCAAGAGTATCTTTTGCTTCCATTCCAGTTAATATAACTGTATCTGTAGCATCTTTTATTTTTAATCCAATATCTTTCATTTTTTCATTAAGGTTTTCCATTTTGTTCTTTTATTCTTCTTTATTCATAAAATATATATCTCCAAACATCTAATTTGTTTTTTTAAATAACGTTATACTCTTTTAAAAGTTTTTCTATATCAGTTCCTTCAATCTTTTTAATAACTTCTTTTAATGCAATTCTTTCTTTTAAAGCTGTCTCAATTAAAAATTGATGGCCCTTGTGTAAAGGAGCAAATTTTCCTATTGTAAATCCTATTTTTTTCATTTATTTATCACCCAAAAACAAAAATTAATATTCATAATTATAGTATTCTATTGTAAATAAGTTAAATAATTATACAACATACATTATCTCATTATTCGGAAAATATTTTTTCATTTCTTCTCTTAAAAATACTTCTCCTTCTTCTCTAATATAGTTTTTGTACATATATTTTCCTCTTCCTCTGCCAGTCATCAGCTGTTTGTTATATAAGTCTATTGCTGAAGGAAATGCTTCTGTGTTAATAGCTCTATGCACATAGCTATATGTCATAAATATAATTTCAAAAAATGCTGATTTTTTAGCCTTATTGCCTAAATTCTCATATAAATATTTTATCAAATCAGAGTATAATTCTTTCCAATTATCTACTAATATTACTGGTGCAATTAATATTCCTATAGGATAGTCTGCCTCTGCAAGTTTATTAATTGCTTCAATTCTGCCTTTCAATCTGGATGTACCAAATTCTACTTTGTTTATAATTTCTTCAGGATTTACGCTTATTCTTACGACAATTTTACCTTTATGATTTAAATTTAATATATCATCTACCATATCAAATTTCGTTGGAAATGTTAGTTTTCCTTTTTGAGTGTTTGCAAAATTTTCTATTGTCCATACTAAGTTATTTGTAATCGTATTTTCTAATATTAAATCGCTATTACTTCCAATTTCAAAAGTCAGTTCTTCTTCAGAATTTAATGATGTTTTTATTATTTTATCAAGCATTTCTTCTCTATTTACAAAGAGTCTTAAATATGCACATTTATTATAGTTACATACAAGGTAGCAGTACATGCACATCGCTGTACATCCAGATGATGTATATGGCACAAGATAATCAGATGTTTTATGATTTGAAACAAATTTATGTGTTTTTCTTGTTGCAATTATTAAATTTCTCTTCATATTTGCAAATTCAGAGTTCTGTTTTTTTCGCATTTCCTCAATATTATTATGATTATCAATCATTATCTTTGGAACATCAGCATATTTTTCTAATAATTCTTTTCCTAAAGGATACTGTTCTATATTTTTCTCACAATACAATGCCTGTGGTTTAAACATTTTTATCACCCAACATTATATTGCCCATTTATCAGAATAATATTAGATAATATCTACAACTTTAACCTCATTTCCATGCTCTTTTAAAATATCTATTAAATCCGTAAATTTTAGCCATACAGTTGCAGTATTATCGTTTGGATGAATTCCAATAAGACCAAAATCTTTAAAAAAATCACTATCTAAAAAGATATTTACAATGTGTTCTTTGTCATTTAATATTCCAAATGGAGAGACAGAACCTGGTGTTAAGCCAAGTATATTTTTAAGTTCCTCTTCAGATGCAAAACTTAAAGGTCTTGTATTATTTTCTTTTCTAAAAGCTTTTAGATCTACCCTTTTATTTCCTCTAACTGTTATTAAATAATAATTTTTCTTTTTATCATCACGGACAAATAAATTTTTAGCATCAGCTTCTGGATGTGGAATTGGAATATCTGAAATCTCATTCATGCTAAAAACAGCTTTATGTTCAGTTATTTCATGTTCTATGTTTTTTTGTTTTAAAAAATCGTATATATCCTGTTTTTTCATATATTTTCACCTTTTCTATAAATTTGTAATATTATTTTAATATTACTCGTAAAAAAAATCAATACTTAATTTGATGTACTTAAGTATTTAAACTTGAATTGACATAGATATTTTATTTTGCTATAATCGTAAGAAAATAGCTATTTTGCTATTTGTTTCACGTTAAGATAAGAGGTATAAAAATGGTAAATTTAAATGCAGATCAAAATCCTGAATATGTAAATTCTTTTTTAGATTATTCTTTAACAATTTTAAATAAATCTCCTAATTCAGTAAAAGAATATAATTATGACTTAACTATGTTTTTAAGATATATAAAAATTCAATATCATTTAACAAATGAAACTGATTTTAAAAGTATCACTATAAAAGATATTCCTTTAGATGTGATAAAACAAATCACATCACAAGATATTATGTCTTTTCTTTCATTTATGGCATTAAATCTAAAGGCAAAAGCTGCAACAAGGGCTAGAAAAATATCAACAATACGAATATTCTTTTCATATTTATCTCAAAAAGCTAAAATTATTGAAAATAACCCTGCACAAAACATTGAGACACCAAAAAAAGAAAAACGTATGCCACGATATTTGACGTTAGATGATAGTAAAAAACTTTTAAGTGTTACAATGGATGAGAATGATGAAAATAAAGAGCGTGATTATGCTATAATAACTATATTTTTAAATTGTGGCCTACGTTTATCAGAACTTGTAGGAATAAATATATCGGACATAAATTTTGATGATTGCAAATTAAATGTAATTGGTAAAGGAAATAAAGAACGTACTATTTACCTAAATAAAGCATGCATGAATGCAATTAGAGCATATTTAGATGTACGTCCTAAAGTTGCAATTAAAGTAGATGATAAAAGCTCTCAAAAAGCTTTGTTTTTAAGTAAACGTCATGAAAGAATAAGTAACAGAACTGTACAATATATTGTAGATAAGGAACTTAGAAAAGCTGGTCTTGATACATCTAAATATTCTACACATAAATTACGACATACAGCAGCTACTTTAATGTATCAATATGGCAATGTAGATATAAGGGCTCTACAGGAGTTACTTGGACATGAAAGTATTGCTACAACTGAAATTTATACACATGTAAATAATCAACAAGCAAGAAATGCTGTAGAATCAAATCCACTTGCAGATATTTAAAAAATAAATATCAAAAAACTTTATTAGATAATAATTTTTAGATTTATATTAGAATAACGATATAATATTTCTTAGAAACTTGCCGTTCGTAGCCAATCCAAAAGATTGACGGCTGCTCAAATCGCACTCACTAACGTTTGTTTGGTCGCTCAAGCGTTTCCTTAAAATATTATATCGTTATTCTTCATAATCCATTAATAACAAAAAAAACAACCAATTTGCTTATTGGTTGTTTTTTTTACTATTTTGTTTTTAAAACTATGTCTCTTGTATCTCTTGCAATCATTAATTCCTCGTTTGTAGGAATTACATATACTTTTACCTTAGAATCGTCTGTAGAAATTTCTACTTCTTCTCCTCTGCAATTATTTTTTTCTTCATCAATTTTAACTCCAAAGAATTCTAAGTACTCACAAATATCTTTTCTTGCTTCAATTCCATTTTCTCCAATTCCAGCTGTAAATGCAATAACATCTACTCCCTTCATTTGAGCAATAAGTTTTCCAATATATCCAGCAACTTGATAATTGAATATTTCAATTGCAAGTTTTGCTCTTTCATCACCTTTTTCTGCAGCAGCTTCAATATCTCTATCATCATTGCTTACTCCAGATACTCCAAGTTTTCCAGATTTTTTGTTTAAAATTGTTTCCATTTCTGATGGTGTTAATCCTTCTTTTTCCATTAAAAATGTAATTATAGATGGATCTACATCTCCTGATCTTGTACCCATTGGTAATCCAGCAAGTGGTGTTAATCCCATTGTTGTTTCAATTGATTTTCCACCTTCAACAGCACATAAGCTAGCTCCTTGTCCTAAATGACAAACTAATATTTTCAAATCTTCAATAGGTTTGTTCATTACTTCTGCGACTCTCTTTGAAACAAATCTGTGTGATGTTCCATGGAATCCATATTTACGAACCTTATATTTGTCATAATATTCATAAGGAATTGCATACATATATGCTTTTTTTGGTAATGTTTGATGAAATGCTGTATCAAATACACCAACATTTGGCTTTCCTGGTAATGCTTTTTGACAAGCATATATTCCTTGGATATCAGCTGGATTATGAAGTGGCGCAAATATAGTTGCATCTTCAATACCTTTTATAACTTCATCAGTTATAAGTACAGATGATGTTATTTTTTCTCCTCCATGTACAATTCTATGACCTATTGCATCTATTTCATCTAGACTTTTAATAACTCCATATTCTGGATTCAAAAGTTGTTCAATAACTAATTTTATACCTTCTTCATGGTTTGGTATTTTTTGTTCTATCTTATGCTTTTCACCATTTACTTTGTGAGTTAAGAAAGAATCATCCATTCCAACTTTCTCTACATTTCCTTTTGCCATTACGTGTTCTGTTTCCATATCGATTAATTGATATTTTAATGATGAACTACCGCAATTTAATACTAATACTTTCATTAAAAAACCTCCTAAAAATATTTATAATATATTAATATAATATTATCAAAACTAACTATTAGCTTGTACTGCTGTAATTGCAACAACTCCAGCAATATCATCACTATTGCAACCTCTTGAAAGGTCATTTACAGGCTTTGCAATTCCTTGACATAAAGGTCCATATGCTTCAGCTTTTGCAAGTCTTTGTACTAATTTATATCCAATATTACCTGCATTTAAATCAGGGAATATAAGTGTGTTTGCTTCTCCATTTAATGTTCCATTTGGAGCCTTTGATTTAGCTATTTCAGGTACAATAGCTGCATCTAATTGTAATTCTCCATCACAAATTAAATCAGGTGCTTTTTCTTTTAACAATTTTGTTGCTTCAACAACTTTTTCTGTTAGCTCTGAATGAGCACTTCCATATGTAGAATATGAAAGCATTGCAACTTTTGCTTGTTTTTCTGTTAGTTGTTCAAAACTTTTGCTTGAAGAAATAGCTATTTCAGATAAATCATCTGCTGATGGATTTTCAACAAGTCCACTATCTCCAAAAATAAATATCCCATTTTCTCCATATTGGCAATTTGGAACTACCATTAAGAAAAATGCTGATACAAGTTTTGTTCCAGGTGCAGTTTTTAATATTTGAAGTGCTGGTCTTAATGTGTTTGCTGTTGAATGACAAGCTCCTGATACTAAACCATCTGCGTCTCCTTGTTTTACCATCATTGTTCCAAAATACATATTATCTTTCAATGTTTCTCTTGCTTTTTCTATAGTCATACCTTTTGCTTTTCTAAGTTCATAAAAAGCATTTGCATATTCTTCAAATTTATCAGATGTTTCTGGATCAATTATCGTAATTCCCTCAATATCTATATTATTTTCTTTTGCATGTTTATTGGCATCTGCCTCGTTACCTATTAAAATAACATTTGCAAATCCTTCATCTCTTACTTTTTGAGCAGCCTCTAATACTCTTATATCTTCGCTTTCTGTTAATATAATAGTTTTTATACTTTCTTTTGCTCTTTGTTTTATTGCATCAATAAAAGCCATTTTTCTTCCTCCTCCAGTGTTAAATAACATATATATTATATAAGCAAATGCTAAAAAGTACAATACATTTGATAAATTTTTTCTTGTACTTTTTGAAAAAAATATGATATACTTTGAATATTAATGATTGAAAGGAGAATTTAATCTATGAATGAATACATGAAACTTGCAAAAGATATGGCCGAAAAAGGTTCTAGTACAAATGAAGGTGGTCCATTTGGAGCAGTAATTACTGATAAAGCTGGAAATATTATTGCTACAGGAAATAATCAAGTATTGCTAAATAATGATCCTACTGCCCATGCAGAGGTAACTGCAATTCGTAATGCCTGTAAGAAATTAAACACATATGATTTATCTGGATATGTACTTTATACTTCTTGTGAGCCATGTCCAATGTGTTTATCTGCAATTATTTGGTCAAATATAAAAGATATCTATTATGCTTGTACTCGTGAAGATGCTGCAAATATTGGATTTCGTGATGATTTAATTTATGAATACTTAAAAGGAAATAATCAAGATATAATTACATTAAAACAAATTGATAGAGATCAATGCATTGAAACATTTGAAAAGTATCAAAAAGAAAATAAAACAATTTATTAAGGAATAAAAAATGAAGCTTAATTATATCATAAAAAAAGATGATAATTTTGTAAATTTGAAAGAATTAGTTAAAACACAATTTCAAATATCAGACAGACTATTTTTAAAATTAAAAAAGAACGGCAAGATATACTTAAATAATTCTAATACTTGCTTGTGGAAGACACTTGAGGTAAATGATTTAATAGAATTATTTATTGACTTTGAAGAAGATAATTCAAATATTCCTTCTATCAAAATGAATTTAGATATAATCTATGAAGATGAAGCTTTTTTAATTATAAATAAACCTACGGGAATACCTGTACACCCTTCAATGCAACATTATTCTGATTCACTTTCAAGTGGTGTAAAGTTTTATTTTGATACATTGTCTTTTCATAAAAAAATTAGACCAGTAAATAGAATTGATAGAAATACCTCTGGTATTGTAATATTTGCAAAAAATGAATATATTCAAGAATATCTCGTAAGAGAAATGAAAAATAAAGAATTTTACAAAAAATACATTGCAATATGTAATGGGATTTTTGTTCAAAAACAAGGTACTATAAATTTACCTATCTCTAGAAAAGAAGGAAGTATAATTGAAAGGTGCATTGATGAAAAAGGTGCGCCTTCCATCACTCACTATTTAGTTTTAAGTGAATGTATAGAAAAAAATTATTCTATTATAGAATGTACATTAGAAACAGGAAGAACTCATCAAATACGTGTGCATATGGCATCAATAGGTCATCCACTACTTGGTGATACGCTTTATGGTAATGAATCCAATTTAATTAATAGACAAGCTCTTCACGCACATAAAGTATCTTTTATACATCCTCTTACTAAAGAAAGAGTTAATTATATAGCACCTCTTCCCTATGACATTCAAAAATTAATTTAATAATATAGAAAAAACGACTTTTTTCAAAGTCGTTTTTTTGAAGTAAATCTGTAAGCCGGGTTCTGTCGTGAATAGTCATTTATCTAGTATATGTATTACTACATATCTCATGCCACCAAATTAAGAAGATGACGAGCAGTCTTAACCTTCTTGGCTCGGTGTTGCTTCAGATGGGGTTTACATTGACCCGGTATGTCACCATACCAGCGGTGAGCTCTTACCTCACCTTTTCATCCTTACCTATAAAATAGGCGGTTATTTTCTGTTGCACTTTCCTTAAGGTTTCCCTCACTGGACGTTATCCAGCATCATTGCTCTATGAAGCCCGGACTTTCCTCGTACGCTGCCTTTCGGCCGTGCTATACGCGACTATTCAATTTACTCCATACCCTATTTTACTATAAAGCTTACTAAAAGTCAAATTGCTTTTTTTATCGGTATTTATGATAATGTCTTATGAAAGAGTAAGCGATATAATATTTTAAGAAAAAGTGCAGCGTCCAAACGAACGTTAGTGAGTGCGATTCGAGCAGCTGTCAATCTTCTGGATTTGCTACGAACAGCAAGTTTTTAAGAAATATTATATCGTATATTCTAATATATGACATCGTCACGCCATAATATCTAACTCATTCATAAGATTTTTATAATTAATATAAAATACATCCTTATTTTTAGAATCAATGCTCTTTGATAGTTCATTAATCAAAATATATGCTTTGTTTACATTTATTGGATTCAATTCACTTTGCATAGTACTATTCATAAGTTCTGAATATGTCGTCTGTGATTTCTGAATATATTTCTTCATTTCTTTCCAATTTTGGTCTTCTATTAATGCATATGAATATAAAATATCTGATTTAACATTTGTTAAAATTATCCTTTTATTATCATTTGAATATTCTTTTGTATATCCGTCAATTAAGCTATATAAATCTGCCAAATTATACATTGCACTTTTTTTATTTTTATTTTGCATAGCATTAGTTATATTTCCAAGATATGTTGTAAACTTAAGCAAATTCTCTTGTTTTAAGCCCAAACCATTTAAATCAATTATGACAGTATTCCATGTTTGATACATGTTTTCAACATCTTTTTTAAATGCATTCCAATCTGTTTTTTTGTCAAGATTTGTTAGTGTACTTATATCATTTTGGTTCATATTAGTAATAGAGTTTTGTTCATCTGTAATTTGAACATTATTGAGTTCAGACATCATCGTAATTATGGTTTCACTTAAATAGTCTATTTCTACATCTGCTTTTTCCTTCAATTTATCAGCAGAATCTTGATTCTTATTATTACTGTATATATACATTGTTCCAAAAATTAGTAAAAAAATAAATATAAAAATTATAATTATAAAAATTCGCTTCTTCATAGATTTTCCTCCATGCCTATATTATGAACAAAAAAATTTCCTTTTATTCTCTTGTATTATTATTCTAATTTGAAAAATAATATAAATATGGAGGTTCTATTATATGGAGACAGTCGTAAAATTATATAGTACACACAAAAATGAAATAAATCGTTTTTTAAATTCTTTTTTTGCAAGTAACATGTTAAATGATTATAATCCTTCTATTTTGGAGTGGCAAAAAAAGTACCAAAATCCAATTGAAGTCGTGGATATTATTGGTACTTTTATTGAAAATAATGATAAATTTAAAATTAATATGTGGGTTAGTTTAGATAAGGAAGTGTATATAAATGTAACTGATTACAATGCAGATAAGCTTATACGTTACATTTACGAACGATATCCTTGGTAACTTCTAAAAATTACTCACTTTTCTTCTGACGTGTCATAAGTTTTATAACAGCATCTTGTGGCTTCAAACCATTAAATAATACATCATATACTGTATTTACTATTGGCATTTCAATATTGTATTTTTGAGATAATTGATATGCAACTTCTATATTATCAATACTTTCAATTGTCATTCCTACTTCTTTTTGTGTTTCCTCTATTGAAAGTCCTCTACCAATACATCTTCCTGCTTTTCTATTTCTGCTATGTTCACTTAAACAAGTAACAATTAAATCTCCAAGTCCAGATAATCCATAAAAAGTATTATAATTTCCTCCCATTGCAACACCTAATCTTGATATTTCTGTTAAGCCTCTTGTAATAAGTGCTGCAAAAGTATTATCTCCCATATTTAATTCTGCTATAATTCCTGCACAAAATGCAATAATATTTTTTAAAGCTCCTCCAAGTTCTGCTCCTTTTATGTCTGATGTTGTATATATTCTCATATTTTCATTCATAAATGTATCTTGAATCTCATACTGAACATCTAAATGTTCTGATGCTGCAACAATTGCTGTAGGAACACCCAGAGAAACTTCTTCTGCATGGCTTGGTCCTGTAAATACACCAATTTTTGTATTTGGCATTTCTTCTGATACAACTTCACTTAGAGTATATAAAGTATCTGCTTCAAAGCCCTTAGAACAGATAATAACAGGTTGTCCTTTTACATATTCCTTATATTTTTTTACTATATTTCTTGTAAATTTTGAAGGAGTAACATGAAGTATAATATCGCTTTCTTTTATTGCTTCTTCCATATTAGTTGTACAAATTATTCCTTCAGGTATAGTTATTTCAGGTAAAAATTTGCATTTCTTCTCTTTGTTTATTAATTCTGCTTCTTCTTCACAAAAAGACCAAATTTTTACATTGTGTCCCATTTTTGCAGAATGAATTGCAAGAGCAACTCCCCAGCTTCCACTGCCTATTATACATATATTTTTCATATGTTTTTGTACCTCACTTTTTATTATTTTGTAGTTTTAAAATTAATTCTGTTTTCTGTTCCAGAAAGAAGTCTTTTTACATTGCTTCTATGGTTAAATACTACAAGAATTGCAATAATAATACTTGAAATAATGTATGTTCCAGGTACGATGTAATTTTGTGAAATGAACAATGTTAAAACTGGATAAAGTATTGCAGCTCCAATTGATCCTACTGAAACCATTTGTGTTAAAACCATTAAAACAAGTGCAAATACTAAGCAAATCAATCCTATTTGCCAGTTTGTAATTAAAAGCACTCCTAAAGATGTTGCAACACCTTTTCCTCCTTTAAATTTAAAAAATATTGGAAATGTATGTCCAATTATTACAAAAATTCCTGCAAGTTGAACAAGCAAAGCGCCATCTAATTCTTTCCATATTTTTCCGACTAATGTAGCAATTAGTACTGCTACAACTCCTTTTAAAATATCACATATAAGTGTAAGAATTGCAGCTTTTTTTCCAACTGTTCTTAAAACATTTGTTGAACCTGCATTTCCACTTCCTTTTTCTCTTACATCAAATCCTGCCATTTTTTTACTAATAATTACTGAAAAGCTAATGCTTCCAAGTAAATATGCAATAACTGCAACTATAATATATGCTGCCATTTTTATCACTCCTTTTCGTTTCTTTCTCTTACAATTATTCTAACAGGTGTACCTGTTAATCCAAATTCTTTACGTATTTGATTTACTAAATATCTCTCATATGAAAAATGAAATAATTGTTTATCATTTACAAATACTACAAATGTTGGTGGTTTTGTAGTTGCCTGAGTCATATAGAATATTCTAAGTCTTCTTCCCTTATCTGTTGGTGGTTGTACAATTGCAATAGCCTCATTTAACACTTGATTTAGCACTGATGTCGAGACTCTAATTGCATTTTGGCTTGCAACACTATTTATCATTTCAAATAATTTGTTTACTCTTTGCCCTGTTTTAGCTGATATAAATATGATTGGGGCATATGATAAATAAGCTAATTTGTTGTAAACTTCTTTTTTATATTTTTCAACAGTTCCATTATCTTTTTCGTATTCATCCCATTTATTTACAACTATAATAACACCTTTTCCAACTTCATGTGCTTCACCTGCAATTTTTGTGTCTTGCTCTGTAACACCTTCATTTGCATCAATCATAAGTAAGCATACATCTGATCTTTCTATAGCAAGTAAACTTCTCATTACACTAAATTTTTCAAGTCTTTCATCAACTTTACTCTTTTTTCTAATTCCAGCTGTATCAATAAATACATATTTTCCAAATTCATTTTCAAATTCAGAATCTATTGCATCTCTTGTCGTTCCAGCTATATTACTTACTATAACTCTATTTTCTCCAAGTATTTTATTTACTAGACTTGATTTTCCTACGTTTGGCTTACCAATAATTGCTACTTTTATAACATCTGTCTCATCTTCATCATCACTCTTTGGAGGTAAATTGTCACATATTGCATCAAGTACATCTCCAATTCCTATAGCGTTTACAGAAGATACTCTATATGGTTCTCCAAGCCCTAAATTGTAAAATTCATAAATTTCATCAGGTGTTTTTCCATAGGTATCTGCTTTGTTGCAAACAAGAATTATTGGCTTTTTAGATTTTCTAAGCATTAAGGCAATATCTTCATCTGCGGCTGTTATTCCCTGTCTAATGTCTGTTACAAAAATTATTACATCTGCCATTGAGATAGCAAGGTTTGCTTGTTCTCTCATTTGTGATAATATAACATCATCTGATTCTGGCTCAATACCACCTGTGTCAACAAGTGTAAAGTTTCTACCTCTCCAATTTGTATCTGCATAAACTCTATCTCTTGTAACTCCTGGAGTATCTTCTACTATTGATATTCTTTTTCCTACTATATAATTAAAAAATGTTGATTTTCCTACATTTGGTCTTCCTACAATTGCTACTGTTGGTTTTCCCACTTTTCTCACCTCTTCTTATTTAATACACATCCATTTTACTATATGCACCAAAAAATAGCAAGAAATTATTGCCATTTTATTTTAATTTGTTTCTCTATATGTTATAATCTGATTAATATTTAATTTATGAGGTAAAAAAATATGAGTTATTTAATAAAAGACACTACTAGAGAGCAAAGAGCACAAATTGTAAAACAAGCTCTTGCAATCTCAATATCTGGTACAGATATTCCAACTAACAATGCTTTAGGCATTGCAAAAGAATATATTGATGGAAAAATCGAATTAAAAGAAGCACAAGAAAAAATAATATCTATGTATAAAAGGAGTTAAATTTATATGAAAGACCCGTATATTTTAGAAGATGGTACATTAAAAAATTTGCTAGGAATTACTGATTATGGCGAATTAAATAAAGCAGAAAAGGATATTTGCTTTATAAAATTAGTAAATTTAGATGAAGCAGTTCCACATGTTTTTGATTCAAACATGTTTAAAAAATTACATAAACATATATTTGAAGATATTTTTTCATGGGCTGGTGAATTTAGAACAGTTCCAATTTATAAAGAAGAAATTGTTATTCCTGGTTTGAGCTTAGAATATAGTGAATGTAAAAATATTGAATCAGAATTAAATGAAGTATTTTCAAAGTTTAATTCAACTGATTGGAAAGCTCTTGATTTAGATAATAAATCAAAGAAATTCACAGAATTGCTTTCAAAACTATGGATGATTCACCCTTTCAGAGATGGAAATACAAGAACTACAATGGCATTTGCAAGTATTTTTGCCAAAGAGCATGATTTTCCAATGGACTTAGGAATTATTTTAGATAACTTAACAAGAAAATATGATGAAAATGGAAGAACAAAAAGATTTAGTATTCGTGACAAATTTGTTTTGGCATCACTTGATGAGAAATTTGCACCAGAACCAGAACATCTGCAGGCTCTATTAAAGCAATCAATGGTTTCAGGAATTAAAAAGAAAATTAATGTTCTTTCTAACCAATTACAAAATGAAGAAGAGCGATAAAAACAAAACATGGTACTTTTTGAGTCCGTTTCAAAAAAGTACCATGAAAATTTAGTTGCTCTTTTTTCTTAATAACATTGCATATATAATAAATGCGATAATACTAACAAAAGAGATTATTGCAGAGATTTTCATTGCAATCGTTCCATCATAAGAAACAATAACTTCTGCATTTTCTAGGCTCTTATCTAATTCAATTTGGACAAATCCATTTTCAGATTCTTGTATATTTAGTGTTTTATCTACGCCATTTATTTTCACACTATATCCAGCATAATAGATATATGGTAATTCAATTTTTGCTCCTTCATTAGCATCTTTTAAGGTAAATTTTAGATTCGTTCCTTGCTTCTCTTCATTTTCAATGTTTGCATTTCCTTCTATAACTATTGCTTTATCTTCTCTAGAAATTATATAATCCATATGTTCAAATGCTTTAGTTGGCAAATATTCAAAGCTTGCACATCCTGCATGTACTCTTCCTGTGTTCGCTGTCACTTTTACCGCTGGAATTAAGCTCTTTTCATCTACCATTTTGGTTGTATATGGTATATTATTTATCCCCATAGGAATTAGTAGTAAAATTATAATTACTGTTAATATCAATATATCTTTAAATTTAAAGTTCTTTATTACATTTTTAAAATTAATTGCAACAACTATGGCAAAGAAAAATGAAGAAAATTCCAACATCCTAAATGAAAATTGCAACATTTTTAATATTGATGGTAATTTTTCAAATGGAAATATTTTTAGTGTCATAATAACGCTAACAACTCCAGCAATTAACGAAAATAAATAAATAGTTTTATATTTTTTATCTACTACTTTTATTGCAAATGGAGTAAGCACAAGCCCAATTATTGTTACAATTCCAATATCAAATACCATTCTTCCATTAGAAGTGTATAATAAATCTATTGGATTCAATTTATAATAAATTAATACCTCTTCTCTTTCCATTCTCCCTGGTTTAAATACTTCATAATCAGTTGTCATTTTTTGTTCTATAAGAGGTATCGTGAAAAAACAAGTTATACCTATTATAAATAAAAGGCTTATGACTATTTTTACAATAATGTCTTTATCTTTTAATTTTTTAGCATTAATTATAACATATATAAATGCAAATATCGCTGTAAGCATTGCAATTACTGTATGTGATAATACTAAGCCTGTACTACCTATTATAAGGTAAATTTCTGGTTTCTTTCCCTGTTTATTAAATATTTGATATAACCCTTGAAATACCAGCGGTATAAAAATAAATGATGTCAATTCTGCAATCGCTACTCTAATATACATATCTGTTAATCTATATGGAGCACATATATAAATTACTGCACCAATTAGTCCTGCATATTTATTCTTTGTAATTGTATAAACACAATTATACATAGTCATTCCTGTTAAAAAGCTGATTAAAAGCATAAATATCTTCATATCATTTACAAACGAATTAGTTATAAAATGGAATATTAAAGGAACATATGCCGTAATAGGGCTGTAAAATAAATTCCAAGAATATCCAAAATTATTGCAAAAATGTGACATAATAACAGGAAATATTTGTCCTTCTTGAATTGAGGATAGTGTTCCAATTAATCTACATATATGCTGTATCCCATCATCAATATATATATTATATCTATTACTAAATAGCGGTATTGAAACAATAACCGCTATCAATAAAATAAAACCATATATTTTAAATTTTTCTTTCATATGTTTTTTCCTCACAAGATTTTTTCTTTATAATTACTACATAGATAGCAAATCCAATCAATGCAATAGCTGAAATTATATAACCTGTTTTTTCAAGTATCGTTCCAGTATATTTGCAATGTATTTTTCCTTGTGTTATATCCTCTGGAATTGTAATTTGCACAAAACCTTTATCAGATTCTGATGTTGTTAAATCAATTTCACTATCATTGCAATATAATTTTACGCTGTATCCTGGATAATATAAATATGGCAATTCAAAAATAGTTCCTTTGCTTGTGCTATTTATTTTGAAATCTAATTCAAGTGCATATTTGTTTTCGTCGCTTATTATTGCGTTTCCATGTTTTATGCAAACTTTATCTTCTCTTGAAAGTAAATATCCCATTTGTTCATAGGCTGCCTTCATTGGTAAATAATCTCTATTAACACTTAGATGAGATATTTTTGGATTCTCTAAAACTCTACTTTCAAATGTATCATCTCTAACATATGGCTTATCTCCTATAATAGAAGGAGTTTGATAAATGCTTAGTTCCTTTATTGTAAAAGCTGCAATTATAACAATTACAATAGTATATAAAATATTTTTTAATTTTTCTTTCTTTATAATATTTAATAAATAGCATACATTCATTGCCATAACTGAACTTAAAAAGAACATTGCAAAAGCTTCCATTCTCCATGCATATTGTACATTTGTTAAAATATGTGGCATATATATCCATGGAAATAAATTTGTACACATATACAATGAAACAATTCCCATTATAATATTTACAACATAGAAATCTTTGTATTTTTCTTCTATATGTCTATATGCAAGTGGAGTAAGTATTAACATTATAAGTGTTGGCATTCCTATTACAAAGGAAACTCCCGCCTTTTCTCCAATATCTTTTAAAAATTGTGAAGGTTTTATCGTATTCTTCATTACCCAGTAGCCACTTGTTCTCATTCTATCCGTATCAAATAAACTATAATTAGCATTTGATTGGAATTCAAAAATTGGAATTATAAAAAATGCTGAGATCAAAAGTATAAATATAACATTAATTATGCATTTAATTATTACATCTTTTTTAAAGAAGTCTTTTAGATGAAGTAATATATATATTATGCAAAATAAAGCAACATATGTTGTTGTAATAGTATGTGAAAGTATTAATCCTACAGCACCAATTGTTATGTAATAATGTTTTTTTCCTCCATTATGTAATAAATTATACAATCCTTGAAAAACGATCGGAATAAACATAAATGCAGAAATTTCTCCCATTGCAAATCTATTAAAATAAACTTCTAATCTATATGGAAATATCATATAGATTATTGATGATAAAAAAGAAATACCTTTATTCTTGGTTACCTCATATATAAAATTATACATAAATATTCCTGAAATAGGAATTGTAAGTGTAGCAAATATCTTTATACCTATACTTGCAGATTTTGTAAGTATAGCAAATATATATGGAATAAATGTTACAATAGGTCCATAAAAAGCTGTCATAGCATATCCAAAATCTCTACAAAAAAATGGTGTTACTAGGTAAGGAAATGAACCATTTTTTATTGAAAAAACTTCACTTAAAACACGTAAAATATGTATATATCCGTCATCCGTTTCATATAATTGAAGCCAAAAATACGGGATAGCTACAAGTAGCCCAAGTATTGCTATTATTAAATATTGAATCTTTTTTTTGCTTTTAATGTTTTCTATAATTTTTTCCATTTGTATTTCTCCTTTGATATTTTCTCACATAATATTATCAAATAATATTAATTTTGGCAAGAAAAAAACAGCACTTATAAATGCTGTTTGCTCATATATTAGTTTTCTGATTTAGCAACTACTTCTTTTCCATCATAGTATCCACATGTTGGGCATACTCTGTGTTGTTTAATTAGTTCATGACAATGTGAACATTCAACTAAATTTTGGTTTTCTAATTTCCATGTTGATCTTTTTAAACCTGTTCTTGCTTTAGACCATCTTCTTTTTGGTTGTGCCATACTTCATTCCCCCCTCGACTGTTATCTATTGTATATATCTATATTTAAATAGCTTTCAAAACTGATACCATAAAATTATACTAACTTTTCCACTCTTTGTCAAGTGATATGAATAATTTTTTTGGCATATACGTTACTAAATGATAGTTTTTGAAGGTGCATAAGCAATATAATATTTCAAGGAAACGCGCAGCGGCCAAACGAAGCCGAAGGCTGAGTGCGATTCGAGCAGCCGTCAATTTTTTGAATTGGCTGCGAACGGCAAGTTTCTAAGAAATATTATATTGCTTATGCATCAATCCAAATTTTAAAACTATTATCTTGTAGTATATACAATTATGTAAACAGTGCCATTTATATCCAATTTTGAATATACTATAAATAAGTGGAGGAATTTTATGGGTGGGTTTGTAGGTATAGTCAACTTAAAGAGAAATATATACTCAGAGAAAGAAAATATTATAAGAATGAGTCATACTTTAGAAAGTATTGGCCCTGATGAATGTGGATATTTTATGGACGACAATATTATTTTATCTCACAGAAGGCTCATAGTAATAGACCCTGAAGGTCGGAAAACAGCCAATGACATTTAGCTTTAATAAAACTGAGTATACTATAGTTTTTGCAGGTCAAATATATAATATTGATGATTTAAAAGAAGAATTAATTTCTCAAAATTTCGAATTAGAAACACATTCAGATACAGAAATTTTACTTAAATCATATATTTATTTTGGTGAAAGCATTGTATCAAAACTAAATGGGATCTTTTCTTTTGCGATATGGAATAATAAAAGTAAAAACATTTTTATTGCTAGAGATCAACTAGGTATAATGCCTTTATACTATTATAAAACAAATGATATTTTTATTTTTTCTACTGACATAAAAGCAATATTAAAACACTCTCTTATTTTTAATAATATTTCAATTGAAAAGTATCCATTAAATAGCAATACAGATTCTCATATTGCTAAAACGATCTTTAATAATATTTATGAATTATTACCTGCAAATAGTATGTTATATCAAAAAGGAGCAATTTCCTTTAATCAGTATTGGAAAGCAAACACAAAGTTTCTTATGGAGGATATTGAATCCACTTATAATAATGTTTATAAATTAACAGAAAATGCATTAAAACATCAATTAGTTTCAGATGTTCCTTTTTGTTTATTTTTATCCAATCCATACACATACAAATTATTAATAAAATATGCACTAAATCATTGTCAAAATAAGCATATAAGAAAGTTAAATGTTTATGTGTTACATTGTATGGATTCAAATTTTCAAAGCTTAGAAGTCAATTTAGCAGATAATATTAATAGTATTTTTCAAACAGATATAAATATCATTGTTAATACCATTTTTATAGATAATTGTAGCAAAGATTCAGTATTAGATACCATATGTAAAGCAATAAAGCAAGAATATAATATATGTATTTTCGATACTGCTATTGATAAGTTGTTTAGAGTAAATGAAATATATAACATTAAATTCATTCAAAAGATATTTAAAACTGCAAGAAATATACGGTCTTAATATAAAATTTCCGTTTTTAGATATTCAGTTACTTCAATATATTCAAAGCATCCCAGATAATATGCTTCCGAAAGCTATAATAACATGAAAAAATCAGTCTGATTTTCAGACTGATTTTAAATTATTTTTTTATTTATCTTGGATATTTAATTGCCGCTTGTGAAGCTGCAAGTCTAGCTATTGGAACTCTAAATGGTGAACAAGAAACATATGTTAACCCAATTCTGTGGCAATATTCTACAGAACTTGGCTCTCCTCCATGCTCTCCGCATATTCCAAGTTCAATATCTGGTCTTGTTTTTCTTCCTAAATCTATGGCCATTTCAACAAGCTTACCTACACCCTTTTGGTCAATTCTCTTGAATGGATCATTGTCATATATTTTTTTATCATAATATTCTCCTAAGAATTTTCCTGCATCATCACGACTAAATCCAAATGTCATTTGAGTTAAATCGTTTGTACCAAATGAGAAGAATTCAGCTTCTTTTGCAATTTCATCTGCAAGTAGTGCTGCTCTTGGAATTTCAATCATTGTGCCAACCATATATTCAAGATTAGCATTTTTCTCTTTTATAATATCAGATGCTGTTTTGGTAACAATATCTTTTACATATTGAAGCTCTTTAATTTCTCCAACTAGAGGAATCATAATTTCTGGTTTTACTTTTATTCCTTCATTTTGAACATTTATAGCTGCTTCAATAATAGCTCTTGTTTGCATTTCTCCTATTTCAGGATATGTTACATCAAGTCTGCAACCTCTATGCCCCATCATAGGATTAAATTCATGAAGACCATTTACAACATTCTTTAACTCTTCAAAAGTCATATTCATATCTTTTGCAAGAGCTTCTATTTCTTCATCTGTGTGTGGCAAAAATTCATGTAGTGGTGGATCAAGTAATCTTATTGTAACTGGAAGCCCTTTCATCTCTCTAAATAAGCCCTCGAAATCTCCTCTTTGCATTGGAAGAAGCTTTGCTAATGCATTTTTTCTTTGTTCAACTGTTTTTGAAACAATCATTTCTCTAATTGCTGCAATTCTTTCTGGTGCAAAGAACATATGCTCTGTTCTACATAGTCCAATACCCTGTGCTCCGAACTCATATGCTTGTTTTGCATCTCTTGGTGTATCAGCATTTGTTCTAACTTCCATCTGTCTATATTTATCTGCCCATTCCATAAATGTCGCAAAATTTCCAGATACAGATGCAGCAACAGTATCAATTCTTTCTCCATACACATTTCCCGTAGAACCATCAAGCGAAATCCAATCACCTTCATGATATTTTTTTCCATCAACACTAAAGAATTTTTCTTCTTCATTTACTATAACATCACCACATCCAGCAACACAGCATGTTCCCATTCCACGTGCAACAACTGCTGCATGTGATGTCATTCCACCTCTAACTGTTAAAACACCATGGCATACATTCATACCATCAATGTCTTCTGGAGATGTTTCAAGTCTAACTAAAACAAGATCTTTTTCTCCTTGGTCATGAAGCTCAACTGCTCTTTCTGCTGTAAATACAACTTTACCAGTTGCTGCTCCAGGTGATGCAGCAAGTCCTGTAGTTATTGGAGTTGCCACTCTTAGCTTTTCAGAATCAAAGTTTGGATGAAGTAATTGATCAAGCTGATTTGGTTCAACTCTTAAAACAGCTTCTTTTTCATCAATCATTCCTTCAGCAACTAAATCAACTGCAATTTTTAATGCAGCATTTGCTGTTCTTTTTCCATTTCTAGTTTGCAAGAAATATAATTTTCCATGTTCAATTGTAAACTCCATATCTTGCATATCTTTGTAATGTCTTTCAAGTTTATTTGCATACATAATAAAATCTTCATAGGCTTTTTTGTTAGTACTTTCAAGTTTGGCAATAGGTTCTGGTGTTCTTACACCTGCAACAACGTCTTCTCCCTGTGCATTCATTAAATATTCTCCAAATATTTTATTTTCACCTGTAGCAGGGTTACGAGAAAATGCAACTCCAGTTCCGCAATCTTCTCCCATATTACCAAATACCATTTCTTGAACATTAACTGCTGTTCCCCAATTAGATGGAATATCATTTAATTTTCTATATGTTATAGCTCTAGGATTATTCCAAGATCTAAACACAGCTTCAATAGCTTCAATTAATTGCTCTGATGGATTGTTTGGAAATTCACTATTTTTTTCTTTTTTATAAATCGCCTTAAATCTAACAACCAATTCTTTTAAATCTTCTGCTGTAAGTTCAGTATCAAGTTTTGCTCCTTTTTCTGCTTTCATTTTATCAATTTCTTCTTCAAATAATGATTTTTGTATTTCCATAACAACATCACTATACATTTGAATAAATCTTCTGTAACTATCATATGCAAATCTTTCGTTCTTTTTAGCAAGTGTTTGTACAACATCTTCATTTAAGCCCAAATTAAGTATTGTATCCATCATTCCGGGCATAGATGCTCTTGCTCCTGAACGAACTGATACAAGTAGTGGATTTTCTGTACTTCCAAATTTTTTACCAGATATTTTTTCAAGTTCTGACAAGCTATTAAATATTTGTTCTCTCACATCATCACTAATGTTTTTGTTGTCGTCATAGTATTTAATGCAAGCCTCTGTTGTAACTGTAAAACCTTGTGGTATAGGAAGTCCAAGGTTTGTCATTTCAGCCAAATTTGCTCCTTTTCCTCCTAATAGTTCACGCATTGATGCATTGCCTTCTTTAAATAAATATACATATTTATTTGCCATAAGTATCCTCCTTAATTCTTTTGTTTCAAATCAAAACAATTATATATATAAATTGTGAAAAAGTAAACAAAATTATTCGCTTTTTGCTAAAATTTATTTTATAATTTTCGATATAAAATCATGATATAACATTCCCCCAAGTATTACTTCACACACAAGTATTGCAGGAAAACCTATAACAAAACGCATCTTTTTAGTTTTGTGTCTAAATGTATACATTCCTGCAATAGCTCCAATGCTTCCTCCTAGAAGTGCTAATATAAATAAAGTATGTTCTTTAATTCTCCATTTTCCATATTTTGCTCTTCTTTTATCAATATACATAACAAGAAATGCAATTAAATTTATTATTACTAAATATATTATAAAATATTTCATTTTTAATCTCCAATCTAAAAAAACAAAAATCACAATACAGTTATACTAAAAAATCATATAATCTGTAAAGTGATTTTATTAAAATTTTATAAAATATTCATACAACACAATTCACCAATTATTTCTCAATAACTTCATCTGTATAAATATGCAATTTTACCAATATTCTATATAATTTCGTACCAAAAGGAATCATCATAATATCTTCTTTTGATAAAATCCTTAAACCGAAAATCGCAACTGCATACGCAACAACTCCAACTATAATAGAACATAATGTACTTATTGTATTTCCTACAACTTTGTGTATTCCTGAATATGCCAAGAATACACATATTCCCATTATTACAGTCGCAATAATAGGTTTGATAATATTTTTCTTAAAGTCAAATTTCACTTTTAACTTTTTATTTAATGCTGTAAAGCATATTGAAAATGCAAGTATTTGACATGCAACCGAACCCATTGCAGCTCCTTTAATTCCAATTGCTGGATTGCATACTAATACCACGTTTAAAATTGTTTTAGTAAATACACCTAGTCCAAGTGCAACAACTGGAACTCTAGGCAAATTCAATCCATAAAGTCCACCATTTATAGTTTGGTTTAAAGCTGTAAATATCATTGATATTGTTGATATTTGAAGTATAATAGCTCCATCTGATGCAGTAGGATAAATCATTTTTAGTATAGGGTTTGCAAGCACTGCAAGTCCCATTGCACATGGTAATATTATAAGTATTGATATGAATACCGAAAATGTTAATCTCTTTGATGCTATATCATTTTCTTTTTTAGCAATTGACTCTGATATTGAAGGAACAAGTGCTGTAGAAAAAGCTGTATTTATTGCAAGTGGGAATGTAATCAAAGTATCTATTTTTGAAAGTATACCTGTTTGTGACATTGCAAGTGTTTCAAGTTGATCTTTTGCCATTCCTGCATTTCTATAAGCATATTGAATACAATTGCTTACTGTTGTCGTATCTATTACAGAGCTTATAACAGAAATAATTGAACTTAATGTTATAGGTATAGATATCATAAGAATTGTTTTCAAAAGTTGTTTGTCCGTTTTTTTATCTTCACTGGATGCTTGTCCTTTTTCTGGAACAATTTTATTTCTTTTATAATACATCATCATATACACAAATGTAATTATGATTGCCATTGTAGTTGACAAATTACCTGCTGCAGCCATTATATAAGCATCTTTTCCTATACATGCATATACAAATGTAATTGAAAGCACGCAGTTTAAAAATTGTTCAAGTGTTTGTGATACACTCGTTGGTTTCATATTTTGTTGTCCTGCAAAATATCCTCTCATAACAGCTGAAATAGAGACAAATACAATTGCAGGTGCTAGCACCTTCATTACATATGCTGTATCTGGTACATTTAAAATATTTCTTGCAATAAAGTCTGCTCCAAAAAATAATCCAAATGAAAAGATTAATCCAAGTGTTGAGAAAAATCTCATTGCAACTTTAAAAATTCTTTGAGCTCCTTTTTTATCTCCTGTTGCAAGTCTTTCTGAAATCAATTTTGAAATAACACTAGGTATTCCTATAGATGAAAGAGTTAAAAGAAGTGAATATATTTGGTATCCTGCTGAATAATATCCAACTCCTGTATCTCCAAATCCTTCTATATTTGTAATTACTAGCTTATATATTAGTCCTAAAAATTTAATAAGTAATTGTGAGCACATCAAAATGACAACATTTTTCATAAATGATGTGCCTTTTTTTGTTTTATTTTCTTCCAATTTTTCACCTCTTTTGATTAATTCTACCATTATATTTCTTTGAATTCTATATTTTCACAATAATTTCACATATCTATTTTTTAGTTATCTTATATTTGTCTGCATTTACAAAATCAAATTTAGGCATAGCTCCAATATTATCTGGTGAATGAATTGGTAATTGGCATAAATCATAGCCAGGAAGTTCGTTACCTTCAACAAAAACAGGTCCTGTAGGTGTTATTGCAACATCCCATCCCACATATCCTATTTCAGGAATTTCAAATGAAGCTTTTTTGCACATTTCTAAAACTTCATTCCAGTATGGAATCTGAAATCCAGGAATCTTGCAGTCTGTTACAGGGTGCTTTTCATATATATGTTTCTTTTTATCCATTGCAGGATATTTTATAATACCTGTTTTTTCATCAACAGGTGTAACCATTCCACCACTTGTAAAGTTATCTATACATTTTCCGTTTCCAATACGACAGCATGCATAAACAACACGACATTTTAATTTAGCATTTTTTCTCTCCTCTGTTGGAATACTTATATATGGTTTATTATCATCTGTTGTAATAATTGTTATAACTCTTATTGTATTAATAGAGCCTGGATATAGCTTATCTAGGTCTGGATGCTGTTTAATTATTTCTTCAAGCTCATAATTTGCTCCCTCTCTTGTTAGATAATCATATATTTTATCAATTGAATCATACTCAGAAGTTTTTACTTTTTCAATTCCAATTCCACCAAAATTGTCAATTGGTTTTGCCATAAAAGTATCATGTTTATTTAAAAATTCTATAACCCTTTCCTTCTCTGTACCATTTACCTTTATCCAATCTCTTTTTAAATACTCTTTGAATCTTTCATTAAATTCGTCTTTGTTTACAAAGTAATGAAGATAATCCATATCGCAGTATCTTTTGTAAAGCATAGCATTTCTGCCTCTGGTTAGATATGTATTTCTTTCTTCATCTGTTCTTTTATAAAACTCAAACAAATAATAATCACTATATCCTGCGCCATATTTTCTGGCACATTTTTGCATATCAAGTAAAATACTCAATTTAGATTTGCCATTTTCCTTTTGCACCTTTTTTATAGTCTCTCTCATGGCTTTTGTATCCATTGTTTTTAATCTTTTTAATATATACACTATACCCATAATTTACTCCTTATCTTTAGAATTCAATCTTTTTAGAAATCCAATTTTCAAGTTCATCAATACTAATTCTTACTTGCTCCATTGTATCTCTATCTCTTATAGTTACTTGATTATCCTCAAGTGTATCAAAATCTATTGTTACACAATATGGTGTACCAATTTCATCTTCTCTTCTATATCTCTTTCCAATGCTTCCTGCTTCATCATAATCACACATGAATTTTTTAGAAAGCATATCATAAACTTCATTTGCTTTTTCACTTAATTTTTTAGATAAAGGAAGTACAGCAACTTTGTAAGGTGCAAGTGCTGGATGCAAATGTAGAACTGTTCTAATATCTCCATCTCCTACTTCTTCCTCGTCATAACTATTACATAAAAATGCAAGTGTAACTCTGTCACATCCTACAGATGGTTCTATACAATATGGTACATATTTCTCGTTTGTCTCAGGATCTAAATATGTCATATCCTCATTAGAAAATTTCATATGTTGACTTAAATCATAATCTGTTCTGTCTGCAATTCCCCAAAGTTCTCCCCATCCAAAAGGAAATGCAAATTCTATATCTGTTGTAGCTTTTGAATAAAATACAAGTTCCTCTGGTGAATGATCTCTTAATCTAATATTTTCTTCTTTCATTCCTAAATTAAGTAAAAATTGCTTGCAATACTCTTTCCAGTATTTCCACCATTCTAAATCTGTACCTGGTTTGCAGAAAAATTCAAGTTCCATTTGTTCAAATTCACGAGTTCTAAAAGTAAAGTTTCCAGGTGTAATTTCATTTCTAAATGATTTACCAATTTGTGCAATTCCCATAGGTAGTTTTTTTCTTGTTGTACGAAGCACATTTTTAAAATTAACAAATATACCTTGAGCAGTTTCTGGTCTCAAATAAATTGTAGCAGTGCTATCTTCTGTAACACCTTGAAATGTTTTGAACATTAAATTGAATTTACGTATATCAGTAAAGTTTTCTTTTCCACAATTTGGACATGCAATATGATTTTCTTTCATATATTCAATCATTTTTTCATCTGACCAACCATCAACTACTTCATCACAATTGTGTTCATGCATCCATTCTTCAATTAATTTATCTGCTCTATGTCTTGTTTTACATTCTTTGCAATCAATTAATGGATCACTAAAACTGCTTAAGTGTCCTGACGCTTCCCATGTTTTAGGATTCATAAGTATTGCTGAGTCAAGACCTACATTGTTTTTATTTTCTTGCACAAATTTTTTCATCCATGCTTTTTTTACATTATTTTTTAGCTCAACTCCAAGTGGTCCATAATCCCATGTATTTGCAAGTCCTCCGTAAATTTCAGAACCTGGATATACATATCCTCTGTTTTTACATAAAGCAACTATTTTGTCCATAGTAAATTTTTCCATAATTTCATACCTCCATAAATTTAGCAAAATTTGCTCTGCTTTTTTAGCACAGCTCTAATTACTTTTTTAGCTAAATGTACAAAAAAAACTTTCGCACCTAGCTAAAACAGCTAGGGACGAAAGTTTAATTTCCGCGGTTCCACCCTAATTGACAAATATATAAATCAATATTTGTCCTCTTTCTCTTAAATGTGCTCCAGAGCTCCCCACATATTTCTTATGATTGGCTTCCACCTTTTCCAACTCTCTATAACATAAGCAGATATGCTTTTTCTCCTTCATTGCAACCTATGTAATAGATTTTAAACTTATTTTACGCAAATGTCAATCATTTTATATTATTTTTTTGATTTGGTCCGTTTTTATTCCTTTGTAGATATATGTATATTTGTAATATTTGCTTTAAATTCTCTTGTAACTATATTTTGAACTTGAGCCACTTGCTCTGTTTCAAGCTTTTTAGCCT
The DNA here is from genome assembly GCA_934101145.1 of uncultured Clostridia bacterium. Classification (GTDB taxonomy): domain Bacteria; phylum Bacillota; class Clostridia; order TANB77; family CAG-508; genus CALXVA01. The sequence goes on from CAKOPZ010000003.1 coordinate 29,495, forward strand.
TTACCACAACATTTATACTTTCATTGTTTATAAATATAATTACATCTGCAAAGTTTTTATTTTTTAGTAAATTTTCTGCAATCATAATCGCATTTTTTTGTTCATTAATTTTTGTAATTTCCTTTTGAGCAGATTGTTTCTGTGATTCAGACGCATTTGTTTTGTCTATTATCTTTTGATAGCTTTCTATCATTTGAGAATACATGTTCTCTCTTTCTAGTCTTGATTTTGTATAATAATCATCAACTGTTTCAGCATTCGTTATAGCAGTGTTTCCGCTTCTCTTCATCCTTCTTATTATCATTTCTCTTACTGCTTTGAACTGTATTACCACTATTTTTATCATCAACTGTATTCTCTTTTTTATCTTCCTTGCTTGCATTAGTACTTGCGAGTTTTGCATCTCCTATTTCTGCCATATCCATACTATCAGCCAAACTTCCAACTTCTATATATGAATTAGTCTGTTCATTATTTGTATAATTCAAATATCCTGCTACAATTAGCATTAGCCCAGTTACAGCAACAACCACTTGATTTTTCTTCATAAAATTAAGCTTAATTTTTCTTTTCATATAAAACACTCCTTAATATATAAAATTCCCACTTCTCATTTAAATCTACTCTTTGCTCATTTGAAACACTTGTATCTTATGTGAAGCCACTCCCGTTACCGCTTCTACCGCTTGAATAATATTGGTCTTTACCAAAGAGTTCCCTGCACCTTGTGCTGTTACTATTGCCCCTTCTACCTTTGGACTAATTATACTTTGTGTTATAGGTACCTTTTCTCCATTTTCTTCTTTATATATTATTTCTGTTTTTGTATCACTTTCTGTAACCTTTCTTGTTCCACCTTGCTTGTCACTTTCTTCTGTGTTTTTTTCTGATGAATCCTGATTATATAACGGCACAGTTTGACTTGTTTGTGAATATGTAAGCATTACCTTTACTTTTCCTACTCCATCTATTTTTGATAAAATTTCTTCAAGCTTTTTTACAGTATCATCTGTTTCGGCTTCACTACTTGTTTGTACTTCTTGTGTAGCAAGTTTTTTATTTTGATCACTTGCTGGACTTTGTTTTTCTGCATTAGATTCTTTTCCATTCCATATGGTGTTTATAACAATAACCGTTATCATTAATACAACTATGAAAAACACAATATTTTCTATTTTCTTTTTGCTTGGCTCAGATTGTTTTTTTGAAATTAATTCTTTAATCTTATCTGTCATCATAAGTATCTCTCCTTTTAATTAACTAAAATATCTTTTTCATCAATTTCATAAACACTACTTAAATATTGTTTTATTTTCTCTTTTTCCTTATCTGATATACTGCTTTTATTATTGTTTTTTTCCACTACAGTATTACTTATTGTTATATTTATTTTGTTTACCGCTTCTATCTCATTTACTTCCTGCTTATCTTCTTTTATCTTTTCTATATCAAGCTCAATTTTGTTTAACGTATAATTCTTATCATCTCCTATAGTTAATACTATATTATTTGCACTATATCCTTTTTGTTTTAATTTGTTTTTAATATCACTTTTCAAATTTGCAGTATAAATATCTTTGATACTTGACGAGTTATTTTCTGCAAGTAGATTTTGTGATACTTCTTTTTGTTTAATCTCATTTACATATGAATCTAACTCTAGTATATCTGACACAGCTAGCGTCTTTCCTGTAAATTTTGTAATAACTGGCGATATAATTGTAAAAAGTATATATACCCCTGTTATAACTTTTATGTATTTTTTACTACTCCCACTTGGAAGGATCATCTCTATTATTGTTGCAATTATCACCGCAATTATAATAGATTGTGCCCATGTACTTATCCAATCAATCATTTGTTTGCCTGTCCTTTCTACCTATACATAAGTCCACTGTTTGATATGTTTATAACAAGTGTTATCCCAATAATAAGCATTACAGATACGCTACACAATATTGCAAGCAATATCTTAAATGTGTCTCCCATCTGTTCAAGTAAACTTATTATTTTTGAATCTGCAATTGGCTGGCATAATGCTGCACCTAAATAATATACTGCCATTAAAATTGTAAGTTTTATTATTGGTGCTATACATATACCTATAACCACAACTACTCCTATAATACCTATTGCATTTTTTAATATAGAACTACACCCAATTACAGTATCAACAGCATCGCCTAGTATCTTTCCAACTACAGGTATAAAACTTGATACTGCTGCTTTTGCAGTTTTGGCTGTAACTCCATCAACACTACTACTCAAATTTCCTTCAAGTGATACTACTCCTACAAATAAAGTAAGTACTACTCCTAATATCCACACGACACTTGATTTAAAAAACTTCGAAAGCTTATCTATTTGTATCCTATCTGATATTTTTGATACAATTCCTAAAGCTGTTGAAACAAGTACGAGCGGAAGTATTATATTATTTATAAAGTTACCTATAAACGTTATTATAAATAGCAGTATTGGTTGTAACATTCCTGCAGATACAATATTTCCAGTTGTTATAATTAATGTTAAAAGTATGGGTATAAGCATATCTATAAATCCAACCAAATTTTGTACAGATTCTTTTATCATGGTTATGACTTGTGAAAAATTTGTCATTATAAGTGTTACTATTAATATGTATTGTACATAATATGTAATTTGAGAAATACTTTTATTTTCGAGTCCTTCGCTTATGCTTTTTAGTATGCTATGTATTACTATAATAACAATAATGCTTCCAAGTATTTTAACAGACCCTATTACTTCTTTTCCAAGTATGTTTAAAATACTTTTAAACAATTTTTCATTATCTATTTTGCCTGTTAACGCTAAATTAAACATGTCTTTTACGTTTATATCTTCATATATTGAACTTGTATATTTTTCGACTTCTTTTAGAAATGATGAAATATTTAGTGAATCTTGCTGCGACTTTAGAAGTTCATCTTGTGTATCTGCATAGCTTATATTTGAACTTATCAAAACGGCTATAAATGTAATAATCATTACTATTTTTTTCATATGTACATATTTCCTTTCAGGGTAATATCTTTACTACAGTTTCAAGAAGGCTTGCAATTATTGGTATAGACATAGATATAATTATTACTTTTCCTCCCATATCCATCTTATTTGCTATTGCACTTTCCCCAGAATCTTTGCATATGCTTACTGCAAATTCCGTTAAGAAAGCTATTCCTGTAATCTTTATAAGAAGTACCAAAAATTCATTGTTAATTGCTGTTTTACTCGATAGATTGCTTAATAAATTTATTATTGCAGATATCTTGTCCATTACAAGCATAAGTATCATTGCACCTGCAATCAACGAAACATATATTGTAAACTCTGGTCTATATTGTTTTACTATTATAATAATTATAAGTGCAATTAGTCCCACTCCAATTATTTTTATAATATCCATTGCAAATAGTTCCTTTCTAATACAATTTATTTGAATTAGAATTATTTATAGCCCAAACATTGTTCTAACTGATGTAAACAATGTACTTATCTCTTTTATAACCATTGTTAGCACTATTATAAGGCCTGCAAGTGTAGTCATCATTGCTTGATCTTCCCTTCCTGCTCTTACAAGCACTTGATATAAAACTGCAACTAAAATTCCAATAGCTGCTATTTTAAATAATAAATTAATATCCATATGTAATCCATCCCTTCCTTATACTTTAAGCAAAAATAATAACAATCATAAGGCCTACAATTCCACCTAAAGTCTTATACATTTTCGCATTTTTACTTTTTTCTATTTCAGCATTTTCAATTTGCTTGTCTAGAAGATTTTGAGTAAGTTCAATCTGACTTATTTGTCCTTGTATATCAGTACTTCCAAGTGTTTTAGATAAATCTTCTATTACATTTTTATCTTCCATATTTATGCTAAGATTTGTCTTTTCTATTGCATTTTTCCATGCCATTCCAGCAGTATTTTCTTTTAATTCTTCTACAGCTATTTTAAATAACTCTCCAACTTTTTTTCCATCAAATTGTTTGCTTATTTCTGCAAATGCTTCAGGTATGGTTTCATATGTATATCGTATTTTCGTTTCAAATATGTTTAGAGCACTTTTTATATTTTTAAGTTCTTCCACTCTATCAGTGTATTTATTTGATATCAGTATTCCAATATAAATACTTGAAATAAAAATCCCAAGTAATATAATAATTTTAATCACAATCATTTGTTTGCCTCTCTTTATTTTCATATATCAGAGAAATTTCTCTGTTTGAATTTATGTACAAAATTCTTTCGATTATATTTTTGGTTAGAAGTTGTCCTAAAATAGGATTGTTCATAATATCTTGCAGGCTTGAGCCATGTGCTGTAAAAATTCCCTTAACTCCTGAAGTAATAGCATATTCAATTGCATCTATGTCTTGAATTGTACCAATTTCATCTGCTACAATAACCTTTGGACTCATAGAACGAACAAGCATTTTCATTCCGATAAATTTAGAGATATTATCAAGTACATCCGTTCGCATACCTATATCGTTTTGTGGAATTCCTTTGTACATTGCACATATTTCTCCTCTTTCATCAACTACTCCAACATTTATTCCATTAAAATTGTTATCTCCGATTACTTATAGTTCTTACTAAATCACGAAGAATTGTCGTTTTTCCTCTGCCAGGTGGTGAAAGAATTATAGTATTATAAATACTGTTTTCTTTTGTATTTAATATGTATTTTAGAGCCGATTTTGAACACCCTATAACTTGTCTTGCAATTCTAAAATTTAGACTATATATGTGTGAAATATTGTTTACTTGTCCATCGTTAAAAACTATATTTCCTGTAAGTCCAATTCTATGGCCACCCTTTATAGTAATATATCCGATTACATATTTGATTTTGATAAGAATAAACTGAATTATCACAAATGCGCTGAAATATCTTTAAAATATCTTCTGTGTCGGTCGTATAGCTTGTCTGTATTTCATTTTGACCAATTTTCAAAAATATTTTTCTTCCATTTCTTATTCTAATCTCTTCTAACAGCTCCAAATTATATTTCATTAATTCCTGTTTTATTTCATCAGGAAAATATGTAAAAATTTCATTCATAAATCATTCTCCTTAAAAGCAAGAAAAAAGATAGAACATATATATTAATATATATGCTCTACCTTTATATTTTAGAACTTTTTTATATAAAATTTCTCATTTACTATAATCATGCTCTCAGGTTTTATTCTTCCCAGTTGTGGTAAACATTCATAACATCATCTAAATCTTCAAGATTATCAATTAAACGTTGCATTTTTTCTGCATCTTTCTCGCTTAAAGAAATATATGTTGTTGGAACCATTTGAATTTCAGCCTCTAAGAATTCAAGACCTTGTGATTCTAAAGCTTCACGAACAGCTCCAAAATCGTCTGGAGTAGTTGTTATTTCAAAGCACTCATCAGTTGCAGAAAAATCTTCTGCTCCGTTATCTAGTGCAAGCATCATCATATCATCTTCTGACATGTCTGTTGTTGTTCTATCTATAACAATAACACCTTTTTTATTAAATAAATATGAAACACATCCGCTTGTTCCTAAGTTTCCACCAGCTCTATCAAATGCATGTCTTACATCTGCTGCAGTTCTATTTTTATTATCTGTACTTGCTTCTACTATAACTGCAACACCGTTTGTTCCATATCCTTCATATGTAATTTCTTCATAATTTTCATTGCTTCCTGCTCCTGCAGCCTTCTTTATAGCATTATTAATTGTATCATTAGGCATATTTGCTGCTTTACATTTTGCAATAACATCTTTTAATTTAGAATTACCAGCCGGATCAGGTCCACCTGCTTTAACTGCGATTAATAATTCTCTTCCTAATTTTGTAAATATTTTTCCACGAGCAGCATCTGCTTTACCTTTTTTGGCTTGAATGTTGTGCCATTTGCTATGTCCTGACATGGGCAATTCCTCCTTCTTTTCTTAAAAATCATTTTAAATTGTAACATATTTTTTATATTTTGTGTACCCCTTTTAGGAAATATTTTTATTTAATGATACAAAATGCATCTCTATATGTTAAAATAGGAAGTTAAAAAATTAATTTTAACTTCCCCTTAATAAAACTGGTTATTTTTTTATTGAGCTAACCTTAACTCGAATATATTGTTCGCCATTTTTATGAGTTGCGAAACACTCGAATTATTGAATAGCTATTCTATATTGGTATATTTATTATACTGCTTTATTATTCACTATGTCAATAATAATTTCCAGATTTTTGCAATTTATATTTTTAATTTTTATTCTTTTAACATTTCCATATAATCTTCTTTTGTAAAATCTATTGTAGGTATGATTTCTTTGTTATTAATCATCTTTTCAAATTTATCTACATTTATCCATTTAGCATCTACAACTTCTCCATCTGTAAATTTTAAATCTTTAATTTCTAGATTCTTTTTTAATAGCCATATATCTTTAAAATCTTTAGATTTATCATCTCTTAGAGTTTTGTAAAAGATAGCATCTGTTTCATTAAAACTAATTCCTAATTCTTCTCTTAACTCCCTTAATATTGCTTGTAAGCTATTTTCACCTTTAATGCATGAACCCATTGTACATTCCCACATATTTGGATATTTATTCTTTAATTCTGAACGTTTACTTAATAAAATTTCTCCATTCGAATTTATTATAACAGCTTCTACAACCAAATGGTATTCGCCCTCTTTTAACTTGTCCTGACTATGTCTATCAATTACTTTTCCTGTTAATTTTTTATCAATATCATATATATCCCACAATTCCATTAACTTTTTTCTCCTTTATTTAACCTATTCTATCTTCAAAAACAACCCCTGCAATTAATCTTTATGGTTTAACAATTCTAATTTCAAATTATCATATACTTTAGTTTCAATTTTTGTTTTTTCTTTTAGCATTTCAAATTCACTTTCCAAAAGTATAAATTCTTCTTGTGCACTCATCGCATGATCTGATATACATATTTTTCCTATAAAATTAGAAAACATAAATCTGTAAATAAATGCACATAAATTCTTTTTGTCAATATTTTTTCAATTTTTATTCTTTCTCAATCTCAAAGCATTTAAGATAACCGTAAAACTACTAAATACCATTGCTAGGCTTGCAATCATTGGATTTATTGAAATTCCAAAAGGTTTTAATAATCCTATCGCAACAGGTATCATCAAACAATTGTAGAAAAATGCCCAGAATAGATTCTGTTTTATGTTTTTAATTGTTCTTTCACTAATTTTAATCAATTTTAGTATTGAATTTAAGTCATTTTTAGTTAAAATAACATCACTTGAATCCATAGCAATATCAGTTCCACTTTTTACACTTACACCAACATCTGCATTGGCTAGTGCTGGACTGTCATTTATTCCATCCCCACACATCATAACTCTATTTCTATCTTCTTTTAGTTTCTTTATTGTTTCTGATTTTTGAGATGGTAAAACATTCGAAATAACTTTAGTTATTCCAAGTTCTTTGCCTATCTTCTCTGCCGTTTCTTTGTTGTCCCCTGTTAGCATTATAGTTTTAATATTATGCTTTTCTAGTCTGCTTATAACATCTTTTGCATTTTTTCTTACAATATCATTTACTCCTATCAATGCTAAAATTTCATTTTCATTTGCAATATAAACAATGCTATTTCCGTTAAGTGCTAATATTTTTTCATCTTCCAAATGATTATTTTCAATAGCAAATTTTTCTATTATTTTTCTATTTCCTAATATTATCTTTTTATTATCAACTTCTCCAATTAATCCATATCCTGCAATATTTTCAATATTTTTTACTTCTAATTTCAAAATTTTATTTTCCTGCATATATTCTACAAAGGCTTTTCCTATTGGGTGAGTAGATTTTTCTTCAATACTTCCAGCAAGTCCCATTAGTTCTTTTTCTGACAATTTACTATAATTATATATTTGTGAAATTCTTAATTTTCCATAAGTTAATGTTCCTGTTTTATCAAATACTACAGTATTAATTTTTGAAGCATTTTCTAATATTTCACTCTTTTTTACAAGTATTCCATTACTTGCACATACCCCTTCGCTTATAACTATCGCAAGTGGTGTTGCAAGGCCTAAACTACAAGGACAAGCAACTACTAATACCGTAACAAATGTGCTTAATGCTGTTACAAAATCATACCCTAAAATCAAATACATTACAAAACTAATTATTGCTATTATAATAACTACTGGAACAAAATATCCTGAAATTTTATCAGCAATTTTTGCTATAGGAGCCTTTGTATTACTTGCTTCTACAACTAATTTTACTATTTCTGATACCGTCGATTCTTTTCCAATTTTTTCAGCCTTATATTTTATAAAGCCATCATAATTCAGACTTCCCGCTATTACTTTATCTCCAAGATTTTTGCTTACTGGTTTACTTTCTCCTGTAATAAATGATTCGTCCAAATGAGTGCTTCCTTCTATAATTTCGCCGTCTACTGCAATTTTGTCTCCTGCCTTTGAAATTACAATATCACCTTTTTTTATTTCGTCAAGAGTTACTTCTTTTTGAATTCCATCTACTTCAATTATTGCTTTATTTGGAGTAATTTCAACCAATTTTTTTATTGCATCTTTTGTTTTATCTTTGCTTATTCCATCAATATATCTTCCAAGTTTAACAAAATAAATAACTATTGCTGCTGATTCAAAATATAAATTCATCGTATAATGCATATGTCCTTTTATAATCATATACATGCTATATAAGCTATAAACAAAACTACTTGCAACTCCAATTGTAACAAGTGTATCCATATTGGGTATTTTATGAATTAAGTTTTTATAACCATTTTTTAAAATATCATATCCATATCCAAAGAATGCTATCGTCAAAATCAATAAACAAGTAGCATAATTTATAGGGTTATGTTCTGCTCTTAAAAAGCTTAAAGTTGGCAATCCAATCATGTGCCCCATAGATATATACATAGTAACTATTGCTAAAATTGTAAAAATAATAAATTGTATTTTTTCTTTTCTATTATTCTTTTCTACATTGAACTCTTTAAAAATTCCTAAACTTTTAAAACCTGCTTGTTTTATATATTTTTCTATTTTTTCTTGATTTAAAATTTGTTCATCATATGTTATTGTAGCATTTGCCATCACAAGATTTACACTTGCATTATATATTCCATTTTGTTTATTTAAGTATTTTTCTAATCCATTTGAACAAGCACTACAAGTCATTCCATCAATCGCAAGTATTATACTTTTCATATTATTGTTCCTCTATAATTTCAAATCCAAGATCTGTAATTCTTTCTTTGATTTGAGCAACATCCAAATCATTTTCTGATTTTATTGTTACCATTCCAGTATTATGATCTGCATCTACACTTTCTATACCAGCAATTTCTGATAGAGCTGTTTTAACTCTATTTTCACATCCTCCGCAAACCATTCCATTGATTTTAATTCTTAATTCTTTCATTCACTTATCCACCTCCGAGCATTATTATATACCCCTAACGGGTATTTTGTAAATAGAGGGGTATAGTCAATTTTTTGCCTAAATATAGCAGTTTTCAAAAGTATAAAAAATAGTATTACTTTTATCTGCTTTTAATTTTTATATTATATCATCTAAAAATTCAAATATATTTTTATAATATGTATCTGGTTCTTTATATCTTGATTCAGTATGTCCAGCACCATGTATTATAAGTTTATTTTTCTTACAATTAGCAACTTCATATAATTGTTCACACATGTATTCAGGAACAAAATCATCACTATCTCCATGAATAAATAATATTGGAGTCGTTGCTTTTTTCACTTGCTCTAATGCAGATGCTTCTTTAATATCATATTTTGCTCTATAATTTGCAACAACTTCAAACATATTCAATACTGGAAAAGCCGGTAAGTTAAATCTAGCCTTAGCCTCTGATGCAAATATATCCCATACTGATGTATATCCACTATCTTCTATTATTGCTTTAACATTGTTTGGAAGTTCATCTCCTGATGCCATCAATACTGTTGCAGCACCCATTGAAGAACCATGTAATACAATGTTAGCATTATTATTTTGCTTTATTATTAAATCTATCCAACATTTTAAGTCATCTTTATCTAACCATCCCATCCCTATATATTCGCCTTCACTTTCACCAGTCGCTCTCATATATGGAATTAATACATTGTATCCTTTGTCTGAAAAGTGTCTTCCTACTGAAATTACTGACTCTGGATTTGAACGATAGCCATGTAAGACAATTACCCAGTTATTAATTTGTTCATCTTTTATATACTCTGTTCCTTTTAAAGCAATTCCATCTTTTGCAGTAACTTCAACTTTTTCATTTTTTATTGTGCTTGTCCATTGACTGGCAAGTTGATTTTCTTCTTTTCTGTTTTCTTCTATAATTTTTGCTGTTTCATTATCAATACTTGCAGCTTCTATTGCTTCTGTATTTTTTACTTCTCTATCTCCACCACTTCCTGTCCTTAATATCGCATAATTGACAAAATAGTTTCCTATTCCTATAGTTGCTAATATGATGATTATAACCAGCATTACTATTGCAATGAATATCTTTTTTATAATACTTATCCTTTTATTTTTCTTTTCCATGATTAACTCCTTGTATATTTTTTGTATATTGTATCATAAAGATTGTATAATTGTATAAAGCTGACCCTCTAGTACAAAAAGCAGTACATTAAAACTGCTTTTTCATATAATCAATAATTTTATTTGTTATTTATTTCTTTTAATAAATCTCTAATCTCTTCTAATAAAACAATTTGTTCATCTTTTTTAACTTCTTCTACTTTTTCTTCCTTTTCTTCTTTCTTTTTAGTTAATCTCTCTATTACTTTGATAAAGAAGAATATACATATTGCAACAATTAAAAAATCAATTACATTTTGAATAAACATTCCATAGTTAACTGTTGCACTTCCAATTTTTAAACTTAATCCTGAAAAATCAATTCCACCAATTATTATACCAATTATCGGCATCAAAATATCATTTACAATTGATGTTACAATCTTTCCAAATGCTGAACCTATAACAACACCAACAGCCAAATCTATTACATTTCCTCTAGCTATAAAATCTTTAAATTCTCCAAATACTTTACTTCCTTCTTTTATTATTTCATCTTTTCTTATATTTTTCTTTTTCATTTTTTCCTCCATCTATTTTTCAATTATAAATTTCTTAACTGTGCTTGTGTAAATCACTAAATATGATATTGATATTAAAAAACCTCCAAGTACATCACTTGTATAATGTACTCCTAAATAAATTCTACTTACTCCAATAGTACATATTAATACACTAAGTAGTATAATCAAACTCCATTTAATATATTTATTTTTAACAAATTTATATATTAAATATATCAAATATCCATAAAAGGCCATACTAACCATAGAATGTCCAGACGGAAAACTATATCCAGTTTCTTCAATTATTCTAAATTCTGTTGGTCGTGGTCTTTGCAATATTCCCTTTAATAGTTGATTTAATATAGTTACAATAACTAAATTTGAAAAAATCGATGCACCAATTTTTTTATTTTTTATACATACAAATAGTATAATAGTTAATCCTATTAAAAATATTGCTCCTCCAAAATTAGTAATAAATTTTGCAATAGGTGTTGCAAAATCTGATATTAAAAATGTTGAAACCATCTTATATCCAATTATATCTCCGTTCATTATTTCCTTATTAAATACATCTTCAGCAATTGCTAAAAATCCTATTAAACAAACAAATAATATAATCCATTTTAAATTTTTTTCTATAAATTCCTTTATATTTTCTTTCATCTTATACCTCTTCTAAGCAATTTTTTCAAAATAACAATTTGCATAACATTAAGATTTTACTTCTTTCTTATACATAAAACAATCTTTTTCATGTGAATATATAACACCTATTGCTTGCAAATATGAATATACAATTGTTGTGCCAACAAATTTCATTCCCATTTTCCTCAAATCTTTCGAAATAAAATCTGACAAATTAGAACTTACTTTTCCAACTTCATAAATCACCTTATTGTCTGTAAACATCCATATGTAATTAGAAAAAGTTCCAAATTCTTTTTGTATTTCTTTAAATACCTTACTATTATTTATTGCTGCATTAATTTTTAATTTATTTCTTATAATTTTCTCATTTTGCAGTAATTCATGAATCTTTTTTTCATCATAATTGCACACTTTATCTATTTCAAAATCATCAAATGCCTTTTTAAAATCTTCTCTCTTATTTAAAACACATTCCCATGATAACCCTGCCTGAAAAGATTCTAATATCAACATTTCATATAAATACTTATCATCATAACTTGCAATACCCCATTCTTTGTCATGGTACTCTATGTATTTTTCATTTTTTAAATTACACCAATTGCACCTTCTCATAACGCGGTCCCTCTCTTTGGAATAAAAAATTTATCCATGTCATTTTATTGTTATTCCTTTCACTTGAAATATTTTCACATATTCGTTATATCATAAAAGAATATAATTATCAACTAATTCGCCATCTCTCTTTTTATCCATTCCATTATCACATTTGCAATATAATCTATCTCTTCTTCTGAAAGTTTATGTCCTTTCCTGATTCCATGAATTCTTTCCAAACACCCTCTGCAACAACATCCCGTTGCATGCTGTGCAATAAAAACTGGATGTACTTGTCTCATCGGTGTTTGCTTTCCATCGTTTTTTGGATATGCATCTGAAATTCTTTTTATTATCAAATCTTTTGCATCTGATTTAATTTTGTCTAATCCTTTTTCTTTGATATATTCCTTCATATTTCTATTTAAATGAAATGAACCTCTAAATTTACTCTTTTCTAAAGAATCTAATAATTCTGCAATATCTTTTTTCATCTTTACTCCTCTTTAAATTATTGTAATATCAATAATATCTTCAATTAAAATTTCTGTTTTATCTTCTAAAATAATTGAATTATCATTTACCTTTTTTACAATTCCTTTTACCGTTACATACTTTCCACCATTCTTTTTTTCATCAGGTATAAAATATGTAAAAGATACAGTTAATCTTTCTGATAATTTGTTTTTTATTTTCATTATCTCTTCATTTAATATTTCTTTTAATTCATCATCTATTTCAATTTTTTCGTTTGTAAGCCTACCAGTCTCATTTATTACATCACCATATCCTGTTAAAGCTGCAAAAGGAGCAAATTGAGCTGATCTTGCTTCAAGTGACATCTGAGGATGCGTTTTAGATACATGATGTGGCATATTTATTATATCATCATATTTATCAGTACTACTAAACATATCTACTCCTTTCTATTCTCTATGGCCTCCTATCTGGCCATTTCTTTCAATTGTAGTTCCTTCTTTTTGCAAATTCATACCTTTTACAATTGCATTTTTTCCATATTTTTGTTTTATATCTATCATTGCTTTTTGAATTCTTAATTCGTCCGCTTCTTTTTTTCTATTCTTACTTACCTCTTCATAATTTGTAAATAAATCTATTTGTTCATAAGACTTTTCTTTTTCATTTGCAATATTTGTAACATTATTTGCTGTAATATTCAATCTTCTAACCAATAAGTCTTTATTTATAATTCTTTCGTATAGATTTACAGTCGCCTCCATAATAATCTTTGTAGAAGAGGTTTTATGATCTATATTAATTGTTCCATGAGCATGTTTTGGAACTTTTCTTCCATACCTATCTGTTGTAACTTCTCCATTATACTTTCCTTTAATTTCTGGATTAGTTAAATTATCAATATCATACCCAATTTCTAATACAATTTGATTTGTAACTAAATTTTTCTTAACTAAGTCCAGTGATAAAAGTTCTGTCATTTCTTTTACAATGAGTCTAGTATTTTCATAGTTATATGGGCAATGCAAAACCTGACCTGAACAAATACTATTTGTAGTTGGTTTGTATGCCTTTATACTATCTATTGTTACACATTCCCATCCCCAGCTGTGATCTATTAAAAGCTCTGCATTAACTCCAAATAATTTGTATAGCAATTCCTCATTATAGATTGATGTTTTTGCTACATCTCCCATTGTGTATATGCGGTGTTGTTCCAATTTATTTGCATAGCCCTTTCCAACTCTCCAAAAATCTGTAATAGGTCTATGATTCCATAAAAGCTTTCTATAACTCATTTCATCAAGTCCAGCAATTCTTACTCCATTTTTATCTGGTTTCACATGTTTTGCAACTATATCCATTGCAACCTTGCATAAATACATATTCGTTCCTATTCCGGCAGTTGCAGTTATTCCAGTTGTTTCATATACATCTTGAATAACTTTTGTTACAAGTTTTCTTGCAGTCATATTATATGTTTTTAAATAATGTGTAACATCGCAAAAAACTTCATCTATTGAATATACATAAATATCTTCTGGTGCAAAATATTTCAAATATACATTATAAATTTGTGTACTATATTGCATATAATATGCCATCCTTGGTGGTGCAGCAATATAGTCAAGTTGTAGACTTGAATTTTTATTTAATTCTAACTCATTTATTGATTTACCTGTAAATATATGTCCAGGAGCCCTTCTCTTTCTATCTGCATTTATCTCTTTTACCTTTTGAACTACTTCAAATAATCTAGCTCTTCCAGGTATTCCATACTTTTTTAGTGCAGGACTTACTGCAAGGCATATCGTTTTTTCTGTTCTACTACTATCTGCAACAACTAAGTTCGTAGTAAGTGGATCAAGTCCTCTTTCTCTACACTCTACAGATGCATAAAAACTTTTTAAATCTATAGAAACATATATTTTTTGTTCTTCCTGCATTGTAAGTCTCCTTTCACTTTTTTGCCATTGTTATAACAATATTATTATATCATCCATATGCAAATTTGTAAACATGTGTTTGTATAATATTTTTGAACAAGGCAACTTTAGGTTGCCCTTTGTTCATAGCCGATTTGAGTTTCCGACTAAAAGGCGGAAAGCTCAAAGGCAATGGCGATTGTAGCCTTTAATATACTAGGAAATGAGAAATTTCCTAGTATATTAAAAAAGGATGAAAATAGAGGCTACTTTTTCAGTAGCCTCATATTTTACTCCTTTATTTTTTACTATTCAAAATATATTCAACAACATCTTCAACTGTTGCAATCTTTTCAGCTTCACTATCTGGAATCTCCAAATCAAATTTTTCTTCTATATTCATCACAAGTTCTACTATATCAAGTGAATCCGCTGATAGATCATCTATAAAGCTTGCCTGCATTGTAATATTCTCTTCATTTACTCCTAATTGTTCTACTATAATTTTCTTTAATTCCTCAAATATTTCTTCTTTATTCATAATTTTATATATCCTTTCTTATTTTTTAAACTCCCATTATATTATACCCATTATCTGCATATATAACTTGACCAGTTATAGCCTCTGACATATTACTGCATAAAAATGTTGCAACATTTCCCACTTGCATTATAGTAACATTTTTGTGTAATGGTGCTTTCTCCTCAACAACTGTAAGAATAGAAGAAAAATCTTTTATTCCTTTTGCAGATAATGTTTTTATAGGTCCTGCAGAAATTGCATTCACTCTTATTCCATCTTTTCCAAGATTATCTGCTAAATATCTTACTGATGATTCAAGTGCTGCTTTTGCAACTCCCATCACATTATATCCATCTATAACCTTTTGCGAACCATAGTAAGAAAGTGTTACAAGGCTGGCATTTTTATTTAAAATGTCAAGTTCTTTAGCAATTCTTGAAACTAAAACAAATGAATAACTACTTACATCAAGTGCATGTGCAAATCCTTCTCTACTTGTATTTATAAAGTCATTATTCAAATCTTCTGTATTTGCATGTGCTATTGAGTGAACAATTGCATCTATATTACCATTTTCTTGCTTTATTTTAGTAAATACCTCTTTTACATTTTCATCCTTTGATGCTTCATTTAGCACATATGCTTTGCTTCCTTCAAATTCTGAAATAAGTTCATCTATTTTTTCTTTATTTTTTTCTCCACAATATGTAAATATTAGATTTGCTCCATTTTCATATGCCGACTTTGCTATTCCATATGCAATACTCCATTTATTTCTAATTCCCATTATTAATATTTTCTTATTCTCAAGTAACATTTTTACCTCCTTTTAATTTTTTAAATCCTTCAATTTTTCTAAATTTTTCATATCTTTTTGTAACCAATTCTTCTTTTGTTAATTTAGAAATATTTTCAACATCCTCTAAAATATTTCTTCTTATATCTTTAGCTATCTTTTCAAATCTTTGCTCATTAATTTCAGTCGAATCTTCTATTATTTTATCGATTATTTTCATATCATATAAATCTTTAGCTGTCAACTTCATCTTTTCTGCCGCTTCTTTACATCTACTCGAATCCTTCCATAAAATACTACTATATCCTTCTGGAGACAATATTGAATATATCGAATTTTCAAGCATGTATATTTTATTTGTAACACCTATAGCAAGTGCTCCACCAGATGATCCCTCTCCAATTACAATTGATATTGTTGGAACTTTTAGCTTTGCCATTTCAAACATACTTTTTGCAATAGCTTCGCCTTGTCCTTTTTCTTCAGCTTCTACTCCTGGATATGCTCCTTTTGTATCTATAAATGTTATTACTGGTCTTTCAAACTTTTCAGCTTGCTTCATAAAACGTATAGCTTTTCTATAGCTTTCTGGATTTGGCATTCCAAAATTTCTTACAATATTTTCTTTTGTGTTTCTGCCTTTTTGCTGTGCTATTACTGTAAAATTTTTATTTTCTATTCTTGCAAGTCCACAGATTATTGCCTTATCATCTTTTGAAATTCTATCCCCATGTAATTCTACAAACTCATCAAAGATTTTATCTATGTACTCAATTGCCGTTTTTCTTTTAGGATTTCTTGCAATTTCAACTTTTTCCCATGCTGTTATATTATTACTTTTCATAGTATCTGCCTCCCTTGCCAAGCTTTATAAGCTTATACAATGTTTCTTTTAATTCATTCCTTTCAACAATTTTGTCAACAAATCCATGTTCTAACAAAAACTCTGCTGTTTGAAATCCTTCTGGTAATTTTTCTTTTATAGTTTGCTCTATAACTCTTTGACCTGCAAACCCTATCATTGCATTTGGTTCTGCTAAAACAATATCTCCCAAACTTGCAAATGATGCTGTAACTCCTCCATACGTTGGGTCTGTGAGCACAGATATATACAAAAGTCCTGCTTCATCAAGTTTAGTTAATGCTTCTGTAGTTTTTGCCATTTGCATTAAAGATATAATACCTTCTTGCATCCTTGCACCACCCGATGTACAAAATATTATTATTGGGATTTTAAGCCTTATTGCTTGCTCTATGGCATATGTTATTTTTTCTCCAACAACTGCTCCCATGCTTCCCATCAAAAAACCACTGTCCATTATACAAATTACTATATTTTCTCCATTAATTTTTCCTGTTCCACATGCAACAGCTTCTTCTAATCCTGTTTTTTCTCTTAGAATTTTCAATTTTTTAGGATAATCTTCTATTTCTAATGGGTTAGTTGTTTCAATATTTAAATCAAATCTTTTATATGTTCCCTTATCAATTATAAGTTCTAACCTTCTATTAATATGCATTCTAAAATAATGACCACAATTAGGACAAATATTGTAATTTTCTCTAACTGTTTCTTTATACAAAATTTCTTTGCACTTTTCACATTTTACCCATTTTCCAACAGGTATATCTATATTTGCTTTTTTATTTATCAAAGCTTTGTTTTCTCTTTTTTTAATTTTATCAACAATCATTTTCTTTCCCTACTTTAATATTTCCTTTTCAATAAATGAAGTATCAAAATTTCCTCTTATAAAATTTCTATTTGTTATTATATCAAAAAGAAAATCTCTATTTGTATCAACACCATCTATAACTAGCTCCTCTAGTGCTCTTTTCATTTTGCTAATTGCTTCATTTCTATTTGAGCCATATGCAATTATTTTTGCAATCATAGAATCATAATATGGAGGGATTAAATAGCCATTATATATTGCTGTATCTATTCTTATCCCATTTCCTCCAGGAAAATTCATATCATTTATTTTCCCCGGTGATGGTCTAAATTTTTGATTTGGGTTTTCTGCATTAATTCTACACTCAATTGCATGGCCTCTAAATTCAATTTCCTTTTGTTTAACTTTTAATGTTTCTCCTGCTGCAATTTTTATTTGTTCTTTTACTAAGTCTATTCCTGTTCGCATCTCTGTTATTGGATGCTCTACTTGAATTCTCGTATTCATTTCCATAAAATAAAAATTCTTATCACTATCAACTAAAAACTCAACTGTACCTACACTTGTATAACCTGCAATTTTTGCAACCTTTACAGCAATATTTCCCATTTTACATCTTAATTTTTCATCAACAATTGTAGATGGTGTTTCTTCTAATATTTTTTGATGTTTCCTTTGTATTGTACAATCTCTTTCACCTAGATGAACTACATTTCCATGTTCATCTGCCATTATTTGAATTTCTACATGTCTAGGCTCTTTTATATATTTTTCTATGTAAATCTCATCATTTCCAAACGAGTTTTTTGCCTCTTGTTTTACTAAATTATAATTTTCTTCAAGTTCATTAAAAGAATTGACAAGTCTTATTCCTTTTCCGCCACCACCTGCTGACGCCTTCAACAGTATAGGATATCCAATTTTTTCACATACAAGTATTGCTTCTTTCAAGTTGTTTATACTACCTTCAGAACCTTCAATAACAGGTATTCCTTCTTTTCTCATAAGTTTTTTACTATTTGATTTATTACCAAGTAAATCGATAATTTCTGATTTTGGTCCTATAAATTTTATATTTGATTCTTCGCATATTTTGGCAAATTGTGAATTTTCTGATAAAAATCCAAACCCTGGGTGAATACTATCCGCTTTTGTAATATTTGCTGCTTCTATAATATTTTTAATATTTAAATAACTTTTTTTAGAATCCGCAGGTCCTATACAAACTGCCTCATCTGCAAGTTTTGTGTGCAATGCATCTTTGTCAGCTTCTGAATAGACCGCCACTGTTTTAATATTCATTTCTTTACATGCTCTTATTATTCGAACTGCTATTTCTCCTCTATTTGCAATTAAAATTTTATTCAAGTTTTTTCCTCCTTATACAATAGCAAATGTAAATTCACCTTTTGCGACCAATTTTCCTTCAACCGTCGCAATTCCTTCTCCAACTCCTATTGGTCCTTTTTCTTTTATAATTTTTACTTCAAGTTTTAACCTATCTCCAGGAATAACCATTTTTTTAAATTTCATTTTATCAATTCCTGCAAACAACGCATTTTTTCCTTTATTCTCTTCCTTAGAAAGAATTGCAACAGCACCAGCCTGAGCAAGTGACTCTGCAATAAGCACTCCAGGCATTATTGGATTTGCAGGAAAATGTCCTTTAAAATACCATTCATCTATGCAAACATTTTTATATGCTATTGCCATATTTCCAGGTATATACTCCTCTATTTCATCTATCATCAAAAAAGGTTCTCTTTGCGGAATTATCTCTTTTATTTTTTCTTTATTTAACATATTATCCTCCTGTATTTAGCTCTAGCTAATGGCAAACAATTTACTTCCATATTCAACTGGTTCTCCGTCTTTTATAAATATTTCAGTAATCTTTCCATCGTATTCACATTCAATTTCATTCATCAATTTCATAGCTTCTATTATACAAAGTGTATCACCTTTTTTTACAACCTTTCCAATTTCAACATATGGATTTGAAGTAGGCGATGGTTTCAAATAAAATGTTCCAACCATAGGAGATTTTACAATTTTGCCTTCAACTTTATCTTCACCATTTTTCTGTGGGCATATCATATTTTCAGTATTTAATTCAGTTTTTTCTATTACATTTTCCTCAGATTTAATTATAGTATTTAATTCCTTTTCTTCCTTCTTCATACTAATTTTAGTTCCATCCGGAAAGTCTATCTCAATACTTGAAAGTTTAGATTCTCCCATATCATTCATAAGCTGTTTTATTTTTTCATATTCCATTATCTGCCTTCCCACCTTTTTAATATAATACTACTGTTATGACCTCCAAATCCTAAGGAATTTGACATAACGATGTTAAGTTTTGCATTTCTTACCTCATTTGCAACAATATCTAAATCACACTCTTCATCTTTTTCTTTATAATTGATTGTCGGAGGTATGATTTGATCTTGTAATGCTTTTATGCAAAATATTGCTTCAACTCCACCTGCAGCTCCAAGTAGATGACCAGTATTTCCCTTAGTTGAACTTACAGGCAAGTTATATGCTTTTTCTTTAAATACATTTTTTATAGCCATGGTCTCTGTTGAATCATTCAAATGAGTAGAAGTACCATGTGCATTTATATAATCAATATCATTTGAATTAATATTTGCATTTTCTATTGCTCTTATCATTGCTTTTTTTGCACCTTCTCCATCAGGACAAGGTGATGTAATATGATATGCATCTGTTGTAGCACCATACCCAATTATTTCTGCGTAAATGTTTGCATTTCTTTTTAATGCATGTTCAAGTTCTTCTAAAACAACAACTCCTGCACCTTCACCCATTACAAATCCATTTCTTTCCTTATCAAATGGTATACTTGCTCTATTTTTATCTGTACTACTTGATAAAGCCTTCATATTTTCAAACCCTGCTACACCAACTTCACAAATAGAACTTTCTGTTCCTCCAGCAATAACTATATCTTCCTGTCCCATGATAATTGTTTTATATGCTTCTCCAATTGAGTGAGTCGAAGACGCACATGCTGTTACAATCCCCATTGATTCCCCTTTAAAACCAAATTCAATCGCAATATTTCCAGAAGGCATATTGGCAATTGACATTGGAATAAACATTGGAGAAACCCTTTTATTACCTTTTTCAAAATATGCTTCACACTGATTTTGTATTGTTGTAAGTCCTGCTATACCAGAACTCACAAATATTCCAACTCTATCAAAATCAGTATTTTCTCTTTCAATTTTTGAATCAGCTATTGCTTCTCTTGCCGCAATTATTGCAAATTGTGAAGACCTATCTAATCTTTTAGCTTGCTTTAAATCAAAATATTCTAATTGGTCATATTCTTTTACTTCAGCATCTAATTTTGTTTTAAAATTTGATGCATTAAATAATGTAATTTCATCAATTCCACATTTCTTTTGTTTTATTGAATTCCATGACTCCAAAACATTTTTTCCAATTGGAGTAATTGCTCCTAAGCCTGTTATAACAACTCTTTTTTTCAATTTTAATTCCTCCTACATAACCATTCCACCATCAATGTTTATAACCTGACCTGTTATATATGAACTCTCTTCCGATGCCAGAAATTTAACAACATTTGCAACATCTGTAGCATTTCCAAATCTTTTCAATGGAATATTTTTAATTAACTCCTGTTTAATCTCGTCTTTTAGAATATTGGTCATATCTGTTTGTATAAAACCTGGAGCAACTGCATTTACAAGAATATTCCTGCTTCCAACTTCTTTTGCAAGACTTTTAGTAAATCCAATTATCCCTGCTTTTGAAGCCGAATAATTTGTTTGACCTGCATTTCCAGTTATTCCTACAACAGAAGAAATATTTATAATCCTACCATTTTTTTGTTTCATCATATATGGAATTACATTTTTAGTAATATTAAATGTTCCTACCAGATTCACATCAATAACATCTGTAAAATCAGATTCTTTCATTCTCATAAGTAACATATCTCTTGTAATTCCAGCATTATTTACAAGAACATCTATTTTTTCCAATTCACTAATTATTTGTTTTATCATATTGGTACATGCCTCAAAATCAGAAACATCACCGCAAACTGCTATACATCTTACATTAAATCCTTTTATTTCATTTAACAATTCCGTTAAATCATCGTTTTCTGTTCTATAATTTATAGCAATATCATATCCACAACTTGCAAGTTTTAAAGCAATACTTTTTCCAATTCCACGTGTAGCACCTGTTATAAACGCAACTTTACTCATTTTTTCTACTTCCTTCCTATCATATTGTTAAATTAGATTTTATTGTCCGAATCGTATTAATTACATCTTCCAAACTTTTGCAATCATTAATACTAAAAATTTTTATCTGTTTTTCAAATTTCATCCTTTTAACAAATCCACTTAAAGTCCTACTAGGTCCTATTTCAATAAATGTGTCAATTCCATTCTCATACATTGTTGTCAAGCACTTTGAAAATTTTACTGGACTTATAATGTGATTTGATAAAATATCTACTAAATTATCATCATTGTCATAAATTTCGCCATTAACATTTTTTACAACATGGCTATTTTTATGATTTATTTTGATTTTTTCAAGTTCTTTTCTAAGCATATTTGAACATTCTTGTAATTTTTCTGTATGAAACGGTCCTTCTGTCTTTAAAACACTGACCTTCTTTGCTCCAAATTCTTTTGCAAATATGCTTGCTTGTTCAACTGCTTTTTCATCTCCAGAAATTACAACTTGACCTATAGTATTAAAATTTGCAGCAGATACAAAACCTTTTTTTACTTTTTTACATGCTTCAATAACCTTTTCATCATCAATTCCAAGTATTGCAGCCATTTTCCATTGGCCTTTTGGAGTAAATTCTTGCATTATTTCTCCACGTTTTTTTACAAGTCTTACTCCATCTTCAAATGAAATTACTTCATCTTCTATAAGTGCTGTATATTCACCAAGACTTAATCCTGCTGACATATCTGCTTTTATATTATTTTCCTTTAAAACTTTAACTATTGCCAAACTTTCTGTTAACACTGCAAGTTGAGTATTTTTTGTTTTATTTAATTCTTCTTCTGGCCCTATAAAAGATATATCTTTTATGGGAATGCCAGTTATCTTTTCAACACTATCATACACTTTTTTAGCAGGTAAATAATTTTCATATAAATCTTTCCCCATACCTACTGTCTGTGAACCTTGACCAGAAAATAAAAAACCTATTTTCAAATTTTAATCCTCCTATTAATTTCTTTTTCAAATATATTGCAAAATTCAGCTATAACTTCTTCTCTATCAATATCTACTTTAAATTCATTTTTTATAGATGTCGCAATATCTTTTATATCATTCGTAAAATATTTTTTATTTATATTAATCCCAATACCAATAACCAAATATCTTATATATTTACCATTTATTTTTCCTTGTGTTAAAATACCACCTATTTTTTTGTTATTAATCATAAGATCATTAGGTTCTTTTATTTGAATATTGATTTTATATTTTTCTTTAAACATATCTACCAAAATTTTTGCAATATCTATTGTTAGGCCATCAAGCCTTTCAATCTCACAATTTGTTTGGATATAAAAAGAAAATGCTATATTACCTTTTTCGTCAGTATGCCAAATTCTGCCATGTGTACCCTTTCCTGCTGTTTGAATGTCAGCCATAATTACACTGCCATTTATTATTTGTCCTTTTTTGATTCTTCTAAAAATTTCATTTTGTGTTGAATCTATTTCTTCATAAAAATAAAAATCTCTACCAAGAAAATTAGTTTTCAAATTTCTCAATTTCATCTAAATTAGCCTGCCTTTTTATTTTGTTTGTTGTTGTTTTTATTAAATCCTTTTCAGATAAAATCATACCACGAATCGCCTTATACTTAGGCATTTGCCTATTAAGTTCTTTAATCTTTTCAAATAAAACCTTATATATTTCATCATCTGTTTCAACCTTATATGCATTTTTCACAATTTCTCTATCAAACACAATTTTTACATTTATTTTTACATTTTCTGTATCTCTAGATTGCCTTTTTCCAAAAATAAATGATTCCTTCACACCTTCTATTTTGTTTACTAAACTTTCCATTTCCTCAGGAAATATATTTTTTCCATTTTTTAAAACAATAACACTTTTCTTTCTACCACAAATAAAAATATACCCATCTTCATCTATCTTAGCCAAATCTCCTGTATAGAACCAATCACCTCTAAAAGCCTCTTTTGTTGCCTTTGCATCATTATAATATCCCATTGCAACATTTGGTCCTTTTACAGCAAGCTCTCCAATTCCTTCAAAATTAATATCTACCAGTTTAGCTTCAACACTTGGTACTGTTTTTCCAATTGATCCACATCTATATTCTTTGCTAGTTCCAACAGCTACAACAGGTGATGTTTCTGTAAGACCATATCCTTGCACTAAATTAAATCCAAGCCTTCTGTATCCATCTTCAATTTTAGAGTCAAGAGCTGCTGCACCAGAAATAAATAATTTTATATTTCCTCCAAGTAAATTATGAATATCTTGAAAAGCTTTTTTCTTATCTTTCATTGATGCATTTTTTAAATTTTCTTCTTTTTCTAAAATCTCCTCCAGTTTTCCTTGCTTTTCTAACTGTTTTCTAATCATCATAAAAATACGTTCATAAATTCCAGGTACGCACGCCATAACAGATACTTTGTATTCATTTAAGTTTTCTACAATATGTCTTAATCCATCGCAAAATACTGTTGTAGCACCTTTATATAGAGAAAACAAAAAGCCAACTGTACACTCAAACACATGATGTATTGGTAATATAGATAAAAGCGTGTCATCAGATGTTATATCTAATATACTACCAATATCCATCAAATTTGAGCAAATATTTCTATGAGATAATGCAACAACTTTTGAAGCAGAAGTTGTACCAGATGTAAAAAGCATAATGCTCATTTTTTCACTATCAATCTTAGCATTTATAAAATCTTTTTTCCCTTTTTCTAATAATATTTTTCCCTTTTTTATAAGTTCTTTTTCAGAATAAATACCATCTTTACTTACAGTTCTATCCATTGAAATAATGTGTTTAAGTTTATTGCTTTCATTAAATTTAATTTTCGTTAAAACTTCTTCATATTTTTCAGAACAGAATATGGCTTCAACTTCTGATCTCTCAATCAAGGATTCTAGTTCATTTTCAGGTAAAGATTTATCAAGTGGAACTACAACCCCTGTACCGCAAACAATTGCCAAATATGCAATTTCCCATTCATATCTATTTTCACCAATTACAGCAATTCTTTTATCTTTAAGTCCAATATCAATTAGTGCTGTACCTAAATTATCTATCATATCTCTTACTTGTCCATGCGTAAGATTTATATACTCTTTTTCATTTTCTTTTTTTCTTATTTTATATGCAATTTTATCTTTGTACATTTCTTTTGTTTTATTTAGCATATCCTTTAAATTATGTATTTCAATAATGTCATATAATTTTTCACTCATACATTTTTCCTTTCCATTTGTAAATTTGTATATTTTTTATATCACATTTTTTTAACATAGTCTTTAGACTGGAAGGTCAGTACAATTTTGAAATTTTCCATAAAAAAATACATGCTTTACGTTTCATAAAACATGTATTTTTTATATACTAGGAAATTTCTCATTTCCTAGTATATAAAATGCTACAATCGCTATTGCCTTTGAGCTTTCCTCCTTTTAGTCGGAAACTCAAATCGGCAAGAACAAAGGGCGACTTAAAGTCGCTTTGTTCTATTTTATTCTAATCTATTCTGACCTTAATGCAAGAACAGGATCTTCTTTAGCAGCTTTTTTAGAAGGGATTAATCCTCCAATTAAAGTAAGTACTGTACTTAAAACTATAAGAATTAACCCTGACATAGCAGGAAGAGATGCAGTAACATTAACTCCTTGAGCAAGTTTATGAATTATGCCATTAATAGGAATTAAAAGAAGTACAGTAAGAACTATTCCTATAATTCCAGCAAGTAGTCCAATCATAAATGTTTCAGCATTAAATACTTGCGAAATATTTCTTTTAGAAGCTCCAATTGCCCTTAAAATACCAATTTCTTTTTTACGTTCAAGAACACTTATATATGTTATAACTCCAATCATTATAGATGAAACAACAAGTGATATTGCAACAAACGCAATAAGAACATAGCTAATTACATTTACAATAATAGTAACTGAATTCATAAGAGTTCCAACCATATCTGTATACGAAATTACTTTATCTTCATTTCCCTCAGCTTCCATTTTAGAATTGTACTGTTCTAAAATTGCTGTAATCTTTTCATTTGATTCAAAATTCTTTGGATAAATACTAATTCCATCTGGCTTATCTAAATTTGCATAATTAAGTTTTTTCAAATTATTGTCATATGTGTTTTGTTTTTTAGTCATTAAAGATGCAAAAAGTTCAGATAATTCCTCTTCATTCATATTTATTTTAATTGCACTTGCAAATGCCTTTGTATCAATACTAATTGCTTTTGGAATTGAACTTGCCATTTGCCTCATACTTTTTGTCATTTCTTTTTGAATTTTTTTTGTTAGTTGGTCTGCAAACTTATTCATATAACTTTGCATAATTTTATTAACCTGTGTATCTAAATCATTTGACTTTATAATTTGTGTTAAATGTTTAGTCATTATTGCTTTTGCTTCATCAGATTTTATAAAATCTTGTAAATATTTATCTGCATTTGGAATATCTATAATATTATTCTTTTTTAAATATTCCTTGTATCCTTCCATTAGGTCATTTACAAGAGCCTTCTTTTCATCTTCTGATACAGAAAATTTTATGCTCTTAAGAGCTGTATTAAAATCGAATTCAGGCAGAGTCATATTTTTGATAGCCTTATTTAAACTTGAAGTATCAACCTTTATCTTAGATTGGTCAATTTTAAAAGCTTTTTTCATTGCATTTGTATCAATCTCAAATAAAGAATTCATATCAAATGAGGAAGAATCATCTTCTTCTCCAAATTTTTTTCCAGTAAATACGTCAACCTTTGGTGATTTTAATTGTTCTTTTACAATTTTGCTATTTTCAGCATTTTCTATCACATGAGTTGTAAGTTCTACTGGATAATATATTCCAGTTTGAAGCATGTATGCAGAAACACCTTCTTTAGGTTGCAAAACACCTACTATTTTTATGTCTTCTGCCTTATCTATGACATTTTTCATATATTTTTCATTGTCAGATTTGTCGTTCCAAACTTTATATTTAGAATCATATTCATAACAATCACTTGCATTTACAAGTTTAAACTTTATTTTTAACATATCCTCATAAGAATACGAATCTGAAGTATCAGGTGTATTTACCTGCTCCTCTTTAGAAAATTGCTCAATCATCTTATCAAGTTCATCATAATTTCTTAATCCCAATGTATATGTTAGAAAATCACTTATATTTCCTTTAGATGTAAGTACAAGCACACATTCATTGTATGCTGTAGGAAGTCTACCTGCTTTTACATCATATTGGCTTTCATAAAGTTTACTATCTTGTGGCAATTCAAAAAACACATCTGTACTCATCATGCTAGACATAACACTATTTGAACTTGTTGTTGAACCAATTCCAAGACTTGAAAAAGAAGTATTTGGATTAAGCTGTCTTATGCTTTTTGTATCTGCACTATAAATTCTTGGAGTAACATTATAGCTATATTCAATCGCCTTTGTATATTCTTTTATATCTGTCTCATCACTTTCTAAATAATTTTTTAGTGAAACCAAATCATTTGAGCCAATTGTTGAAAACATACTTGTAAGCATATTTGTAACATTTATTCCATCTGTATTTTTCCTGCTATCCTCTGTTTTTGTTTTATCAGAAAGCATTGCAGTAAGGTCAATTCCAGATTTATTAATTTTAAGAGGGTATTCAGACAAAGTTTCCTCTTCAACAGATTTAATATATGTGTTAACACCATTTGAAAGAGATAAAATAAGAGCAATACCTATAATACCTATTGAACCTGCAAAAGAAGTTAAAAAAGTTCTACCTTTTTTAGTCTTCAAATTATTAAAACTAAGTGCAAGAGAAGTAAAAAATGACATCGTTGTTTTGCCCATATTTTTGTGTTTAGCTTCTGCAGATTTATTTTCCACGATATATGGATCACTGTCAGATATAATTTTACCATCTTTTAAATTAACAATACGAGTAGCATATTCTTCAGCAAGCTCTGGATTATGTGTTACCATAACTACAAGTCTGTCTTTTGCAACCTCTTTTAAAAGTTCCATTACTTGAATACTTGTTTCACTATCAAGTGCGCCTGTTGGCTCATCTGCAAGAACAATATCAGGATTATTTACAAGAGCTCTTGCAATTGCAACTCTTTGCATTTGTCCACCAGACAATTGATTAGGCTTCTTATGAATTTGTTTTTCAAGTCCAACCTTTTTTAAAGCATCAATTGCTCTCTTCTTTCTATCCTTTTTTGATACACCAGAAATAGTTAAAGCAAGCTCTACATTTGATAAAATAGTTTGATGTGGAATCAAATTATAGCTCTGAAAAACGAACCCAATAGTATGATTACGATAAGAATCCCAATCCCTATCTTTATATTTTTTTGTAGAGATTTCATTTATCACTAAATCTCCCTTATCATACCTATCGAGTCCACCTATAATATTAAGAAGTGTTGTTTTTCCTGATCCACTAGGTCCAAGAATTGCAACAAACTCATTATCTCTTAAATTTAAGCTTACATTATCAAGTGCTTTTTGCACTAAACTTCCTGTCCTATATTCTTTATAAACATTTTCAATCTGTAACATATTCTCATTTTCCTTTTAACAATATCAATATATTAGATTATACCATTTTATTCATAAATATGCCACATGAAACACCAAACTTTCACAAAAACAAACGCTGTTTTTGAGTTTATTTCCTCAAAACAGCGCTTGTTTATCCAAGTGCAACATCTAAAACCATCATCAAAACAAATCCAAATACTAATCCAATAGTAGCAAGATTTTTATTTTCTTTTACAGACTCCGGCAAAAGCTCTCTTGCAACAACTGCTATCATTGCCCCTGCTGAAAATGAAAGTAAAATTGGCATAATACTTCTTACTGCAAGAACTAAAAGAACTCCAATTACTGCAGATAAAGGTTCAACCAAAGCAGATGCCTGCCCTATTAAAAAACTCTTGTTTCTTGAAAAGCCTTCACTTCTAAGAGGAAGTGACACAGCTGCACCTTCTGGAAAGTTTTGTATTCCAATTCCAATTGCAAGCATTAATGCACCTATTACTGTCATTCCAGGTACTCCTGCTGCAATTCCACCAAATGCAACACCTATTGACATTCCTTCTGGTATATTGTGTATCGTTATAGCTGATACTAAAAGAATACTTCTTTTTAACGAATTTGCACTTTTTATTCTTTTTTTATTTTTTAAAACCTTATCCAAAAATCTATCAGAAAGTATTACAAACAGTCCACCTACTATAAATCCTATTGCTGGTGGTAGCCACGCTATGTAACCAAGTTTTTCCGATAAATCTATTGCTGGTTCTATTAATGACCAAAACGATGCTGCAAGCATTACTCCTGCACTAAAACCAAGTATTGTATTTAAAACCTTTTTGTTAACTTCTTTAAAAAAATATACAACAAGTGCTCCAAGTGCTGTTATTCCCCATGTAAATGTTGTTGCAATCAGTGCTTGTATAACGGGGGATAAATTTTCAAACCAATACAATTTTTTCACCACCTTACAATTATATTTTATGTATACTTGTATTATGATGTTACAAAATTTATTGGCTTATTCTACTTTCTAAAATCTTTATTTAATTCTTCTTTCTCTTTTAGATTTCTTTGTTCTTCATCAATATATTCTAAGAAAATTCTATTGTCAAATGCACCCTTCTTTTCAGCTTTCGATTTCATAACTTTATTTACTTCTTCTATACTATAACCTTTTAGCTTCATTATAGTATTTATAACTTCCATTAAATCTCCAAGTTCTTCAATACTATTTTCTTCTATAAATTCATTAGCCTCTTCTAAAATTTTTCTATTTAACTCTTTCAAATATTCTGTATCGTCAAGAATTCTATATTTACTTTTTCTACCTAGCTGACTATCAATTTCATCAGGTATTTTATCTCTCACCAATTTATTATATGTATATCTAAAATTGCTGTTTAATATTGACGTTTTCATTCTTATCACTCCATCTTTTCAATTATTTATAATTTCACCATTTTCAACATATTGTATCAGCATTATACGTCAAACATCTGTTTTTTGTCAATAGCGTAAAATATTTTTTTCAAAAGCAAAAAATCTGGGGCACATTTATCAGCCCTAGATTTCTCTTTCTATGATATTATTTTGTACTTAATATTTTTTTCATTTCTTCTTGTCTTTTTACTTTCTTTGTTGTTGTTTTTATTAACTCTTCATCTGTTAAAATCAACTTTTGAATATGCTTATATCTTGGAAATGTTGTATTTAGCTCTTTAATTTGATTCCAAACAATATTGTATAATTCATCTTTATCAGATGTAGCATATTTTTCTTTTGCTACGTCCTTGTTGTACACTATCTTCACAGCAAGTTTTACGTCATTTTTATCCCTTTCATCTGGCATACCAAACACCATAGATTCTTCAACAATATCCATTCTTCCAATTAGTGTTTCTAGTTCCTCTGGGAATACTTTCTTGCCATTTTTAAGTACAATCAAATTTTTATTTCTTCCAGTTATATATAATAATCCATCCTTATCAAAATATCCCAAATCACCTGTATAGAACCAACCATCTTTTAAAACATCATTTGTTACATCTGGCATTTCATAATATCCAAGCATTACATTTGGACCTTTTACTCTTATTTCTCCAATTTCATTTTCATCTTTGTTTACTATTTCTATTGTGTCATTAATCATTGGAAAACCAACTGAGCCTTTTCTTCTTGCAAATTTGTTTTCTGCTGCAATAACTGGAGAAGTTTCACTTAGTCCATATCCTTGCACAGTTTCTACTCCCATACTATTAAAGCCACTCAAGATTTCTGCATCAGCAGGTGCTCCTCCAACTATTATAAGTCTTAACTCTCCTCCAAGTGCTGAAAGTACTTGAGAAAACAATTTTCTTCTTATATCAATATGGCATTTTAGTAATAAATTGCTTATTTTCATTGCATTTTTTATAAGATTTGTCTTTCCTTGTTTTGCAATTTCTCTCATAATCGTTTTATATATTGCATCTACTAAAACCGGAACGCCAACAAAAACAGTAACTTTGTATTCATTTAGGTTCTGTTTTATATATCTCAATCCATCTGGAAATACTGTTTTAACACCACACGCAAGCATCATCACAAGACATGTTGAACCAAATATATGATGAAAAGGCAAAAATGCAATATTTGTATCACTTTGTTTTATATCTTCAACGCATTGCATTGCATAAATATTTGACGCAATATTTTTCTGTGATAACATAACTGCTTTTGATTTATCTGTTGTACCTGATGTAAATAATAATATATTCATTTTATTATTATCAATTTTACAATCTATAAATCTTGTATCACCACTTGATATAAGTCCTGCACCTGCTTCCATCAAATCAGTTATACAACTATATCCATCTATTTTACTCATACAAATAAATTCTTTTGCATTTGTATTTCCTTGTTGTTTTATTTCATCAATCTTATCTTTTAATTTTTCATCAAATACTATTAAGTCTGCCTTACTTCTTATTAATGAACTTTCAAGTTCATCATATTGCAAATCCTTATCAAGTGGAATAGATACAATTCCTCCAAGTAAATTTGCAAGATGTGCTATTACCCATTCATATCTGTTTTTACCTATAATTGCAATTCTTTTATTTTGCATATTCATATCATATAGACTTGTTCCAAGTTTATTTATATCTTGTAGTAATCTTTTATATGTAACATTTTCATAATTTACTTTGCCATCTTCTTTATGCTTTATAACAAAAGCTGTATTGTTTTCATATTTTTTTGCAGAATTATATATTATCTCCTTTATATTATTAAACTCTTTTGCTTCAAAAATTTTCTTATTCTTCATTTATTCTATTTCCTTTACATTTTTGTTTATCTTATCATATATTACAAATAAAAGCATTAGACTGACAGGTCAGTTTTAAAATTATGGAATAATTTTTATATTTTAGCAAATACTAAAAGAAAATGAAAGGATTTGATTTGATGAAAGATAATAATTTGAATATTTTGGATGAAGTAAATAAAGGTGCTTCTATGGGTATGAATGCAATAGCTTATGTTTCTGAAAAAGCTACAGATGCAGATTTTAGACAAGTACTTACAACTGAATATAACAAATATGAAAAAATCTCTAATAGGGTAAATAAACTATATGATCAATATTCAAACAAAGAGCCTCACGAAATTAATGCAATGGAAAAGGCTATGACATGGTATGGAATTCAAATGAAAACAATGACAGATGATACTACTTCAAAGCTTTCTGAACTTTTAATGCAAGGTACAAATATGGGAATAATCGAAGGAAGACGACTTATAAATCAAAATA
Source organism: uncultured Clostridia bacterium (assembly GCA_934101145.1). Lineage (GTDB taxonomy): Bacteria > Bacillota > Clostridia > TANB77 > CAG-508 > CALXVA01. The sequence continues at coordinate 61,934 of CAKOPZ010000003.1, forward strand.
GTGATATTGCACCTGATGTAGAAAATATTTTAAATGATTTTGTTGTGATGCAAGAAGATAGTGTTGAAACTTTAAAAAAATATTTATAATATACGAAAAAGTGACTTCGTCATATATGTATTTTTGACAAAGTCACTTTGCTTACATTTTTTTAATTTTCGCTATAAAAAAGCCTTCAAAATATTCATTTGGACAAACACATATAGTTCCAGGAATTTTTACATCAAGTAAAGGAAATTGTGCCTTATCTAAACTAATTGGAACGATTTGTGCCTTAGTTCCTCTAAGTGCATTTTCTAAAACTTTTTCATTTTCGCTCTCTAAAATAGAGCATGTTGAATATATCATTTCTCCACCAGTTTTTAAAACTTTTAAAGCCTTTTTTAAAAGTGCTGTTTGAGCTTCAACTGATTTTTGAATTAATTTAGTTGTAAAATTCTTCTTTGTAGCTTCATTATACGCATCTAAAGTTCCGCTTCCACTACAAGGAGCATCTAGTAAAATCTTATCAAAAGAGAAAAAATCATTTAGCCTTCTTGAATCTGTAACCATAACATAACTACATGTTACTCCTTGTTTTTCAAGATTATATTTTAATCTTTCACTACGGGCTCTATTCATTTCGCACGCTGTAATCATACACTTATTATTTGTCATCGCAGCAATTTGCGTTGTTTTGCTACCTGGAGCTGCTGCCATATCAAGTATATTTTCTCCTTCATGTGGCTCAAGCATAATAGGTGGTAACATAGAAGAAAGACTTTGCATATAAATTTTGCCATTTTCGTATATACTTAATGAACGAATGTCCTTCTCATCAGCATTGTTTAAAATTAATGCATTTTCATTCCATTTAACTTCTTTAAAATCAATTTCAGCTTTTCTAAGCTCTTTCTTTACCATATTAGCATTTGTTTTAATTGTATTTACTCTTAATGTTGTTTTTCTTTTTACCTTATATCCATCTAAAATCTTCTTAGTCGTTTCCTCTCCATATTGCCTGTTTAATAGTTCTACAAGAAATGATGGTATATATTGATTTTCTTCCATTTCATTTGCGTATGGCATATCGCCACACTCCCCTTTCTCTATTCTTTATCCAGCATATTTAAAAACTTTTTATCAAATTCAGGTGCATGTTTTTTTAGCATAATTGGCTTTAATGCATTATTTGTAAATCCATGTTTTGTCTCTCCTGTAGCAAGAAGTTTGCCTGTTTCTTTATTATATATCTCATATGTAACTGTCATTCTTACACCTGTATATTCTGATACTTTTGTGTGAATTTGTATTATATCACCAAATGTAGCATGATACTTGTATTTGCAGCTAACACCTAACACTGGAATTGTTATATCATTTCTTTCAAATTCATCAAATGGCATACCTTCTTTATCAAGCCATTCACATCTTGCTTCTTCCATATATCTTATATAGTTTGAGTGATGTATAACACCCATTTTATCTGTTTCATAATAATTTATTTTTCTTTCATATATATATTCCATTATATTCATTCCTTTATCTTAAAATTTCCAAAAGGACATTCAAATTAGAATGTCCTTTTGTTTTTGTACACTTAATACAGAGTAAACCTTGTGTTGTCTTCAACTATGTCATCATCCAATTTGCAATACTTATAGAGATCTGGTTTCATCAAAACCTCATAAACTATCTTTTCAAAAATATAGTTTACAATGTTGCTCAGCTCTCTTGCACCAGTATCAAATTTCAAAGAAGCTTGTGCAATTTTGTCAAATAGTTCTCTTTTATAAATAAGCTGAACACCATGATTTTCAAGTTCGCTTTGGTACTTCTTGAAAATCGAAAGTTTAGATCGCATAAGAATTTGTACCAAATCCTCTTCTCGAAGCTGGTTCATTTGAACAATCGTATCGATTCTGCCTGCAAACTCTTCAGGCATTCCATACTCAATCAAATCACTTTTTGTGATTTTTCTACTTTCCTCACTCTTCGCAGAACAATCTGCTTCAGGCACAAAACCCACAGTATGTTCATTTAGCCTTTTTTCTACAATCTCATTAATTCCAGAAAAAGCGCCAGAGAAAATAACAATGATATTTTTTGTGCTAAACTGTCTAAACTGAGGACAAGCCAAATCATCCATACTCTGAGCAGGCAACATAATATTATACGTTGCATCTTCGATAAGTTTCAACATACTGTGTAAGACATTGATTCCCGAAATATCGTTTTGAGTACCACCGACCTTTTTATCGATTTCGTCAATAACAATAATTCCTCGTTCTGCCTTATCAAAGTCCCCATTAGCAGCAGAAATAAGATTTGTAATAATATCGTCCACACTTTTACCATAATACCCCTCTTGAGTATACCTTGTTGCATCCTCAATAGTATAGGGCAAATCCAGTCTTTGGGCGATTTGTTTGATTGTCTCTGTCTTACCTGTGCCACTTCTGCCAATGATCAACATATTGGTTTTTATTGTTTCAAAGTTCAAAGCCCGATACACTGCTGTCAAAATTCGCTGAACAGGTTCATCTTGACCAACAATATTTTCCAGGATTTCATCCTTGATGGAACCAATAGATGTTAATTCTTTAACAATACTTGGTTGTTCTTGCAAGACCTCACTTTCATACTGTTTTTCTGCTTCCTCTTTGTATGCAACTTTTCTCAACCTCTTTTGCGACAAAGTCGCATTTCGATTTTTTTTGCATTTAGCCTGATGCAGCTTTTTTAAGAGCAAAGCATGGGCATTCATAGTTGTCCCTCCTTTTCAAGGTACGTATCTGACTTAATGAAAGTCAGATAAATTAATAAAATTACATTAACATACAAATTTTATCACATTTGACTATTTATGTCAATTTCCGACATTATATAATTTTACATACAATTTATAATCTCGCAGTATTTTTCTTACATAATTGTTTGTTTCTTTATATGGTATATTCTCTATATCAGATCCATCTGATTTTATAACACCTTTCTTTATCCAGTTATCTACATTCCCCATTCCAGCATTATAAGCAGTGAGTGCTAATATATTATTTCCCCTATAATGTTTTAACAAATATGAATAATATGAAATTCCAAGCTTTATATTCATTTCTGGGTCATATAAACTTTTTTCTGTAATTTCATCTTGTTTAATTGAGTTGGACATTTCCACAGCTGTATTTTCAAGTAATTGCATTAGACCTATTGCATTACTATTTGATTTTACATCTGATTTAAAATTACTCTCTGCTTTTATAATTGCATATATCATATATTTATCAACATTGTTTTCTTTAGAATACTTTTCTACATATTCATTATATTTCGTAGGATAAATTTTCTTCAATGCTATATTTTGTACTCTTACAATCTTAAATAATACAAAAATAATAGCTAGAGCAATGATGATTATTATCATTGCTTTTATAAATTTTTTGGTCATAATTTTACTCCTTAGTTTATGCTATTTTGCTTCATACCAATTGGTAGCTTCAGACACTTCCGCCTTAAGAGGAATACTCAATTTTGTTGCATTTTCCATACATGTTTTTAATATCTCTTTTACTTTCTCCTTTTCCTCTATTTTACATTCAATCATCAATTCATCATGTACTTGTAATATCAATTTTGCATCCAAATTTTCTTCCTTTAATTTATTATATGTATCTATCATCGCAATTTTCATGATATCTGCTGCAGTACCCTGTATTGGTGTATTCATTGCAACTCTTGCTCCAAATTGTCTTACCATATAGTTTCTAGATGTAAGTTCTGGAATATATCTACGTCTATGAAATAAAGTTTCAACATATCCTTTTTCTTTTGCATCTTCTACAATGTCATCCATAAACTTTTTTATTCCACTATATTTTTCTAAATATTGTTCTATATATTGCTTTGCTTCTTTTCTGCTTACTCCAATTTGCTCTGCAAGTCCAAAATCACTTATTCCATAAACAATTCCAAAATTTACAGCTTTGGCTTTACCCCTTTGCTCCTTTGTAACTTCCTCTATTGGAATACCTAAAACCTTAGAAGCTGCTTGTTTGTGAATATCTTCTCCGTTTTTGAAAGCTTCTAACATATGCTTGTCTTGTGATATATGTGCAAGTACTCTTAATTCAATTTGAGAATAATCAGCATCAACATAGATATATCCTTCTCTTGGTTTAAATACTTTTCTAAGTTGTTTGCCAAGTTCTTCTCTTGTTGGAATATTTTGAAGGTTAGGCTCTGTACTGCTTATTCTTCCTGTTGCAGTAATTGTCTGGTGAAAGTATGAATGAATTCTTCCTGTTTTATCATTTATATATGGTATAAGTCCTTCTACATAAGTCGAATTTAATTTTGTCAAACTTCTATATTCCAAAATTTTCTCAATAATAGGATGTTCTTTTTTTAACTTTTCAAGTACATCTACATCAGTAGAATATCCATTTTTTGTTTTTTTGTACACAGGTAATTTAATCTTTTCAAATAATACTTCGCCAAGTTGTTTTGGTGAATTTATATTAAATTCTGTTCCAGAAAGTTCATATATATCATTTTTTATTCCATCTAATTGTGCTTTTAGCTTATCACCAAACTCTATTAATTCTTCTTTATCCACTTTCATTCCAGCAAATTGCATTTCACCAAGTATCTCAACTAATGGCATTTCAATGTTTTCAAACAAATCAATTAAATTCAATTCCTTCATTTTTTCTATAGTTATATTATATAGTTTATAAATTAAATATACTTTAAATGCATTTATATGTTTTTCATTATCTTCTGCTTGCTTACTATTATCATCATCCATTTGAAATAAATTCATTTGCTTATTTTTCTTCTCATCTTGCATATACTGATCTAAATATTGATCTGTATCTATATGTAAATACAATTCTGCAAGATTTTCAATTGAATAATTTCCCATTGTTTGGTTCAAATCGTAACCCGCAATTCCAGCATCAAAGCACATATTTTTTATAGTAATTCCATTTTGTTTTAATAATACATAGTCTTCACATAAATTATGGCCATATTTTTTTATTTCAGTACTTTCAAATATACCTTTAAAATTCTTTTTTAATTCCTCATTATTTAATTTTATATCATATACAATATTTTTTTCATCACAGTAAATACTAATTCTATGAATATTCTTATGTACAATTTGCTCAGAATTTAGCACCTCAGTTTTTGCAATGATAAATACTAATTTACCAGATTTGTTTATTTCATCAATTACACTCTTAATTTCTTCCTCATTGGATATATCAATATCTATTATTTGTAAAAGTTCATTTATATCTTTTGCTTCTATTTCAGAATGTGTTTCACTTCCAAGTCTATCACTAAATCTATCTATAAATCTATTAAACTTTAATTTCTTAAAAGTTTCTAATACTTCTTCATTATTCCATTCAACAAGTTTAAAATCTGATATTTTCTCTTTTATTGGTACATCCAAATTAATTGTTCCAAGAGTTTTAGAAAGTAAAGCCAAATCCTTATTTGCAATAAGCTTTTCTTTTAACTTTCCTTTAACTGCATTTGGACTTTTTTCCATTGTCTTGTACAATTTATCTATACTTCCATATTCTCTTATTAAATTAAGCGCTGTTTTTTCTCCAACACCTGGTACACCTGGAATATTATCAGATGTATCTCCCATGAGTCCTTTGACCTCAATCATCTGCTTTGGCGTAACTCCATATGTTTCAATTACTTTATCTTCATCAAAGATATCTGTTTCTGTTTTACCCATTTTAGTTCTAGGTATTCTTATTTTTATATTTTTGCTTGCTAGCTGAAATGTATCTCTATCTCCAGAAACAATAGTAACTTCCATTCCATCTTTTTCTGCTCTTTTAGAAAGTGTACCTAAAATATCATCAGCTTCGTAACCTTCTTTTTCTATTATAGTGATATTCATTTGTTTTAAAATATCTTTTATAATTGGCATTTGCTCTGCAAGTTCCTCTGGCATAGCATGTCTTGTAGCCTTGTAACCAGCATACATTTTATGCCTTGCAGTAGGTGCCTTTAAATCGAAGGCAACAGCCATATAATCAGGATTTATATCATCCATTACTTTAAACATAATTGCTAAAAATCCATATACAGCATTTGTATATTTTCCGTCAGGTGTTGTTAGCATTTTACTTCCCATTATTCCATAAAATGCTCTATTTAAAATACTATTTCCATCTATTAAAACTAACATATTTTAATTATAAAGTGCTTTATTTTTTGCACTCTTCCTCCTTAAATTCATTTTCATTGCGATTATATCACATACGCCTACCATTTTCTAGCATTTGATAAAAACTATTTCCTATTTTAAGTCAAAAAAAGAGAGAAAATCAACGTAAAACCTATAAAAAGTTTTCTTCAATTTTATCTCTTTTTGTTCAATTTTAATATGATGTAAATTCAATATATTTAATTGCCAAATGTGGATAATCTACATATCCACTTGAAAAATATCCTACACTATATAAATCTTCTGTAAGTCCTTTAAATTCACCATATACGTTTAGGTAATCATATTGTGAAAGATTTGCTCCATTTAATACCGATTTATCAACTGTGCAATATAACATTCCAATATGTCTGTTATCATTTGTGCACGCACTAAGCGTAAAAGCTGATATTTCTCCGCCTTGTTTCCATCTGTCCTCAACCATTCCCCTAAATTTCATTCTTTTACCTTTATATGAATTAGGATTTCTAACTATATCATCATATTTAGAATTATAGTTGTTACAGCTTGAAATATAGTTTGATTTTGATTCAGTTTTAATTGTCTTACTACTTGTAGAACTATTAGTTTTTGCATTACTAGTTGTACTATTTTTACTCGATGATACAGATGAACTATTTGTCGTATTTGTAGTCTTTGCTTTTTCATATGTTGCCTTTAGTGTTACATCACTTGTTATTCTTGAGCCAACATAGCCAACCATTTTAAATTCTTTTCCATCTAATGTCCAGTTTTTAAATTCATATCCGTCTTTTTTTGGTTTAGGCAAACTTAAAAATGTATCTGAATTTACAGTAATCGGATCAATTTTACTGCCCCCATCTGTATCAAATGTTATAATATATGATTTTTTCTCTTCTTGAGGTACTAGTACCACATTTGTACTAGTATCCCTTTCCATACAATTTATAAATGTTCCAAATATCATAACACAAATTAAAGCTGAGAAAAAAACATGACTTTTTTCATATTTTTTTAGTGAAAGTAACTCAATTAAAGTGCTTATTATAGTAACTAATCCTGTTATAATTGCCATTCCATTAAAAGTGCTGTTTTTACTCATAAACATAAAACACGTAATTACTCCCAAAATAATAGTTACCATTGGTAATGATTTTTTCTTCCTTTGTTCCATAATTTCCCCCTTACAAAATATTTTATATCTTAAGATTATATCAAATAAAATATAAAGTCAATAATTTTTCATCTTTTTACTATATGCTTTTTGTTAAGTAGAAAAATTTTCCATTTTTTACACGATTTTTTATGTAAAAAATGGAAATTATTATTTTTTCTGTTAAAATTGTATTGTAAATTAATTATAAAATTTATTTGAAAGGGATCCGATAAAAGTGCAATTTAAAAGAATTAAAGATTTACGCGAAGACAACGATTTATTTCAAAAAGATATTGCCCAATTACTTGGAATATCTCAGCAATATTATTCAGAATATGAAAGCGGAAAAAGAACTATTCCAGTTCCATATATAATCAAATTAGCAAAGCACTATAATGTTTCTGTTGATTATATTCTTGGATTATCAGATAATAAAGAAACGAACAAATTAGCTTAAATAAAAGTTAAATTTGTTCGTTTTTTAATGGCACTTTTTAAAGCTTGCCTCCAAAAAGTGCCATTAAATTTTACATCATTTTTTCTATATCTTTACATATCTTTTCAATTGTAATTCCATTTTGAGCAAGTAACTCATTTACATCATATCTATCGTAGAAAGCTTTCGCTACTCCATAATTTTTTACTTTAATATTACTATCTCCATAAAATCTTGCAATTTTTTCTCCAAATCCACCATCAATCATTCCATCTTCTAAAGTTAAAACTATTTCATGATTAGATTTTAAGTTCTCAAGAAGCTCATCATCAACACCTGTGATATATCTTGGATTAATTAAAGTAGCATTTATATTAAATTTATTTTGAATTTCTCTTTGTAATTTTTCTCCTAACTGATAAAAATCACCAAGAGCTAAAATTGCAACCTTATTTCCTTCCATTTCAACTTTATATTTGTTTAATTTACTATAATCAGTATCTACTTTTCTATCATCTGATATAACGCCATTGCATGGTACACGTATTGCAACTGGATGCTCATTTTGTTCAATACTCCAATCAAGCATTGCAAGATATTCTGCCTTTGATGTTGGTGCTAAATAAACCATATTAGGTATATTAGAAATCATCGGAATATCATATAAGCCAAGATGTGTTACATCATTCATTCCATAAACAGATGCTGTATTTATTATAATAGTTGCAGGATTATTATTTATGCATAAATCTTGAGACAATTGATCATATGTTCTTTGCATAAAGCTAGAATGTGTTGCAAATACAGGTTTTCCTCCATTTTTAGCAATTCCTGATGCAAGTGCAATTCCATGTTCTTCTGCAATTCCAACATCAACAAATTGCTTTCCAGCAATCTCTCTTTTATCCTTTGTAAATCCAATGTTAGTTGGAACTCCAGCAACTATTGCAACAACTTTTTCATCATTTTTCATTTTTTCAAGTAGGTAATTGCCTGTTATTTCTCCGTAATCCTCTCCATCAAATGAAAATTTTGATTTACCTGTCTCAATATCAAATGGCATAGTCCAGTGCCATGCTTCCTTATTTTCTTCTGCAAATTTATAGCCTTTACCCTTTTGTGTATTTATGTGAACAACAACTGGATGATCTATATTTTTAACTTCTTCAAATGTTTTTATAAGCTCTTGTATATCGTTTCCATTGTTTACATATACATAATTCAATCCCATTGCTTTAAATAAATTACATTCACATGTACCTTTTGATTCTCTTAATTGTTTTAAATTTTTATACAATCCACCATGATTTTCAGCAATTGACATATCATTATCATTTACAACAATTATAAAATTAGACTTTTGCTCTCCTGCATAATCAAGACCTTCTAGTGCTTCACCACCACTTAAAGAACCATCTCCAATAACTGCAATAACATTGTAATTTTCTCCTTTTAAGTCTCTAGCTTTTGCAAGTCCTGAAGCTAAACTTACAGATGTTGATGTGTGACCTATTTTAAAGAAATCATGCTCACTTTCGTCTGGATCTGTATAGCCTGTTACATCATCATATTTTTCTTCATAAATAAATGCATCTTTTCTTCCTGTTAATATTTTGTGTGGATAGCTTTGATGAGAAACATCATATACTATTTTATCAACTGGCGAATCAAATACATAGTGCATTGCAATTATAGCTTCTACCATACCAAAATTTGGTCCAAAATGCCCTCCGTGAATACTTAATTTTTTAAGTAAAACCTCTCTTATTTCTTCAGCCAATTTTGTAAGTTCCTCATTTGATAAACCTTTTAAATCAGCTGGTTCATTTACCTTATTCAATATTTCTAACATTCTATAACCTCCTATAATATAATTTCACATATTATATATCACTTAGAGTAAACTCCAAGTCAAGAATATTTTATCACTTTTTTACAATTCATATACATTTGCCTTCACTATTATTTTTTGTATTTTTATTTTTTCATCTAGAGATATCTCCCACCTGCTTCCTACAATGCTCCTTTTTATTTTATATTCTTTTGTAGGCGCTCCTATCAATTTATTTAGTTCTTTTTGCAAGCTTACTTTGTTTGTATACAAAGACAATATATTCTCGCTGTATAATACATTTATAGTTGTTTCTGTTTCTCCTTTTAATGCTTCTTTATATATTTTTTTCATAACATTCCTCATTTTTATTTATTATATATTGTCATCTTTTGTAAATGTTATTTAATCTCTAGTAGCTTAAGCACACACTATGCTTAAGCTACTTTATCTAATATTCTTATCATTCTCTTGTTCTGTCTAAATTTTCAGCATCCAAATTCATTTCTGTTTCTACATTTTTTACAATTTGTTCTACAGTAAATCTATCTCCATTTTCATGTAGCTCTCGCAATAATTTATCTTTTACTTCTTTTGCAGTAAATACATCTTTTATTTTTTCTTCGCCATCTTTATTTTCATAATTTAAGATTTCATCTACATATTGATCTATATCTATATGTTCATGTGTTCCTGTATTTCCATCACCATCAAAGTCTTTTTCATCCTTAGGCTCACACCCATGTTCTGTATGGTATTCTATTTCATCTTGCACCTTATCAATCTGATATATTCCTTTATTTCTTTGAAATACTTCTTTAGTCTCTAATGGTATTCTGCCTGTATTAAAAGTTTGCAATTCTATTTCTGTATTTTCGTTTTCTTGCAAAGTTTTTTTACCTAATGATACTCTTATTGTTCCCATATCATTTTCACATCCAATAGTCATACCATTCGACTTTCTTGTAAACACAGAACTATCTTTATTATCCCTTGTTGCTGTTCCATCTGCTCTTATTTTTGTTTGCATTCTACTTGCATTATTTCCAACAGATTTATCCATCTCAAACTCATCACTTAAAACCTTAGCTGTTCCATCATTTTTCATTCCAACTAATGAATATGTTGTATTATTTATATTCTCACCTGGCTTAATATCTCTAACATTTTCTGAATATACAACATATATGTCACTATAACCATCTAAATCTAGTCTTTTTCCTAACTCTTCTATTCCATCCACTCTTTGATTCAACTTAATTCTTTGTATATCATTTACTTTGACTTTTTCTATTTGCTTTGATGACAATTCTTTTGTCTTATCAGCATCTCTTTGTTTTGCCTTTTCCTCTTTCACTTCTTCTATTTCAGTATTGTCCATATTCTCTAAAACTTTATGTACTTCATCTTCTGCTACATTTCTTCCAAGATATGCAGATAATACTTCTGCCATTTCTTTATTTTTCAATTTATTTAACGAATTATTTTCTATCTCTTCCTCTGGTGTTGTTTCTATTAATTCGTTTATAGCTTTCATCTTATCTGGCTCAGATGTAGAAAATACATCACTATAAATTAATTCATCATCGCCTAAAGTTCCAGCAACACATTTGTTTCCAAGATAATAATTTTTTTGATTAGTTATTCTTTCTTTTCCATTTTCTCCAATTATTTCTATAATATCCTTTTCAACTATAAAAACATAGTCAGATACATCATTCCCATTTATCTTGTCCTTCCATGTTGCTCGTCCAACTAACTTTATATCTTTGATTTCTACCTTTTTATTTTCAGACTGAATTTTTACAAGCTCATTTTCAACAATATCTTTAAAGCTTTCTTCTAATTTCAATACATCTCTTTCTTTTTTATTCATATAAAGCTATCCCACCTTTACATCTAACTATTTTTTGATAAATCTTTCACAAAATATCTTCTTTATCTCGTTTTATTTGCTTAGCATATCTGTCTTCCTCTGAGAATACACATCCACAATATTTTTGCATATAAAGGCCAAGTTCTCTTGCTTTTGCTTGTCCTTCTCTAAATCCTACTCTAAAATCTCTATATAGAAATTCAATATCATATTCATTTGCAAGCTTTTCACATAATTTTTTTAATTCCTCATGTTTTTGATATGGACTTACAAATAAAGTAGTTGTAAATGCATCATACCCATGCTCTTTGGCATATTTTACTGTTTTTTCAAGTCTAACTCTATAGCAATAATTTACACATCTATTCTTCAAATCACAAATTACATTTTTACAAAACTCATCAAGTCCATAATCTTCTTCAAATATTGTCTCAACATCTATACTCTTTGTATACTCTTTTAAGCAATCCCTTCTTGCTTTATATTCCATATATGGATGAATATTTGGATTATACCAAAATATTGTTGGTTCAATTCCCTCATTTCTTAAACTGTCTATGCAATATACACTACAAGGTGCACAACATGTATGCATTAATAATTTCATTTTTCTTCTACCTTCTTTGTTTGAAATAATTTATTTACTATTATTATTAAACTAATAATTGATACTATCAATATTCTATATACAAAAAATGCATGTGTATATGAATGTTGTGTTATACACATCATCCATGCAATCGGCAAAAACAATGTTACAATAAAAGGTAAACATTCCTTTAAATTTTGTATGTAATCTATTTTTTCCTTTCGATTTTTAATATTTATTGTAAGAGCATTTACAAAAGCAAAAGCTATAATTCCTATTATAACAAATTGCGATAAGAATTTTAAATTTCTGCTTATAACATCAAATCTGCTAATAATAGCTACTCCCTGTTGGCTTGGTAACTTACTTCTGAACATCATTTGAGTAATTACTTCTGTTATTATTGGTCTATTTTCAAAGAATAATTGTATAATTATCCATTTTGAAGCCCATGTCAAAGCATATCCTATTGCCCAACTCATTCCTACCTCTAATATTTTTAATATGGTTTGTTTCAAACTAGTTTTATTATCTTTTTGAAGTAATAAGAAATACACAATCATGCAAAGTCCAAGTGTCACAATAGGTGCTGTAAGTAAATCTATAAAACTTGAAATTGATCCAACTACAAAAAAGAATATTCCAATATTTTTTATTTTCTTATATTTAATTAATAATATATTACAACAAATTATCGCAGTTAGAAAAATTAATCCTTCATTTATAGACTTTGGCAAAATCCATATACAAACAGACATTAATCCTACAACAAATGCAATTGTACTAATTATATCAGTTTTCTTATATAAAAGTGCAAGTAAAATTCCAATTGAAATAGACATGAAAACAGTAAGTACCATTCGTATTTCACTATAATCAAATATTGTAAGTAATGGTCTTAAAAGTACCAAATAACCATGCCAATATCTTACATATTCATATGAGTCCTCTATATTATCTCCATGCATTAATCCATATAGTTCTTTAGTTTGATATAAATCCCCATTTGCTTTATTTACATACTTTTCATTTGCCCCTAAGTTGTATTGCCCATCAGGATATACTACTTTAGTCTGCCCAGGGATATAATTTTTTCTATCTAGTAAAAAACTATTAATTGGGTCTTTACTATCTATTGAATATGCTGTGTTTATCATAAGTGCATCTGTAAATGTAAATATGTATTCTTTTTTATACCCTAAATTATAAACCTTCTTTTCTCCGTCATTCAACATTATTTCTGAACTTTTTCTTACATTGTTTTCCATCCAAGAAGAAGGAATCAAACTTGTCAATGTCATAAGTGCAAAATATAGTATAATTAAAATTATAAATGTTATAAAATATTTTAAAACAATCTTTAATTTTTTATTTATCTTTTTATCCATCGTATTCCACTCCTATATGTTCATACGCTGCAGGAAGTGGGACTCTTCCCCTAACTGTACGAGCAATAAATCCAATTTGTATTAAATATGGTTCATAAACATCCTCTACTGTTTCTGTTTCTTCTCCAATCGTTGTTGCAATTGTTTCAATTCCAACAGGTCTTCCCTGATATCTATTTATCATTGTTTCTAAAATTCTTCTATCTATATTATCAAGTCCTTGGTCATCAATTTCTAGCTTAGTTAGTGCTATTTTAGTAATATCAAGTGTAATATCTCCATTGCCTAAAACTGCTGCATAATCTCTAACTCTTTTTAAAAGTCTATTCGCAATTCTCGGTGTACCTCTTGACCTCTTTGCAATTTCAATTGCAGAATCCTCATCAATATTTACTTCCAAAATTCCAGCAGATCTCTTAACAATTGTTGTTAAATCCCTTGTATTATATAACTCTAATCTATTTACAATTCCAAATCTGTCTCTTAAAGGTGTTGCAAGTGAGCCCGCTCTTGTTGTTGCACCAATAAGTGTAAACTTGGGTAGGTCAAGTCTTATAGATCTTGCACTTGGACCTTTTCCAATCATGATATCCAATGTATAATCTTCCAAAGCTGGATATAAAATTTCTTCAACACTTTTATTAAGACGATGAATTTCATCTATAAATAAAACATCAAATTCAGATAAATTCGTTAAAAGTGCTGCTAAATCTCCAGGTTTTTCTATTGCAGGTCCTGATGTAATTTTTATATTAGAGTTCATTTCATTTGAAATAATATTTGCAAGTGTTGTTTTTCCAAGTCCAGGAGGTCCATACAATAAAACATGGTCAAGAGGTTCTCCTCTCTTTTTTGCTGCTTCTATGTATACTTTTAGATTTTCCTTTACTTTATCCTGTCCAACATATTCCTCAAGCAATTTAGGTCTTAAAGAATTTTCCATTCTCTCTTCAATTGCATCTTCAATCTCTGGACTTATAATTCTTTCATCATCCATCTAGTTTTTTCCTCCGATTTAATATTCTAAACATTTTTTCTGTGCTTTCCTGACTCAATTTCTTCTATCTCTTTTTCAATTTCTTCCTCTTCTTTTTTATCACTTGTCTGTTTTGAATCTACTTTGTCTCCCATGACTTTTACAATATCTTTATATCCAATTGCCACAATCGCACAAATAAGAAGTGCAAAAGACAAAGCTTTCCAAATTCCACTTTCAAGCAAAATAATTGCAAACATACCAAGTATTGCAGTAATTCCATACATAATCAAAACTGCTTGCTTTTGTGTATAGCCTTTTTGCATCAATCTATGGTGCAGATGACCTTTATCAGGTTTAAGCACTGCTTTTATTGACTTTCCTTTAATTATTCTTCTTACAATTGCAAATAAAGTATCAAAAATTGGAAGTGCAAGCACTATAATTGGTGCAATTAAAACAATTGCAGTATAAGTTTTTGCCACACCCAAGATTGCAATAATTGACAAAGAAAATCCCATAAAGTTTGAACCTGTATCACCAATAAATGTTTTAGCTGGGCTAAAATTAAATGGTAAAAATCCAACGATTGCACCTGCTAAAGCTGTAATAAGTACTATAGCAATTATAGGAGAGCCATTAAGCGAAAATATAATAAGAAGTGACAAACATGATATCAAGCAAACTCCCGAAGATAGTCCATCAAGTCCATCAATTAAATTAATAGCATTTGTAATACCCACAATCCAGCCAAGCGTTAAAATAAATGAAAAAATTTCATTCATAAAAATTTTATTATCTGTAAATGGCAGAGTAAAATTCTCAATTCTTATTCCACACATTATAACAATTATAGCTGCAACAATTTGTGCTACAAGTTTAACCATGCTTGGAATTCCCTTAGAATCATCTATAAAGCACGTAATTCCAAGTACAGCAATACCTGCTAGAAAACCAAGAAGTTTTACTATTAAATTATCTCCGAATAAATCAATTGAATTTTCAAAATCCATCATAATAAGTAGATAAATTGTTGAAACTAAAAATCCCGCAATTACCGCAAGTCCTCCGAAGTCTAGGCATAGGCTTCTTATTTACCCTTCTATCATTTGGAAGGTCAACAGCTCCAACTTTTTTTGCTAATCTCATTGTATGAGGCGTAATAACAAAAGCTGTAATAAACGCAAGTAAAAATGCAATAACAATATCTCCCCACATAACTATATCTCCGTTTCTTTTTATATATTTTGTAAATTATGAAATAACTTCAACTGGATATCCAATAAACAATCCACTTTCAATTACTCCTGTTATAGATTTTATATCTTTTTCCAAATGCTCTGATATTTCATCAAATCTTGCATCCAAAATAATATTACCACTTTCTGTTATAATAGGTCCATCTTTTTTCTCTGCTTTGCGAATTTCAACGCTTTTTGCACCCAAAATTAATAATTCTTCTTTAACATAATTCAAGCTACCAGGATAACATTCAACTGGAATAGTAAAATTTTCTCCTAATTTTTTAACCAATTTTGTTTTATCAACTAAAATATATGTAATAGTAGAATTTGCAATATTTAGTTTTTCTCTAAACATTGCTCCACCTCTACCTTTTATCATCCAATTATCTTGATTTACCTCATCTGCTCCATCAAAACTCCAATCTGGTTTTGCATTTTGCAACGTCGTAGTAGGAATATTTAAAAAATTGCATAATAATTCAACCTCATATGAAGTTGGAATTGCAGTAATTTTAACATTTTCTTTCTGCATCTTTTCTGCAATTGCCTTTATTGTTAAATATGCAGTAGATCCAGAACCAAAGCCAATAATATCTCCATCTTTTATTTTATTTGCAATTTTATTTGCTACATCTTTCTTTTCTTCTTCGTTTTTTATATCTTCAAAATCAATTTTTGAAAGAATATTTCTATTCCATTCCATCTATTTCTCCTCCTCTTAAAGGTTTTACTGCATTATATCATTATATTAAAATATAGTAAACTTTTTTTCGCATTTTTCCTCCATTTTCCCATAAAAAATATGGTGTGAATTAACACACCATATTATACACTCTCATTTTTTTATTATCTCATAAACACAATATACCTCTTTATTCTTCATACACTATCAACCCACTTTATCGCTATTAGCGCTCAGGGTTACTTTATGTAAAGTGTGGGCCTGAACGAACAGTCGAAGCCGTTGCTAGTCGGATTGTTGAGGAAGCTGCCACGATAGCTGACAGGACGAGCATCGATGTAACGACCCCCGCGTCCAACACGATATTTCGTACTGTAGGCCTCCATTGTCCATTCCCAACAATTTCCTGCTAAATCATATATGTTTTTTGATACATCATCTGCTACACTTCCTGTAAGTTCTGCTATCGATTTTGTAGGAGTTGTTCTTTGACTATCTCCTATATATCTACACATTGCATCCCACTCACATCCATATGTTAAT
>CAKOPZ010000004.1 GCA_934101145.1 uncultured Clostridia bacterium
ATATATATTTTAAACTGGAATTTTCATACATTTTTCAAACTGGAAAAAAAGTACATTTTTCTATTGACATTTACAGTGTGAGAAACACATAGTATTTTTTTTACAATTTTAAGAATCTTAAATTGAATATATTATAAATAAATAATAAAAGTGTTGTTAAAAATCACTAAATGTTGTAATATTGTATACTATATAAATTCTATAATAGGAGGATATGTTAATAATGAGTAGAACAAAGTTGGCAGATAGGAAACTTCCTGCATATACAAAGGGAGAAGAAATTTTTAATATGGTTTCACATATTGTTGGAGCTGTGTTTGGAATTGTTGCGCTTGTACTTTGTGTTATTTTTTCGGCAATTCATCATAATGCATATGCTGTTGTAAGTAGTAGTATTTATGGAACTAGTATGGTTATTTTATATACTATGTCAAGTATATATCATGGATTGAATCCTAAACGTAAAAGCAAAAAGGTTATGCAAGTATTAGATCATTGCACAATATATCTCCTTATAGCTGGTTCATATACACCTTTTGCATTATGCACTTTTAGAGAATATGATGTAAAGATAGGATGGATACTTTTTGGAGGAATATGGGCAATTGCAATTTTAGGAATTGTTTTAAATGCCATTGATTTGAAGAAATACAAAGTGTTTTCTATGATAAGCTATCTTGCAATGGGATGGGCAATTATATGCAAAGCTAATCTACTTCCACAACTTCTAGGAAAGAATGGTACAATATTATTGGTTCTTGGAGGAGTTGCGTATACGGTTGGTGCTATTCTTTATGGTATTGGTAGAAAACATAAATATATGCATTCAATATTTCACTTATTTATTGTACTGGGTAGTGTACTACAATTTTTCTGTATTTTATTATATGTTATATAAAATGGATAAATTTAAGCAAGAGTATATGATATAGCAAATATTTCTTGCTTATTTTTTTATTTTGGTATATAATTACTATGAATGTTTTTCAAACCATCAGGCTTATACTTCTTAATTAAGAGTATACTGAGTATTTATAAAAAATGAAACTGAGGTAATGAAAATGAAAAATTTTAGTAATTATGTAGATTATGACAAAAAGGAAGATTGGAAAGAAGGCTCAAAGTTAGTACATGGAGCATTAGGAAGTGATCCTATGACTGGGTCTGTTAGTTTTCCTATATTTCAAACAGCAACTTTTAGATTTAGGGGTCTTGGAGATTCTTTAGGATTTGACTATACAAGATGTCAAAATCCTACAATTGAAGAATTAGAGCGTACAATGGCAATGCTAGAACATGGTACAGAAGGATTTGCATTAAGTAGTGGTATGGCTGCTGTAATGTGTTCACTTTCAATATTAAAACCAGGAGATCATGTAATTTTATCAGATGATATTTATGGTGGAACATATGAAATTGCACTTACAACACTTGCTGACAATAAAATTGAGACAAGCTTTGTTGATTTAAGTATAATAGAAGAGTTTAAATCAGCGATAAAACCAAATACAAAAATGGTATTTATTGAATCACCAACAAATCCAATGATGAAAGTTGCAGATATTACAGAAATTAGTAAAATTGCAAAAGAAAAAGGAATAGTAGTAGTTGTTGATAATACACTACTTACACCATATTATCAAAAACCATTAGATTTAGGTGCAGATATTGTTGTTCATAGTGCAACAAAATATTTAGAAGGACATAATGATACAATGGCTGGAATTGTTGTTGTAAAAGATGAAAAACTTGGACTTGCTATGAGAAATTTCTTAAAGTATCAAGGAGCTTGTTTAGCACCATTAAATGCTTGGCTAACATTAAGAGGAATTAAAACACTTGAAGTTAGAATGCAAAGACACAACGAGAATACAATGAAAGTTGCAAATTATTTAAGAAATCATCCAAAAGTAAAAAAAGTATATTATGTTGGATTTGAAGATCATCCAAATTATGAAGTAACTAAAAAACAAACAACAGGATTTGGAGGAATGCTTTCTTTTGAAGTAGATAGCAAAGAAACAGCGCTAAAGGTTATTGACAAAGTTGATATGATTTTATTTGCTGGAAGTTTAGGAGGAGTAGAGAGTCTTATAACATATCCTATGGTAGTTACTCATCATGAAGTACCAGAAGAAGTAAGAGAAAAACTTGGAATAAATGAAAGATTTTTAAGACTATCTGTAGGAATTGAAGATCCAGAAGATATAATCGCTGATTTAGAACAAGCTTTAAATTAGAAATTTAAGTATAGGAAAGAAAACTTTCCTAGTAAATCACAAATATTGCTAGGGATAATATTGCCTTAGCAATATTTGCATTTTTATTTGGAGGAGATAATATGAAAATTAAATTTACTAAAATGCAAGCATATGGCAATGACTATGTATATATAAATGCTATTTCTCAAAAACTTAGCAAACTTGATGAACTTGCAAGATTTGTAAGTGATAGACATTTTGCTATTGGATCTGATGGAATGGTTTTAATCTGCCCATCTGAAAAAGGTGATTTTAGAATGAGAATGTTTAATCCAGATGGAACTGAAGGAGAAATGTGTGGAAATGCCTTAAGAAGTATGAGCAAATATGTGTATGAACATAATTTAACTAATAAAACAAACTTGATAATAGAGACACTTGGAGGAATGCAAAAAGTTAAACTTTTTGTGGAAAATGGGCAAGTTGTAAATATTGAAGCAAATATTGGAGAGCCAAGATTAAGTACAAAAGTTATACCAGTCAATACAAACTTGGATGAATTTGTAGAACAAGAAGTAGAAGTACTTGATAAAACATTTAAAATTTCTGCACTTTCTTGGGGAAATCCACATTGTGTTATATTTGTTGATGATGTTGCAAATTTTGATGTTCATAAATATGGAAATGCGATTGAACATAAAACAGATTTGTTTCCAAATAAAACTAATGTGACTTTTGCTCAAGTTATTGATAGAAAATATATTAAAATGAGAGAGTGGGAAAGAGGAACAGGAGAGACAATAGGATGTGGAACAGGATGCTGCACAGCTGCTGTATTTGCTGCAATTACAGGAAGATGTGATAGAGATGTTACTGTTGAGCAAATTGGCGGAAATTTAGAAGTTAATTGGGATGAAGTAACAAATACTGTATTTATGAAAGGTCCATCTCATACAGTGTTTGAGGCTGAAATTGAAGTTCCATTTTTATCATAGTAGAAGGGAAATAAGTTATGAAAAAATTAATAGATATATTAGAAAATGTTGATTACGAACTTGTAAAAGGTAGCATTGAGGTTGATATAAAAGATATAAAGGATAACTCACAAAAGGTTGAAGATGGAGATTTATTTATTGCTCTTGTTGGAACAACAGCTGATTCTCATAAATTTATACCAAGTGCAATAAAACAAGGGGCAAAAGTAATTGTAATAGAAAGAGATGTAGAAATTGATGAAGATGTTACTGTTATAAAGGTAAAATCTTCAAGAAATGCACTTGCATATATGGCAGCTAGCTATTTTGATTATCCAGCTAAAAAACTTACAACAGTTGGAATAACAGGTACATGTGGTAAAACTTCTACATCATATATTATAAAAAGTATGCTTGAAGAATTTGGAGATAAAGTAGGACTAATTGGTACAATATGTGCATTAATTGGTGATGAGAAAATTGAAACTCATAATACTACACCTAATTCTTATGAAGTACAAAAACTATTTTCACAAATGGTAGATGCGGGTTGTAAATATGCTGTAATGGAAGTATCTTCACAGGGATTAAAACTTGACAGGGTTGCAGGAATTAATTTTGATTATGGAGTATTTACTAATCTTTCTGTTGACCACATTGGACCAAATGAGCATGAAAGTTTTGAAGAGTATATGTATTGTAAGAGTTTACTATTTAAACAATGTAAAGTTGGTATTATAAATACAGATTCTGATAAATGGGAAAAAGTAACAAAAGATCATACATGCTCAATAGTTAAATATGCGTTAAATAATGATGAGGCAGACTTGAAAGCTTCAAATATTAAATTTATAATGGAAGATGATTTCTTTGGAGTTCAATTTGATGTTAGTGGTAAGATAAATGATACATTTAAACTTGACATACCAGGTAGATTTTCTGTATATAATGCACTTTGCGCAATTGCAGTGGCATATGAACTTGAAATTGATGCAGAAAGTATGAAAAAAGCACTTAGCAGAGTTAAGGTTATTGGAAGAATGGAACTTGCAAGCTCAAATGATAAATACAAACTTATTATTGATTATGCTCATAATAGAGATGAAATGGATAATTTAATGGATACAATTTCTGAATATAAACCACAAAGATTGGTATGTATTTTTGGAGGCGGTGGAAACCGTGCAAAATCAAGAAGATATGATATGGGTGAAGTCGCTGGTAAATGGGCTGATTTAACTATATTAACTGAAGATAATCCTAGATTTGAAGAAATTGAATCAATTAATAATGATATTGTTGTTGGACTAAATAAATATAATGGAAAATATATTTTTATAAAAGATAGAAAAGAAGCTATAAAATATGCTATGGAAAATGCTCAAGAAGGAGATATCATTCTTTTAATAGGAAAAGGACATGAAAATTACCAAGAAATTAAAGGTGTGAGATATCCATGGGATGAGAGAAAAGCCGTAAAGGAAGCAGAAGAAGAGATAAAAAATAGTGTAAAATAGTATTCGACAAAATAAAACAAAAAATTACGGTTGATATATTATGTTAAATATGATATAATATTATTATGAGAGCTGATTTGGCTCTGTTAGAAAATCTTGATTAGGATATATAAATACTTAAGGAGGCATTACTAATGAAGATTAATGTAAGACGGGCAATGGTGGACGATGTGAAGGCTATCTTAGCTTTGTCGCATGAGATCATGGAGGATCTGAAGAAAAAGGACCGCGCAGATTATTTCTGCAATGTAGATATCGGCGATATTCGAGAAGCGATGAGAGGCTTTTCTGAAGCCTTTGTTGCAGTAAATATGGACAAGGAAGTCGTTGGCTTCATTCTGGCTCTTCAGCACGGAGAAGAATTCTCCATTGCTGGCTATGGTGTAAAGCCTGGTTATCAGGGTCAGGGCATTGCGAACCTGCTGATGAAGGAGGCCGTTGGCTATGCAACTAAGATGGGTGCTAATCGCCTGGTAGGCACTATTCATCCAGATAATATTGCATCGCAGAAGGCTCTGCATCGCTATAGCAAAGGCTACATTGCGGATCGGGAATCAATTCACGCCATGAAGGACGGACGTAACCTCCGTCGCAAGAACTTCTGTGTAGTTCTCTAATCAAGAAAAAAAGCGACTTGCTATTGCAGGTCGCTTTTTTTATATACTAGGAAATTTCTTATTTCCTAGTATATAAAAATGCTACAATCGCTATCACATTTAAGATTTTCTTCTTTTAGTTGAAAACTCAAATCGGCTTTGGACAAAGGGCGACTTACGTAGCTTTGTTTTGTAAAAAAATTTAATATAGTATAGACTTTTTTTAATAAATCATTTAAAATAATAAATAAAAAATAAAGAGAGGTAATTATATATGAACATATGGCATGATATA
This sequence comes from uncultured Clostridia bacterium, assembly GCA_934101145.1. Taxonomy (GTDB): domain Bacteria; phylum Bacillota; class Clostridia; order TANB77; family CAG-508; genus CALXVA01. The sequence goes on from CAKOPZ010000004.1 coordinate 5,584, forward strand.
GAAAAAGAGAGAATTACAAAAGATGATTTTATAGGAGTTGTAGAAATTACAAAAGGAGGAAGCAATAAATACGAATTGGATAAGGAAACAGGTATGTTAAAACTTGATAGAGTTCTTTATACAGCAACACATTATCCAACAAACTATGGATTTATTCCAAGAACATATGCAGAAGATAATGATCCACTTGATGTACTTATTTTATGTCAAGAGAACATTTTACCACTTACATTGGTTGAATGTTATCCAATTGGAGTTTTAGTTATGAATGATAACGGAGAAGAAGATGAAAAAATTATAGCAATATGTAAAAAGGATCCATACTTAAATTGCTTTGATGATATTTCTGAACTTCCAAGACAAATTTCAGATGAAATAAAACATTTCTTTGAAGTATATAAGCAACTTGAAGGAAAAACTACAACCGTTGATAAAATGATGGGAAAAGATGAGGCAAAGGCTATTATTGAAAGATGTATGAAAAAATACGATGAAAAATTTGGAAATAGATAGTAAAAAACTAACATATATGATTGCAATATATGTTAGTTTTTGATATATTATATTAAAAATATTTTTGGTGGTGAGAAGTTTGGCTATAGGAGAAAAAATTATTTTTAATTTATTAGCATTTACATTATTTACAATTATCTTTATGAAAATGATAAAGAAAAATGATACAAGCTATGTATATATATTGGTATTAGAATTTATAGGAATTGCTATTAATTTTGTAGAATTGTTTATTAGCACGAATATTAATGCTATTTTTAAAACTATAATGTATTTATTTGCAGTAATTGTACCTGTAGTAGTGTTATTTATAGAATATAAAAAGAAAATTGATTTTCCGGAAATTTACAAACTTGCTATGGCGAAGATTTATATGGATTCTGGTAAGTACGATAAATCAAAAGATTATTTATTTTCATTAATTAATAAATATCCTGAAAGTTATTTAGGACACAAATCACTTGCTAGGCTTTATGAAAAAGAGGAAAAAAATGATAATGCAATTGATGAATACTTAAGAGTTACACAGATAAATGACAAAGATTTGAAAATTAATTTTAATATTGCTAAATTGTTAAATAAAGAAAATAGAAATGAAGAAGCTATAAATGTTTTACAGAATAACTTGAAAAGAAATCCGGAGCTTTATGAAGATGCAATGTTACTTGGGAATATACTATTTGAATCAGAACATTATAAGGAAGCTTGTACAACTTATATGAATTCTTTAAGATATCATCCAGGAAACTATGATATCTACTATAGTTTAGGAATGACATGTACAATGTTAAATGATTTTCAAAGAGCAAAGGAATTTTATGATAAAGCAGCACAAATAAATAGTTTAGCATATAATGCAAAATTGAGTTTAGGTCAAATTGCATTAATATATGGAGATTTAGAAGAGGCAGAGCAGTATTTTTATGAAAGTGCAAAAGGAGAAGACTCAGAAGCTGGTTCATATTATTATTTAGCACAAATAGCACTTCTTAAGGGAGATAAAGAGAAGGCTATAAATTATATGAATATTGCAATAAAATTGGAACCAAAATTGTATGAAAAGATACAAAAAGATACGGTTTTTATGCCTATCATAAAAGAGGTTGTTGAACCAAACAAGGAAATAAAAGAAAATGCGAGAAAAAATAAAATGAGATACAAAGAGAAAAAATGTGTGAATCATTTAGCTAAAACTTGTACATTGGTTAGTAGTTTAAACAACGATGATGTGAAAACTATGAAAAAAGTTAAGAAAAAGGAAAAAAGAATGGAAATTCAAAGAGAAAATAATTAATTGGATTGACAAAAGTATTTTTTGGAGATATAAATTAAAAATAAAAAACATAAATATAATATAAATAAAAATGAAGGGAAGGAAATAATTATGACAGTATTTCAAGCTTTAGTTTTAGGAATTATACAAGGATTAACAGAATTATTACCAATTTCAAGTTCTGCTCACCTAAACATATTACCATGGCTATTTGGATGGGTAAATTCAGATGCATTTAATATAGCTTTTGAAGGTTTTGATGTGGCACTTCACTTTGGTACACTACTTGCAATAGGGCTTTTCTTTTTTAAAGATTGGTGCAGGATTATAAAAGGTGGATATGATTTGGTAATTAAAAAGAAGGAAAATAGAGATGGCAAAATGTTTTGGTACATTGTTGCCGCAACACTTCCAGGAGGAATAATAGGACTTATACTTGATAAGTTTGTTGGAGATGGTTTAAAACATCCGTTAATTATTGCATGTGCACTAATTGTTATGGGTATTGTTTTATATTTAGTTGATAAAAATTCAAAATCAAATGTAAAATATGAACAAATGAATTTTAAACAAACTTTTTTGATTGGAATTTCACAATGTTTGGCATTTATTCCTGGCGTTTCAAGATCTGGAATTACAATGACAACAGGTAGAGCAATGGGAATTGAAAGAGAGTCTGTTGCAAAGTATTCTTTTATGTTGTCAGCACCTATTGTATTTGCTGCAACAATATTAAAACTAAAAGATTTTGCTTTTAGTATACCGTTTTTTGTAGGAGTTTTTGCAAGTTTTATTGTAGGAATTTTTGTTATTAAATTTTTATTAAATTATTTGAAAAAAGGAAGTTTTAAAATTTTTGCAATTTATCGTGTAATTTTTGGAATAGTGATTATAATTTTTTATTGCATGAAATTTGTATAAAATATAAACATCTTTAAATGTCATGAAAATGTCATTTGAGGATGTATTTTTTTTCGTATATTACAAGATTAATTTCATATAAGCGAGATAAAATCATAAAAAACATTTACAAATAATGTAAATATTACAAAAATATTACAGTAATATTACAATTATATTAAATATACATTATTCGTATTGACTTTTTTTAAAAAAAAGATAAAATATTTATTGATAATACAAATTATTACTAATTAATTGAAAAAAAGGCAAAATGTACAAGTATTATTTAGTATATTTTGCAAAACATAATATTGTTAAAAATAAAACAAAGGAGATCAAAATGGCAAGCTGTTTAGGATTATATATTGAAACAAATGTAATTAAATATGCGAAAGTGTCTAAAGAACATGACATTTTGAAAATTGAATCTTTCGGGATAAAATTTTATGAAAATTTAAATGAAGCAATTAAACAGGTTATTGCTGAGACATATAGCTATAAGATACCGATTAGTATTAATTTGTCAGAAGACGCGTATAATTATTTTTATATGTTTAATTTACTTAACAAAAATGATCTTAAAAAAGCTATAGAAACAGAGTTTGAATCTTATTGTTTTGATAAAAATATTAATAAGAATGCTTTTGAAGGCAGGTATGCTCTTGCTAATGCAATAGAAGATAAAGATAAGATAAAGGTAATATATGTTTCAACAAATAAAACAACAATAAATAGAGAATCACAATTAGTTGAAGATGGAAGAGTAACATGCCTTACTCCTATCGGAATAAGTATTGCAAATATTGCAGAAGCAAAACAAAAAGAAAATATTGTTATAGTTAATATTGAGGAGAATACAACATTTACGACAATAGTTAATCAAAAAGTTTATGATATAGAAAAAATAGATGAAGGTTCAAAACAAGTATTAGAACAAATAAGCTATAAAGAAAATTCAATTTCCAAAGCTTATGAGATATGTAAAAATTCAACAATTTATACGATGGAAGGAAAAGAACTTCAAGACGAAGGAAATGAGTATTTAGATTACATTATGCCAACATTGTATAAGATTGTAGAAAAATTACAGAAGAAATTAACAAATTCTACAATAAAAATTAACAAGATTTATATTACAGGAACAATGTCTGTAGTTAATAATATTGATTTATATTTTCAGGAATTTTTTACTACAGAAAAATGCGAAATATTAAAACCATATTTCGTATCTGACAATATAAAAATAAACATAAAGGATTATATAGAGGTTAACTCTGCAATTGCAATCGCACTACAAGGTTTAGGCTATGGAGTTAAGAGTATGAACTTCAAAAAACAAAACTTTTTTGACAAATTGCCTGATTGGGCTAAAATTGAAATTGGGCCAAAAAGTAGTGATACAAAGATGCAATTTAGCTTTAGCAGTTTAAAATCTAAAATGGATGCTACAGAAAGGTGGATGCTTAGAACTGCAGGCGGAATATTAATGATTACATTATTATATTCAGGATTTTCCATATATTTAGATAAGCAAATAGAAAATAAAATTACACAAGCTTCAGAATTACAAAGCTATACAAAAGCACAAATCTCTCTTGCAGAAGATGATGATAATAAAGTAAAACAAAAAGCAAATCAATATACAGAACTATCGGATAACTTAAAAAATATTAATAATAAAATAGCAGATGCAGCAAGTTCAAAGGATATGATACCTGATTTATTAATGCAGATAATGACAGTTATTCCAAAAGATGTACAGATAACACAAATTGAAAATACAACAGGAAAGCATATACGAATAAAAGCTCAATCACAGAAATATGAACAACTTGGTTATTTTAAAGCAAAAATAAAAGAAGATAACATATTAATGAAAAACACAGTTGTTTCATCACAAGGTGAAAGAGATGGAGGATTCATCAAAGTAACAATAGAGGGGGACTTGCCATGAAAAAAATATTAATATCAATTTTGATTGTATTATTAATTGTGTTGACAGGTTTTACAATTTTTAAGGGAATATCGATTGGAAATTTTAAAGTATTAAGTGCAAGCCAGATTAATGATAAAAATACGCAATTGACAGCAGAAATAGAAATAGCACAACAGCTATTAAAAAAGAATTATCCAGAAACAAAGGAAAAACTTGCAAGTTCAATATCAGATTTATTAAGTAAAAAAGAAGAATATTTTAAACTTGCAAAATTAAGTTCAGATAAGGAAATAACAAAAGCCAATACAGAAGAAACATATTTGATTGAATTCTTATGGACAAGAATAGGAAATCATGCAACATCAAAAGGCGTTAACTTAACTATTGATGTAAAAACAGGTGATGCAGGAGACCCAATGGTAAAAAATCTAACAATTACTGCTAAAGGTTATTATGTTGGAATAATGGATTTTGTATCATCATTAGAAAACGACGATAAACTTAATTTTAAAATTGAAAACTTTAAATTAGTTCAAGAGGATGAATTGTTAACAGCAACATTTAATGTTAGAGGAATAAGAATAAAAACAGAAAATGTTACAAATACAACTTCAGATAATACTGCTCAATCACAAGATGATACAACTCAAACAACTAATACAACAGAAGATACAAGCAAATTTAATCAATTAACAGGTGCGGTTGATAATAGTCTTGCACCATAAGAATATTATTAAAATGGAGGAAATATATGGTTAAATCAGTCATTAAAGAAATATGCATAATGTTACTTTTATGTATTGCAATTGCATTAATATTGGGAATAATATTTTATGATTATATCCCATCTAACAGAGTGATTCCAGCCAAAGAAGCTTATGTTACTCCAAATGAAGTTGAAGAAGAAATTAATGAACAGATAACAGAAGTTGAAAAAACAGAGGTATCTTATGAAATAACAGATGCAGATTTAAATATATATAAGCAATCATCTAGTTATAAACCGGGAAAGAAAGATCCTTTTTCAAAACCTGGAACAAGTTCAACATCTTCAAATAATAACACAAACAATAATTCAAATTCAAATACAACTTCTAATAATAATGGAAGTAGTAAGAATGATGATACCTCAAGCAAAGGCGATGTTGATAAAAACTCAACAGGAACGTTTTTTAATGATACAGGTATCAAATAAATAAGGTTATATTTATTATTAAATATATACAAAATATTTTAAAGGAGGAATTTTTTATGCTAAAAAGTCAAAAAGGTATTACTCTAGTAGCTTTAGTTGTAACAATTGTTGTTTTAATCATACTTGCTACAATTAGTATTTCTGTTGCTATAAATGGAGGAATTATTGGTAAAGCACAAGAAGCTAAAAATGCATATGTAGGACAAGACGACAAATTTAATGAATTTACAGCTAACACAGTAAAATATATTGATGATTATTTAACAGCTTATAATGCAACTATAACAAAATAGTTATTAATTTAAATAGTTTAAAATTAATTTAAACTAAATAGAGGTTATCTATATGGTATCATTTTATGATAATTATATTTAGGTAACCTCTGTTGTTATATATTAAGAAATAAAAGATTTAGTGTATAACAAATACTATAATCACTGTTGCTTTTGAGATTTCATTGTTACATTCGGAAATTAAAATCGGTGAAAACAAATGACGAAAAAAGTTGCTTTGTTCATATAATTATGATTGGAGGGAAATATGGACTATATATTATATTTATTGATTTTTTGCATAGGTACAGTTTTTGGTAGTTTTTTTACTCTTGCTGTATATAGAATTCCACTTAGACAAGACATAACACATACTCGTTCATATTGTCCAAAGTGTAATCATAAATTATCTTTTTGGGATATGATTCCAATTTTAAGCTATGTATTTTTGGGAGGAAAATGCAGATATTGTAAACAAAAAATTAGACCAAGATATTTGCTACTTGAAATTTTATCTGGAATCGTTTTTGTTTTATTTGCGATTTCAATTAGATTTAGCATTTGGAATGTTGTGTTCTTAGACAAGCAGGTTATATCATATTTAGTTGCAGGATTATTATACATTGCAACATTATTTATAATTGCTGGAATTGATAAGGAGAATATAAAAATTGAAAAGCCGGTACTATTATTTGGCTTTATTTGTGTTACTTTATATATGATGTATCTATATATAGTAGGGATAGAAACTAATGTATATAGATATGTTATATGTTTAGTGTGCTTTTTAATATTAACATTTACAGATACAATTTACATAAGAAAAAATGCAAAAGAAAATTATACAATAGATATTTTATTATTATTAATCGTAATGCTTATGTTTACATATGAAACGGTATGTATTTATACAATAATAATTACTATGGTAGCAATTGCAATACAATTAATATTAAAAAGAATTTGTATAAAAAAGAATAAGTGTGTAAAGAAACAAGAAACTGTTAATACAAAAATTCCGATTGGATTTTATATGTGTATTGCAAATATAGTGGCTTTAATTGTAAGTAATTTATACATATTCTATTACTTGTAATAAAGAAAAGAGGTAAAAATGAAGGTTGCAAATTTAAAATCAGAATCTGGTTTTACAATGACTGATTTGGTGGTCGCATTAATAATATTTTCTATGCTTGCAGGTCTTGTTGGTACATTTTTATATTCTTCATATAAATCACAACTAGAGACAAAGCTTGCTGGAGATGCAAGTTATTATGCTATAAAGATATTAGAAGATATTGATAAAATAAGTTATGATGATGTTACAAATGGTATGGAAAGTAATTATAAATCAAAATTTTCTATTCCAAGTGGATATAATTTGACATTGGAAGTTAGCAATTACAATGAAGGAACAAGCAAATTAGATCTTATAAAAAATGTAAAATTAACAATAAAATATGGACTTGATAATGAAACAAAGTCTATTGTAATAAACAAAATAAAAGTAAAAGAGGTCTAATTTATAATTAATCTTAGAAAGGATAGATTACTTATGAAGTGTGAAAAAGGTGTAACATTAACAGCATTGGTTGCATATGTAATGGTTTTTATGATAATTATAAGCATTGTTTCTATGATATCAACACATTTTTATGGAAATCTTGCAAAAGTAAAGGAGCCAGCGAAATATGTTTTGGAATTTAATAAATTTGCTATGTTTTTTATAACAGACGTAAAATTAAATAATTCTATTAATTCAATTTCCACAACTTCAATTGAATTTGGGGATGGAACAAAATATGAATATAAAAATAGTAAAATATATAGAAATAATCAGGCTATTTGCAAAAATGTATCTTCATTTGAATTTACAAAAGGTGAATACACAGAAAATAATTATAGCAAAACATTAGTTAATGTTAAAGCAGTATATGGACAAAGTGAGAATGCATTAAGTAGAACAGTAGACTTTGTTTTAAAATATTGGTAAATTAATGTAAATAATAATAAGTACTATTTAAAATGTTTATGATATAGTATAATAGTTTTATATAAACAAAAGAAAGGAGAATTACTATGGGGGAAAGAAATAGACAACCTTTAGGAATAGAACTTGTAAAAAGAGGAATAGTAACAGAAGAGGATATAACAAGAGCACTTGAATTTCAAAAAACACAACCAGGAAGAAAACTAGGAGATATATTAAATACTTTAAAAGTTTGTGATTCATATGTGCTGATAGATGCTATTGGAGATATTTTGGAAGAAAATGCAATGTTTCTTCGTGAAAGCGACATAAAGGTTAATATACTTGATTATATTTCAATAGATCTTGCTAAAGCCAACAAAGCAATTCCTTTTGAAGTTGGTGGAGGTAAAATTAAGGTGTGTTTTGCAGATACATCAAATAAAAAATCTGTAGAAACAATTAGACTTTTATTGTTAAATAGAGGGCTAATTATGGAAAAATATATTACATTTGCTACCAATATTGAAAATATTTTAGCAAGTTTAGAAGGAAAATCTGGAGATATTGATATTAATGCTGATGTATCAGGCTTAATAGATAGTGTAATAAAATCTGCTATGGAGAAAAGAGCAAGTGATATTCATATAGAGCCACTTCAAAAATCATTAAGAATTAGGTATAGAATTGATGGACAATTGGTAACAGTTACAACAATTGATAATGAAAAACAATCACAAATAATTGGAAGACTTAAGGCTATATCTAATATGCATCAAGAAAAACAAGAATCTCAAGATGGAAGAATTATCATGTATCCAGACTATAATATTCGTGTGTCTTCACAAAAAAATATTTATGGTGAAAAATTCGTTTTGAGATTACTTAAAAAGAATGAAAATGTTAAGGAAATATTTGAGCTTGGTTTTCCAAGAGATGAAAAATTATTAAAAGATGCATTTAATAAGAAAAATAGTATTACAGTTATTGCAGCACCAACTGGAGAAGGAAAAACTACTACTTTATATAGTATTATTGATTACCTAAATAGACCAGAAATAAATATTACAACAATTGAGGATCCAGTAGAAATTCGTATTAATGGATTAAATCAAATTGAAATTGATAATAAAACAACATTTGCAGGTTCTTTAAGAACAGTTTTAAGACAGGATCCAGATATTATATTAGTTGGTGAAATTAGAGATGATGAAACAGCAGAGATTGCAATGCAAGCTGGACAAACAGGTCATTATGTATTATCAACAATTCATACAATAAATAGCATAGAAGTTGTAACAAGATTAAGAAAAATGGGGATATCAAATTACGATATTTCAAGTACACTTGCTACAGCTGTATCACAAAGATTAGTAAGAAAATTGTGTCCAAACTGCAGAAAAGAAAGAGACTTTACTAAAGAAGAGATAGAAATTATGACTAAAATAGGAAATCAGTATGGTGTTTCATTTGATTTTGAAGGTAAAAAGACATATGATGCAGTAGGATGTAAAAAATGCAATAATAGTGGGTATTATGAGAGAATAGGTATTTTCGAAGTATTAATATTAAATGATAAGATTAGAACATTAATTTCAAACAATGCACCTGTAATTGATATAAAAAAAGCTGCTATGGAAGAAGGATATTTACCACTTGTTATTGATGGTATAAAAAGAGTTTTAGATGGCACAACAAATTTAAATGAACTAAATAATAAATTAGCACTTTATTAATATTAAAGGTTAGGAGGGAAACGAATGATAGATATAGATTTAATATTGACAATAGCCAAAGAAAGAGATGCTTCTGATGTGCATTTAATATGTGGAATGAAGCCTATACTAAGAATTATGAGAAAATTAGTTCATATTGAGGAATTAGAAGAACTTACAGTTGACGATATGAATGATGCATACGATTATTTTGTACGTGGAAATCTAGATAAAGACAAAGTATTCAAAGATACAAGAAAACTAGACTGTTCATATGAATTTGAAGACATACGTTTAAGGGTAAATATTTCATATTCTGATGAAATTCCATTGTTTACATTAAGACTTATAAAAAAGAATTTACCTAAATATGAAGAACTGGGTGTACCAGATGTTGTAAGGAGGATGACACATCAACCACAAGGATTGATTTTGGTAACAGGAAAAACAAACTCTGGTAAAACAACAACACTTAATGCTTTGATTAATGAAATAAATGAGACACAAAATAAAAAGATTTTAACATTGGAGAATCCTGTTGAATATAAACACAAATCAAAAAAATCAGTAATAGTTCAAAAGGAAATTGGTCTTGGACGCGATTGCTTAACATTTAGTGATGGTGTTAAAAACTCTTTAAGAGAGGACTGTGATATTCTTGTAATAGGTGAGATTAGAGATAAGGAAACAATGGAAGCTGCAATTGAAACAGCAGAGTCAGGACATTTGGTTATTGGAACACTGCATACAAAATCATGTGCTGAAACAATAGACAGAATGGTAAATTTCTATGAAATAAGAGATCAACAAACTGTAAAATATATGATTTCATCATTATTAAAATTAGTTATATCACAAAGGTTATTACCATCTAAAAGAGGGGATTTAGTATTGGTACCAGAAGTTATGGTTGTTGATAATATAATTTCGGGTATAATAAGAAAAGATAAGATAAGCGTTTCTGAAATAGAAGATGCAATTCAAAGCAATAGCGAAAAGGGAAGTATAGGACTTATAAATTCTATAGCAGAGTTATTTGTCAATGATGTTATTACATTAGAGCAAGCAAAAGCTCAAATAGAAGAGAAAAATATAGAGATTTTAAATAGAACAATAATGCAATTAAAAATAAAAAGAGATAGAGAAAATAGAATAGAACAATAAAATACATATCTATGAATATTAGATATAAATAATTGTTAAAAGGAGGAGGAAATGCCAGAGTATAGATACAGAGCGATAACTGATAAGGGACAAATTGTAAATAATAGAGTAGAAGATGTAAATAGAAATACTTTAATTAAAAGATTAAAAAACAACAATTTGTTGCCTATTAGTATTACGCAAGTTAGGTATAATAGTAAAAAGAAAAAAGTAAGTAAAAGAAATGTTATGGATATTGCAGATATCATGAAACAGGCCGATTCATCTAATATTTTACAAGGTAGAATTGTTAATAAGCCAAAATTTAAAGAAAGAGTTAATCTTGCACTTGCTAGGGATGAAAAGGTAACTCCAAGAGATATAATAATTTTTACTCAAAATTTTTATTTACTTAAAAAAGCTAATTTTAATAATATTCATGCATTAAGTACAATAATTGAAAGTACAGAGAATATGACTTTAAGAGGAGTACTTGAAGACATACTTGCTGGTGTTGAAGATGGTGAATATATGTATACAACAATGGAATATTATTCTAATATATTTCCATATCTTTATACAAATATGATTAAGGTTGGAGAGTTATCAGGAAATCTTACAAAATCACTTGAACAAGCTGTAAAGTATATGGAAACATCAACTGATACAAGTAATAAGCTTAGAAAAATAATACTTCCAAATGCTATACAATTGGTTCTATTAATTGGTTTATTAATATTTGGTGTAGCATATATTATACCTTTAATACAAGAATCTTTTGCTGCTGCAGGAGCTACTACTCAACTTCCTGCAATAACGCTTTGGTTTGTTGATTTTTGTAATCGAGTACAGCAATTCTGGTATATTCCAGTGATAATAATTGCAGGAATTGCTACAATTATTGTAACATACATTAATACTCCAAAAGGTAAATATAATTTTCACTATTTTAAATACAAAATGCCAGTGTTTGGAAGCCTAATTTATGCTATGGATTTTGAAAGATTAATGAAAGCTATGCTTTTAAATTTGGAGAATGGTATGAGAATTCAAGAGGCATTAGAGGTTAGTAAATCAGTAGTAAAAAACTATGTTATGCTTTCTATTATTGAAACGGCTATTAACAATATTTTAATTGGTGCATCTTGGATAGAGCCATTTGAAAGATCAGGACTTTCATCTTCAATGGAAACTGAAATGCTTAAAATAGGTATGCAAACAGATTTAACTGGAATGATGAGAAAACTTGTTGAATATATGGAAATTGATATAGAGAACAAAATGCAGAAAGTAATGAGCGTATTACCACAAATTGTATATGCAATTGTTGGTATAGCATTGATTTTCTTGGTAATTGTAATTATTGTACCTTGTATACAATTGTATATGGGTGATTGGCTATTTGACTCTGTAGACTTACCAGAACAATTCAAATAAATGTTATTATTAAATATGAATAAAGCAACTAAGTTGACAAAAATAGTAAAAAATAGTATAATCTATAACAGATGTTACCAAAATAGGTAAAGAAGAGATTTATATGTGATATAAAAACAAGATTAAATTGTAAACGAAGAGCGGATTATATATTTTTTATAGGTATATTTTTATAATATATAAATAGTTGATTAGTTGTTAGAAAATAACAATGTTTATTTTGTGCGGGAAAAATTAAACAATAGACAAAATATATAACCAAAAAAGTAGTTTATAATAAACTACTTTTTTTCTAATATTGGAAAGGTAAAAATTTCCTATTTGACATATATAAATAATTACTAAAAAAGAGAGGATGATAAAATGAAAGAGGAAACATCAGGTATGACTGGTTCTACAGAAAAGAACATACCACAAAAAGAAAAACAAACTCGAAGAATGCCAAGAAGAAAAAGTACAAGAATAGATGGCAATAAGAGTACACAAAATGTAGAAGCTAAAAAAAGAAGAACTTCAAAAAAGGGAGAAGAAAAAATAAAAGGAAAACTAAGAAAAGAAGAGAAATCTCATTCAGAAGTGACAAAAAGTAACATATATTTGGAAGAAAGAAGAAAGATGCAAAGAAAACCTAGTATTCCAAAATTTGAATTTAAAAAAGAAAATTTGAAAATTATACCACTAGGTGGATTAGATGAAATCGGAAAAAATATAACAGTTTTTGAATATGGAAATGAGATTGTTTTAGTAGACTGTGGACTAGAATTTCCAGAAGATGATATGCTTGGAGTAGATTTAGTTATTCCAGATATCACTTATCTTGAAAAAAACAAAGAAAAAATAAAAGGACTTGTAATAACACATGGTCACGAAGATCATATTGGTTCAATACCATATTTACTAAGACAAATTAATGTACCAATTTATGCTACAAAATTAACTATTGGATTAATACAAAATAAACTTGAAGAACATAAATTACTTGCAAGTACAAAACTAGTAACAGTTGAACAAGGTCAAACTGTTAACTTTGGAAATATAAAAGTAGAATTTATAAGAAGTAGCCATAGTATTCCAGATTCTGTAATGCTTGCAATTACCACACCAGCAGGAACTGTACTTCATACAGGTGACTTTAAAATTGATTATACACCAATTGATAATCAATTAATGGATTTAGGAAGAATAGCAGAACTTGGGAATAAGGGAATTTTAGCACTTCTTTCTGATAGTACAAATGCTGAAAGAAAAGGATTCACAATGTCGGAAAGTTCAGTTGGAGAGGTTTTTGATAGATTGTTCCAACATAATTCAAAAAGAATAGTTGTTGCAACTTTTGCATCAAATGTGCATAGAGTACAACAAATAGTAAATTCAGCTGTAAAATATGGTAGAAAAATTGCAGTATGTGGTAGAAGTATGATAAATATGATTGAAACAGCAAGAGAACTAGGATATATAGATTCTCCTGAAAATTTATTTATTGATATTGATATGATAAAAAATTATACAGATGACCAATTAGTTATAATTACAACAGGAAGTCAAGGAGAGACAATGTCTGCATTAACAAGAATGGCAGCAGGTGAGCACAAAAAAGTTGTTATTACACCAAATGATATGGTAATTATTTCTGCAACACCAATACCAGGAAACGAAAAACTTGTATCGAATGTTATAAATGATTTAATGCAAATAGGTGCAGAGGTTGTATATAGTGCATTAGAAGATATACACGTATCAGGTCACGCATGTCAAGAAGAGCAAAAATTGATTTTAGCATTAGCAAGACCAAAGTATTTTATACCAGTACATGGAGAGTACAAACAACTTAGAGCACATGCAGAAACAGCAAAAAAAATGGGAATACCACCAGAAAATATATTCTTGCTTAATAATGGTAGAGTATTAGAGCTTAATAAAAAAGAAGCTAAAATTACAACCTCAGTTCCATCAGGAAGAATACTTGTTGATGGTTTAGGTGTTGGAGATGTTGGAAACATAGTACTTCGTGATAGACAACATTTATCACAAGATGGACTTATTGTAATAGTTATGACAATGGATTCTTCAACAGGAGAAATTGTTTCAGGTCCAGATGTGGTATCTAGAGGATTTGTATATGTTAGAGAATCAGAAAATCTTATGGAAGATGTAAAAAGAGCAATAAGGGACGAAGTAAGAATGTTTGAAGAACATGGAATTCGTGATTGGTCAACAATAAAATCTACATTAAAAGATAATTTAAGAGACTATATATTCCAAAGAACAAAACGTAACCCTATGATACTACCAATTATAATGGAAGTGTAGAAAAATATTAAATAAGGGAGAGATATATAATGAATTATAAAGATTTAGCAGATTTAATATTTCCAAATGCAAAAGATATAAGCTATTACGAAGAAAAATATCCAGAAAGAAATTTGCCAGAAGGAGCAATAGTAACAAGATTTGCACCTAGTCCAACAGGTGTTATGCATATAGGTGGGCTTTATCAAGCATTAATTGCAAGAGTTTTAGCGGATAAAACTCAAGGGGTATTTTTCCTAAGAATAGAAGACACCGATCAAAAAAGAGAAGTAGAAAATGGTGTTACTGGAATAGTTAGTTCACTTCAAGATTTTGATATGGCTCCAGATGAGGGAATGATAAGTGATACAGAAGAGATAGGAAATTATGGACCATATAAACAAAGTTTACGAAAAGATATATATGAAGCATATGCCAAATATATGATTGAACAAGGAAAAGCATATCCATGTTTTGCAACACCAGAAGAGCTTGAAGAGATGAGAGCAAAACAAGAAGCAGCTAAGATTAGACCTGGATATTATGGAGTATGGGCTAAATACAGAAACTTACCTGTAGATGAGGCAATTGAAAAAATTAAGAATGGAGAAAAGTATATAATTAGATTTAGATCACCTGGAAGAGAAGATAGAAAAATTAAACATAAAGATATTATAAAAGGTAATGTTGATTTTCCAGAGAATGATCAAGATATAGTTATAATAAAGGCAGATGGGCTTCCAACATATCATTTTGCACATGCTGTTGATGATCATTTAATGAGAACAACACATGTAATAAGAGGAGATGAATGGCTGTCTTCTATACCACTTCACCTTCAGTTATTCCATGAGATGGGATTTAAAGCACCAAAATATGCTCATATTTCTCCAATTATGAAAAGTGATAATGGAAACAAACGTAAATTAAGTAAGAGAAAAGATCCAGAAGCAGCTGTTTCATATTATAAAGAAGAGGGAATACCGGCAGAAGTTGTAAAAGAGTATCTTATTAATATAGCCAATTCTTCATTTGAAAATTGGAAAAAAGCAAATCCAGATAAAAATATAGAAGATTTTGATTTTCAATTAAATAAGATGAGTGTAAGTGGTGCCTTATTTGATATGGTAAAATTACTTGATATAGGTAAAACAGTTATATCAAAGATGACAGCTGAGGAAGTATATGAAAGTGCATATACTTGGGCAAAAGAATATGATAGTGAACTTGAAGAAATGCTTAAAAATAAAGAATATTCTTTAAAGGTATTTTCAATAGAAAGAGGAAATGTAAAACCAAGAAAAGATATAAGCAAATGGAAAGAAGTAAAAAATGCAATAATTTATATGTATGATGATAAATTTGTAAAATTAGATTTAGAATATGAAGATACAAAAATTACTAATAAAAATGAAATTGCAAAAATATTAAAATTATATTTGTCAAAATATTTTGATATAAACCATGATAAACAAACTTGGTTTGACAATATAAAAGAATTAGCTGAAAAAACTGGTTATGCAAGAGAAGTTAAAATGTATAAGCAAGAGCCAGAAAAATGGCCAGGACATGTTGGAGATATTAGCACAGTTATAAGAGTAGCATTAACAGGAAGAACAAATACACCTGATATGTATGAAATAATTCAAACACTTGGAGAAGAAAGAGTAAAACAAAGAATTGAAATGGCAATCAAAAAAATGGAAAAATAGTATTATAGGAGGTAGGACAATATGGAATACCAAATAGGAGATATAGTACAAACAAAAAAACAGCATCCATGTGGAAGTAAACTTTGGGTGATTACAAGAGTAGGAGTGGATTTTAAACTAAAATGTCAAGGATGTGGGCATGTAGTTATGATTGAAAGGCCAAAGGCCTTAAAAATGATTGTGAAAAAAATCGAAAAAAAGACAAAAGAAATGTAAATTGGCGTTTGTTAATGTCAATTTGAAATTTCTAGTATATGAAAAAAGAAGGAAAATGCTTTTAAAACATTTCCTTCTTTTTTTAGGGTATATTTATCCGAGATTAGTTTGCCCGGAAAATGTAATGACCACCAAGCTTCTCAGCTTCGGCTACGAGGACAGACTTGAGGCAGACGTCATCTACAACGCTACCAATACCAGTTACCAAAACCTTTTTAGGGTTTTTCTTACCGCTGCCATCTACAGCGTAGGGGTACTGGACATTGCTTGCCCGAGTGTGTGCCGCAAAGCTGTAAAACCTCTTGGCATCGAATTCATCGCTGAACTCGAAAGAAAAAGTGGGCTTCTTAAAGAGCTTGTTGCCATTGGACATATAATTGTCCCCCTTATAAAAGAATTTGCGAAAAATCGCATAACATAATTATAATACATTTAAAGGACAATGTCAACTAAAGTCGAAAAATGTAAACTAAATTCCAAGTATAATTTGTAAAAGTATAAGTAGGCCTGCTCCAGGAATACCAAGTAAACCGATAAATATAGATGTAAATATATTTATTCCTATATGAAAGGCAAAATTAGTTCCTATTGTATTTATTATAAATATCAAAATTCCTCCAAAAATAGAATTTAATATTAATTTGAAGATGCTTTTTAAAGGAATAATAAATATTTTTCCAAATATAAATAAAAAAATAATGCAAGATAAAAAAGCTAGTATATTATTAATGTCCAAGTATATCACCTCTGCTAAAGTTTATGATATTACTTGGACAAATATTACTGTGCTTTGTTATTTTTTATATACTAGGAAATTTCTCATTTCCTAGTATATAAAAATGTTATTGCCTTTGAGATTTTCTCCTTTTAGTCGAAAACTCAAATAGGCTTTGAACAAAGGGCGACCTACGTTGCTTTGCTTAAGTATATTTCAGAGGCCATATCAAGTGTTAAACCTCTATTTCTAGCTTTTTTCATTAAATAATCTAATTTTGTTTGATTTGCTTTTATTTGATATGAAAAATAATCAATAAGGCCTTCTTCTGCAAATTCGAAATTTTTGTGTGCTAAGTTGAGTTCTTGTTTTGTCTTTAAAATGCTAACTACGAGTTCTAGATCTTTTTCATCATCAGTTTTGTCTTTCACCGTTTGTTCTTTTAAATATTCTTCTGTCATAGTTGTTCTCCTTATCATATTTTATTTACAAATAGTATATTCCAAAATTTCCAAAATATTCTAAATTATAAGGTAAATTATTATTCCAATAGATTCAACTATAAATAAATTTATCATATTTGAAGTAAGTAAATTGCTTGTGGCTTCAACAACACCTTCTTTTTCATCTGCATGATGTTTTTGTGATTCAAAGAATGTAATTAATTCTGGAAGGCTTGTAATAATACCTAAAAGAATTCCAATAATTATTTGTGAAATATCAAATGTATTGCATAAAATCTCAAGGACATTACTTAATTGTTCACCAATAAAATAAAGCACAATGCTTATAATAATAAGTAAGATAAAATTAAGAATTATTTTCAAATAGTTTTTATTTTTTGATATTACCTTATTCTCAATTTTATTGTCATGTTTTTTCATATACAATTTATGAGCATTATGACTTAGCCTATAAAACAAAACAAATAGAAATATAAATATTGGAACTAAAATAAAATTATGCTCTATATCAAAAATTGCAATAAAAATAGGAATTAATATTGTGATAAGTACAAGAGATAAGTCAACTTTAATAGCTGTATTTTTTACAACATTTTGATTTTTATTTAAAAGTACAGATGCAGTATATTGAAGCACATTTATAATATTAGAACTTATAATGTTATACGTACTCGTTTCAATTAGTCCTGTAAATGCAGAAAAAGATACAGTAAGAAGTTCAGGGATAGATGTTGCAATTCCTGCAATATATCCGATTGTTTTAGGTTTTAAATTAAGCTGTGAGCTAATATTTCTTAAAATTTTTACAAGAGCATATTTGGCAATTAAAACAATTAAAATAGAATAAACTATAAATTTTATAAATTCAAAAAACAAAGTTATTCACCTCATAAAGAGTATTGCCAAATGAAAATATAAATATGCGTTTCATTAAAATATTATATTGATTATGATATTATCAATTTTTACTCAGGTATCGGTATTGATTTTGAAGTTTATTAATGATATAATTGTACCATATTTTAGGTACAAGCTATGGAGGGAAAAATATGATAGACATTAAATTTTTAAGAGAAAATCCAGATGTTGTAAAACAAAACATCAAAAATAAATTTCAAGATCAAAAGCTACATTTAGTTGATGAGGTTATTGAACTTGATAAAAAATATAGAGAAGCAAAACAAAACGGAGATGAACTTCGTTCTCAAAGAAAAACACTAAGCGAGCAAGTTGGACAATTGATGAGAGAAGGAAAAAAAGAAGAAGCAGAAAGTATAAAAGAGCAAGTTAAAAAAATAAATGAAAAACTTGCAGAAAATGAAGAACAAGAAGAAAAATATTCTGCAGACATAAAAGAAAGAATGATGAAAATTCCAAATATTATGGATGCATCTGTACCAATTGGAAAAGATGATTCTGAAAATGTTGAAGTTCAAAGATTTGGAGAACCAGTAGTTCCAGAATATGAAATTCCATATCATGCAGATATTATAGATAGAGTAAATGGAATGGATAAAGAATCAGCAGGACGCACAAGTGGTGTAGGTTTCTATTATCTAATTGGAGATATTGCAAGATTACATGAAGCAATGCTTGCATATGCAAGAGATTATATGATAAATAATGGATTTACATATGCTATCCCACCATTTATGATTAGAAGTGATGTTGTAACAGGTGTTATGAGCTTTGAAGAAATGGATGCCATGATGTATAAAATTGAAGGAGAAGATTTATATTTAATTGGTACATCAGAGCACTCTATGATTGGAAGATTTAAAGATCAAATATTAAAGAAAAATGAACTTCCAATTACAATGACATCATATTCTCCATGCTTTAGAAAAGAGATAGGTTCACACGGACTAGAAGAGAGAGGACTATATCGTGTTCATCAATTTGAAAAACAAGAAATGATCGTTTTATGTGAGCCAGAAGATTCTATGACATGGTATAACAAAATGTGGAAATTAAGTGTAGATTTATTTAGAAGTTTCAATGTTCCAGTAAGACAACTTGATTGTTGTTCAGGAGATTTAGCAGATTTAAAAGTTAAATCTTGTGATATAGAGGCATGGAGCCCAAGACAAAAGAAGTATTTTGAAGTATGTAGTTGTTCTACACTTGGAGATGCACAAGCTAGAAGACTTGGAATTCGTGTAAAAGGTGAAAAAGGAAATTATTATCCTCATACATTAAATAATACTGTTGTTGCAACACCAAGAGGACTAATAGCAGTAATAGAAAATAATTATAACGAAGATGGAAGCATAACAGTTCCAGAAGTTCTTCGTCCATATATGGGTGGAACAGAAAAAATAGTTCCAAAAAAATAAATATTAAACTTGCAATGCACACTCTGATTTATTTTAGTTAGAGTGTGTATTTGTAATAAAGATAAGATATATAATGAAAGGAAAATATAAATATGATTATAAAAAATGCTGAATTTAAAATATCTGCAGTAAGTCCAAAACAATATCCTGAAGATGATATGCCAGAGATAGTCTTGGTAGGTAAATCAAATGTAGGTAAATCCTCATTTATAAATACAATGCTTAATAGAAAGAAACTTGCAAGAACAAGTAGTGAGCCAGGGAAAACAAGACAAATCAATTTTTATGATGTAAATCATAATTTTTATTTTGTAGATTTACCTGGATATGGATATAGTAAAATGTCAAAACAAGAACAAGCAAAGGTTGGTACATTTATAGAGGAATATTTATCAAAAAGTAAAAAGATTTCACTTATAATATTTTTAATAGATATAAGACATGATCCTACTGCCAATGATAGATTAATGTATGATTATGTTGTTCGTACAGGAAGACCATGTTTAATAATTGCAAGTAAGGCAGACAAAATTGCTGTAACAAAAGTAAATGATGCAGTTGTTAGTCTTCAAGATCAATTAAATCCATTGCATGACTTTACATTTATTCCATTTTCTGCTGAAAGAAGAATTTATACAGAAGATGCATGGAAAGAAATAGAAAAATTTTTAAATGAGTCAGAAGAATAGAAAAATATTCTAAAGGAAAGCATGAAATGAAAGAAAATATAGAAAGATATAATCCAAATATTGAAGAAGGATTATCAAATAATCAAGTAGAGAAAAGAAAAAAAGGAAGGCTTGTTAATTTTGATACAACTTCTCCAACTAAAAGCATAAAGTCAATAATTATAAGCAATTTTTTTACAATATTTAATCTTATGAATTTACTACTTGCCTTAGCCGTTTTTGCAGTTGGCGAATATAGAAATATGCTATTTATAGGTCTTGTTGTTATAAATACTGCAATAAGTACATTTCAAGAGATACATTCAAAAAGAGTGATAGACAAGCTTTCTTTAATTTCAAATACAAAAGTAAACTGCATTAGAAATGGAAAAAAAGAAAAGATTGATATAAATGAAATTGTACTTGATGATATATTAGAATTTGAAACAGGAAATCAAATTATAACAGATTGTAAAATAGGACAGGGAGAAATTGAGGTAGACGAATCATTTATCACAGGTGAATCAAATGCAATTACAAAAAAAGAAGGAGATATTATTTTATCTGGAAGTTTTGTAATAAGTGGTAAATGTAGAGCTCAGGTAGAACATATCGGAGAAGATAACTTTACTTCAAAAATTTCAAAACAAACAAGGTATGTGAAAAAAGTAAATTCAGAAATAATGAATTCACTAAATAAGATAATCAAAACAGTGTCAATTATAATTATACCTGTTGGAACTTTATTATTTTTAAACCAATATAACCTTGATGGAGGAATATTAAAAGATGCTGTGATACATACTGTTGCAGCAATAATTGGAATGATTCCAGAAGGGCTTATACTTCTTACAAGTACGGTGCTTGCAGTTAGTGTAATAAGGCTTTCAAAAAGTAATGTGCTTGTTCAAGAATTATTTTGCATAGAAACTCTTGCACGTGTTGACACATTGTGTTTGGATAAAACAGGAACAATAACACAAGGAAAGATGGAAGTAAATGATATTGTTTTAGTAAATGCAAAAAAAGATGAAATGCAAATTATTCTTAAACAAATTGGAAGTGCATCAGAGGATAGTAATGCAACAATTGAAGCAATAAGAGAAAAATTTATTGATATCAATGAAGCTGAAAAATGGGAGGCTAAACAAAAAATTGCTTTTTCTTCAAGCAAGAAGTGGTCAGGAATTAGCTTTAAAGATCATGGAACATATGTAATAGGAGCACCAGAATTTGTATTAAAAGAAAAGATAGATGATTACAAGAATATAATAGAAGAATACTCAAAAGACTACAGAATGATAGTTTTAGCTCATTCAAATAATGATTTTGAAGAAAAAGAACTTCCACAAGATATAGAAGTTTTAGGGTTTGTACTTATAACTGATAAATTAAGAGAAAATGCAAAAAAAACGATAGAATACTTTAAAAAACAAGGTGTTGATATAAGGATAATATCAGGAGATAATCCTGCTACAGTATCAAAGATTGCTAAAAAAGCTGGAGTAGAAGGTTTTGAAAATTATATAGATTGTACAACAATAAAAAGTGAGGAAGAATTAGAAAAGGCAGTAGAAAAATATAAAATATTTGGAAGGGTTACTCCAGAGCAGAAAAAGCAAATTGTGCAAGAATTAAAGAGACAAGGACATACTGTTGCAATGACAGGAGATGGAGTAAATGATATTATTGCTTTAAAAGAAGCGGATTGTAGTATTGCAATTGCCTCAGGTTCAGATGCTGCAAGAAATGTATCACAACTTGTACTTCTTGACTCTAACTTTGCATCAATGCCAAAAATAGTAGCAGAAGGAAGACGTACAATCAACAACCTGGAAAGGTCCGCATCATTGTTTTTATCAAAAACAATATATTCAACAATTCTTGCAATATTATTTGTATTTGTAAAAGCAGAATATCCATTTATGCCAATACAATTAAGTTTAATCTCACTTGTATGTATAGGAATTCCATCATTTATTCTAGCATTAGAGCCAAACAAAGAAAGAGTAAAGGGTAAATTTATAGGAAATGTTATAAGCAAATCAATTCCTACAGCATTAACTGTTATACTAAATATAGTTATTGTTTTAATATTAAATATATTTTTAAAATTACCATCACAAATATATTCTACAATATGTGTTATACTTACAGTGCTTACTGGTTTTATGCTAATTATAAAAATATCAAGACCATTTAATATTTTAAGAGGAATTTTGCTTCCAACACTTGTAGCAATTTTTGCTGGTTGTTGTTTAATATTTAAAAATTGGTTTTGCGTTGAACTTACAAAAGAATATGTAGGTTTAATGATATTGCTTTCTGGAATAGCTGTATTTAATTTTATTATATCAAATATGGTATCAAGTAAATTGTTAAATAAGATAAGAAAGAAAAATGAAGTAAAGATAAGCATTTAGATTAGGGGCGATTTTATGGAATTTGATAAAGAAAGAAATAATGACAGGGAATATGTGTTAGAACAAGTAAGGAAGCAAGGAATTTTGCTAGATCTTGCAAGTGATGAATTAAAAGACGATAAAGAAGTTGTTATGACAGCAATTGAGCAAGATGGAAATGTTTTAGAATTTGCAAGTAAAAGGCTAAAAGATGACAAAGAAGTTGTACTTGCATCAGTTCAAAAAGTTGGATGGACAATGTGCTATGCAAGTGATAGACTTAGAGCAGACAAAGAACTTATGCTTATAGCAGTTAAGATAAATGGACAAGAACTTTATTATGCATCACCAGATTTACGAGATAATAAGGAGACAGTACTAGAAGCGGTTACAAACAAGGGCCTTATTGTAAAATATGCAAGTAAGAGACTTAGAGCAGATAAAGAAATAATGCTTGCTGCGATTAAAAGTGATAAAAGGGCAAAAGAGTACATATCTGCTCCAATATTATTTGAGGATGAGGATATTAAGCAAGCATTAGAGGGATAAAAATATAAAAGTAATAATAAAAGAATGGATTTTGTTTTAAGCAGGAACCATTCTTTTTGTTCTGATGTCGAATAGTGTCGAAAAACAACGAACACTTTTTCTTTACAAATGCAACAAAATATAGTAATATTAATATATCTAAAAATTGCAATTTAAATCGAAAGAAAACTTTAATCTAAAAATTTATTTCTAAAGAAAAATCCAAAAATAATAAATTTAATAAAAAGGCAGGTGCTATGTGGTAAAGTTTATACAAAAGCATTTTATTAATGTATCTTTTTGTATTACACTATTTTTTATTATTGCAATAATTATTGCAGGCTTTAATATTGTTTATTTAATAGTAAAAAAATCTGATAAAAATATTAGTGAGCAATATAGCTTAGATACAAAAGCAATTGATGAAAATATAGAAAACAATATGAATGAATTAGTTGAAGAAAGTGAAAATAAAAAATATAGTGATAGTGCTAAACAAGATGATACATTATCAAAAATAAATATATATAGAACAAATAAATGGAGAATAAAAATTCCAGTATTAGGATTAGATGCACCAATTAGTCAAGGAACAAGTAGCGAAGAATTGAGGCGAACAGTTGGACATTTTGAAGAAACGGATAAATGGGATGGAAACGTTGCTTTGGCTGCACATAATAGAGGATACAAATGTAATTTCTTTCAAGAAATAAGAAAATTGAAAGATGGAGATACAATAGTATATTCTACTGACAAAGGACAGAGACAATACAAAGTTGTTTTAAATAAGGTGATTAAGGAGACTGACTGGACTTACATACAAAATACTAAAGATAATAGATTAACATTAATTACATGCGAAATGAATAAAAGAGAATATCGAAGATGTGTACAAGCAGTGGAAATATAAGAAAAATATTAATAGATATTAAAAAAACACATACAATATTTACAAAGAAAGGATTGTATATGTTTTATCAAATTATAATTTTATTTATTTTGATTTTATTTAATGCGTATTTTGCAGCAACAGAAATTGCATACATTTCTATAAACGAATCTAAAATAAACAAAATGTCAAAAGAAGGAAATAAAAGAGCAAAACAGATAGAAGAAATGCTGAAAAATCCAAGTAAATTTTTAGCAACAATACAAATTGGAGTAACACTTGCAGGATTTCTATCAAGTGCATTTGCATCAGATGCTTTTGCAAATCAGTTAGCATATGAATTAAATAGACTCTTTTCAAATATTGATTTTGAATTATTAAAAGGATTTTCAATAGTTTTCATTACTATAATATTATCTTTTTTTACATTAGTATTTGGTGAATTAGTTCCCAAAAGACTTGCTATGAAATATTATGAAAAAATAGCTTTTGCAACAATTTCACAGGTAAAGATAATTTCAAAAATTACTTCTCCTTTTGTAAAACTTCTAACATATTCAACAAATATGGTTTCAAGGATATTTGGTGTTAAGGAAAGTGAAGAAGAAATTGTTACAGAAGAAGAGATAAAAATGCTAATTGATGAAGGACAAGAAAAAGGAGCAATTGAGAAAGAAGAAAAGGAGCTTTTAAATAATGTATTTGAGTTTAATGATATTATTGTTTCAGAAATAATGACTCCGAGAACTGATATTTTTGCAATTGAAATTAATGATGACATAAGCAAAATGCTTAATGAGATTGATGAATATAAATACAGCAGAATTCCTATATATGAGGAAACTATTGATAATATTCAAGGTGTTCTATTTGTAAAAGACATTTTAAAGGTATTAAAGGATGGTAAAAAATTAGAAGCAAGAAATATAATGAGAACACCATATTTTGTTCCTGAATCAAAAGAAATTGATAAGCTTTTTAGAGAACTTCAAAAAAGTAAACAGCAAATGGCAATTGTAATAGATGAATACGGAGGTACAGCAGGGCTAGTGACAATGGAAGATATTATTGAAGAGCTTATGGGAAACATATTTGATGAATATGATGAAGAAGAAATAGATTATAAAAAGATAGATGAAAATACGTATTTAGTTAGTGGAAATGCTTCTCTATATGAAATAAAAAAGATAATGGGAGTAGAAATTCCAGAAGGAGATTATGAAACATTATCAGGCTTTTTACTTGAAAAACTGGGTAGAATTCCAAATGAAAATGAGGATATAGTAATAGAAGATGGAAAACTTACTTTTAAAATTGAGGATTTTGAAGATAAAAGGATTAAATACGTGAAAATTTGTAAAAATATGTAGATAAGCTTGATAAATTGTTAAAATAAATATAAAATATTAGTATGAAATTTATATAACAAAGGAGAGATTTTTATATGAAGAAAAAAAACATTTTTATTGTACTTATAATTGTCATACTAATAGCAATTGTAATAGCAGGAGTATTAATTTATTTTAACAATAAGGCAAAATATGATTTTGAAATAACAAAGGTAACCCAAATTAATTATCATGTTATCAATGAAAATAATAAGTATGGTGTAATTGATCGTGATGGAAATGTAGTAGTTGAAGCAAAATATGAGGTTGTACAAATACCAGACCCATCAAAAGATATATTTATATGTTTATATGATTACAACTCTGAGGAAAAAGATTACAGTTCAGATGTATTTAATTCTAAGGGAGAAAAATTATATCAAAAATACGAAAATGTTCAAGCTATTCCAACAGAGACAACATATGATGGAATTCCTTTTGAAAAAACAGTTCTAAAATTTAAAAAAGATGGCAAGTATGGACTAATTGATTTAGATGGTAAACAAATTTTAAAACCAGAATATGAAAGTATAACGGCTATTCCATACAAAGAAGGAATGTTAATTGTAAAAAAAGATGAAAAATGTGGCGCGGTAAATATCAATGGTAAAATTCTAATTCCTATAGAATATGAAAGCATAACAGCTGATAATTATTATAGTGACCAAACTATGTATAAAACAACTGGATTTATAGTAAGCAAGAAAAGTGATGAAGGATACAGATATGGTTATATAGACTATAAAGGTAAGACAATTGCTAAAACAGAATATACACAGATTGATAGAGTAACTGATGTGGAAGATGATAAAAAAGTATATTTAGTTGCATACAAAAATGGACAAGCGGGACTATTAAAAAATAAAAAAGTAGTTTTAAATTATGAATATGAAGATATAAGCTATAATGCATATAATGATGTATTTGTTGTAAAAAGAAATTCTAAGGAAGGCATTGCAGATAAACAAGGAAAAATAAAAATACCTACAGAATATACAGATATATCATTTGGAGGAATATATGTAAATGCATATAAAGATGGACAGTTTATATTGCTTGATCTAAATGGAAATGTAATAGAAAATCAAGATATAGTTACAAAACTTCCAACAAAAGATGGAAAGCATTATATTGTAGCAGATAAAAATGAGATGTATGACATTACAGACTTAAATGGCGAAAGCATGATAGAAAATAGTTATGCATATATGGAAGAAATTGAACCAAATTATTTTGTTGTAGGAAATAACAACAAAAATGGAATAATTGATTTATCAGGTAAAGCATTTGTTGATTTGAAATATAATAGTATATTCCGTATTGATGGAACAGATTTACTACAAGCCAATATATCAGATAATAATACAATAAGTTTAATAGATAAAAAAACAATGAAAATACTTGCTACAATGGATAATGCAAGTGTTGAAATTGATGACAACTATATAAGACTTTATTCAGATAAAGAAAGTAAATATTTTAGTGATACAGGTAAGGAACTAATTACAAGAGATGTATTTCCAAACAATGAACTATATGCAAAAGAAGTTGATGGTAAATGGGGATTTGCAGATAGAAGCGGAAATATAAAAGTTGAATGTAAATATGATATGGTAACAGAATTTAATGAATACGGATTTGCAGGAATAAAGAAAAATGGCAAATGGGGTTCAATAAATTCAAAAGGCGAAGTTGTTCAAGAACCTAAATATAAAATAAGTTGGACAAACCCTATTTTTGTAGGAAAATATTATCAATCAGAAGAATGGCATGGAGATACTTATTTTACTAATAAATAGATATACAGTAAGAAAGAAGGAACGAAAATGAACAAAAATGAATATAGAGAATATGGAATATCAGATAAAATAATAGAACTTGCAGAAGAAACTGAAAAAAATGTTAAAGCTATTTTTGAAGAGATAGATGATGTGGGTGAGTACAATACTTTGAAAGTTTTAAAAGCATTTCAAGATAATAATATATCAGATATGCACTTTGGAAGTACAACAGGTTATGGATATGGAGATATTGGAAGAGATACAACAGAAAAAGTATTTGCGCAAGTATTAAAAGCAGAGGATAGCTTAGTAAGAGGGCAATTTATATCAGGAACACATGCTTTAACTGTTACATTATTTGCACTTCTTAGACCTGGAGATACACTTTTAAGTATCACAGGAAAACCATATGATACATTAGATGAAGTTATAGGAATAGTTGATAATCCAAGTTCTTTAAAATCATTTAATGTAAATTTTGAACAGATTGAGTTAATAACAGATGAACAAAATCATGAAAATGATGATTTTGATTATAGTGCTATAGAAAATAGATTAAAACAGGGAAAAGTAAAAGTTATAGAAATACAACGTTCTAAAGGATATAGTAGTAGAAAAAGTATTTCAATAGAGCAAATAGAAAAAGTTGTAAAATGCATCAGAAATATTGATAAAGATGTAACTATAATGATCGATAATTGTTATTGTGAATTTGTTGGAAAAAAGGAACCTTTAGAAGTAGGAGCAGATGTTATAGTAGGGTCACTTATAAAAAATTTAGGTGGGGGAATTGCACCAAATGGAGCATATGTAGCAGGAAGAAAAGATTTAATACAGCTTGTAGCAGAAAGACTTACAGCCCCTGGAGAAGGAAAAGAAGTTGGACCAACACTTGGAATAACAAAATCAATTTTGCAAGGACTATTTATGGCACCACAAGTAGTAGCAAGTAGTTTAAAGACTGCAGTTTTTGCAAGTTATGCATTAGATAAACTTGGATTTGATGCAAGACCAAAATATAATGATAAAAGAGCTGACATAGTTCAAACAGTTAATTTTAATGATGAAGAAAAACTTATAAAATACTGTCAGGGTATTCAAATGGGTTCTCCAGTAGATAGTAATTCAATCCCAGAGCCATGGGATATGCCAGGATATACTGATAAAGTAATAATGGCTGCTGGAGCATTTACACAAGGTTCATCAATAGAACTTTCATGCGATGGTCCAATAAGACCTCCATATACCGCATTTATGCAAGGGGGACTTACATATTATTATGGAAAAATAGGTGTAATGAAAGCTTTAGAAAATATATTATAGAAAGTAGATATAAAAAATGAAAGTAGTAATAATACGGAGGTGGACCAGCAGGAATGCTTGCAGGTATCTCCTCTGCATCAAATGGAACAAATGAAGTAACAATACTTGAAAAAAATGATATGCTTGGAAAAAAACTTTTAATAACAGGAAAAGGTAGATGCAATATAACAAGCAGTCTTCCAATAGAAGAATTTATGAATAATATACCAGGCAATAGTATGTTTTTATATAGTAGCTTCCACAATTTTGATAATTTAGATATAATAAATTTATTAAAACAGGAAGGAGTAGAAGTAAAAGAGGAAAGAGGAAATAGAGTATTTCCTGTATCAGATAAATCAAGAGATGTCAAGGCTGCATTAATTCATAGATTAAAAGAATTAAATGTGAAAATTCAGACAAATTGTGATGTTAAGGACATTTGTATTAAAGATGGAAAAGTTGAAAAAGTGATTTATACATCAAATGGAAAGATTCATGAAATATTGGCTGATAAAGTAATACTTGCAACAGGTGGAAAAAGTTATCCAGGAACAGGTTCAACAGGAGATGGGTATAAATTAGCAGAAAAACTTGGACATCATTGTACAAAAATAAGACCATCACTTGTTCCAATGGTAGCAAGTAAAAAAGATGTTTCAATATGCAAGAAAATGCAAGGATTAAGTTTAAGAAATGTTGGAATAAAATTTAAGGATATTTCTAAAAATAAAACTATATATGAAGATTTTGGAGAAATGCTATTTACACATTTTGGAGTATCTGGGCCAACAATATTAAGTGGTTCGGCATATATTCTAAGATATCCAAAAGTAGATGAGCTATTAAAACAATCTTTAATAAAACTTATAATTGATTTAAAACCAGCATTATCAGAAGAAAAGCTTGATGAAAGAATACTTAGAGATTTTTCTGAAAATAAGAATAAAGCATTAAAAAATAGTTTAGATAAACTGTTACCTAAAAAAATGATAGATGTTTTTATAGAGCTTTCTAATATTTCACCTGATAAGAAAATAAATGAAATAACAAAAAAAGAAAGAGAAAATATAGTACATTTATTAAAAAACTTTGAGATAACAATAGGTGACTTTGGAGATATAAATACAGCAATAGTAACATCAGGAGGAATAAATATAAAAGAGATAAATCCAAAAACAATGGAATCTAAATTAATAAGAGGATTATTCTTTGCAGGAGAATTGATAGATGTAGACGCATATACGGGAGGATTTAATTTACAAATAGCATATTCAACAGGATATACTGCAGGTATGGAAAATTAAATTTAACTGAAAGGAAAAGATGATGGAACAGTTTAAAACAATTATGCAAGATGCACAGGCAGAAATAGAAGAAAAGAAATCTCGATTTATAGCAAATGTTTATTATATAGAGAAAACAGAAGAAGCAGAAGCGCACTTGCAACATATAAGAAAAAAGTATTTTGATGCAAGACATAACTGCTTTGCTTACCGCATTTTAGAAGAAAATGGAGTAAAGGAAAAACAATCTGATGATGGAGAACCAAGTGGAACTGCAGGAGCACCAATGTTAAATATATTACAAAAAAACAATTTATATAATGTTTTAATTGTTGTAACAAGATATTTTGGAGGAACACTTTTGGGAACAGGAGGACTTGTAAGAGCATATTCAGATGCAACAATTAAATCATTAGAAAATGCGAAAGTTATAATTCAAACTAAAGGTTATTTAATCAATGTGGTAATTGAATATAAGGACTTAGAAAAATTTAAATATTATTGTCGTATGCATGGAATTATAATTGTAAATACAGTTTATGAAAATAATATTATATGTACTATAGAAATATCAAAAAACGAAAAAGAAAACTTATTAGGAAAAGAACAAAAAGAAATAACAATTTTAAGAAATACTGTAATTAGGGAAAAATATATAAGAATAAACATAGAAGAATAAGATAAAATGTACATATTAGAAAAAATTTCCAAAAACTATTGCAATAAAATGGAAATAAATGTATAATTAAAACTGTAAAAAATTTACAATTATGAATTAGGGGGAAATGAATTTGAACGAGAAAATTAGAATTTTGGTGGCTGACGATAATAAGGAATTTGGAGATACACTTGTAAGTTATTTAGAAAAAGAAGAAAACTTTGAGGTTGTTGGTATTGCAAGAGACGGCAATCAAGCTGTTGATGAAATAACAATGATGAAGCCTGATATTGTTTTGCTTGATATCATTATGCCACATTTAGATGGGCTTGGTGTCTTAGAAAAATTAAATGAAAGAAATATAGAAAATAAACCTATGTGTATTATTTTATCAGCGGTTGGACAAGATAAAATTACTCAAAGGGCAATTGATCTTGGTGCTCAATATTACATAGTTAAACCATTTGATATTCAAATTTTAGTAAAAAGAATAAAAGAACTAAAATATTATCAACCATCACAATATAAAAATAATTTTATTAGTAGAGAAATAAAAACACAATATATAGATATATCCCCAGAAGAGAAAAAGAATGAAGAAAACTTAGAAGCACTTGTTACAAATGTAATACATGAAGTTGGTGTACCAGCTCATATTAAAGGTTACCAATATTTAAGAGAAGCAATTATAATGGTAGTAAATAATATTGAAGTTATAAATCAAATAACAAAACAATTATATCCAGATATTGCTAAAAAATATGGAACAACTCCATCAAGAGTAGAAAGAGCAATACGTCATGCAATAGAAGTTGCATGGGGAAGAGGTCAAGCAGATGTTGTTGAAAGTATATTTGGATATACTGTTTCAGCATCAAAAGGCAAGCCAACAAATAGTGAATTTATAGCAATGATTGCTGATAAATTAAGACTAGAATTAAAAACAGCGTAAATAATAAACCCAGTACGATTTTGTACCGGGTTAAATTATATAGGGGTACACAAAAAAAGATGGTACAAAAGTGCCAGAACATAGACGCTCAACACCAAATTAATATTTAAAGCATATAATGTTCCCGAAAATAGTCAAACTAATTTTATGTGTAATCCTTTTAAAAATTGATACAATACCTACAATTATAACTTTAGCGATTGATATGATTGATAAACTTTTTTTGAAAGGGGAAAGTAAAATGAAAAAAATAAATTGCAAGAATGGTAAAGACCTTTGTATATATGGGGTTGCAAAATAAATATGTTTGATGAAGATAGGTAAATAATTATAGATAAAGGTCGAGGTGGTTCGAGTCCACTCCCAAATCCATTATATAAAGAATAGATGATTAAGTTCATTTATTCTTATTTTTTATTTCTAGGAAATAGCATTTTAAAATGTATAATTTGTTATATTTTATAATTTCTTTAGAAATTTTGTGCTTTTTGTAATAAAAGAACTAATATGAAAACGTATTGATAAAAATTAGAGGTTATGATAAAGAAATGAATAAAAAATAATTGTAAAATTTGTGATATTTGCTTGAAAAATGTAAAAATTTATTGTATAGTAAATGTTGTAGGAAATGAGATAGCAGATATGTTGTGGCTACCACTTTCAATACTCGATACATTCGAGAGCAAGGAGGTGGTTGTTTATGGGATTTATATTATTTTTAATATATGCTTTGGGATTCTCCCTAACTGTAAACGTAGCCTTGTTGTGTATTATATACATAATGTGGACTAATAAACAATAAAAAACAACACATTCTGCTTTAGTCGGTTGGAATGTGTTGTTACAACAATTTATATGGTAGCCACATTCTGTGACTCTCATTTTCTATCTTTATTATACACAGCTTTTCCATTTTTGTCAAATGGATTTTTTTTATTTTTTTACGAAAATTTTTAGTTCATAAAATTGACAAAGAAAAAATTTTCTACTACAATCAATGCAATAAACATATAGAGGTAAATGCAATGAATATTTATTGCATTAGTTATTTTTTAAGAAACAAGAGTTTCACATAAAATTCAATACAACACCATCTCGTGTAGAAAGAGCAATACGTCATGCAATAGAGGTTGCATGGGGAAGGGGCCAAGCAGATGTTGTTGAAAGTATATTTGGATATACCGTTTCTGCCAGCAAAGGAAAGCCAACAAATAGCGAATTCATTGCGATGATAGCTGATAAATTAAGACTTGAATTAAAAACAGCGTAAATAATAAACCCAGTGCGATTTTGTACTGGGTTAAATTATATAAATGTAAAATATTGGATTATTACACTAGATAAATAAGTAAAAATATACTATACTATTAAGCATAGGAAATGAGAATAAGCAGATGTGGGTGCTACCACTTTACATACGCAGTTTATGCTGTGAGAATGGAGGTGGTGCTATGGAAATATTATTAATTCAATTAATATATCTATTATTCTTCGGATTAATAGGAGTTACTATCATAGCAGTTGCCTTAATCATAACTTTGGTTATTATTTTGAGCAAATAAAAAAACACCACATTATGCCCTGCCAAGCTATGTGGTGTTAAACATATTATATATGGTAGCACACATTTCTGTGGCTTTCATTTCCTATAATTATTATACATAGATTAAACAGATTTGTCAAACAAAAATTATTTTTTTTCATTTAATAGATCTTCTAAAGTATGCCATGCTAAAAGTGCACATTTAACTCTAGCAGGCATATTTGCTATATTTTTGAATGCGATTGCATCTTCTAATTTTGAGTATTCTTCTTCAGAAAGATTTTCTCTTTTTATCATTTTAATAAAATCTTCTATTATTTCCTTTGCTTGTTCAATTGTTTTATCTTTTAATGTATCAATCATAATAGAAGTTGAAGCTTGAGAAATTGCACATCCATGTCCTGTAAAAGCCATATCTTTTATGACATTTCCATCTAAAATCAATTCTATTTCGATTTCATCTCCACAATTTGGATTATGACCTTTACTGCAAAGATCACAATGATCAAGCTTTTTCTTATTATATGAATTCATGCTATGTTCCATTATAAGGTCATTATACATTTCATCTATTTCACTCATCTTACTACTCCTTATTTAGTAATATATTTTTCAAATGTCTTGTATGCTTTTTTTAGTGCTTCTACAAGCTTGTCTACATCTTCTTTGTTATTATAGAAATAGAAGCTCGCTCTACAGGTTGAATCTATTCCTAAAAATCTCATAAGAGGTTGTGCACAGTGATTTCCTGAACGAACACATACACTGCATGAATCTAAAATACTTGCCACATCATGTGGGTGAATGCCACGAATATTAAAAGATATTACTGCAGAATGATTTTGGCGATTTTTTGTAGTATATAAATCTATAAATTCAAGTTTAGAAAGCTCATCAAGTGCATAATTTACAACAGATTCTTCTATTTCTTGAATTGTATCATATCCTACTTGATTTATATAATCTATCGCAGCGCCAAGTCCAACAACGCCTTCAACATTTTGCGTTCCAGCTTCAAATTTGTTTGGAAGTGGGGCAAAGGTGGTATCTTGTTCATATACATATTCTATCATATCTCCACCCATTAAAAATGGAGGCATTTTGTTTAATAATTCTTCTTTTCCATATAGTACACCAATACCAAGAGGTGCAAGCATTTTGTGACCTGAAAAAACAACGAAATCTGCATCAAGTTCTTGTACATCAATTTTCATATGAGGTATGCTTTGAGAAGCATCCAAAACAACAACTGCACCTTTTTTATGTGCATAATCTATAATTTCTTTTACAGGATTTATTGTTCCAAGTACATTTGAAACATGAGTAATACCAACTATTTTTGTTTTGTCTGTTATTTTTTCTTTTACTTCATCAATAGAAAGTTCAAAATTATCGTTTATATACATATATGATAATTTGCTTTCAGTTTGTTTAGTTACAAATTGCCATGGAACAAGGTTTGAGTGATGCTCCATTATTGAAATTACTACTTCATCATCTTTTTTTAAATTTGTAAGTCCATAAGAATATGCAATTAAATTTAATGATTCGCTTGCATTTTTTGAAAAAATAATCTGTTCTGCTTTAGGAGCATTGATGAATTTTGCAATTTTTGCTCTTGTATTTTCGTACTCATTTGTAGCATCAATGCTTAAAGAATATGCACCTCTGTGAGGGTTGGCATTATTTTTTTTATAAAAATTGTCTATTGCATCTATTACTTGAATTGGTCTTTGTGTAGTTGCACCACTGTCTAAATATACAATATCTCTATTTTCAAAAATAGGGAAGTCTTTTCTTAAATCTTTATTATTCAAAAATTTTTCCTCCAATATTATGATAATTTTTCATCTATTTTGCTAAGTATTTCAGTTTTTAAATCTTCATCAGGTATTGTTTCTATTATGTTGTTAAAACGGGCACGTACTATCATTTTTATAGCGTCTTTGTAGCAAATCCCTCTGCTCATAATATAAAATAGAGTTTCTTTATTTGCCTTGCCAGAAGCTGTTGAATGATTTCCTTCTACATCAGATTCTGTGCAAAGTAGCATAGGAAGTGCCTTTGATTTTGCTGTATTTGAAAGTAGCATACAATATTCGTTTTCATTTCCTTTTGATTTTTTGCAACCTTTTTTGAAATCGATTGTTCCTTTAAAATTCTTTTTTGCATTGCCATCTAAGGCGCCTTGAACATCAATATCAATTTGAGATTTTACACCTTTTAGATGAGCAATATAGTTTATATCTTTTACTTGATTTTCAGTTCCTAAATAAATTGTTTTTAAATTATTATTTGCATTTTCTCCAATAATATTTGTAAAATAGTTAGAAACACTATATTTACCGCCAATATCAATTATTGTGTAATTAACATTACTATTTGTATCTAAAGTATTTTCTATTGCATCAAAATTGTGTGATAAATTATTTAAAAGATTAACTACAACAATATTTACATTAGAATTTTCATTTGCAAATAATCTAATAATTCCATTATGGAAGCAAGGCTTGTTAGTTTTGGAATTATATGTGATTATAATATTTGAACTGCCATTTGCAAAAATGTCAATATTGTTAATAAGTGATAGGTTATTATCATCAAATGTGTAATTTATTTTTATAGTTTCATCTGATGTAGTAAGCTTAGCTCTATGGTTTGCACATTTTTTAACATTCTCTTCTAAAACATCACCATTTCCATATGTTAAATTATCACTTGAAAAATCAGACTCAATCTTACTGCTTTTGCATATTATTTTTGCATTTTCAAATTTTCTTAAGTTTGTAGGTATTTCTAAATCTTCAAGAGTAATATTGTTTATTTGAAAATTAATTGATGTTCTTACAGGTGTTTCATTTATAGTTAAATTTTTCATATTATCCAATAGCTCCTTCCAATTCTAGATTTATCAAATTATTCATTTCTGCTGCATATTCAACAGGTAATTCTTTTGAAATAGGGTAGGCAAATCCCCTAACTATCATAGCTTTTGCGTCTTCTTCTGAAAGACCACGGCTCATAAGATAGAATATTTCTTTATCACTTATTTTACCAATTGTAGCTTCATGTGAAAATTCTACATCATCATTTCTTATATCATTTGTAGGAATTGTGTCAGATCTAGAAATGTCATCAAGCATTAAAGATTCACAGCTTACACTACATTTTGAGCCTTTGGCATTTTCTCCAATTCGAACCAAAGCTCTATATGTGCAAGAACCACCATCTTTTGAAATTGATTTAGAATTTACAACAGAAGATGTATTAGGGAAGTTGTGAACAACTTTAAATCCTGTATCAAGGTTTTGTCCTTTTCCGGCAAATGTAATACCTGTGTATTCTGTTTTTGCACCTTCTCCATTTAAAATACTCATAGGGTATAGCATAGATACTTTAGAACCAAAAGAACCTGTAACCCAGTCTATTTGAGCGTTTTTACCAACAATTGCTTTTTTTGTATTTAAATTCATCATGTTTTTAGACCAGTTTTCAATTGTAGAATATCTTAAATATGCATTATCTTTTACATATAGTTCAACACAGCCTGCGTGAAGATTTACTTTGTTATATTTAGGAGCAGAACATCCTTCTATAAAATGAAGATTTGCACCTTCATCAACAATTATAAGTGTATGTTCAAATTGTCCAGATTCTGGTGAGTTAAGTCTAAAGTATGATTGCAAAGGAAAGTCAAGTTTTACTCCCTTTGGAATATATACGAAAGAACCGCCAGACCATACTGCTGCATGAAGTGCAACAAATTTGTGATCTGTTACAGGCACACATTTCATAAAATGTTCTTTTACAATTTCAGGGTATTCCTTTACAGCAGTATCCATATCTGTGTAAATAACACCTTGTTTTTTCAAGTCCTCTTTCATACTATGATATACAACTTCAGAATCATATTGAGCTCCAACACCTGCAAGAGATTTTTTTTCAGCCTCAGGTATTCCTAAACGATCAAAAGTATCTTTTATATCTTCTGGAACATCGTCCCAGTTGTCATTTAAATTTGTTTTAGGCTTTACGTATGTTGCAATTTCATCCATATTTAGTTCTGATAAATCAGGTCCCCATGTAGGAAGGCTAAGTTTGAAATAAGCATCAAGAGCCTTTAGTCTAATATCAAGCATCCAACTAGGCTCGTCCTTTTGCTTAGATATTTCTCTAACTATATCTTCATTTAATCCTTTTTGCATTTTGAAAGCATATTTATCTGAATTTTTAATATCGTATATATTTCTATTAATATCATCTATTTTAGTTTTCATAATATTATCCTTTCAATGTTTTGTATTTTGCATATCCATTTTCTTCGATTTCTTTTGCAAGTTCTGGTCCGCCAGTTTTTACAATTTTTCCATCAACTAAAATATGAACATAATCTACTTTTAAATTTTCTAATATACGTGTGTTGTGTGTGATTATTAAAACAGCATTTTCCTCTGTTTTGTATAAACTAATTCCCTTTGATACTGTTTTTATTGCGTCAACGTCAAGACCAGAATCTGTTTCGTCTAGAATTGCAAGTTTTGGCTCTAATACAAGCATTTGCAAGATTTCATTTTTCTTTTTTTCACCACCAGAAAAACCAACATTTAGGTTTCTGTCAATTAATTTTGGATTCATATTTAATTCTTGAATATGAGATGAAATTGTATCTTTAAATGCAAATAATTTTACAGGTTTTTCTGTAATTTTTCCTTTAGCATATTTCAAGAAATTTAGAGTTGATATTCCTGGAATTTCTTCAGGAGATTGAAAAGACATAAATACACCTTTTTTTGCAATTTTATCAGTTGTAAGGGAAGTGATGTCCTCTGAATCAAATGTTATACTTCCAGATTTTTTTGTATATGCTGGGTTGTTAAAAATAACATTTGCAAGTGTAGATTTTCCTGCACCATTTGGTCCCATGATAACATGAGTTTCACCTTTGTTTATTGTTAAATTAAGACCTTTTAAAATTTCTTTATCTTCTGCATTTGCATATAAATCTTTTATTTCTAATAGGTTTTCCATAATTTCCTCCATCTATATATAATCTTATCAAAATCTAAAAAAATATTCATACTAACTAAGTAGGAATTATACCATAAAATATCCTACTTAGTCAATAGGAATTAAGCAGAATCCAAGGATATGTTACTGTTTACTGATTTTTAAATTCTTTGGGAAGAATTACACAATGAAAATTTTAATTCCGTGGAATCACACAGAATTAAAATTGATTAAGTTGGTAGTATATTATTCCTACTGAAAAAATTATTTGTATATGCAGAAGAATATATGTTATTAGAAGAAAACAATAATGATAACATTAAAATAAAATTTATATGAAGTAGATTTAAATTAAACATGTTTTAAGATAATTTTTAAAGACTTATTATGTTTTATTGATTTTATCATCATTGTTGGTAATATATAATAAAAAGCATTATTCATGTATTTTTTTGTATATTATACACTGGAATTGTCCTATTAAAATTATTATAAAAAATTAGAGACTTCTTTTGTTAACATATTTCACTCGAGAAAATGTTACATAATGTTAAATTAGTTAGTTACAATGTGATATTTTTTTAAGAATAGTAATAATAATTATCTTTGGAGTTGGTTTTGTATCAACATTATATGAAAAATAATTTTGTAAAATTTCAAAAGGAGTTTCTGCATACATAAAATTTGTAGCTTTAATTATATTGTTTTTTATATTCACAACTGATTTTTTATATTTTCGAGCTATAAAAGAATAAACATCACGTTCTAAATTTATTTCAAGGTTTGGATAAGTTTTATTAATAAACATGATAGCTTCATACAAGTATTGGGTACCAATATGCTTTATATTAAAGCCAATATATAATAATTCATTTATAATTTTTTGCTCTTCGGAAATTTTAGAGCAATGAATGGACATATTATTGTATATATGTAATGAATCTGGAATAACATCTATAGGAATGTTTAACTTTGTGAATTTGTTGGTAAATACATTTAAGGTAAAAAAATCGCAATTGTTTTTTTCTAAATATTTTATAATTTTTTCAATATCTGCTAGTACATATATTTTTCTCATTTATTTCCTCCATATTTATAATATAAGTGACATAAAAAAATAATTTGTTACATAAATTTTATTCTTTTTTATTCTTGTATTGATTTTTAAAAACAAAGTTGGTAAAATTTTTCTGAAATTTAATATTTTTTGTCTACATTATATAATGTATTTTTTGCATTATATTTACTGTAGAATAGTGTAAGGATATTTATTATTAAGGAGGAATTTTTTCATGAAGATTAAAAAGAACAATGGAGTCCTTAGTGTAGTATTTACACTTGTTATGATTTTTTCGTTAATGAGTGGTTCTACAGCAATTGCTGCGGAAGTCCCACAGGAAAGTTCCGCAGCAATTGTAAGTGCATCAGTTGAGAATGAAGTTCAGCCACGGGGAACGTTAAGTGGATATGGTTCAACAACTGTTACAAAAACAAGTGGAAAAAAGACTTTTAATGTACCGGTATCTGGAAATTATAGTACAGGTGCTGGAATGACTTTGAAAACATCCGGAAACAGTGACGCCTTTGGATATATTACAGTATATAAACCGGATGGAAGTGTTTACAAGAATCAGGTTAACATGACGGGAAACCAAGAAAGAAAATTTCAGTTGTACTTTGTAAAAGGAGGAACATATAAAGTTGAGGTGGATTTTTATGTTCCATCTGGAAGTGTTACAGCACAATGCTGGATTTATGCATAAATAAGAAATGATACTAGGAATCCTTACACTATAAAGGGAGTGATTTTATCACTCCCTTTAATTAATATATTTCAATAATTTTATCATCATCATTTTCAAGCATTTCATTTAAGATTTGCTCTTTATTTGAATTTTCAAAGCTAATGTTGTATGAATATGAATTATTATTATGTTGTAAATTTGATATTTTACTATTGCTAATATCTAA
Organism: uncultured Clostridia bacterium; assembly: GCA_934101145.1. Lineage (GTDB taxonomy): Bacteria > Bacillota > Clostridia > TANB77 > CAG-508 > CALXVA01. The sequence continues at coordinate 46,047 of CAKOPZ010000004.1, forward strand.
AAATTTCGCAAGTTGGTTTGTCATATCATTAATATATTGTTTAGTTACCCCATGTACAATTAATTTGTAATTTTGAATTTTATTTGTAGATTCATCTAATTGTAATATGTATATTTTGGTATAATTTTTTTCGTTTTCAGATATTTCAGAGTCAGTTATTGTTTGTGTAGCAACATAATATGAAACATTAGAAGATGAATAATTATAACCAAATATTGAGTGAAATATATCTATATTACCATTTTCGTCTATTATCCATAAATAATTAGGTATTATAAAAATAACTATAATAATTGTCAAAATAATTGTAATTATCAATAATGAAATTGCACTTCTTTTAAAAATAGTATTTTTCTTATTTATCTTTTTTAAAAAATCAATTTCTTTTTCTTCATAGATATCTTTTAATAATAATTCACCATTCATATTTTTTAGAGTGTTTGCACAATTTGGACAATTTTTGATATGATTTTTAATATAATCATTTGTTGCACGTGAAGTCAAACTTTCAATGTAATTTGGTAATAAATCTTTTACAATTTCACAATCATTTTTAGAACTCATTTGAATTATCCTCCTTTAATTTTTCTTTTCCTCTATAAAATGTTATTCTAGCCCAAGCTTCAGATTTTCCCATTAACAAACCAATTTCTTTAAAACTCAAATCACCACAAATCCTAAATAAAATTACTTTTTTTGTTGTAATATTTAATGAATCAATTTGTTCATACAATTTTTCTTTTAAAATCTTATCGACTATGCAAGTTTCTAAATCAGAAGTAATATCAGATACTGATTCAAAATTTTCTATAGGAATTTTAGTTTTTTCTTTTTTTAAATGCTTGTACCATAAAAATTTAGCAATTTGACATAGCCAAACTGATAATTTACAGTTTCCTTGAAATTTATCAATGCTTTTGATTGCACAGAAAAAAGTTTCTTGGGTTAAATCTTCAGATAATTCTACATTGTTAGTAATACATAATAAAAAGTTATATACTGTTTTTGAGTATTCTTCATATATTTTCTGTATATCATACACCGAAATTGTCCTCCTAAAATTAGTATAAAGAATTAGCTTCTTCTTTTGTTAACATATTTGACTCAAGAAAATGTTCAATTATATTTTGTCTTAAAGTTTTATCTTCAATAGCTTGAATTTTTTGCTTAACTTCGTTTTTGGCGTTTGAATCTATTGGAAATAGGTGTGAACTTAGATAATTGTATGTACCAATAGCAATTATTAAGATTAATAAAAAAATTACAACAAAAATAATAAATGATTTTACACTCTTTTTCATTGCGGACACCTCCTTATATTTTATATATAAGTACATTTGAATTAATAAAATGTTACAAAAAATCATGCCAAGATTATAAAAAAAATTTGGCATGATTTAAATATTCTATTCTACAGTTACAGATTTTGCAAGATTTCTTGGTTTATCAACATCTAGACCTTTATTTTTTGAAATATAGTAGGCAAGAAGTTGAAGTGGAACTACTGCTAAAATAGGTGAAAGTAGTGGATTTGTATCAGGTATATTTATTACATAATTAAAATGAGTATTTGGAAGTATTTTGTTTGTTATAACAAGAGTTTTTGCTCCTCTTGTAATTACTTCCTGCATATTACTAATTGATTTTTCAATCAATTTTTCATCTGTGATAATTCCTATTACTGTCACATCATTCTCAATAAGTGCAATAGGTCCATGTTTTAATTCTCCTGCGGCATATGCATCAGAGTGAATATATGATATTTCTTTTAATTTAAGAGATCCCTCCAAAGAAGTAGAATAATCAGTTCCACGACCTAGGAAAAACATATCTTTTTCTGTGTATACTTTTTTAGCAAATTCTTTTATAACAGATGTATCATCCAAAATTGTTTCAATTTTTGAAGGCAAATCTAATATGTCAGATTTTAGAACTTCAATCTCATCTTGACTGCATCTTTCAAGTATTTCTGCAAAGTGAAGTGCAAGTATTGCTAAAAGCACAACTTGTGATGTGTATGCTTTTGTTGATGCAACTGCAATTTCAGGTCCGGCATGTGTATATATAACATAATCTGCTTCTCTTGTAATTGAGCTACCTATAACATTTGATATAGCAAGAGTTTTTGCACCTTGTGATTTTGCAAGTTTTAATGCAGCAATTGTATCTGCAGTTTCTCCAGATTGACTTATATAAATACACAATGTTTTTTCATCAATTAGAGGTTCTCTGTATCTAAATTCTGATGCAATGTCAACTATTACTGGAATTTTGCATAATCTCTCTAAAATTGTTTTACCTGCAAGGCCTGCATGCATTGCAGTTCCACAGGCTACAATATATATTTTATTTACAGAGTTTAAATATTCTTTTGAAATTTCTAAATCATTAAATGAACATTTTTCTCCAAGTTTAAATCTTGATCCAATTGTTTCTCTTACAGAAGTTGGTTGCTCAAAAATTTCTTTTAGCATAAAATCCTCATATCCGTCTTTTTGGGTAGAGTTTGCATCCCAATCAATATTTTTAATCGCTTTATTGTGAGCTGTAAGAGAATTATCATAAAAACTAACTTTATCTCTTGTAATTACAGCAAATTCATTGTCATCAGGTAGATAAAAGTTTTTTGTATGCTCTAAAATAGCAGGAATATCTGATGCAATAAAATTTTCACCTTCAGATGTTCCAATAACAAGTGGACTGTCTTTTCTTACTGCAATTATTTCGTCAGGAAATAGGGGAGAAATAACACCAAGTGAATAACTTCCTTTTAAATCGTCAACAGCTGATTTTACAGCACTTAAAAATTTATTTTCATGTGTTTGAACACCATTATGAAAATAGTAGTGTATTAAATTTGGTATTACTTCCGTATCTGTTTGAGATGAAAAAGAATATCCTTTACTACTTAAAAAATTCTTTAAATCAATATAGTTTTCTATTATTCCATTATGGACTACGGCAAAGCTTTTGCTGTTATCCATATGTGGATGCGCATTTTCTTTTGATGGTTTTCCATGAGTTGCCCATCTTGTATGAGCAATACCAACTGTTCCGTTAAGTTCATTTATTCCATCAATATTATATAAATTATTTACTCTTCCTTTATCTTTTTTTACAGATATTTTGTCACCTTCAATTGTTGCAATTCCGGCTGAATCATATCCTCTATATTCAAGACATAATAAGCCATTAATTAGTATTGGTGTAGCCTTTTTACTACCTATGTATCCTACAATTCCACACATAAAAATCCCTCCTAGATATTAAATATCTAAAAAAGCATTACAAATAAAAGGCTATTCTATTAGTTTTGTATACTGATATTACTATCAGGTTTTTGCTAATATTTATGGCAATAACCTAAATGCCAGGAAACCATCCGCCGAATCTTTCGATAAGTTTCCATCCTCGTCAACACATATATTTTGTGTCCAGGCGCTTTTTATTTATAAATTATCCTCCTTTCAAAAAGTGCATTTGCAAAACTTCTCTAGTTATGTCATTATATTACTATAGATTCAAAATTGTGTCAAATTGATTAATGAATAAACTGGCAAAAACTTGTTCTTGAGTATTGATTTTTATATTCTTACATGATATACTAGTTCTTGTAGGAAATGAGAATAAGCAGATGTGGTTTGCCACTTTTAATCCACAACTTATGTTGTGAGTGAGGAGGTGGTGCTATGATAGAAGCAGTTTTATTAGAAATAATATATCTACTTTCATTTGGCTTAATTGCCGAAACTATTATAGTGTTTGCCTTAATTATACTGGTTATAATTTTAAGCAAATAAAATAAAAAAAACACATCTGTACTTGCCCGGTTAGATGTGTTTTTTACATATTCAGTGGTAAACCACGTTTGTGGATTCTCTATTTCCTACTTTTATTATAATCAATTGTGTTCAAAAAGTCAATAAAAAAGGAGAAAATTTTGAAGTGTTTGATATAGAGGAAGAATTAAAGAAATTGCCTGGAAAACCACGGTGTATATATTATGCATGATAAAGATGATAAGATAATATATGTTGGAAAAGCAGTTTCTTTAAAAAATCGTGTAAGGCAATATTTTAGAAAAACTAATAAAACAAAAAGAATTCAAAATATGGTAGCTTTGATAGATCATTTTGAATATATTGTAACAGATAATGAAGCAGAGGCACTTATTTTGGAGTGTAATTTGATCAAAAAAAATATGCCTAAATTTAATGTATTGCTAAAAGATGACAAAACATATCCATACATAAAGGTAAATGTAAAAGATGAGTACCCAGATGTGTATATGACTAGAAGAATTTTAAATGATGGTGCAAAATATTTTGGACCATATGCATCTGCAGGTTCTGCAAAAGAAATGATAGAATTTATAAAATCAAAATTCAAAATAAGGCAATGTAAGAATTTTAAATACAAAGATAGGCCTTGTTTAAATTATCACATAAAAAAATGTTTAGCTCCTTGCATGGGTTATGTTTCAAAAGAAGAGTATAGAAAGCAAATAGATGAAATAATTGACTTGCTTGAAGGAAAAACTGATAAATTGATTAGAGGTTTGTCGCAAGAAATAAAAGAAGCATCAGCAAAAATGGAGTATGAAAAAGCTGCATATTTAAGAGATAAAATGATTGCTCTTGAAAGAGTGTCTGAAAAGCAAAAGGTTTCAAATATTTCTGAAAATGATATTGATGTTATTGGGATTGCAAGAAGTGAGCTTCATGTTTGCTTGGAAATATTTTTTGTTAGAAAAAGTAAGATGATAGGAAGAGAACATTACTTTTTAGATGAGTTTCAAGATGAAACAGATAGTGAAATTTTATCAAATTTTATTAAACAGTATTACATGGATAAACCATTTTTACCAAATAAGATTATGATAAGAGAAGAGATTGAGGATAAAGATTTAATAAGCAGTTTACTTTCTCAAAAAGCTGGCAGAAAAGTTGAAATAAAAACACCTCAAAAAGGAGAAAAGTTGAGATTTGTTGAGATGGCTGAAAACAATGCAAAAATAACACTTGAAAATAAAGAAAAAGATAAAACAGCAATTTTGCTTAGCTTAAAAGAAGTGTTAAATATGGAAAAATTACCAAGAAAAATTGAGACATATGATATTTCAAATATTTCTGGACAATTTATGGTTGCCGGTATGTGCGTACTTCAAGATGGAGTTATAAAAAAGAATTTATCAAGGCGTTTTAAGATAAAAACTGTGTTTGAACAAGATGATCCAAAGTGTATGAAAGAGGTTATAACAAGAAGATTAAGACATTCTGTAGATATTTTAAATGAGAGCAAGAGTAGTGGGTTTGGTGCACTTCCTGATGCAATTTTTGTTGATGGTGGCATTACACAAATTAGAGCTTGCAGACAAGCAATTGATGAAATAAATAGAGAAATAAAAGAAAAAGAAGAAGAGTATGGAGTGACTGAAAATAGAGAAAAAGTTGACATCAAAGTGTTTGGTATGGTAAAAAATGATAAACACACAACTAGGGCTTTGATAAATGAAAATAAAGAAGAAATACCTCTTTCACATGAACTTATGATGCTTATTACCAATTTTCAAGATACTGTACATGATACAGCAATTGGATATCATAAGATGCTTAGGGATAAGTCAATGAAAAAATCTAGTCTTGACGATATATCTGGAATTGGAGAAGTGAAAAAGAAAGAATTGCTTAAGAAATTTGGAAGTACTGCTAAGATTGCAAGTGCGGATATTGAAGAAATTGCTAGAATAAAGGGAATTAATATTGAGCTTGCTAAAAAAATAAAAGATGAGCTTAATAATATGTAGTATTTTGGAGTACGAAAGCCAGCATATTTCATATATCACAATCATATAATTATAGTAATATGGCACATTGGGGATAGTGCGAAAATAAAGAAGGGATTGTGATTTTAATATGGAGTATACTAAAGATGTTGTTTTTAATGTTCATTATGGACAAGATGTTTTAAAGGAAAATGAAAAATTGAGTGCTTTTAAAAGAATTCGACTACTGTTAAATAGGCATAAAATGATAACAGCTATAGTTTTAATTACAATTATGTTTATGATATTTGATCTTATGCTTGTTTCAAGTTTTATAGAGGTATTAAGTAGTATGAATTTATAGAGGCAAATATGGAAAGGATAAATATAGTATGAATGTAGCAAATGAGTGGAAAGATTATGAGATATTAGATATGGCAAATGGCGAAAAGCTTGAGAGATGGAAAGATATTATTCTTGCAAGACCTGACCCACAAATTATATGGAAAGAAAAATCTTATCCTGAAAAATGGAAAAAGGTAAATGCAAGATACATAAGAAGTAATACTGGTGGAGGTCATTGGGAATACTCTAAAAAAATGCCTAGTAATTGGCAGGTTAAATATAAAAATTTAACTTTTAATATTAAACCAATGGGATTTAAACATACAGGTCTTTTTCCAGAGCAAGCTGTTAACTGGGATTGGATGATAAATAAAATTCAAAATACAAAAAGAGATATAAAAGTACTAAATTTGTTTGCATATACAGGGGGTGCAACAGTTGCTTGTAGCTATGCAGGTGCATCTGTATGTCATGTAGATAGCTCAAAAGGAATGACTTTGTGGGCAAAAGAAAATATTGTATCATCTGGACTTAAAGATAGACCTGTAAGATTTATTGTTGATGATGTTGTTAAATTTGTAAATAGAGAAATACGTCGCGGAAATAAATATGATGCAATTATAATGGATCCACCTTCATATGGTAGAGGTACAAATGGAGAAGTGTGGAAATTTGAGGAAAATATTGCAGATTTAGTTAAATTATGTACAAAAGTTTTATCAGATAAACCACTATTCTTTTTGATTAATTCATATACAACAGGAATTTCTAGCACAGTGCTTGAAAATATTCTAAAGCTTAATATAAAAGCAAAAGGTAAGTTTTCTTGCGGAGAAATTGGACTACCTATGACTGCATCTAGTATGATTCTTCCTTGTGGAATATATGGAAGATGGGAGAGTTAAAAGATGAGTGATATATCAAACAAAATAAATGTAATATATGAAGATAATCATATTATAGTTGTGGAAAAGCCTGTAAATATTCCATCACAAGGAGATAAAACAGGGGATATAGATATGCTTACTTTAATAAAAGAATATATAAAAGAAAAGTATAATAAACCTGGAAATGTCTATCTTGGGTTAATTCATAGACTTGATAGACCTGTTGGTGGAGTTATGGTTTTTGCTAAAACTTCTAAAGCAGCATCAAGATTAAGTGAGCAAGTAAGAGAAAAAGTATTTCAAAAAAGATACTTAGTTATTTGCAATGGCAAAATGGAAAAAACAAATGGAACACTTGAAGACTATTTACTTAAAAATGAAAGAAATAATATGAGCAAAGTTGTAAAAGAAGAAAGTAAAAATAGCAAATATGCAAATTTAGATTATGAGGTTTTAAAATATGATAAAGATTTGGATTTGTCTGTTTTAAAAATACTTTTACATACAGGAAGACATCATCAAATACGTGTGCAACTTGCAAGTAGGGGGCACAGCATTTATGGTGATCAAAAATATGGAGGAAGGGGTCATGGCAAGCAGATAACATTGTGGGCATATAGTTTAACAATACTTCATCCAATTACAAAAGAAAAGATGGAGTTTAAGGCAATTCCTCAAAAAATAGGCAGTTGGAAGATTCTTGAGGGAATAGATATTTAATAATTATGGCTTTTTAAGTTATAAAAAATTTAATACATAAATTATGCAAAATACTATATTGTTAAAATACTACACATTATAAATTATGTAAATTTTACAAAAATGAAAAATCATATATAAAAGTGAAAAATATCACTTTTTGTATATGATTTTTTTTCATTTGTATATAAAGTAAAAAAATGTAGAAAAATAGTTGTAATATATATACAGAAACAAAGAGGGAGGCAAATATGATAGAAAAAATTTGTGCCTACATTGTAAATCAAATGAGAAAACAAATGCCAGATATAGATGATGAAAAAGCAGAAGTTATTACATATGGTATTGAACTAATAATTGGAGAAATTCCAAAAATTTTCTTACTATTTGTACTTAGTTTTATACTTGGAATTGGATGGTATACAGTTTTTGCATATGTGGCACTCATACCATATAGAGCATCTTCTGGAGGATTTCACTTAAAAACACATATTGGATGCATAGTTGGAAGTAGTTTATTTTATTATGGAATAGTATATTTAAGTAAATTTATTACATTAAGTGTATTTCAAAAATATATTCTTATTGGACTAGCTCTTGTATTTGGAATAATTATGGTTAGCCTATATGCTCCAGCAGATACAGAAAATATTCCAATAATAAGCAAAAAAGAAAGAAAACGAAAAAAAGTATTATCATATATAACACTTGTACTTACACTTATAGCTTCAGTATTTATAAAAGATAGTATTATTTCAAACATATTAATATTTGGAGTAATTGTTCAAAGCTTTATGATAAGCAGACTTGCATATTTACTTACAAATAATAAATATGGATATAAAGAATATCAGCAAAAAGAAAAATTAGCTTAAATAAACATATGATTAATATAACATTGATACGGCCGGCAATGTTTTATTATATAAACACTAAAGGGGGAATTTTATATGTTAAAAATGTTAGCTAAAATAGCAGAAAAATATGCAAAGGCAACAAATACAACTTGTGTTTTATTTAGTATGTTACATCAACCAAAAATGCCTGCATCTTTAATAAAAAAAGACTAATAAAGTGGGATAATAACATTATATAAAAAGATAAATAATAAACGATTTCTTAAATTATTTAAGAAATCGTTTATTTGGGGAATTAATAGTAAATTTCAAATTGTTGTTTAAACATATCAGAAGATTTTGTTGTAAATAAATTTAGATTATTATTTCTTTTTAATATTTGTCTTACTTTCCAAAGTCCAAGTCCAGAGTTTGTTTCACTTGACTTGCTAGAAACACCTTTTTCAAAAATCCTTTCTGTATCAACATCTTTGTTATTATATGTATTTTCTATAATTACTAAAATTCTATGTCTACTATCTTCTTTTCTAAAAGAAACCTTAATAAGTTTGTTATCACATTCCTTGGCAGCTTCAATAGCATTATCAAGAAGTATTCCAAGAATTCTTGTAAATTCATATATTTTCATATGTTGTTCAATTTCATTTAAATCTAAGAAAATATCAAGATTTATTTGTATATTCTGCTCATCTGCATCATAATACTTAGTTGAAAGAATATTATAAATTGCAGGATGATTAATTACTTTTGGATTTAGAGAATACAAGTTATTTGTTTTATTGCAATCCTCCAAAAGTTCTTCATAAAATTTTGTTAAACCTTCCATATCATCATTTCTTATATAACCACCAATACCATTTACAATATTATCAAAATCATGTTTAAAAGTTCTAACAGTATCATGAAGAACCTGAAGAGAATGAAGTGTTAGTTTTGTACCTTCTAAATCTCTTGTTGTCATTTCAAGTTTTGATGATCCAACAATACAATAAATACTAATAGTAAAATATGCAATTAATCCAAGTATATCTATAAAAGTTATAAGTGATGGCATAGTATTGCTAAAATATCTAACTAAGTAAAATTGTGAACCAAGAACAAGTGCCATCAGTACTAAATTTGCAATCAAAAGTGTTTTGGCCCTTGTGCTCATGTTATCAATAACACCAATATTAATCTTTAAGTATTTAATTATTAATGTAATAAAGTAAATAGTTAAGTAAATACTAAAAGCAGAAATTATTCTATATAAAGGAACTGTCATAAGATGGTTCATTGTTATATGAAATACGTCAAATGCAACATCAGAACAAGTAAAATCTAATATCGAAGTTAATGCCATAGTAATAACTTCTGATAAAATACTTTTTAAAATAGTTGTCTTAAAAATAAAATATACCATTACTGGCCATAAAATTATAGTTACAAAAACTGTATATGATGCAGGTACAATAAAATTGACTAGACATCCTAAAGAACCATAAACTAATACATAGATTAATTTTCTTATTTTATTTGCTTTTATATTTAAAACTGTAGTAAAAAATTGCATACCAATAAACGCTTCTAGATATGAAAGAGGAATAAGTAAAATTTGTACTAAACCCTCATTAGGTGTTGTCAGTAAAGTTAAAATCTTTTGTAAAATATTCATTATTAAAAACCTCCTTAAAATTATTTTTATATTTAGGACCTATGTAACATTCGTCATTATTGCTAAAAAATATTGTGTTAGATGAAAAATCTATATTATCAATTTTATCCAAATTAACAATATATGACTTATGACATCTGACAAATTGTTTAGGCAATAAAGGTGATATTTTGTTAAAAGAATTATATACTTCATAGGTTCTTGTATCTGTTGTAAAAACAAGTTTCATGCCGTCTTTTTGAATATACTTTATAGAATTTTCTGGAATTATAGTTTTATTTTTATCAAGTCTTAAATATTTTATATTGTTTTCACTAAAAGCATCATCATAGAGTCTTAAAATAGTTTCTTTGAGTCTTTCAAAAGTTAGAGGCTTTGAAATATAATCAAATGTTTTATATTTATATGCTATAAGTCCATATTCCAAATGACCTGTGATAAAAATAATATATATATTTTTATCCTGAGTTCTTATTTTTTCTGCAAGTTTTAAACCAGTTATATCTGTATTTAAATCAACATCCAAAATTACGACATTTACGGGATGTGTTTCAACATATTTAAGTAAATTGTATGGGTTAGGTGTAGAAAAAACAACCTGTCCTTCCAAATTTTCTTGAATGAAAATAGAATCTAACATTGCTGAAAGTTTTTTGATGGCGGTAGGGCTATCGTCGCATAACACAAAATTTAACATAAAATCCCCCAAACTATTAAAAAATAGCACCGAAACTGGAAATATAGTACGATAAGTAACATTCGAGTTACCTAAAAATTTCCAATTTGTGATAATAATATAATCCAATTTTTTTCAGTTGTCAATATTTTTTTTATAAAAGGGAAAACTTGTGTATCCTGTCGAACCGTAAAGAAAAATGAAAAACGAAAAGGAATTAAATGGAAAAACAATAAGACTAAAAAATCTTTAGTTATTTTTTTATAACTTTCTTCATAGGATTAAATAAAAAGTAATATGGAAAGGTAAAATTTATTATGGAGAAAAAAAGATTAATAATAGTATGTATTTGCATAATTGCAATTTTAATTTTATTTGTAATATTAACTAATATGAATAGTGCTAGAAGTATGCAAACAAGTGCTTCTACAGTAAGTAATAAAAAAATTGGTTGGGGAATAAAAAGAAACAATAATCATACTCAGCCAGAGGTTGGAGCAGAAAATAAAAGGATAATAGAGAAATATAATGGAATATGTATGGGAAATAGCGAAAAACCATATATATACTTAACATTTGATAGCGGGTATGAAGCAGGATATACAAAAAAGATATTGGAAGTTTTAAAAAGAAACCAGGTTCCTGCAACGTTTTTTGTAACAGCACATTATGTTAATAGTCATCCAGAATTAATAAAACAAATGATAGATGAAGGACATATAATAGGAAACCAATTTCCACTTAGCTAGATGTACCAAATTTAGAAAATGATGAAAGCTAGATAAATAGCCTTTTTACAAAGATTTTTAATAACGAATTGAATTATCAATTTGTTATTTTTTTGCCTAATTTCATTATTTGAAATCATATATACAAAAGAAATATGCTTAAAAATTGTCAAAATCAATTTAAAACAATTTTACAACATAATTCGACAAATTATTAGCATAAATAAAAAACAACCCAAATTTTAAATATGGAGGAAAATAAAATGCAAGAAAAAAATTCAATAAAAGTATTAGAAAATTTAGGAATAGGAATGTTTTGCAATGTGGGACTACCACTAACAAATTCAATGTCGAGTGATGTAATATCTATTTATTTAGAAAAAGATAAAGACGGAAGATACAATTTTTATGATGGAGGAGGATCAATTGGAACTTTTAAAATGTCAAAAGACTTTATTATAAAAAGAGATATAAAAATATCAAGAGTAAATAACGAAGAAAAAACAAAACATTTATATACAATATTAAAAAAGCAAGAAATAAGGGACAAGCATAATTTAAGAGATAGCAGATAAACGAGTTGTAGAAATGCAATTCGTTTTTTGCTTTTACATATCAGTGAAATAACATAGTCATATTTTATGACTAAAATTCAAAGAAAGGAGGTAGCCAAATGACAAAAACAAAAGTTATAGCTATTGCGAATCAAAAAGGAGGTGTAGGAAAAACTACAACAGCTTTAAATTTAGGCGTAGGACTTGTGAATAATGGTAAAAAAGTATTGCTAATTGATGCAGATCCACAGGGAGATTTGACGACTTGTCTAGGATATAGAAATCCAGATGAGCTTGATAAAACAATAGGAACTGTACTTGATAAGGTAATAAAAGATAATTCATTAGAAGAAAACGAGGCAATATTACATCATAATGAGGGAGTAGATTTAGTTCCATCTAATATAGACTTAGAAACAATAGAAGTAGGACTTGTCAATATTATGAGTAGAGAACATGTTTTAAAAAGCTATATTGATCGAGTAAAAAGCAAATATGATTATGTGATTATAGATTGCAGACCTTCATTAAGTATGATTACACTTAATGCACTAGCTTGTAGTGATAGTGTAATTATTCCAGTGCAAGCTCATTATTTATCAGCGAAAGGAATGACACAACTAATTCAAACTATAAATAAAGTACGCAATAGAATAAATCCTAATCTAAAGATTGATGGAGTTTTAATTACTCTTGCAGATATGCAAACAAAGGTAGGAAAGACAACATTGCAAACACTAAAAAATAATTATGGAAGTAAAATAAAAATTTATGACACAATTATTCCACAAGGAGTAAAGGCAGTAGAGGGGACAATGGCAGGAAAAAGTTTATTTACTTATGATAAAGATAGTAAGCCAGCTATTGCTTACAATAATTTTTGTAAGTATGAGTAAATATTCGAGTGAATTTAAATTAGAGGTTGTAAAATATTATTTAGAAAATAATGTTGGATATCAAGCAGCAGCCGACCACTTTGGTGTAGCATATTCACCCGTTATTAGATGGGTTAGAAAATACAAAGAAAATGGATATGTAGGATTAATGAAAAATCAGAGAGCAAGTTATAGTGGAAATTTTAAACAAAATGTAGTAGAATACATGCATGAGAACCATTTATCATGTCAAGAAACAGCATTTCATTTTAATTTAGCAGGAGATTATGTAGTTAGTAAATGGGAACGTATATATTATGAGGAAGGACCACAAGGTTTGTATATAGAACGACGTGGAAGGTCGAAAAATATGAGTTCAAAACCAAGAAAGAAAATTTCAAACAAGGAAGTTAAAGAAGATTTAATTGCTGAAAATCAAAGGCTTCGAATGGAGAATGAATACTTAAAAAAATTAAATGCCTTAGTTCAGGAAAGAATCAAGCGAGAGAACAAGAAAAAGTAATTGTTGTCGATGAATTAAGGCACAAATATAGCTTGAGAGAATTATTAAAATTAGCAGAAATACCAAGAAGTACATTTTATTATAATCTAAAAAATATGAGAAAAGAAGATAAATATAAAGTAGAAAAAGACGAAATTTTATCTATATTTAATGAAAATAAAGGACGTTATGGTTATAGAAGAATAACATTAGAAATGAGAAATCGTGGCTATATAATAAACCATAAAACAGTTGCAAGACTAATGCAAATAATGGGATTACAAAGCATTCAAAGACCAAAAAGAAGATATAATTCATATCAAGGAATAATAGGAAAAATAGCAGATAATTTATTAAAAAGAGATTTTAAGGCAGATAAGCCAAACCAAAAGTGGGCTACAGATGTAACGGAATTTAGAGTTAATAATGATAAACTTTATTTATCACCAATAGTAGATTTGTTTAACGGTGAAGTAATAAGCTTTAATTTATCTCAACATCCAGTATTTAATCAAGTAGTAGATATGTTAGAAAAAGCATTTAATAAAATACCAGATAATACCAACCTAATATTACATTCTAATCAAGGATGGCAGTATCAAATGAAACAATATCAATATTTGTTAGAACAAAAGGGTATCAGGCAAAGTATGTCAAGAAAAGGAAATTGTTTAGATAATGCATGTGCAGAGAATTTTTTTGGAATATTAAAATCAGAGCTCTATTATATAAAAGAAAAAGAGTATAAAAATATAGAAGAATTAGAAAATGATATAATTGAATATATAGAATATTATAATAACAGAAGAATTAAGAGCAAACTAAAAGGAATGTCCCCTGTTCAATACAGAGAACATTCCGAGTTAGTAGCCTAATTTATACTGTCCAACTTTTTGGGTTCAGTACAAAGAAGGGATTGAACTTAATAAAAAAGTATAGAAAATTAATAAATAGGAGGAATTAAAATGGCAATTTTATTACCAGGAGGAGCAGGTTATATAGGAAGTCACACAGCAGTAGAATTATTGAATGCAGGAAAGGAAATTATAATAATAGATAATTTTTCAAATAGTAAACCAGAGGTTTTGGATAAAATAAGAAAAATAACAGGTAAGGACTTTAAATTTTATGAAATAGACTATTTAGATAGAGAAAAATTAGAAGAGGTTTTTGAAGAAAATGACATTGAAGCAGTATTAAACTTTGCAGGATATAAAGCAGTTGGAGAATCTGTAGAAAAACCACTAGAATATTATCACAATAATATTTCAGGATGTCTGGTTTTATTACAAACAATGAAAAAATATGGAGTTAAAAAATTCATATTCAGCTCATCTGCAACAGTATATGGTGAACCAGAATATATACCAATTACAGAAGAATGCAAAACTGGAGGCACAACAAATCCATATGGTACAACAAAACTATTTATTGAACAAATACTAAAAGACTTATATACATCTGATAATACATGGGATATATGCATATTGAGATATTTTAATCCTGTAGGAGCACATGAAAGTGGATTAATAGGAGAAGAACCACAAGGAATTCCAAACAATTTAATGCCATATGTAGCAAGGGTAGCTGCTGGACAATTAAAAGAGTTGTCTGTATTTGGCGATGATTATGACACACCTGACGGAACTGGTGTAAGAGACTATATACATGTCGTAGATTTAGCAAGAGGACATGTAGCAGCATTAAAGAAATTAGATAGAGAAGAAGAAGGATTATATATATATAATTTAGGAACAGGAACGGGATATAGTGTTTTAGATATGGTAAAAGGATTTGAGAAGGCAACAGGTAAAAAAGTACCATATACAATAGCACCAAGAAGAGCTGGAGATATTGCTACATGCTATGCAAATCCTAAAAAAGCAAGAGAAGAATTAGGATGGGAAGCTACAAGAAATCTAGATGATATGTATAAGGATTCTTGGAATTATATAGAAAAAAATAGCTAATATTATTGTGACAGAATTAATAATATTATTTATAATTACTGGAGGAACATTTTTATATGTCAAAAATAAATTAGGAAAAATACAAAGAATAGACCTAAATGAAAGCGATTTAAATGTATCTGCACAAACAGATAAGAAATTAGCCGATTATAGAAATATAGCTATATTTGGTATTGATTCAAGAGCGAATACTTATGATAAAGGAAATAGAAGCGATTGTATAATGATTGCAAGTATCAATGATAAAACAAAAGAAGTAAAGTTGGTATCTATATATAGAGATACACTTGTGCAAATAGAAGACCATGGGCTTGATAAAATAACTCATGCATATTCTTATGGAGAAGCACCTCTTGCAATAAAAACTTTAAATACAAATTTTGACTTAAACATCAAAGAGTTTGTAACAGTAAATTTTGATGCGGTAAAGGATATAATTGACAGCATAGGTGGTATATCAATGAATGTAACTACTGAAGAAGTACCACATATATCTGGAATAACGGCAGCTGGAACATACAATTTAACAGGAGAACAGGCTTTAGCATATGCAAGAATTAGATATGCTACGGGAGGAGATTATAAAAGAACAGAGAGAATGAGAGACGTATTAACAGCTGTTGTAAACAAAGTGAAGACATTTAATATAAGTCAATTGAATTCATTTATAGATAAAGTATTACCAAGGGTTTATACTAATATATCTGAAAATGACATATTTAGTATGATACCAAATGCGACGAGTTTTAAAATAACAAAAAGCATAGGGTGGCCATATGAAACAAAAGGAATAACACTTGATAGATGGTATGGAGTTCCGATTACATTGGAAAGCAATGTGACAAAATTACATCAAGAAATATTTGATGAGAAAGATTATATACCTTCAGACACAGTAAAAGAAATAAGCAATGATATAGTGAAAAAGATGGGATATATTAATTAAACAAGATAAGAATTTCTAAGAGGTGTATGAACGGTAAGGGGAAGTTTTAAAATGCTGTATATAAAAATAAAAAGAATATTAGATATTATATTATCTGCTATGTTATTAATAGTTTTTGCTATTCCAATGGCAATTGTCGCAATTTGCATAAAATTGGAAGATGGAGGACCAGTTATATATAAGTCAAATAGAGTGGGAAAAAATTTAAAAGAATTTAATACATATAAATTTAGATCAATGAAAACAAAGCGAGAAGAATTGCATAGTACTTTATCGCATGAACAAATGGTAACAAATATAGGAAGATTCATAAGAAAAACCTCATTAGACGAATTACCACAATTAGTTAATGTATTAAAAGGTGAAATGAGTTTTATAGGACCACGACCATGGATACCAGAATATTATAAATGGTTTACAGATGAACAAAAAAGAAGAATTGAAGTATTACCAGGTATTTCAGGATTAGCACAAGTTAGAGGAAGAAATGGAATTAATATATTAAAGAAAATAGAATATGATATTGAATATGTTGATAATATTAGTTTTAAACAAGATGTTATAATAGCATTTGAAACAATTATAACTGTATTTTCTAAAACAAATGCTGAAATAACGGAAAATGGAATAAAAGAAGAAATTAATGAATTGAAAACACAAAGAATTAGTTTGGAAGAAAACATATATAAAGAAGTTATATAAAATAAATAAAGGGAGAAGGAAATGAAAAAGGTATTGTTTGCAGCAACAGTTGATTCTCATATAAAACAATTTCATTTGCTATATTTACAATGGTTTAAAGAACAAGGTTATGAAGTACATGTTGCAACTAATGGTGACGAAGCAATACCATACTGTGACATAAAACATAGGATTCCTTTTGAAAGAAATCCTATCAAAGTTAACAATTTAAAGGCAATAAAAAAATTAAAGAAAATTATAGAAAATGAAAAAATTGAATTTATAGATTATGAGCATGAAAATTTTTATAAAAGGCAAATTTCAAGGTTAGAAAGAATAGGAAAGGCAGATGTATATCACAAATCGGCAATTTATACTTTAGGTATATGCGAAACTACAAGAAGTAATTTTAATAATATTCTTAATTTGGAAACAGATAGAACCAATATAGACAGTTTACAAAGTGCATGGCAAACAGGGACAAGCAAAAGAGTAACAAGAATGGCATTGAATTTATGGAATAGTGATAATATGTATGAAGATAGAAAAGCTGAAAAGGAAGATAGAGTATCTAAGAATTATTGTGTTAGTGAATTGTTTTGTGATGGGTATGATAGATATTTCATGGAAGCAATAAAATTACGATACCCAGAGAATTTTAGAGAATATCAAAATAGTAAAATTATAACTTTAAATAATGATAATAAAGACAACAGTAAATTGTATGGGATTTATATAAGAATAGGTTATTGTCAGAATGAGTTTTCAGCAATTTTAGAATTAGAGGAAAAGAAAGAGCAAATTTTAAAATACTGTAAAGACAATGGGTATAATGTTAATCATATATATTGTGATATTGGATTTTCTGGTGCATTAGAAAATAGAATTTCACTAGATAAATTAGTAGATGATATAAATAGTGGAAAATTAGAGGGAGTTATAGCAGAAAGTTTATCTTCAATTATAAGAGATCCATCACTTGTGAAAACAAAAATATTTTTACAGAGCATAAAAGGACAAATAATTTCAATGCAAGATGGTGTAATTAAAGGCAAAAATAGTAAAACAACTGAAAACGAAATGGACACGACTAAAAAAGAAAAAGTTATAAATGAAAGTGATAGAACACAAGAAAATCAATTTAAAGAAATGTTTAATAAACAACAAAACAAAACTATACCCAAAACGAAAAATGTTATTGTACATAACAATTTAAAATGGAGACCAGTAAGCGAGGAACAAAGAAAAGGACGAATTGAGATGAGAATGAAATCAAAGAAAAATTTAGAAAGATAAACAAGTCAAAAATGGCTTGTTTTTTTGTTAGGAGGGAACAAATTTGAAAACAAATATAGGAAATATAAATATGGAAGTAAAAGAGGCAATAGCCTATTACATTTTAGGGTATGAAAAATATCATACTGAGATAAAAGACATTAAAAAGAAACATTGGATAATAATATTAAAATTTATATTAGAAATGGTTAGAGATGATGTAGATACACAAGAAGTTATATTACGAAATAAAAACTACTAGATACAATTCTTTTTTCGTGGAAACTAACTCCAGATGATTTTTTTGCTTATGCAACTTGTATTTTTTATGTATTAACTAACCGAGAAAAAGAAATAACACCAAAAAAATAGTAACAGAATTTTTATCAGAAGTATATTCACACCACCCAAGAAAAACTTTAAAAGAAGCTAATTTTATACTTGATGAATTTTTTCCAGAAGAATAATTTTATAAAAATAAAGCAATTATTCATAAATTTATCATTACCTAAATACCTTTTAATATGAAAGTAAGGAGGTAATGTTGGAAGAAAATAAAGAAGATAGCAAAGTAAAAGTTATCTATGGAAAAGAAAATTTACGAGAAATAATAACCAATTTGTTAGAAGAAAAATTTAACGAAATTATAGAACAATGTGAAGATCAGTAAATAATATTAAATTTGCACATTTTACTTCAAATAATTTAAAAGATAAAATTAAATCGTAAAAAGGTTATTTATTCTGGAGAGGAGGTAAGATGAAAAGAATAAATAATTGTGGCAATATAAATTATAGAAAAGATAGAACAGTCAAGTATTTGCGTCTTTCAAGAGATGACGGAGATGATAGAGAAAGTGAAAGTATAGAAAATCAAAGAGATATAATAGATAATTTTATAAAAAATAGTGATGATTTAGAAGATGTAGGAGAATATATCGATGATGGATATACAGGAACTAATTTTAATAGACCAGATTTTAAACGAATGATACAAGACATTGAAGATGGAAAAATAGACTGCATTATTACAAAAGATTTATCAAGATTTGGAAGAGATCACATAGATACAGGATATTATCTTGAAAGGTATTTACCAACAAAAGCTATAAGATATATTGCAATAGGCGATAATGTTGATACCAATAATCCATCTGGATTGCAATTTTTAACTTTTAAATTAAGTTTTAATGACTATTATGCACAAGATATATCCAATAAAATAAAAAGTGTAAAGCAAAGAAAAATAGAAAAGGGAGAATTTCAAGGAAATATTGCTCCTTATGGTTACAAAAAAGATAGTTTAATAAAAAATCATCTAATACCAGATGAAGAATCAGCAAAAGTAGTTGTAGATATATTTGATATGTATGTTAATAAAGGAATGTCAACAACACAAATAGCAGATAAATTAAATGAAAATGAAATTTTACCACCTGCAATATATTTAAAGATTCCGACTATTATGAAAGGTAAGAAAGATATATCAGAATACAAATGGCTATATAGTCAAATATCAGAAATGTTACAAAATCAAATATATATAGGAAATGTAGTAGGTAGAAAATATCAAAAAATTAGTCATAAGGTTGATAAAGTTAGAAAAACAAAAAAAGAAGAATACATCATTGTACCTAATAAACATAGAGCAATTATTTCAATAGATATATGGAATAAAGCACAGGAAAAAATAGAAATGTATAAAAAATTTAGAACAAACAAATCTGAGGAATACACACATCCTTTAAAAGAGTTAGTACATTGTGCTGAGTGTGGAGGAAAAGCAATATATAGACATAGAGTGGCAAAAAGAAAAAACGGCAATATGTGGGAAAATAATAGTTTTATATGTTCTAATAAAAATTCAAAAAGAAATGATTGCGAATGTAAACCTATAAAATTAGAAGAACTAGAAAAAAAAGTAATTAGTGCAATAAAAGAAGAAATACAAAAATTATCTTATTCAGATGATGAATTACAAGAAATATATGACAACGCTGAGCAAAAAATCAATACAAAAATCAATTTTTTCAAAAAACAATTAAAAATTTATGAATGCAAGCTAAAAGAAAAAAATGAAACAATAAAACAAGTCTATAAAGATAAAACTGAAAATGTAATAACAACTGAAGATTTTAATATTATTTATGAGGACTTATTAAAAGAGAAAAAACTAATTTTACAGCAGATACAACAATTAGAAACAAAGATAGAAGAAACCAAAAAAAGTAGTAATAGTCTTAATTATAAACAAATAAAAGAGGTAGCAGAAGAAATATTATCTATTAAAAATCCTAGTAGAGAACTATATTCAAAATTGATTCAGAAAATAGAATTTGATAGTCAAAAAAATGTAATTATAACCTTCAGATTTGGACAGATAGAAATAAAAGAAGGACTAAAGGAGGCAATATAAATGCGAATATATAGGGCAGTAAAATATTTGAGATTATCAGAACAAGATGGAGATAAGCAAGAAAGTGAAAGCATAGAAAATCAAAGGGATATAATAGATAATTTTATAAATAATAATGATGATTTAAAAGCAGTAGGAGAATATATTGATGATGGCTATACAGGAGGAAATTTCGATAGACCAGACTTTAAGCGAATGATACAAGATATTGAAGATGGAAAAATAGATTGCATTATCACAAAAGACTTATCAAGATTTGGGAGAGATCATATAGATACAGGTTACTATCTTGAAAGGTACTTACCATCAAAAGCTATAAGATATATTGCAATAGGTGATGGTGTAGATACTATAAATGCAAGAGGATTGCAGTTTTTATCGTTTAAGTTAAGCTATAATGATTATTACATACAAGATATTTCTAAAAAAATAAAAAGTGTAAAAAAGAAGAAAATGGAAAATGGGGAATATCAAGCAGGAATTGCTCCTTATGGTTATAAAAAAGATGAAAATATAAAAAATCATTTAGTTATTGATGAAAATGTATATAAAGTTGTGCAAGAAATATTTGATATGTACGGAAATAAAGGAATGTCAACTATAAAAATTGCTGATGAATTGAATAGAAGGAATATTGTACCACCTGCTGTCTATATGAATATGCCTTGTACAAAAAGAAAATGCAAAAATCCATCTGGAGAGTATGTTTGGCTACGAACAACAATAGGAAATATGTTAAAAAATCAAACTTATTTAGGGTATGTTGTAAGTGGTAAAAGGGAACAAATAAGTCCTAAAATAAAAAAAGGAAGGCAGAAGAAAAAAGAAGAATTTATTGTAATAAAGAATATGCATGATCCTATTATAGATGAAGAACTATGGAAAAAAGTTCAAGCTAGATTTAATTCATTTAATACAGATAATAAGAAAAAATATAATTATATTCTAAAAGGTATGGTATATTGTGGAGAATGTGGAAATGAAGCAACATTTATGCATTCTATAAGCAAAAATAAAAGTGGCAAAGTATATTGGGAGGGAAACTATGCAATATGTAAAAAGAGAAATGATTATATAAGGTTATGCGAGAATAAAATTCTTGGAGAACACATAATATTAAGAGAACTTAAAAAAGTAATACAAAATGAGTTAAATAAAATAGACATTACTTCCAAAGAAATAAAAGAAACTTATAAAAAAGCAAAAGTAAAAAGTGATACAAGAGAAAAAAAGAATAAGTTGATTATTGAAAGTAAGAATAAGGAACTCAAAGAAATTGAAAATAGATTTTCAGAACTTTACAAAAGAAAATTGAAAAATGAAATTTCAATAGATGACTTCAATAAAATATACGAAGGAATGAAAAATAAAAGAAAATCTATAAATCAAGAAATTAAGGAACTTGAAAATGAAATAACTAATGCACAAAGTAAAAAACTAGAAGATAAGGAGTATAAAGAAATAAGAAAAATAGCAAAAAAATTCTTAAAAATGGAAGAGCCAGATCGAGAAACAATAGAGGCATTAGTAAGGAAAATTACATTTGATAAAAATAAAAATATTACAATAGAACTAACTTTTTCAAATCCTTATGAGAAAGTAATATATAAGAAAGATATAGCATAATAAATTAGAAAGTAGTTATTGATGTTAACTACATAATTTTAGATGAAAAAGTGGTACATCTAGTTAGGTTAAAACCATACAGCTAATCATAAATCAATGCCAGAAATAAGTAATGAACAAATAAAAGAAGAAGTAATGAATTTACACAGCAGTTTGTATGAAAAATTTGGATATGAAATGCAATATATAAGACCACCAAAAGGAGAATATAGTGAAAGAACAGTTGCATATACAAATACACTTGGCTATACAACCGTAATGTGGTCATTTGCATATGATGATTGGGATGAATCAAAACAGGGAAGAGAAAAATATGGAAAAAAGAAAATATTAGACAATTTGCATAATGGAGAAGTAATGCTACTTCATGCAACATCAAAGGATAATAGCAATATATTAGATGAATGTATAAAAGAAATTAAAGCACAGGGATATGAATTTAGAGCAATTGATAAATTTGAAAAATAAAAAAGGATTGTGATTGATTTGAAAAAAAGAAAATCTACACCAAGTAGACTTGAAAGAATTCTGAGTCTACCAGATGAAATCAGTTCAAATAGACCAAAGATAACAATAGTGGGATTTGAACAAGTTTTTATAGAAAATTACAAAGGAATACTTGAATATCAGGATTATTTTGTAAGATTAAATACATACATTGGTATCATAAATATTAATGGATTTAATTTAAAACTTGAAGAAATGACAACAGATGATATTTTAGTAACAGGCCAAATAGATGGAATTGACTTTGAAAGCATTGAAAACGAGGAGGAGAAAATTTGAACTTAGATGTACTATTAAGTTATATATATGGCTATGTTGATATAGAAGTAGAAGGATATTATATAGAAAGATTTATAAACATATGTGCAAGTAAAGGAATATATTTATGGAAAATAAATAGGAGTAAGTCAACAATACTGTGTGCTAGAATAAAAAGAGAAGACTTTAAAAAATTAAGAAGTGTTTGTAAAAAAACACAATGTAGATTAAAAATTAAAAATAAAAAAGGAATATCATTTAAGTTAAATCAATATAGAAAGAGGAAGGTATTTGTGCTTTTTCTTTTTATTATATTGTTTACAATTATTGCGCTTTCAAATTTTATATGGAATATAGAAATAATTGGAAACAGTAAAATAAATTCTAAGGATATTTTAAGTATCGTAAAAGAGAGTGGACTTGATATAGGAAAAATGAGACATGCAATAAACACAAAACAGGTAATAAATAATTTAAGACTTAAAAGGGACGATATTGCTTGGGTGGGAATTGATATAAAAGGAACAAATGCCATCATTAAAATAGAGGAAGCTGACGAAAAGCCAGAAATAATAAATGAAGATGAATACTGTAATATTGTTGCAAAAAAATCAGGTATGATATTGAAAGTAAATGCTGTAAATGGAACATCACTTGTAAAGGAAGGTGATATTGTAAAAGAAGGAGATAACCTTATTGCAGGATGGATGGAAGGTAAGTATACTAGCAAGCGCTATGTTCATGCACAAGGAGAAATAAAAGCAAAAGTTTGGTATACAAGCAAACAAAGAATTGATTTAATAGAAAATAATAAAGAAGAAACTGGCCAAGTAGAAAATAAGTATTGTATAAATATAAATAATTTTAAAATAAATTTATATAAAGGGCTTTCAAAATTCCAAAATTATGATACAATAGAAGAGACAAAAAAATTGAAGTTATTTTCTAATTTTTATATCCCAATAGAAATTAACAAAATAACTAATAAAGAGTACAAAAATATTCAAGTTGTTCATGATGTTAATGAAGCAAAAGAAATAGCAAAAAATATGGCAATGAAGGAACTTGATGAAAAAATAGAAGATAAAAATAGTATTTTAGATAAGCAGATTACAACACATGAGGATAGTTCTTATGTGGAAGTAGAAGTAACATATGAAGTACAAGAAAACATTGGGACAAAAGAAAAAATAGTCTTTTAGAGGATTTGCTAAAGAACAAATGTAAAAGATGGAAGTGGAGGATAATATGGAAGAAAGAAGTTTAAGGGTTTATAATTCAGAAAAAACATTTTTTTCAAAAATAACAAATACATTAACAAAATTATTAATACCTACAAAAGTAGGTATTAATGGAATGCTTATATCTATGAAAAGGAATAATGTATTAAAAGCATATGAAAATTCTTTAAATATAGATAAAATTGATGATGAAGATAAAAAAGAACAAATAACAAAAAAATTAGATGATACATATGCACTATATTTAGAATCTATTGATAAATATATTATGGATTCTATATATAAAAAGGTAAAAAATGATACTGCAAATGAATTTGAAAAAGATGCACTATCACAATATTATATGATTACACATTTAAAAGAAACAGGATATACAGAATATAAATATAGAAAGCAAATGTATTTACTTAGATTAGACTATGAAACAGTTCAAAATGAAAAAGAAAAATTAATTGAAAAATACAAAAAGTTTTATGCAATGGAAATGGAAACATTGTATAAAGGACTTTTAAAACATTATTCTATTAGACTTGCAGATAATTTATCAGATGGAGAAAAACAAGATATTTATGGAAAGATATTTAAAGCATTAGAAAAATATATATCTGATATATTACCAATAAAATTTGAAGTTGAAGGAAATGATACATATAAAGAAATATTAGAAGAATATAATAATTTTGAAAGATTTACAGTAGGAAAACTAGATCAAAATGATTATATAGAAAAAAATATGATATTACTTGGTCTTAGCAGAAAATTGTTTACACATAGTTTGCCACTTGTTGTAGCTGAGCAATGCTATGAAAAACTTTTAAATGATGCACGTAGTTTAATAGTAGACACAAAAATTATAAGAAAACAAGAAAAAGCATATTCATTGTTAATAAACATTATAGAAGAATATAATGTTAGATTGTTAAGTACAAAAATTTATTGGGACAAACCTTCTTTAAGAGAAGCATATAAAAGTTTTTGGACAGAATATAAAAAACTTGATAGTTTAAAAGATAATAATTATGATGAATACGTAAAGGAAAAAGAAATTTTATTTGTGAGAAATGATCTTCAAAAAGTTTTTGCAAATGAAAATAAATATTACAAAATAATTAAATTTTATAAAAATAAATTGGTTGAACTTGGGGCTATGAGAGCACTTGCAGATGGATGCTATTCAGAAGGAAGTTATACAAAAGGTGCAAAAAAGGTAGCAAAGAAAAAAGAAAGAAAACCAAGGGTAGCAGTATAGGCAGGAAGGTAATTAGATGAAGGAAAATTGTGAAATTATATATAATGGAATTAATGCAAATGAAAAATATGATGAAACAATAAAAAAAGTAGTAAATAAATGCTTTGAAATAGAAGGATTAGAAAACACAAATTTATATATGAGTATTACATTAACATTGCCAGAAGAAATAAAGGAAATAAATAGAAAATACCGCAATATTGATAAAGCAACAGATGTACTTTCTTTTCCAATGTTTGAAAAAAATGAAATAGAGCAAATAGTAGGCAAGTCTGGCAAGGATGTAGAAGAAGTTGAGAAAATAGATATTCTTGGAGATATTGTTATATCAATTCCAAGAGTATATGAACAAGCAGAAGAGTATGGACATAGTTTTGAAAGAGAACTTTCATATATGGTAGTACATGGATTTTATCATTTGATGGGATATGACCATATGATAGAAGATGAAAAAAAAGTCATGAGACAAAAAGAGGAAGTAGTTTTATCATCATTAGGAATAAGCAGAGATAAGGAAGAAGAAACATCAAATAAACAGGAAAATGATGAAAAATCCAAAAAAGAAAGATTAGGAAATAGCAATTTTATTGATGCTTGGAGAAATGCAATTAATGGAATTATATATGCAACAACTACACAATCAAACATAAAAAAACAATTGCTTATTGCTGTGTTTGTTGTAATTATAAGTTTATTTTTTGAATTAAGCAAAGCTGAATTTTTGATATTTATGTTTACTATAGTTTTAATTTTATTTGCAGAAATGGTCAACACAGCAATAGAAACAGTAGTAGATTTATATACAGATTTATATCACCCTAAAGCAAAAATTGCAAAAGATGTTGCAGCAGGTGGAGTTGTTATAACAGCAATTAATGCACTTATAGTAGCATACTTTTTATTCTTTGATAAAGTAAGTGACATAGGACTCCAATTTATAAGAAATATAATATCATCACCAATACATTTAGCTTTTTCAACTGTAATAATTGTTGTAATTACAATACTGTCTTTAATAGCAATGGCAACAACAAATAAACATAAATTCTTAAATAAAAAATTTATGCCAAGCGGACATACTGCATTAAGCTTTGCAGCAAATACTATAATTTGGCTTATGACAGACAATATTGTAGTATTAACTTTATCACTTATAATGGCAATCTTGGTATCAGAAAGTAGAATAGAGGCAAAAAAACATACGTTATCAGAAGTAGTTTTTAGTGCATCTGTTGGAATTATAGCTGTTCTTGTTATTTATGGAGTGGCAACACTCGCTATAAAACCATAAAAATAAAGGGGGATTTTTTATGAGAGCTGATAAAGCAAAAAAGAAATCAAGTGGAAGTAAAATTTTTGTAATAGTATTAATTTTACTAATACTTGTAGCAGGTGGATTACTTGCAATGAAAGTGTTTAAAGAAAAAGGTAATACGCAAGATGTTGGCAGCACTAATTTAATTGAGAATACAGACAGCTCAGTACTTTACGTTGACGAAAAAAAGGCAAAAACGTTTGCGGGAAATGTTAGACCAATTGCAGTAATGATTGATAATCATATTGATGCAATGCCACAAGCAGGACTTGAACAAGCAGATTTAGTATATGAAATGATTGTAGAAGGTGGAGAAACAAGATTAATGCTTGTTTTAAAAGATAAAGATTTATCAAAAATTGGACCAATAAGAAGTTCAAGACATAATTTCCTAGACTATGCACTAGAAAATGATGCTATATATGTACATTATGGATGGAGTCCTAAGGCAAAAGCAGATATTAGTACTTTAAAAGTAAATAATATAAATGGAATATTTGAAAGTGGAAGCAAAAATGGATTTTGGAGAGATACTGGTAAATATGCACCACATAATGCTGTAACTAAAACAGAAAACATCTTAAAGATTGCAAACAGAAAAGGATATAGAACAACTACAACTAAAGATCCAGTTCTTAATTATGTTGTAGATGAAGTAAATTTATCAGATGGTCAAAATGCAGAAACAGTAACAATTCCATATTCAGATCACAATACAGTAAAATATACATATGATGCTGAAAAACAAGTATATACAAGATATTCAAGAGGAAAAAAACAAACAGATTGGGTTACTAAAAATACAGTAACAACAAAAAATATTATTATTTCATTTGCTAAAAATACAGCCATAGATAGCAAAGATAGACAAAATATAGATAATGTAAAAACACTTGATGGATATTATATAACAAATGGAAAGGCAATTAAGATTAAATGTGAAAAAACATCAAGAAGTTCACAAACAGTATACAAAGATTTACAAGGAAATGAAATAAATGTTAATGACGGAAAAACATTTATTCAAATTTGCCCAATTAATGCGAAAGTTACAATAGAATAGTAAGAATAGTAAAGTATAAAAAGGAGCACACAAAAGAAATGGAAGAGCGTAGAACCGTTGGGGCTGTACACACACACACACACAATACAGTTTAGTAAAGAGATTGAAGAAGAATTAGTAGGTAAGGTAAAGAAACCAATATATAAAATAAATATAGAAGCAAATAGAGGCGAGAAAGCCTTTATTTGTGATAGAGAAAAAGACAGAAAACAAACAAATTGTATTAAGAAAGAAGACTGGAAAGTTTTTGAAGTAATGCAATTGCAAAAGTAGTTTGTTTGCTGTCTTTTTTGCGTGGCTGAGGAAGAAAGTTAGTGTGCTTTAGATGAGAGAGGTGATAGATAGAAAACAAGATAAAAAACAATGTATAATAAATAAAAAATAGAAAAGGAGATAGAATAAATGGAACATAAGGAAAAGAAAAGTCAAGCAAACAAAGGAATAACGCTAATAGCGTTAGTTGTAACAAATGTAGTATTAATAATACTAGCAACAGTAAGTATAAATGCAGTGCTTGGACAAAATGGAATAATAAAAAAAGCAAAACAGGCAAAAGAGATGTATTCAAATAGTATAGCGAAAGATAATGAAGAAATGGATAGACTATTAAATGAAATGGCACAGTATGATACTGATAATAGTGGTTCAGGTGGAGGAACGACAAAACCAGAAGAAGGAATAACAGTAACAGTAGATGGTACTGAGGGAATAAAATTAACAAAGGCAAATGTAGCAAATTATTTAGGAAAAGTAGTAACAAACTATGTGCCAACAACAAGTAGTGTAACAATAGAAAGTATGGAATATAATGTATCAACAAAATATAGGTTATACTATGTAGATTTTGATGGAAAATATGGAGAAAAAAATGGAGTGTATTTAAAGGCAGATTGTACAAGTAACAATTATTTATTGCCAATTCCGGATGCAACAGCAAGTACAGCCAATAATGTAAAAATACGAGCACTAAATCCATCATTGTATGCAAGCGGAGTAACATCGCCAGTAGCAGATAATACCAATATGCTAGAAGTAACATGGCTAACAAATACAAGTAACTGGGATAGCTTAAAAACAGGCTCAAGCTTAGCAAACAAAGTAAATTATGTAGTAGGAGCACCAAGTGTAGAGATGATGATGGATAGTTATAACACAAAATATAACTTAACAGAAAGTACACCAAATACAGGAACATTAACAGCAGATACAGCAAGAGCAAAACTATTTTATCAATATCCAACAACAGTAGATAGTAATAACTATGGATATGAACTTGGACCATGTCATTATAATGGAACAGAATATGATTATTATACATCAAATTATTCAGTAAAAACAGATTCAGCAATAGATAGTATGTATTATCCAGGAGATAACCAATATTACTGGCTGGCGTCTCCTTCGGCTTACGGCGATGACATCGTGCTCTTTGTGTTCTGCTACAACGGGGGCTATGTAAGCAGCGACAACCCTGGCAACGCCTACCTCGGTGCGCTTTGTCCGCTAGTTTCTCTTCAATCTACAGTCTCTCTACAACTACAGTAGAAAGCAGAAGGACATAAAAAATGAGATGGTAAAAAAATAATTTACAGGCTCTAAAAAAGTAGTTACCCAATTGATGTTTATGAGATAATAAAAATGTAGTTTTTTTCCAACATAAAAATGTAGGAAAACCTACATTTTTCTTTTTGCTTAA
>CAKOPZ010000005.1 GCA_934101145.1 uncultured Clostridia bacterium
AATGATACAATGAATGCATCTGGTACAAGTATGGGAAATCAATTTGTATGGATACCAGTATCAGGAGAGGCTGATTTAGAAAGAACAGAATTTGATTATACAACAGGACAGCCTACAACAGGATTAGATACTGCAAGATATACCGAGCCATATGCAAAGGGATATTCAACAGAAGCAGAAGAATATAATACAATGAGAACACAGGTATTAAAATATGGAGGATTTTATATAGGAAGATTCGAGGCAGGAGTAAATAGTACTACATTAAGACCAGATGTTACAACAGCACAAACGGTAGTATGTAAAAAAGGAGTAGCCCCATATAATTGGGTCCCATGGGGAACAAGTATGAGTGATGCAAGTGAAATATCAGGAGAGAGTGGAGCAGTATATCTTGCCAAAAACTTTGCTAGCCAACATAACTATACAAGTGTAACAAGTACATTAACATATGGATGTGAGTGGGATGCAATGTGTAGATATATAGGAGATGCCCAAAGAACTACACAAAAAAAATCTGCACCAGAACTTACAGGAAGTGTAGCAGATGATGTATCAAAAAACATATATGATTTAGCAGGAAATTGTTGGGAATGGACAATGGAGGCCTACAATTCGTATGATCGTGTTAAACGCGGAAATGGTTACTACCGTGCTGGTCCAGTCAGCGATCGCGACTCCGGCGATCCGACTAACTACGGCGCCGACGACTATTCGTTCAGGTCCACACTTTATATAAAGTAACCCTGAGCGCTAATAGCGATAAAGTTAGTTGATAGTGTATGAAGAAAAAGAGATGTATATGAACAGGTTCGCAGTAAGAGCGAATCGTGAGATACGCGAAAAATGGCAAAATTTTGAGGCCAAAGCAAGCGGTAAGCTTGGTAAAACCAAAATTTTGCCTAGCGTATTTTTTAGAATATAATATAACAGCCACAACATATTGCCATGCATGGCAATATGTTGTGGCTTTGTTTATCTATCAAAATGTATTACAAAATTATCTACTAACCTTTTAAATCTGTCTATTGGAAAACTAAAAAGATTTCTGAATACTTGAAAAGATTTTTCAATATAGTTTTTTAATTTATTATTTTCTTGTTTTAGTTTTTCGTTTTCTTGCTTTAAATTTATATTTCTTTTTCTCCAATATTTTCAAAAAATTCCTTATCAGATGTAATAATAAATTCACACACGACATTTTTTGTCTTTATTCTCTTCGCTCATTTCTTGATGGAGAAGAAGAGTTGCAAAGTTTATCATATTCCTTACACTTTATCTTATATTCTAATTGCTGAGTCATATATCTGTAATACATATATGCTTGCTCATATTGAACCATTGGATTAAACATTTGTCCATTTGTATCAGTATTTGGATCAAAACTTGTTTCAAATCCTCCATAAAAAGGTGGTGGAAAGCTACAAAAACCATTAATATCAGAATTTCTATCCATAATAAAATCTCCATTAATTATATTTAGGTTTTAAGGATATACCTATAAACCAGTGCTATTTTAGTGATAGTGTTTGCTTGGATTTGCTGAAAACGCCATACATACTATAAATAATATTACAAAAAGTAAAAAAACATAACTATTGAGTCCGAAAAAATTGAACAGGAAATGTAATAGTTTGTGCCACTGTAGCGCATGTCTGCTCAATATCTAAACTTAAAGTTGGTATAAAGTGCAGAGCTAATGCTACATATATGCTTGCAATTACTCCTTGCATGCATTTACCGATGAAATACTTTTTTATTGACAAATCTGTTTCTGAAATAATACTAAAAACCTGTAGTAAAACAGAAATGCCTCCAAAACCAAGTAAAAATGCTGATAAGATAATATTTTGTGAAACGCTTTTTATATTTACCAAAGCCGTTAAATTAACTCCATTTGTTAGTTCTAAAATTCCACAAAGTAGTGGATTGGCAAAGTTTATATCAAAACCAAGAATTTTCAAAAAAGGTGAGAGTAAAAGTCCGGCTTGTTCAAAGATATGTAGTTTATCTAAAATTGAAATTAAAACTGAAAATATTACTACAAATCCACCTATAAGAAGTATTGTAGAAGTTGCATTTTGAATACTTTGACCAAGCACTTTTCCAAGATTTTTTAAAGAAAGTGTTTCAATGTTTGAAGATGCTTTTATTTTTTTATGTGATATGTAACTTGGATATAAAGTGCTTTTGGAGTGTCTAGCAAGGATTATTCCAACAGTGATGCTTGCTAGTATGTGTGTTAAAAGTAAAAGCATACCTGTTTTGGTATCTCCAAATAGTGATATACCTACAAAACTAATTACAAAAAGTGGGCCAGAGTTATTGCAAAATGCAAGCATTCTTTCTGCTTCATCCTTTGTACAAAGGCCTTGAGAGTATAAATTTGCTACTACTTTTCCTCCTGCTGGATATCCAGATAATATACCAACTATAAAAGCAAAAGCACCTTCTCCAGGAACATTAAAAATTGGCCTCATACATTTATCAAATAGTTTTCCTATTTGTTTTATAACACCTGTATGAGAGATTACTTCTATAATTATAAAAAATGGAAAAAGTGATGGCACAACATTATTTGCCCAAAGCAATAATCCATTTTTGGTTGCAATTAAATTCGACTTTGAGAATACAACTAAGCAAATTGCAAATAATATAAAAAAGCAAGGCAATATATTCTTTTTTAGTGATATAAACATAAATTTCATAAATAGAATTCTCCTTAGTAATAGTTATGAAAATGTGAAAAAATATATTACAAAAATATAATTTTGCATTATATTAACAAATTGACATAAACTTTAAAAAGTAATATAATATTTGTGTATTTTTGACAGTTTGAGTTAATAAATAGATAAAAGAGAGATAGATAATGAATATTTTTGTTAGTAAATTAGAAAAAAACGAAAAATTTAGAGAGTATGCAGAAAATATAAAAAATAACATAGGCCCGATTAATTTATCGGGATTATCTGACGTGGGAAAAATGCATATAGTAGCTGGAACAATTAAGTATGCAAGAGAGACAAGTTTGATTGTAACATATAACGAGTTGCAAGCAAAAAAGTTAATACAAGATTTGCAATTCTTTTTAGGGGAAGATGAAGTAGTATTTTTCCCTAAAAAGGAAATATCACCATATGATTATGAAACGCAAAGTACTGAACTTGCTTGCCAAAGGATAGATGCATTAAATAAGATTTATAGTAAAAAGGCAAAAGTTGTAGTTACTACAATTGAAGCCTTAATGCAAACTATGCCTGATAAAGATGTGCTATATAAAAATATAGTATCTTTTAAGGTAGGCCAAACATACAGCCTTCCAAATTATGAAACTAAAACCAAAACTGGAATAGAAGAGTTAAAACAAATTTTAATTTATTTGGGATATGAAAGAAATGATTTAGTTGAATCTAGTACGCAATTTAGCATAAGAGGTGGAATTGTAGATATAGGCCTAACTGAAAAGATTGGTGTTAGAATTGAATTTTGGGGAGACGAAGTTGATTCAATAAGATATTTCAATTTATCATCTCAAAGATCAAATGAGATGATAGATGAGATAACTATATACCCTGCACATGAATATATCATAAGTAATATGCTTAAAGTAGAGAAAAACGAAGAAGTTGAGGGAGTTTTAGCATATCCAAAATCAATTGCAAATATTTGCAAATCAATAGAAGAAAAATATTTAAATAATCAAGAACAATCAGAAAATAATGCAAAAATAATAAAGGAAAATATAGAACAAATAAAAAATGGAGATTATACAAGCAAGATAGACAAATATTTTAATGAGTTCTACGTAAGTCAAGTTAATCTTCTTTCATATTTGCCAGAAAATTATATATTATTTTTTGATGAAATGAGCAAAATAAATGTAAGAAGAGAAAATATTGTTATAGAAAACAATAACTTAATAAAATCTCTTACAGAAAAGGAAAGATTTGTACCAGAAGCAATTGCAAATATAAGTGATGGAGAATTTGCAAAGAAAAGCTGGATAACAGAAATTCAAAAAAAAGAAAATTGTGAAATTGTGTATATGCAAACTAATGGTGCATATTCAAATATAAATAAATATGAGTTTAATTATAGAGAGATAAACATTTATAAAAGCGAAATGGATATCTTATTTGAAGATATTTTGAAATGGATAAATGAGAAAAAACAAGTAATAATACTTGCAGGAAATAAGGCAAATGAAGATAAAATTATAAAAATATTAAATGAAAAAGAGATTCCTTTTAATATTTTAAACAAATCTTCAAAGCTAACTGATAGCATAAAATGTGGATTGTATTCATCAGAAGATATTAAATCTTCTTTAACAACTGGATTTGAAAGTTATGACTTAAAAATGATTGTACTTAGTATGCAAGAAGCTTTTGAGGCAGAGCCTAAAAAGAAAAAAGCAAGTGCTACATTTAAACAAGGTGAAAAAATAGTATTTGCAGACCTAAAACCTGGTGATTTTGTTGTGCATCGTATGCATGGTATAGGTCAATTTGTTGGAGTAAATACAATCACATCTGAAAATGTTACAAAAGATTATATTAAAATTAAATATAAAAATGATGATATGCTTTATGTACCTACAAGCAATTTGGATAATGTAAGAAAATACATCGGTGGAGGAGATACATCAAGTCCAAAGTTAAACAAGCTTGGTACAAAAGAGTGGGATGTAACAAAAGAACGTGTTAAAAAGAATTTGCGTGAAGTCGCAAAAGATTTGATAGAACTGTATGCAAAAAGACAGAAAATAAAAGGATATGCATTTAGTAAAGATACGCAGTGGCAACATCAATTTGAAGATAGTTTTCCATATCAAGAAACAGATGATCAATTAAGGTGTATTGAAGAAGTAAAAAAAGATATGGAACTTTCAAAACCAATGGACAGACTACTTTGTGGAGATGTTGGATATGGTAAAACAGAAGTTGCAATAAGAGCTGCATTTAAAGCTGTAATGGACCATAAACAAGTTGCATATTTAGTTCCTACAACAGTTCTTGCAAACCAGCAATATGAAGGTTTTAAGGAAAGAATGTCAGATTTTGCAATAAATGTTGAAGTGCTAAACAGATTTAGAACAAAAAAACAACAAGATGAAATTATTAGAAAATTAAAACTTGGCGAAATAGATGTAGTTGTTGGTACACATAGAATATTAAGCAATGACGTTGAATTTAAAGATTTAGGGCTTCTAATAATAGATGAAGAGCATCGTTTTGGAGTTAAAGACAAAGAAAAAATAAAGAAATTGAAAAATAGTGTTGATGTACTTACAATGACAGCAACACCAATTCCAAGAACACTACATATGTCAATACTTGGAATTAGGGATATGTCTGTAATATATGAGCCACCACAAAACAGAAGACCAGTTCAAACTTATGTACTTGAATATGACAGAGAAGTTATAAAAGAAGCTATAACAAAAGAACTTGAAAGAAATGGTCAGGTATTTTATTTGTATAACAAAGTAGAAGACATAGAGAAAAAAGCACTTGAAATAGACGAATTGGTGCCAGAAGCAAAAGTTGAATATGCACATGGCAAAATGTCTGGAAAACAGCTAGAAGAAATCATGGAAAGATTTATAAATAAAGAAGTAAATGTACTTGTATGTACAACAATACTTGAATCTGGAATTGATATACCAAATGCAAATACAATAATTGTAGAAAATGCAGACAGGCTTGGACTTGCACAGCTATATCAAATACGTGGAAGAGTTGGAAGAAGCAATAAACAAGCATATGCATATGTTACATATAAAAGGGATAAACTACTTACAGAAGTTGCAGATAAAAGACTAAAAACTATAAAGGAATTTACAGAGTTTGGTTCAGGATTTAAAATAGCAATGAGAGACCTTGAGATAAGAGGAGCCGGAAGTTTGCTAGGTGAAATTCAACATGGACATATGGAGCAAGTTGGATATGATACATATTGCAAATTACTTGACGAAGTTGTAAAAGAAATGCAAGGAATAGAAGTAAAGGAAGAGCAAGATGTTCAAGTGGATATTAATATTTCAAGCTATATTCCAGATAGTTACATAGATTCTGGAAGTCAAAAAATTGAAGTATATCAAAACATTGCACTTTGTAGAACAGAAGATGATATACAAAATGTTATTGATGAATTAGTTGATAGATATGGAAATCCACCAAAAGAGATAGAGAATTTGCTAGAAGTTACAAGAATAAAGGAGCTTGCAAGAAATGCAAATGTGGTAAAAATATCTCAAAGAGCCTCAAATGTTGTATTCTATTTTGATAGAAGCAAATATAACCCAGATATTATAGATAAACTTGTTAAAAAATATGAATTTAATGTAAAATTTGGTGCAGGAATTGAGCCATATGTAACATTAAAAGTAAATAATGAAACAGATAAAAAATTGATAGAGACTATAAAAGAATTCTTAATTTTTGTATCTGAAAAAGGAGAAGAATAGTGCAGATTATTTCAAGTAAAGATAATGAAATTGTAAAAAATATAAAAAAGCTTAAAGAAAAGAAATATAGAGATTTGGAAAATAAATTTATTGTAGAAGGAATTAAGCTTGTAGAAGAGGCAATACAGGAAAATGCTGATATAAAGCAAATTGTAGTATGTGATGATGATGTACAAGAAGGTAATTTGTCAAAAGAATATATGTACAAAATTGCAAAATATGATTGTATATATGTTACAGCAAAGGTATTTCAGGTATTATCTGATGTAAAAACACCTCAAGGTATTTTGGCAGTAATTGAAAAGAAAAACACAAATACTACACTTGATTTTTCACAAGATATAATAATTGCATTAGATGATATACAAGATCCAGGAAACCTTGGAACAATACTTAGAACAGTTGATAGTGCAGGACTAAATCAAATAATACTTTCAAAAAATAGTGCAGATGCATTTAATCCAAAAGTAGTTAGATCTACAATGGGTGCAATTTTTAGAGTAAATATAATAATTGCAGAAAATTTAGAAGAGATGCTAAAACAGGCACAAAAAAATAAATTTGAAATAATGGTAACTTCGCTGGATACACAAAATAGCATATATGATATAAAGTATAAAAATAAAGTGATTGTTATTGGAAACGAGGCAAACGGAGTGTCTAAACCTATACAAGATATGGCAGATAAAAAAGTTAAAATTCCTATGCTTGGAAAAACAGAAAGCTTAAATGCTTCTGTCGCAGCAAGCATTATGATATATGAATATGTTAGAGGAAAGATAGTATAAATAGGAATTTTGTGATAAATCGAAAAAAAGGCTGGAATTTTGTGATAAACTTGTGAAAAATACACTTTTTCATATATGAAAACAATACAAAAATAACTCTGAATTAGCAATAAAGTCAGAGTTATTTTTTGATGTGGTACTTTTGGGAGGATGTTGAAAAAGTACCACAAAAATACCGTGAGTGAGTAATAATAAATGCAAGAGTAAAATAGAAATTTTTATTTAGAAAAAAATCGACAAAAGGGGTTGCTTTCTTTTGACAGGATTGGTAAAATAAGGATGTGAATTGAAGTACGCAAAAGATGAAAAGCTGTCCAAATTATCGAAATTTTGCCTGTTGATTCAATAATTTTGTATACTAAAGAAAAAAGGAGGAAATGTTAAAAATGAAAAACATAGTAAACAGAAGAAATAGTGGAATAACGCTAATAGCGTTAGTTGTAACTATTGTAGTATTGATAATTCTTGCAACAGTAAGTATTTTTGCGGTATTTGGAGATAATGGAATAATATCAAGAGCACAAATTGCAAAGAGTACGCATGAAGAAGGAAAAGCGAATGAAGCAAATATGCTTGAAGATTATGCAAGCTATGTTGGAAATTATTTAGATGGAAAAAAAGACGACACTAAAAAAGATGAAGGAGCAACAGAAGGAATAACAGCAACAGTAGAAGGAAAGACAGTAACAATAACAAAAGATAATGTAGCAGACTATTTAGGAAGAGTAGTAACAAACTATGTACCAATAGCAACAACAGTAACAGTAGGGACAAAGACGTATACAGTATCAAATAACTACAGATTGTATTATGTAGATTTTGATAAAAAGTATAATAAAGATGAGGTATCAGTATTTTTGAAAGCAGATTGTACAAGCAATAATTATCAATTGCCAATAACAGATACAACATCAGCAGATGCAAGTAATATAAAAATCAAAGCATTAAATCCATCACTATATAAGGATGGAGTAACATCACCAACAGCAAGTCAAGAAAATATGAAGGAAGTAACATGGCTATTAAATACAAGTAATTGGAATAGTTTAAAGACAGGAGCAAGCCTAGCAGATAAAGTAAATTATGTAGTAGGGGCACCAAGTGTAGAAATGATGATGGATAGCTATAATACAAAGTATGGGCTAAAGGATAAAACAATAAATACAGATAAATTAACAGCAGATACAGAAAGAGCAAAATTGGTATATCAATATACAAGTGGAGATTTAGGATATAAAGTAGGACCATGTCATGATAATGGAACAGAATATGATTATTATACATCAGATTATTCAGTAAAAACAGATTCGAAAGTAGACAGTATGTTTTATCCAGGAGATAACCAATGGTACTGGCTGGCGTCTCCTTCGGCTTACGACTCTAGCTATGTGTTCTATGTGAGCTACTATGGCGAAGGCAGTATGGGCGGCAACAGCTATGACTGCGACGGCGCGTTCTGTCCGCTAGTTTCTCTTAAGTCTACAGTCTCTCTACAACTACAGTAGAAAGTGCAAAAAAAAGTTAACATAAAACAATCTACGGGCTTTACAATACAAAAAGTTATTTCTTGTTTAAGAAATAACTTGACAAATAATTATTATCAAGGTTATAATAATTATGGGTGATGAAAAATGCTAAAAAGAGAATTGTATTTATCAAGAATACGAGGATTTTATAATAGTGACCTTGTAAAAATTTTAGTAGGAATAAGAAGATGCGGAAAATCCGTAATTCTAAAACAAATAATGAACGAGCTAATTGAAAAAGGTATAGATGAAAATCATATAATACATATTAACTTTGAATTTATAGAGTATGAAGAGTTACAGGACTACAAAAAATTAAATAAATATATTAAAGAAAAAATTACAGATAGAAAAAAATATTATATATTTCTTGATGAAATTCAAAAAGTAGAAAAGTTTGAAGAAGTAGTAAATTCTTTAAGGGCATCTGTGGATAATATAAGTATATTTATTACAGGCTCAAATAGCAAATTGCTATCAAATGAGCTATCAACAGTTTTATCTGGAAGATATGTATTATTTAATATTTATCCATTAAGTTATAAGGAATTTGTAGAACTTACAAATAAGGAAGCAGAGTCAGAAGAAACATTTTGGGATTTTATTAAGTGGGGTGGCTTACCTAACAGAACGCAGTTTACTGATGAAGAAAATATAAAAGATTATTTGCACAGTGTGTTTGATTCAATTATATTAAGAGATGTTGTGGAAAGATTGGGTCTAAAGGATATGGTTTTATTTAATTTGCTATTACAATATATTGTTGACACCACTGGACGTCAATTTTCAGCAGAAAATGTAATTAACTATTTAAAATGTGAGGGAAAATCTGTATCAACTCAAACCTTATATGTATACTTAGATGCATTGTGCAGAGCATTGATAATAAAGAAAATATATAGATATGATATTCATGGAAAAGCCATATTAAAAACTTTGAATAAATACTATATGACAGACCTTGGTATAGCTCAGATAAAAAATAATAATTTTGAGATAAATAAAAGTTTTGCAATAGAGAATGCTATATATAATGAATTGCTTGAAAGAGGGTATGATGTCTATATAGGGAAAACAAAAAATGGAGAAATAGATTTTATTGCAACAAAAACAGATGAGAAATTATATTTTCAAGTTGCATATTTATTGGAAAATGAGAAAGTTATAGATAGAGAATTTGGAGCTTTCAAAGAAATTAATGATGATTATCCTAAATATGTGTTATCATTAGATAAAACGGATTTTTCAAAAGATGGAATTATTCATAAAAATATAATTGAGTGGTTGCTTGATAAATAAATTTATGATTTATAAAAAATTGCTTTGAGTTTAGAAATAAATTCAAGGCAATTTTTTGTTGTATAGGAAAAATCGAAGATTTTCCCTATACAACAAGGTTAAGTTACATTGGGCTGTGCCGATTGCAAAACAATCGTGTACATGTGTCAAAGCCACTTTTCTTATTTAAAAGGAAAAATTGGACAGGTATCATATAGCATTAATCTTAGAAATGGTAAAATCAAGTAAAAAAAGTATTGATTTTTAAAAATATAAATGGTAGTATAGGTATATGAAAAATGAACAAAGGAGTGCACAAAAGAAATGATAAAGTATGAAACCGTTGAGGCTGTAAGAGAGAGAGAGAGAGAGAGAGAGAGCCACAGTTTAGTAAAATAGATATAGAAGAAAATAGAGGCGAGAAAGCCTTTATTTGTGATAGAGAAAAAGACAGAAATAAAGCTAATGGTAGCTGGATTTCTATATTAGAAATTCCAAGTTGTCAAGAGCAAAGAGCTTGTAAAAGCTTATTTGTTCAAATAGCTTAATTTCTGTCTTTTTGTGCGCTTCAAAAATTGAAAAGGAGGAATTTAAAAAATGAAAGAGGGAAAAATGAGGCAAGAAAGAGGTATCACGCTGATAGCGTTAGTTGTAACTATTGTAGTATTAATAATACTTGCAACAGTAAGTATTAATGCAGTGCTAGGACAAAATGGAATAATAGGGAAAGCAAAACAAGCAAAGGAGTCATATGAAAAAAGTGTGAAAGCAGAAGATACAGCAATGCAGGAATTACTAAATGAAATGGCACAGTATAATACTTATAATAGTGGTTCAGGTGGAGGAACAACAAAACCTGAAGAAGGAATAACAGCAACAGTAGAAGGAAAGACAGTAACAATAACAAAAGATAATGTAGCAGATTATTTAGGAAGAGTAGTAACAAACTATAAGCCAACATCAACAACAGTAACAGTAGGAAAAAAAGAATATACAGTATCAAATAATTACAGATTATATTATATAGATTTTGAAAAAAAATATAATAAAGATGAAGTATCAGTATTTTTGAAGGCAGATTGTACAGGTAATATATATGCATTAGGACAAGATACAACAGCATCAACAGCAGACAATGTAAAAATCAAGGCATTAAATCCATCATTATATAAGGATGGAGTAACAGCGCCAGCAGCAAGTCAAGCCAATATGAAAGCAGTAACATTTTTAACAAATACAAGTAATTGGTCAAGCTTAAAAACAGGAGCAAGCCTAGCAGATAAAGTAAATTATGTAGTAGGTGCACCAAGTGTAGAGATGATGATGGATAGTTATAATACAAAGTATGGATTAACAGGAAAAACACCAAATACAGGAACATTAACAGCAGATACAGCAAGAGCAAAATTATTCTATCAATATCCAACAACGATAGATAGTAATAACTATGGATATGCGGTAGGCCCATGTAATAAAAGGTCAGATAAAAATGAATATAATTATTATACATCAGATTACTCAGTAAAAACAGATTCAGCAATAGACAGTATGTATTATCCAGGTAGTGGAAACTATTACTGGTTGGCGTCTCCTTCGGCTTCCTACGATTTCTGTGTGCTCAATGTGGACTGTCGCTTCGGGGGCCAAGTGTGCAACTGCAGCTGTAACAACAGTATTGCGCTTTGTCCGCTAGTTTCTCTTAAGTCTACAGTCTCTCTACAACTACAGTAGAAAGTACAAAAAAGTTAACATAAAACAATCTACAACAAGCACAAAAAAATAAATTTGAAATAATGGTAACTTCGCTGGATACACCAAATAGCATATATGATATAAAGTATAAAAATAAAGTGATTGTTATTGGAAACGAGGCAAATGGAGTGTCTAAACCTATACAAGATATGGCAGATAAAAAAGTTAAAATTCCTATGCTTGGAAAAACAGAAAGCTTAAATGCTTCTGTCGCAGCAGGCATTATGATATATGAATATGTTAGAGGAAAGATAGTGTGAATAGGAATTTTGTGATAAACTTGTGAAAAATACACTTTTTCATATATGAAAACAATACAAAAATAACTCTGAATTGGCAATGAATTCAGAGTTATTTTTTGATGTGGTACTTTTGGGAGAACGTTGAAAAAGTACCACAAAAATACCGTGAGTGAGTAAAAATAAATGCAAGAGTAAAACATAAATTTTTATTTACAAAAAATCGACAAAGGGGTTGCTTTTTTTTGACAGTATTGGTAAAATAAGGATGTAAAATAACAATAAAGTATGCAAAAGATGAAAAATCTGCCAAAAATTATCGAAATTTTGCCTGTGGATTCGATAATTTTGGACATTTAATTTTTGTGTACTAAAGAAAAAAGGAGGAAAACGTTTAAAATGAAAAACATAGTAAACAGA
The DNA here is from genome assembly GCA_934101145.1 of uncultured Clostridia bacterium. GTDB lineage: Bacteria > Bacillota > Clostridia > TANB77 > CAG-508 > CALXVA01. The sequence goes on from CAKOPZ010000005.1 coordinate 12,476, forward strand.
AGAAATAGTGGAATAACGCTAATTGCGTTAGTTGTAACCATTGTAGTATTGATAATTCTTGCAACAGTGAGTATTAATACAGTATTAGGAGATAATGGAATAATAAAAAAAGCACAAGAAGCTAAAGAGGCATACTCAAAAAGTGTGAAAGCAGAAGATACAGCAATGCAGAAATTACTAAATGAAATGGTACAGTATGATACTGATAATAGTGGTTCAGGTGGAGAAACAACAAAACCAGCAGAAGGAATAACAGCAACAGTAGATGGAAAGACAGTAACAATAACAAAAGACAATGTAGCAACATATTTAGGAAAAGTAGTAAGTAATTACAAGCCAACCGGAACAACAGTAGCTGTAGGAGGAACAACATATACAGTATCAAATAATTATAGATTGTATTATGTAGATTTTGAGGGAAAATATGGAGAAAAAAATGGAGTGTATTTGAAAGCAGATTGTACAAATAAAAATTATGCATTAGGACAAGATACAACAGCATCAACAGAAGACAATATCAAAATCAAAGCATTAAATCCATCATTATATAATAAGGATGGGGTAACATCACCAGTAGCAAGTAATCCAAATATGAAAGCAGTAACATGGCTATTAAATACAAGTAATTGGAATAGTTTAAAAACAGGGGCAGGTTTAGCAGATAAAGTAAATTATGTAGTAGGTGCACCAAGTGTAGAGATGATGTTTGATAGTTATAATACAAAGTATGGGCTAACAGGAGAAACACCAGATACAAGCGCATTAAGTGCAAGTACAGATAGAGTAAAGCTATTCTATCAATATCCAACAACGATAGATAGTAACAATTATGGATATGCGGTAGGCCCATGTAAGGATAGTTCAAATGAAAAAAAATATTATTATTACACATCAGATTATTCAGTAAAGACAGATGCAACAATAGACAGTATGTATTATCCAGGGGATAATCAGTATTACTGGCTGGCGTCTCCTTCGGCTCACGGCACTAGCTTTGTGCTCTATGTGGACTCCAACGGCGGGGGCTATGTGTACAACTACAACTATGGCGGCAACGGTGCGTTCTGTCCGCTAGTTTCTCTTAAGTCTACAGTCTCTCTACAACTACAGTAGAAAGCTTAGAGAACATACAAAATATAAACAGGCAAATAAAGTAATTTTAATAGTAAAACAGTTTGTGTATGTCCTTTTGGGCATACGCAAACAATCAAATTTTTTTAGTAACAAATTTGCAACAAAGGAGAAGTAAAATTGGGTTTAGTAGAAGAAACAAAAAGAATAAAAGAAGTGCATCCAAATTATATCCTGTTATTTAAATCAGGTGAATTTTATAAGGCTTTTGGTAAAGATGCATATATACTAAGTAACTTGTTTGGATACAAAATAAAAATGGTAAAAGACAATGTTGCAACATGTGGATTTCCTTTAAGTTCAATATATAAAGTTAGAGCAAGGATAGAAGAAAAAAGCATAAATTATATGCTTATTGATCCTAGAAATAACTATGATGTTGATACAAAGGAAGATTTTAGAAATTTAAATGAATATGATAAGCAGTTTGAAAAGGCATATGCTAATACTAAGTGCAAAAACAAAATTCAAAATATTGCAGATAGATTGGATATGCTTGTTGAAAAACCAAACTTCAAAGAAATTATAAGAAAGGTAGAAGACATATTAGATGAAGCAGGAGAAATTTAAGGTTGTTGATTTTACTAGAATGTTTGTTAAATCCCTTTCTTTTAATTTGGATAGTTTTCCGAAAAAAGAATACGAATTAAAAGAAAGAGTTAAGAAAAACGCTTATGATGTATTGGAACTTGCATATGAAGCAAATACAACAGAAGTAATGGAACTAAAAGTAAACTTAATAAATAAAATTCTTGCAAAGCTAAGAGTTATAGATTTCTTATTAGATATGGCAGTTGAAATGGATTTGTTGCCAAGAAAAAAATATATAAAGATGGCAAATAGTTTGGCTGATATAGAAAAGTATTCTCGTGGTTGGCTTTTAAATGTGAAAAGAGGTTTTGAAAATTTTATAGAAAGTGATCTCAGAGAGCAGATTAAGGAGCAAACTAATACAATTGTAATTGAAAAAGAGATGAAAGATAAAAAGCTAAAATCAGAAAAGGGACCTGAAATGATTTTGCTATCTGAAAAATCAAAAAAAGAACTTAATCAGGTTTAGTAAAATGTGGATGTAATTTTATGTATATATATAAAGACAGTAATACACAAAATTCATTAGGGGCTGGTTGAATGTGGCTGGCGTCTCCTTCGGCTAACAACACTAACAATGTGCTCAATGTGAACTACAACAACGGGGGCAATGTGAACAACAACAACTATAACAACAACAATGCGTTCTGTCCGCTAGATTCTTTAAGACTACTGTGGATAATAGCAAATCAAGTGATTGCTATTATGAGAAGATTTAGAGAAACAAACCGTGTTCCTTTAGCAATTTATTGCTACAAAAGAAAAATAGATAACGTGATTTGCTAGTAAAGATGATATGTTAAAATCTTAGACATAGATGATAATTGAAGAGAAGTTATGTTTAGCACTGTTTTTATAGAACAGGTATTATGTTCTGTTTTTTGGTGAATATCGTAATTGGGCTGTCTTTATAAAAATTAAATTCCAATTATGATATTTGTTATATTAAAATTAATTTATGGTAGAGAAGTGATATGAAGAGATATTCAAAATTATACAAGAATGTTTATAATTTAGATAATATAGAACAAGCCTTTAAAGAGGTAAGAAAAAATACACGTAATGAAAGACGTGTGTATAACATGAAACAGTATAAAGCATATTATATAAGTAATGTATATAATATGCTTTATACACGTACATACAAAGTTGGAAAGTATAATAAATTTATAATACATGAGCCTAAGGAAAGAATGATAGTAAGTCAAGGAATTATTGACAAAATAGTAAATCATTTAGTTGCAAGATATATTTTATATCCTGCGATTTTACCATGTTTATTAGATGTAAATGTTGCAAGTAGAAAGGGACTTGGAACTGCTGCAGGTCTTAAAATTGCACAGGAGTTTAATAGAAAATGCAAGGTAAAATATGGTTCATATTATATTCTAAAGTGTGATATTTCTAAGTTTTTTAGTAGTATTAATCATGAAATTCTTAAAGAAAAAATAAAGAGAAGAATAAAAGAAAAGGAATCGCTTGATATTGTTTTTAGGATAATTGATAGTAATGAACCTGGACTTTTTATTGGTAGTATGACAAGTCAAATTTTGGCAGTATTTTATTTGAATGATTTGGATCATTTTATAAAAGAAAAATTGAAGGTAAAATATTATGTAAGATATCAGGATGACTTTTTGCTTTTTCATGAGTCAAAAGAATATTTGCAGTATTGTTATAATGAAATTAAAAAGTTTTTGGAAAATGAAAAGTTAACGCTTAATAGGAAGACAAGAATTTTTAAAAATACTGATAATTATATATTTCTAGGCAGAAATGCAAATGGTAGATATGTTAGATACAGAAATGTAAAAAGAAAGTTAAAGGCAAGAAGATATAAATATGAAAAAGGGCAAATTCCGCTTGGTAGTTATGTTGGAAGCTTAACTTGCTACGAGGAATTGTTAAAAAGAAAAATAGAAATGCCTGCTAAGTAGAATAGATTGTAAAAACTTAAAAAATGTGGTAGAATAGTATGCGTAAGTGAAAATGTAAGGAGAATGATATCATGTATAGAAATCATAATTGTGGAGAATTAAATATAGAAAATGTTGGTCAAGAGGTTGTTTTAGCAGGATGGATTCAGAAAATTAGAAACCTAGGTGCAATGAAATTTATAGATTTACGTGACCAATTTGGCATAACACAAATAATTATATCTGAAGATTTAAAAGAAGAAACAGATAATTTAGTTACAGAGTGTGTTATACAAGTAAAAGGAAATGTAGTTGAAAGAAGCAACAAAAATACAAAAATTCCTACAGGAGAAATTGAAATAGATGCAAAAGAAATAACAGTGCTTGGAAAATGCAAAAATGTACTTCCTTTTGAAATCAATTCAGAAGCTGCAGGAGATGTAAGAGAAGATTTAAGACTTGAGTATAGATTTTTGGATTTAAGAAATGAAAAAATACATAACAATATTTTGCTTCGTTCTAAAATAATGAAAACAATTAGAAGAAAAATGGATGAGCTTGGATTTGCTGAAATCCAAACACCTATACTTGCAAATTCATCACCAGAAGGAGCAAGAGATTATTTAGTGCCAAGTAGATTACACCCAGGTGAATTTTATGCACTTCCTCAAGCACCACAACAATTTAAACAATTGCTTATGGTATCTGGATTTGATAAATATTATCAAATAGCACCATGCTTTAGAGATGAAGATCCAAGAGCAGATAGAGCACCAGGTGAGTTTTATCAACTTGACTTTGAAATGAGCTTTGCAGAGCAAGAAGATGTGTTTAAGGTTTTAGAAGATGTTATACCAACTGTATTTAAAGAGCATACAAATTGGAAAGTTGAAGAAGGTCCATTTAAACGTATTCCATACAAAGAAGCTATGGAAAAATACGGAAGTGATAAGCCAGATTTAAGAAATCCATTGATTATACAAGATGTATCAGATTTATTTAAGGAAAGTGAGTTTAATGCATTTAAAGGCAAAATTGTAAAAGCAATTGTTGTGGAAAATGGTGCAAGTCAAGGAAGAAAATTCTTTGATAGTATGACAGATTTTGCAAAAGAAGAAGCTGGTGCAGATGGACTTGGTTGGATAAAAGTTGACAGCGAAAATACTGTATCTGGTGGTATTTCTAAATTTGTTACAGACAAGATGTTTGCAGAGCTTTCTGACAAATATGGTGTAAAACCTAACTGTAGTGTATTCTTTATGGCAGATGAGAATTTAGAAAAAGTGCAAAAAATTGCAGGACAAATTAGAATTGAACTTGGTAAAAGATTAGATTTAATTGAAAAGAATATATATAAATTCTGCTTGATAGTAGATTTTCCTATGTATGAATTATCAGACGAAGGAACAATTGATTTTAACCATAACCCATTTTCAATGCCACAAGGAGGAATGGATGCATTAGAGCATAAAGATCCACTTGATATTCTTGCATATCAATATGATGTTGTTTGCAATGGATACGAAATGGCTTCTGGAGCTGTAAGAAACCACGACCCAGAGCTTATGGTAAAAGCATTTGAAATTGCAGGATATACAGAAAAAGAAGTTGAAACAAGATTTGGTGCATTGTATAATGCATTCCAATATGGAACACCACCTCATGCTGGTGCTGCTCCTGGACTTGATAGAATGGTAATGCTTATTGCTGATAGTGATAATATTAGAGAAGTTATTGCGTTCCCTAAAAACAAAAAAGCAAGAGATTTACTTATGAGAGCTCCAAATACTGTAACAGATAAGCAATTAGAAGATGTACATATTAGGGTAGTTGAAGAAGACAAAAAGAAATAAAAATGGTACTTATAATATTGCATAAAGGTTACAGGTAGTATTAAATGTTTTATGAAAGGTAAGAAAATATATGAGCAATAAAAGAGTATTGCTTGGTATGAGTGGAGGAGTTGATAGTTCTGTATCAGCTCTTTTACTTAAACAAGCAGGATATGATGTAATAGGTGCAACAATGAGATTGTGGGAAGATAAAGAAAACCCAGAAATTGAAGGTGGATGTTGTTCTTTTTCTGCAACATATGATGCTAAAAGAGTATGTGACAAGATAGGAATACCACATTATACATTGGATTGCAGAGAAAGTTTTGATGACAAAGTTGTAAATGATTTTATAAATTGTTATGAATGTGCAAAAACACCCAACCCTTGTATCGAGTGCAACAAGTATTTGAAATTTGATTTGTTCTATAAAAAGGCACTAGAACTTGGATGTGATTATATTTCTACAGGCCATTATGCAAAAGTAGAATATAGTGAAAAGTACAATCAATATGTATTAAAAAAATCAAATGCGAGCAAGAAAGATCAAACATATTTCTTATATAGTATGAATAAAAATGTTCTTTCAAAACTTGTTTTTCCTTTAGAAAATTTTGAGGACAAATCAGAGATAAGAAAAATTGCAGAGGAAAATGGACTTGCAGTTGCGAAAAAACCTGATAGTCAAGAGGTTTGCTTTATACCAGATAATAACTATATTGGATTTATAAAAAAACATTCTACTAAAAAGATAAAGGGTGGAAATATTGTTCTTAAAGATGGTACGATTTTAGGAAAACATGAAGGATTAATTAATTACACAGTGGGGCAAAGGAAAGGGCTTGGAATAAGCTATAAAGAGCCATTGTATGTAATTAAATTAGATAAGGACACAAACGAGGTTATTGTTGGTACTGAGAAAGAATTATATTCAAATGTGTTATATGCAAATGAACTTAATTTTTTACTAGATCTTGATTTTTCGAAGAAAATGGATGTTAAAGCTAAGATAAGATATAGGGCAAAAGAAGCGGATGCTGTAATTTATCCAGAAGAAAATGGAATGGTAAAAGTTGAATTTAAAGAGCCTCAAAGAGCTATTACACCTGGCCAATCTGTAGTATTTTATATTAATGATGTGGTACTTGGTGGAGGAAAAATTGTAGATTAATTATGCAATAGAAAAATTTTATAAAAAAACTTGAAATTTTCATAAAAAGTCTGTATAATGAATATAATAATAGAGATACCAAAAAGTATCTTGTCCAAATCAAATGTTAGCCGCAACCCTGTTTGCGGGGTATAAATGTATAGGTGTGCAAATGTTACTCGCAACCCTACTTGCGACAAATAAATGCGTAGGTGGACAAATGTTAATAAAAATCTACCTTTTTGAAGGTAGATTTTTTGTTAGAAATGAGGTACAAAGTGAAAGTAGAAAATGGAAAATTTTATTTTATAAAAGATAATTTTTTTGATCTATTTAAAGGTTATAAATTAATGGAGAATAAAGAAAATGGTAATAAAAGACCTTGCTATTTTTGTTTTAATGATATAGAAGATGAAAGAATAATTTGGTTTGTTCCAATATCTAGTAAAGTGGATAAATATAAATTAATATACGAAAACAAGAAGAAGACCAAAAAGAAAGTCTATAACTTTGTTTTTGGAAAAGTTTTAGGAAAGGAAAAAGCATTTTTAATACAAAATATTTTTCCAACAACTGAAGAGTATATAGAAAATAAATACCAAAATAAGATGCAAGATGTAGAAATAACTGAAACTTTGAAGCAGGAGATTATAGAAACGTCAATGAATGTTATAAAACTGGCTAAAAAAGGAATTAATATTCCGTTTTATGATATAATTGAAATGAAAAATATATTGATAAAGTAATGACTTGTATATAATGATTATGTAGAAATTGGTGGGGGAAAAATTGTAGATTAAAAAAAAGCACCACATTATGCTTTGCCGAGCTATGTGGTGTTTTATCCTTAATAAGGTAGCACACATTTCTGTGGCTCTCATTTTCTATCTTTATTATACAGATTTTTTTTATTTTGTCAAATATTATTTTTGAAAATTTAAAAGAATAGATTTACAAACTTTTGTTTGCAAATCTATTGATTTTTATATAAAAGTATGATAAAATAAGCATAGTTGTTTGTTTAAGAGAGGTGAAGTATATGTCTAAAAAAGAGGACGTAGAGCTAGTTACACTAATTGAAGAAATAAACGAAGTATTAAAAGAAATAAAAATTGAACAAGTAAATCAAAGAAAAATGCTTATTAAAAATCATAAAGTTAATATGCAAAAGTTTTCAAAACTGATTGAGTTTAATGAGATAATGGATATGACAAATCAGGTTTTTGAAAGAAGAATATCAAGCATAGAAGCTTTATTATATGAAGTATTCAAGTCGTAGTAAAAAAATGTAGAAAGAAAAGAAGTAACTTTTATGAAAAAATAGGTTACTTCTTTTTGTATCTAAAAACACGAAAAAACCAAGTAATTTGCCAAAATGTATTGTAATAAGAACATTTTTGTAATAAAATAGTCGCCAAGAGGAGTTGATTATGATATGAAAGAAACATTTGAAAATTATGAATCTAATGTAAGGAGTTACTGTAGAAAATGGCCTGTTGAAATGAAATATGCAAAAGGTTCTATATATACTGATGTAGATGGAAATGAATATATAGATTTTTTTGATGGAGCAGGTGCTTTAAACTATGGACATAACCCTGATTATATAAAAGAAAAGTTGATAGATTATTTACAAAGTGATGGAATTGTACACTCACTTGATATGTACGCAGTTCCAAAAGAAAAATTTATAAGTTACTTTGAAGAGAAAATATTAAAACCACGTGGTTTAGATTATAAAATAGCATTTCCTGGACCAACAGGTACAAATGCAATTGAACTTGGACTTAAACTTGCAAGAAAAGTTAAAAAGAGACCATATATTTGGGCTTTTACAGGAGCTTTTCATGGTATGACATTAGGAGCACTTGCCTTAACAACTGAAGCAGCAGCAAGAGCTGGAGCAGGAGTGCCACTTCAATTTGTAGAACATATTCCTGCACCATATTCTATGGGTGGAAATTTTGATACAATAGGATATATGGAAAATATGCTATCAGATGACCATTCAGGGTTTGAAAAACCTTCTGCAATTATAATTGAAACAGTACAACAAGAGGGTGGAATTCATGTATTTAGCAAAGAATTTTTACAAGATTTAAGAGCTTTTTGTGATAAACATGATATACTTCTTATTTGTGATGAAGTGCAAATTGGTTGTTCAAGATCTGGAACTTTCTTCTCTTTTGAAAGAGCTGATATTGTTCCTGATATAGTTTGTATGTCAAAATCAATTGGAGGATACGGAATTCCTTTTGCTGTAACATTGTTTAAAAGAGATTTAGATGTATTTAATCCAGGTGAGCATAATGGAACATTTAGAGGTTGCCAACTTTCTATGGTAGCAGGACTTGCAGCACTTGAGATGACAGTAGAACAAGATATACCAGCACAAGTTAAGGCTAAAGAGAAAATAGTTAAAGAATATTTAGAAAAAGAAGTAAAACCATTATTAAAGGATGGAATGGTAATAAGAGGAATAGGACTTACTTGGGGAATTGAATTTAATGATGGAAAACTTGCAAGAGCTGTACTAGATAGATGTTTTGAAAAGAAATTGATAATTGAACTTGCAGGAAGCAATGATTCTGTATTAAAGATAATGCCATCACTTGTAATTGAAGATGAGTTATTATTAAAAGGACTTGAAATTGTAAAAGAGTCTATTAAGGAAATTTTAAAATAGTAAGAAAAAAACAGCTCTATATGACATAAATCTTGAAACATCAAGAAAATAGGTCTGGCAAGAGCTGTTTTCTATATACTAGGAAGGATAGATATAAATATATGAAAAAGAATTTTAGATTTTACGTAGCTTTATGGGGAGCAAAAGCAGGAACAATTTTGTTAAAATTATTAAGAAGAAATGCTTCATTTTTTCCTGGAAAGTTTGCAATAACAGTTTGCCCTGATTTTATGGCAAGAATTGATAAACCTAAAACGGTTATTGCTGTTACTGGAACAAACGGAAAAACTACAGTATGCAATATGATAGAGGATGTGCTAAAAGATAATAATTATAGTATTATAGATAATAAACTTGGATCAAATGTAGAGTCTGGTGTAGTAACAGCCTTTATAAAAGGTGCGAGTTTAGCTGGAAAGACTAAAAAAGATATTGCAGTATTAGAAGTGGATGAAAGAAGTGCAAATAAAGTGTACAAGTATTTGACGCCTACATACTTAATTTGTACAAATTTATTTCGTGATTCGATGGTTAGAAATGCACATGCAGAATTTATTGCAGATATATTGAGTAAATATATTCCAAGAGATACAAAGCTAATTTTAAATGGTGATGATTTAATTTCTTGCAATATTGCACCAGAAAATAATAGAGTTTATTTTGGAATTGATAGAATATCAACTGATACAGATGAATGTCATAATATTGTACGTGATATTGTTGTTTGTCCAAAATGTAATGGAAAATTAAAGTATGATTTTGTTAGATATCATCATATTGGACGAGCCCATTGTGAAAAGTGTGATTTTGGCTCACCTAAAATTAATTACGAAGTAACAAACTTAGATATTGAAAATAAAAAAATGACGATGAATGTTGCAGGAAAAGAAGAGACTTATGATTTGATTACAGATGGAATTATAAACATATATAATATGGTCGCTGTAATTAGTTTATTTAAAGAGCTTGGATTTGATGCAGAAAAAATAAATAATTCGTTAAAAAAACAAAAAATAGTTGAGACAAGATTTGCTGTAGAACAAGTTAAGGATAAAAAAATTGTTACACATTTAGCAAAGGGAATGAATCCTATTGCTTGCTCAAGAGTATTTGACTATATTAAAAAAGAACCAGGAAACAAGGCAGTTATATTAATACTTGATGATTTTCATGATGCACATGATAGTTCAGAAAATATAACCTGGCATTATGATACAGATTATGAATTTTTAAATGATGAGAGTATAAAACAAGTAATTACGACAGGTGTAAGAAATTTGGATACATATGTACGTTTGCAAATGGCAGGTATTCCAAAAGAAAAAATTGTTCATATGCGAGATGAAGTTGAAGCAGCAAGCAATATTAAATTAGATGGAATTGATACAATTTTTATTTTATATGATATTTATACAATCCATTTAAGAGATGCTGTTAAAAAGGAAGTTGAAACTGTAATAAATGATGAGGAAAAAGGGAAGGAATGAGATTTAATATGAAGATAGAAATATTATTTCCAGAGTTTTGCAATTTGTTTGGAGATATAAGCAACATGAAATATTTAAAAAAGTGCTTACCTGATGAGGAATATATAGAGACATCAATTGAAGATGAGCCAGCATTTGTATCTCAAGATGTAAACTTTATATACATGGGTGCAATGACAGAAAGAACACAAGATAAAGTAATTGCAAAATTAAAACCATATAAAGAAAGAATACAAGAATTAATAGAAAAAAATGCTATATTTTTAGTAACAGGAAATGCAATTGAGATATTTGGCAAATACATAGAAAATGAAGATGGAAGTAGAATAGAAGGTTTAGGAATCTTTGATGTATATGCTAAAAGAGATATGATGCATAGACATAATAGCCTATTTACAGGAAAGTATGAAGATATAGAAATTGTTGGATTTAAGAGCCAATTTACTATGATGTATGGAAATATAGACAGCAATTATTTTATAGAAGTTGAAAAAGGAGTTGGAATTAATCCAGAATGTAAATATGAAGGAATAAAGCAAAACAATTTCTTTGGAACATATTTAACAGGACCATTACTTATTATAAATCCACTATTTACTAAAAAAATATTAAAAATGCTTGGAAAAGAAGATACAAAACTTGCTTTTGAAGAGGATTGCACAGAAGCATATAAGGTTAGATTAGAGGAATTTAAGAGAGTTCCAGCCTAAAAATAACAACTATTGAAAAATATGTATTTATGTGATATAAATATGTAAATAAAATTATAGGAAATAGATATGAAAAATATAAAAGATTTTAATTTAGACGAATTACAAGAAGAACTTGTGTCAATTGGTGAGAAAAAGTATAGAGCAGAGCAAATTTTTAAGTGGATATATGTAGAAAAAGTAAAAGAGTTTGATGAAATGACTAATCTTTCACTTGAACTTAGAGAAAAGCTTAAAGCTAACTATACAATGTGTAATTACAAAATTTTAAGAAAACAAGAATCTTCAGATGGAACAAAAAAATACTTATTTGATGTACTTGATTCAAATGCAATTGAAACAGTACTTATGCAATATCATCATGGAAAAACCATATGTGTTTCATCTCAAATTGGATGCAAGATGGGGTGCAAATTTTGTGCATCAACTGGGGTTCAATTTGTAAGAAGTTTGACAGCAGGTGAAATTGTAGAGCAAATTTTAGCAGTTGAGCAAGATATCAATGATAAAATATCAAATGTAGTATTTATGGGAATTGGAGAGCCTTTTGACAATTATGATAATGTAATGAAGGCAATAAAAATAATAAATAATCAAAAGGGGCTAAATATAGGTGCAAGACATATAAGTGTTTCTACAAGTGGACTTGTTCCAAAAATTTATGATTTTGCAAATGAAGACCTTCAATGTACACTTTCAATATCACTTCATGCTACAAATGATGAAAAAAGAAGTAGTATGATGCCAGTAAATAAAAGATATTCTATAGAAGAACTTATGGAAGCCTGCAGGTATTACATAGATAAAACAAATAAAAGAATATCTTTTGAATATGCACTTGCAAAGGACAATAATGATAATTTGGATGATGCAAAAGAGTTGGTTAAATTATTAAAAGGTATGCTTTGTCATGTTAATTTGATACCAATTAATAAGATAGAGAATGGAAGTTATACAAAAAGCACAAATGAAAATATAATAAAGTTTAGAGATTATTTAAATGATAATGGAATAGTTGCAACAATTAGAAGAGAACTGGGTTCAGATATAGATGCAGCATGTGGACAGCTTAGGAGGAAAAATTTAAAAAATCAGGAGGAAAAATAAACTTATGGTTTTTGCAAAAACAGATATAGGAAAAGCAAGGGAGCAAAATCAAGACTATTATTATATTACGCCAGATGATGAAAACCCTAAGATTTACATTTTAGCAGATGGAATGGGTGGATACAAAGGCGGAGAAGTGGCAAGCAATTTGGCAACAAATGCAGTAAGAGAGTATGTAAAAAATCATCTTAAGGTTGAAAATACGAAAGAAGAATTGATAGAGTTAGTTCGAAGTTCCATGATTTATGCAAATGAGGTAGTTTTTGAAAAATCAAAAGAAATTCAAGAACTTGAAGGAATGGGTACTACACTTGAAGTTTGCTTAATATATAATAATAAAGCATATATTGGACATATTGGAGATAGCAGAATATATAGAATTCGAAAAGGAACGATGAGAAGACTTACAAAAGATCACAGTTATGTTCAGCAACTTGTAGAAGAAAAAAAGATTACAAGAGAAGAGGCAAACAATCATCCTAAGAAAAATATGCTTACAAAGGCACTTGGATGTACTCCATTTGTAGAACCAGACATAAGAGCAAGAAATGTAGAAAAAAATGATATTTTTATAATGTGCACAGATGGACTAACAAATATGGTATCAGAAGAAGAAATTTGTGATACAGTTATTAAAAATCCAGAAAAGGCAGCAGAAGAGCTAGTAAAACAGGCAAATAATTTTGGTGGTTACGACAATATTACTGTTGTAATCGTAGTATCATAATATAAGGGAGAGAAAGTTATGAATTTAGAAGGTAGAGTTATAGGGAACCGTTATGAAATAATTAATCGAATTGGCAATGGTGGTATGGCTACAGTATATAAAGCAAAAGACCTTACATTAAATAGATTTGTAGCTGTAAAGGTTTTAAGAGAAGAATTTACAACTGATGCAGAATTTATAAAAAGATTTAATATAGAAGCTCAATCTGCAGCATCTTTAGCACATCCAAACATTGTGTCAATATTTGATGTAGGACAAGAAGATAATATTTACTATATTGTAATGGAATTAATTCAAGGAAAAACTCTTAAGGAAATTATTGATGAAGATGGTGTACTTCCTTGGAAATGGTCACTAAATATTGCAATTCAAATTGCATCAGCTTTAGAGACAGCACATAAACATAACATTATTCATAGAGATATAAAGCCACATAATATAATAATTACAGAAGATGGTGTTGCAAAGGTAACAGATTTTGGAATTGCAAAAGCTGTATCAAATTCAACAATTACCGCATTTGGTACAACAATTGGATCAGTTCACTATTTTTCACCAGAGCATGCAAGAGGTGGATATACAGATGCAAAGTCAGACATATATTCACTTGGTGTTGTAATGTACGAAATGCTTACAGGAAGAGTTCCATTTGATGCAGATACACCCGTATCAATTGCACTAAAACATATGCAAGAGGAACCTGTAGAGCCAATTAAATTAAATCCATCTATACCATATTCTGTTAATAAAATAATATTAAAAGCAATGAAAAAAGATACAAATTTAAGATATCAAAGTGCAACAGAAATGCTTAAGGATTTAACAATGGCACTAAAAGATCCAGATGGAAGTTTTGTTACAGATAGGGCAAATATAAATAACGGATATACTCAAGTAGTACCAACACTTTCAGGAGAAGAAATAAAAAAAGAAGAAACACACGTGCCAAACAGAGAGGCTAAATCAAACGAAAAGAAAAAAGGCAAATTGGCTACATATTTAAAAGAACATCCTGCTATGAAAGTTTTACTAATTATATTACTTATTATATTAATACCTGTTGCTGGATTTTTTGCAACAAAAGGGATATTAAATATTGGTAGAGCAAAAGATGTAGCACTTCCAAACTTCGTAAATATGACAAGAGAGGAAGCAGAGCAAGTTGCAAAAGACAATAATTTAGTACTTGAAGTTGATGAACAATATGACAAAGATGTAGAACTTGGCAAAGTTATATCACAAGATCCAGGATATATGGAAAACTACAAAATAAAAGAAAAATCAACTGTAAAAATAGTTGTAAGTAAAGGAAGCAATACAAAAATTGTTCCTAAAATTGCAGGAGAGACTTACGACAATGCTGTAACACTACTTACAGAGCAAGAACTTGTTGCAGAAAAAGTAGAAGAGTCAAGTAGCAAGGTAGAGGCAGGTTATGTTATAAGACAAGATCCAGAAGCAGATACAGAGGTTAATGCAGGAGATACTATTAAGGTATATGTAAGTACAGGAATTAAACAAATTACAATGGATTATGTAATTGGTTCAAAAGAAGCGGATGCAAAGAAAAAACTTAAAGATTTAGGCTTTAGTGTAACAGTTGTATATGAAGAAGATACAACAAAAGATGATGGAGTTGTACTAAGACAATCAATTGATGCAGGAACTGTTTCAAATGATGGTACAAAAGTTACAATTACTGTTAATAAAATAGCTCAAATAAAGCAAGGAACTGTAAATATTAATTTAAAATCATTAACAGGTGGTGTTATTGGCAAAGACGAGAATGGAAATGAAATAAATTCTACTGTAAAATTGGAAGTTAAAGTAACTTCACAAGGTTCAGAAGATACAGTATATAGCGAGAGTCATAGAAAAGATACAACAAGAGTTACAGTACCTGTTGAAGGAAAGGGAACAATTACAGTAAAAGTATTTATTGATGGAGTTAGAAAAGTACAAAAAACATTAGATTTAAATGGATCAAATACAGTATTAAACATTGATTAAAACAAAAAACTACACATGCAAATGTGTAGTTTTTGTTTTGAAGTATTTTTGGTAAAATATGCTTTCCAGAAAGCAGGAAGGCAATCTAAATTGACTTGCTATTATTGTATAATTCATCAGGACATATGTCTGAGCCATTTATCCATGCAATTGAAAGTCCGTCAATTTTTACAGTATTAAAAATTGCAATATTTTTTAAGTTCTCGAATTGCTTAAATTTCAAATAAGGTTTAACGTCAAATATTTTTTTCTCATTATTATCAAAAGTAATTAATAATTCATAATTTTCTAATGGAATAACATTAATAGCTCTAGGTCTCATATAAATCACTCCAATCCTTTTATTTTAATAATTTCTCCGTCATTATTGTAAGAATACCAGGCTGCTTTTAGTTCATCTTGATGAAGTTCTATCCATGCATCAAGTAATTTTTTTTGCTTGTTTGGAATATATCCATCTAATACTTTACCATCTAAAGATACAGATATTTCATATTCGTTATATTTTATATGAATGTGTGGTTCGTTATGATGTCCACCTAACTCTTTATATATGTAGACAAGAATACCATAAAATTGCGAAATAAGCGGCAAATTATCACCTCCATTATAGCATATTATTTTTCAAATTTCAAATTTTGGAAATATTATACAGAAAAAAATCTTTTAGAAAGAAGACCTAGAAACTATAATAGATTTATAACATTATAGGAAAAATATGTCAACAAAAACATATCGACATAAATCGATAAATTGTACTAATTGTAAAAAAGAAAAATACATGATATAATGTGAAAGCAAAAGATAATTTTAGGAGGAAAGAGTTTGCAAAAAGGAATAATAATAAGTAATATATCTGATTTATATCATGTAGAACTTGAAAATGACAAAATATATATTTGCAATGCAAGGGGTAAATTTAAAGAAAACGATATAAGCCCTGTTGCAGGAGATAGAGTAGAAATTGATATTATAGATGAGCAAAAAGGTACAGGAGTTATAACAAAGATTGAAGACAGAATAAATGAAACGAAAAGGCCTAAAATGGCAAATTTAACACAAATTATACTTGTACTTTCAATGAAACTTCCAAAGCCTGATTTAGAACTACTAGATAAACAACTTGCGTATTGCGAATTTATGCATATAAAGCCTATAATTGTTCTTAACAAAGTTGATTTAGTTGATGAAGAGGTTGCAAACCATATACAAAATGTGTATGAAAAAATTGGATATGATGTTATAAAAACAAATGCGAAGATGCAAATTGGTGTAGAGAAAATTAAATCACACTTAAAAAATAATATAACAGCTTTTTCAGGAAATTCTGGTGTTGGAAAATCAACATTAATAAATGCTTTGTTTAACAGAGAAATGACTCAAGAGGGAATGGTAAGTAGCAAAAACAAGCGAGGAAAAAATACTACAACACAAGTACTACTTTACAAAGTACAAGAAAATAGCTATATAGCAGATACTCCTGGATTTTCTACATTTGAAATAACAGAGATAGAAAGCACTTATTTGTGCCATTATTTTATAGAGTTTGTACCGTATATAGAAAAGTGTGAATTTGTTGGATGTAGCCACATAAAAGAGCAGAATTGTGGTATAAAGCACGCTATAGAAGAAGGCAAAATATCACAGGAAAGATATGATAGATATTGCAAAATATATCAAGATTTAAAGCAAAAGGAGGCAAAAAAATGGTAGAAGTTTCAACATCAATTTTGAGTATAGATAAAGAAAATGCTATAAAAACTTTATACAACATAGAAACAGCAAAAACAGATTATTTTCATATAGATGTAATGGACGGAAAGTTTGTGAAGAAGAATACAAATGATGTAATGCTTGAGTACTGCGAGTATTTAAATAGTATTACAACAGTTCCACTTGATGTGCATTTAATGGTGAAGGATGTAGAACAATATATAAAAAGTTATTTGGTATTTGAACCAAATACTATAACATTCCATTATGAAGCTGCAAAAAATGAAGATGAGTTAAAAAAATGGATAGATTTGCTTAAGGAAAACAATTGTAAGGTTGGCATTAGTATAAAGCCAGAAACACCGGTAGAAAAAATATATAAATTTCTTCCATATGTACACTTGGTTTTAGTTATGACAGTTGAACCTGGAGAAGGCGGACAAAAACTAATTGATGATTGTGTTTTAAAAATGCAAGAATTAAAGCAATATATTGATGAAAATAATTTGGATGTATATATTGAGGCAGATGGTGGAATTAATACAGAAAATGCTGGAAAATTAGTGAATGCAGGCTGTGATATTATAGTTTCTGGAACTGCAATAACTAAATCAAATAATTTTGCAGAAACAATAAAAGAACTTAAAAATGCTTGACAAATTGAAATTTAATGATAGAATAAAAACATCATTATAAGATAAAGATAGATTAAAAAAAAACCCCTTTTTGAGGTTTTGGATTTTTTAATCTATCTTTTTTTGTTTTAGGAGGTAGTAAAAGATGAAAACAAAGTACATTTTTGTTACAGGAGGAGTAGTATCAGGACTAGGAAAAGGAATAACTGCAGCATCACTTGGAAGACTATTAAAAAACAGAGGATATAGGGTAATTAATCAAAAGTTTGATCCATATATAAATGTAGATCCAGGAACAATGAGTCCATATGAGCATGGAGAAGTTTTTGTGACAGATGATGGAGCAGAGACTGATTTGGATTTAGGACATTATGAAAGATTTACTGATGTTAATTTGAATAAAAACTGTAGTGTTACAATGGGAAAGATATACCAAGAAGTAATTGAAAGAGAAAGAAGAGGAGATTATCTTGGAAAAACAGTTCAGGTAATACCACATATTACTAATATGATAAAAGAAAAAATTTATTCTTTTGAAAATGATGATATAGATATAGTTATAACAGAAATAGGAGGAACAGTAGGGGATATTGAAGGATTATCTATTATTGAAGCTATTAGACAGGTAGGACTTGAAAATGCTGTAGAGGATGTTATATTTATTCATGTTACACTATTACCATACATAAGTGGCTCTAATGAGCTAAAATCAAAGCCAACACAACATTCTGTAAAAGAGCTTCAATCATTTGGAATAAAACCAGATATTCTTGTGTGTCGTACAGAGGTTGATATTCCAGAAAATTTAAGAGAAAAGATTGCACTATTTTGTAATGTAAGAAAAGAAAGTGTTATTGCAAATAAAACAGCATCTTGCTTATATGCAGTTCCATTAATGCTAGAGGAGCAGGGTCTTGCAAGAGAAGTGTGCAAGCATTTGCATCTTGAAAGTGTTGAACCTTGTAATGAGGCTTGGGCAGATATGGTTAAAAAAATAGAAGAACCTACAAACAAAGAAATTACAGTTGGGATTGTTGGAAAATATGTAAAACTTGAGGATTCATATTTGTCTGTAATGGAAAGTTTGCATCATGCAGGATATGAAAATGGTGTAAAGGTAAATATTAAATTTATTGATAGTGAAACAGTAAATGAAAATAATGCAAAAGAAATACTAAAAGATTGCAATGGAATTATAGTTCCGGGAGGCTTTGGCGGAAGAGGAATAGAAGGGAAAATTCAAACTGTCAAATATGCTAGAGAAAATAAAGTACCATTTTTAGGTATATGTCTTGGAATGCAAATGGCTGTAATAGAATTTGCAAGAGATGTGTTAAAACTTGAAAATGCTAATTCAGAAGAATTTGATGAAGTGTGTGAAAATCCTGTTATTCATATAATGTATGACCAAAAGGATTTAACTAAAAAAGGTGGAACTATGAGACTTGGAAGTTACCCATGTGTTATAAAAAAGGGAAGCATTGCAGAGAGCCTATATAAAGCAGATAGAATAGATGAAAGGCATAGACATAGATTTGAATACAATAATCAATATAGAGAAAATTTGGAAAATGCAGGACTTATCGTATCTGGTACATCTCCTGATGGCAAACTTGTGGAAATGGTTGAAATAAAAGACCATCCATATTTTATAGCTGCACAATTTCATCCAGAGTTTAAGTCAAGACCGGACAAGCCAGCACCATTATTTATGGGACTTGTTAAAGCATGCAAGAGATTGGCTAAGTAGTGAAATGAGAAGACAAAGAACAAAGCGACTTTAGGTCGCCCTTTGTTCAAAGCCGATTTGAGTTTTCGACTAAAAGGAGAAAATCTCAAAGGCAATAGCGATTGTAGCATTATTATATACTAGGAAATGAGAAATTTCCTAGTATATAATAAAAACCTAGTTAAATTTAAAATTAACTAGGTTTTTTTACATTATTTATTTTCTACTGCACTATTTGTTTCTGTTTTAATTTTTTTATCTCCAATTTTAATTAGATGAACTAAAATCATACCAAATCCTGTCATTGTAATTAAGAATGATAGTAGACCACCAACATATGGGATAATACCAATTAATTTAACAAGAACAATTGCAATAACTGTCATTAATAAGAAAATTGGTAAATTGTCTTTTTTGATTTTTTCTGCTACAAATTTACCACAAGACATAGCAAATATGCTTTGTGAAACTGTTAATGCAAGTATATAAACAGTAATTAATGCAACTGAAATACCTATACATAATCCACCTGTAAGTAGAAGTATTGCAAAAGAACCAGCTATGATAACTAGTGAACCTAGTAAACCGATTCCAAGTGAAATAGGTGCTTTCTTTTTTAAACTTGTTCCAAGATTCTTTTTGAAGTTTGGAGCTAACCATGTTACAAGTAGTAATACAACTATTGTATATAATATTGCTGACATAGTGCTTGATAAGAAAGCAACAGCTCTTTGAGCAAATGTTATTTCTTCAGAATCTGAACTTTGTGTAAAGTTTACTGTTCCTCCAACCATTCCATCTGGAATAGAAATTTCATTTTTAGAAGTATAACTTAAGTTACCTACAATAAGATTAGAAGTATTTTCTGCAAAAGTAATACTATCTGAATTTATGTAAGCATCTCTTTTTATTTGTCCTAAAATGTTTATAGCTCCAGAACTTACACGTATGTCTCTTGCAACAATTGCACTCTTTCCTAATGTAAAGTTTTGAGCAAAGCTGTAAATATCGTAGCAAACACCATTCATAGTGAAATCACTTGCACAGACAAATATGCTTCCATGGATGTAAGCACCTTTTGCAATTGTAACTGTTTTACCAAATGCAAAAACATCTCCTCCAATTTCTCCACTTATGGTAATGTTGTTTCCACATGCAAATGCATTACCGTCAATAATTGAATCGATTACAATATCATTATCAAAATTATATGAATCTGATTCAATGAATTGATATGTACTATTTGAATTATCTACAGAATTTGTTTTTGAGTCATCAGAAATTGGAACTGCAGTATCTGCAGAAGTTACAACAGCATCTGATGCCATACAAACAGGAGATAAAAGCATTAGTACGGCTAGTACAACTAGCATAAATCTTGCTTTTAAAGTGTGTTTCATAATATAATTCCTCCATTTCAATATATTCTGCAATAATCATACATTGTTTATTTTTGTTTGTCAATGGGGATAAAATAAATACAATCAGAATTACCACAAATCTTTTGAAAGGTTACTTTTTTCAAGTAACACTTACCATCTTTTTGATATTTGCAATTAGAAGAACAATTAATATTAATCAAATAAAACACCTCATCATATAGTATGAAGTGTTTTGGTAAATTTATGCGTAAAACCTTAAAAATTATATGTTTTACAATATTTTTTTATTGTACATTTTTCACAAATAGGTGAGCGCGCAGTACAAGTATTTCTACCATGCCACATAAATAGATGGTTTACGTCCTTAAAATATTCTTTTGGAATTTGTCTTACGAGGTCTTGTTCAATTTTTAAAGGATCAGATTCACTAGAAAGCCCAATTCTATTTGAGAGGCGCTTGGCATGTGTATCAACAGCAATACCTTGAGGCTTATTAAAAGCTTCTAACATAACTACATTTGCAGTTTTTCTGCCAACACCAGGAAGCGAAATTAAATCATCCATATTGCATGGAACTTGTGCGTCAAATTCATCAATTAATTTTTGCGATGTGAGTTTAATATTTTTAGCTTTATTTTTATAAAATCCACATGGATGAATAAGTTCTTCTAATGTAGATGTATCAATATTTGCAAAGTCTTGAGGGGTAGAATATTTGCTAAAAATTGTAGGAGTTGTTTTATTTACTCTATCATCAGTGCATTGCGCAGATAAAATTACAGCAATAAGTAGTTCAAATGGGGTAGTAAAATCTAAGCTACACTTTGCATCTGGATAAGTTTTCTTTAAAATTTCTATCATATCTATTACATCTTTTTTATTCATATATATACCGTTCTTTCTACATATTTTCTACTTAATATTAAATCATAAATTATCAAAAATTACAATAACATTGGCATTACATAAAATGGTAACAAATGAAAGATTTAGCTAATATAATATAATGAGAAAAAGATAGGAGGTATGTGGTACATGATTGAAGCACTGAAAAAAACATTGGGAGTTTGTATGATTGGGCTAGGTCTTGGAATTTTGCTTGTATTATTACTTCCTATATCTGGTTGGCTATTTGCAATAGGTGTAGTTATTGTTGCAGTAGGACTTATGTGGTTATCATGTTAGAAAGGGAGTGTATTTAGAATGACTATTGTTGTGAAAAAAGTTCCAAAGTTCCTGAGAGGATTTGTTAAATTAATTTTTGGAATAAAGGATTAGAACACAAAAAAAGACTTGGTTAAACCGAAGTCTTTTTTGTATTTACGCGCAAATAAATATATTTAAAATTATGATTTTCATAATCTAATTAAGCTCTTTCAACTTTTCCAGAACGTAAGCATTTTGAACAAACATACATTGTTTTTGTTTCTCCATTTACTAAAGCTTTAACTCTTCTAAGATTTGGCTTAAAAGTTCTTGATGTTCTTCTACTAACGTGAGAACGAGCTATACTAATTTTATTTCCGTGTGCGATTGATTTTTCACAAACTTCACATTTTGCCATAAACTTTGCACCTCCCATTGCTATAGTTAAAATCGACTATTTACAAGTTTACCACAAAGTAGAGAAAAATGCAAGAGTTTTGCAAAAATTCGTACGAATTGGGTCTACAGATATTATTTTATTAAAGGCATAACGATATAATATTTCAAGGAAACGCGCAGCGACCAAACGAAGCCAAAGGCTGAGTGCGATTCGAGCAGCCGTCAATCCTTTGGGATTGGCTGCGAACGGCAAGTTTCTAAGAAATATTATATCGCTTATGCTAATATAAATATAGAAAACAGTATCTTTTAACTAAATTAGTTACAATGTAGCTTTTTGTCGAATATGGACGAACGATTTTACTTGCAATACATAAGAATTTATGCTTAAATAGAACCATAGCAAATATACTATTATTAAAATTATTTCAAAAATTTATTTATCTAGGACAAATCGTCCAAATTTTCAATCAAAACACAATATAATGAAACACAAAATAAAGGAGGTGCTATATATTTTAGGGGATTTTTGCGCTCAAAAATTTCTGGTATAACAATAATAGCGTATTTAACATACAATTTTTAGGAGGAGTATAATGATAGCAAAAAACGTAAAAAAGCTTGTTGGCGTTATGCTAATAGTAATTACATTGATAATTGCCACAGAAACATATTCTAGTGCTGCAACTGATATAACATCTGCAGATATAAAATATGTTAAAGATTGTGGGAGTCATTTGCAAGCAAAAGACAAAAATGGATGGTATACAATTGTAGCAAGTTATGTAGAATACACAGCACCAAATGGAGTAAAGTATCCAGCATATTGTTTGGATAATACAAAGCCAGGAGTTGGAAATTCAATTATAGGAGATTTGCCAGAGGGATACAAAGTAGATGTAAGTAAGGTGCTAGAAAATAATCAAGTTTATACAGCTGTGATAAATGGGTATCCATATAAAACACCAAAAGATTTAGGAGTAGAGGATAAATATGATGCATATATTGCAACAAAACAAGCAGTTTATTCTGTGTTATATAATTATGAGGTAGATGAGCATTACAAAGGAGTGGATACACGAGGAGAAAACATAAAAAAGGCTATAAAAAATATTGTAAAAATAGCAAGAGAAAAAACACAAACTCAAAGGTCAGCTTTGATTAGATTTGAAAAAGTGGGCGAGTTTGGGATAGATGAAAAAGATAGTTCATATTATTCTATAAAATATAAGGCTACATGTGATGTAGATATGAAGAGCTATGAAATAATTTCAAAAACAGGGCTTACTAAAAATACAGTTATAACAGATGGTGATAATAACAAGAAAACGGTTTTTGAGGCACAAGATGAATTTAAAATAATGATACCAAAAAGTGATGTAGAAAATGGAAAAGATATACAAGGAACAATTAATGCTAAAGCTAAATGTAGAAATAAACCAGTTTTTTATGGAAGAAAAAGTAGTAAGCTTCAACCATATGCTTTAACATATGATACATATGGTGATAATTATGCAAGCGTAGAATTAAATGTGAAAATGAATACTGGAAAATTACAAATAAATAAGATTTCAGAAAAGACTAAAAAGCCAATTGCAGGTGTAACATTTAAGCTTATGAAACTTGATGGCACAGAAATAGAAACTAAAAAAACAGATGCGAATGGTATGATTATTTTTGACAATTTATATGAAGGAAAGTATATAGTGCAAGAAATTGAAACAGGGGACAAATACATATTAAATGAGGAACCATTTGAAGTTGAAATAAAATATAATGAAACAACAAATGTTAGTGTTGAAAATAAAGAAAAAGAAGAGCCTAAAAAGCCAGAGAAACCACCAAAAACTCCAGTAAAAAAATTACCAAGAACAGGATTTTAAAGGTGAATTTGCTAAAATAGTTTTGCATAAGCGATATAATATTTCTTAGAAACTTGCTGCTTACAGCCAATCCAAAAGATTGACGGCTGCTCGAATCGCACTCACTAACGTTCGTTTGGTCGCTGCGCGTTTCCTTAAAATATGATATCGCTTATGCTATGCATACAAACAAAAATTTGTATATATGCTTGCGCTACAACTATTTTTGTGATAGAATTACAGGAAGCAAAAAATCACGAAAGTAGGAGAGGTAAAATATGTATGCATATATAAAAGGAACATTAGAGATAAAAACAACAGGATATGTTGTGGTCGAAACAAATAATGGAATAGGATATAAAATTTTTATGTCTGAAAGTGCAATTGAAAGACTAAATGACATAGGTAGCACTGTGAAAATTTTTACATATATGAGAGTAAGGGAAGATGATATTAGTTTGTATGGATTTAATACAAACGAGGAACTTCGTATGTTTGAGTTACTACTATCAGTTAGTGGAATAGGTGCGAAATCAGCTATAAATATATTATCGAATATAACTCCTTCAAGCTTTGCATTGGCGGTTATTACAAATGATGTAAATACATTAAAAAAATTGCCAGGAATAGGTGCAAAGTCAGCACAAAGAGTTATTTTAGAGCTAAAAGATAAATTAAAGACAGAAGAAGCGGAAGCCAAAATTGAAACTTCAAAAGAGATTCAAGTTGCAATCAAAGAAGATGACAAAGTACAAGAAGCTATGTCAGCTTTGCAAGTACTTGGATATAGTAAAAAGGAAATTGAAGTTGCAATGCAAAAGATTGATACTTCAGCTCTATCTGTGGAAGATATAATAAGAAAAGGACTAAACAATTTAGCAAGATAATATAGGAGGCTTAAAAATGGATTTAAATCAGCCACTAGCATATCGTATGAAACCAAAAACATTGGATGATTATGTAGGGCAAGAGCATATTTTAGGAAAAGATAAGATATTATATAGAACAATAAAAGCAGACAGGCTTTCAAGTATTATACTTTGGGGGCCTCCTGGATGTGGCAAAACATCACTTGCAAAAGTTATAAGTAATACAACAAAATATAAATTTGCAAAGATTAATGCTGTAACTGCAGGAATTGGAGATATAAAAAATGCAATAGAAGAAGCAAAAAATGTATTCCTAAACCCAAGTGGAAAGTGTATATTGTTTATTGATGAGATTCATAGATTTAATAAATTACAACAAGATGCACTTCTTCCATATGTAGAAAATGGAACTGTAATATTAATAGGTGCAACAACAGAAAATCCATATTTTGAAGTAAACAAAGCTTTAATTTCAAGATCAATGGTGTTTCATTTGCAGCCACTTACTACGCAAAATATATTTGATGTGCTAAAAAAGGCACTAATTTCAGAAGATGGACTTGCAAGTTATAACATAAAAGTAGAAGATGATACACTTATGAAAATTGCAGAAGTTTCAAATGGAGATGTTAGAACTGCACTAAATGGACTTGAACTTGCAGTACTTACAACGCAAATGGACTCAAGTGGATATATACATATAACAAATGAAATTGCAAAAGACTGTGTGCAATCACGAAAAGCAATATTTGATAAAAAAGGTGATAGCCATTATGATAATATCAGTGCATTTATAAAATCAATGAGAGGTAGTGACCCAGATGCCGCAATTTTTTATTTAGCAAGAGCAATAAATGGAGGAGAAGATCCAGTGTTTATTGCAAGAAGAATAGTAATTGCGGCAGCAGAAGATGTTGGGCTTGCAAATCCAAATGCACTTGTTGTAGCAACATCTGCAATGCAGGCTGTAACAATGGTTGGAATGCCAGAGGCAAGAATTATTTTGTCAGAAGCGGCAACATATGTAGCAACATCTCCAAAATCAAATGCGACATATCTTGGAATAAATAAAGCACTTGAAGATGTAGAAAATAAAGACACAGGAACAATACCAATGCATATAAGAAATGCACCTGCAGATGGAATGGCTAAGGAAGGATATCACGTTGGGTATAAATACCCACATGATTATCCAGGTCATTATGTAGAACAGCAATATTTGCCTGATAAAATGCTTGGAACAAAATATTATATAAAAGATGAAACAATTCCAGATTAAGAAAAATATCCCAGTTCAAAAATAAACTGGGATATTTTTAATTTTATTCTTCTGTTGATGTAACATCAACTATTTGACTTTTTTTAGAAGATTTTTTACCTTCTTTTTCTTTTACTATTTCAGCAGCAGCACCAAGTCCAGAAAGTGCACCAGTTGCTTCAAATGGAATAAATACTTTGTTTGCTTCTCCATTTGCAACTTCTTTTAAAGCTTCCAAAGATTTTAGTTGAACTAATTTTTCATTTGGATTTGCCTTCATCATTGCATCATATACAACATGAATTTCTTGTGCTTTTGCATCAGCCACTTGTTTAATAGCTTCTGCTTCACCGGCAGCTCTTCTAATTCTTGCTTCTTTGTCAGCTTCTGCTTCAAGTATAGCAGCTTCTTTTTTACCTTCAGCAAGAGTTATTGCAGATTGTCTTTCACCTTCAGCTTGAAGGATTAATGCTCTTTTATTTCTTTCTGCATTCATTTGTTTTTCCATTGCATCACGAATGTCTGCAGGTGGGGTAATATCTTTTATCTCAACTCTGTCAATTTTGCAACCCCATTGATCTGTTGCTTCATCAAGTATTAATCTTAATTTATCATTTATTGCATCACGTGAACTGAATGTTTCGTCTAAGTCCATTTTACCAACAATATCACGAATTGTAGTAATTGCTAAATATTCAATACCTTTCTTTAGGCTTTGAATTTCATATACTGCTTTTGCAGGATCAGTTACTTTGTAGAACACAACTGTATCAATTGTGATTGTAACGTTATCCTTTGTGATAACACCTTGTGGTGGAATATCCATTGTTTGTTGTTTTAAACTTACAACACTACGAACATGGTCGATAAATGGAATGATTATTGTAAGACCAGCATCAGCAATTTTATAAAATTTACCAAGTCTTTCAATAATATAAACTTCAGATTGTCTAACTATTTTGATTGATTTAAATGCTATTACTAGAATTAGAACTAATAATATAAGTAAAAATATTCCCATAATTTTTCCTCCTAAATATACTACATATATCATATGATAAGCTTAAAATAAGCTCTACAATAACTATTATACTATAAAAATGGAAAAAAAGGAAGAGGTTTACCAAATAATATTGACACTTTGTAGAAATTGATATAAAGTAAAAAAGTAAGCATATAAACAAATATTTCAACTTTAAGTAAAGGAGGAATAGTTTATGCCATATACAAGGTATGTACCAGAATTGTTTATGGGAAGAACTGGCTATCAAATTTTTGTAGACCGGTTCAACCATAAGGGAGAAATGCCAAAGGAGATGGAAGGCAGAAAATTAAAGGAATGGCAAGACACTATGCCAGATTGGTGGCCGGATGAGAAAGGAGAGTATCATAACTCGTATTTCTATGCAGGAAATTTGCAGGGAATTATCGAGAAGCTCGACTATATCAAGGATATGGGTTTTGATTTGATTTATCATAGCCCTATCTCAAAAACTCATTCTTCGCATCATTATGATGTTGAAGACCAGAGGGAGATTGATGAGTGGATCGGAACATGGGACGACTATCGTATGATGTGTGAAGAAGCACATAAAAGAGGAATACTAGTTTGTGCCGATTTGGTGTTTAATCACATGGGAGTAAAAAGTGAGATTTTCCAGGATGCATTAAAAAATGCAGACTCGAAATACCGTAGTTGGTTTGAGTGGACTGCAAACCAAGAACCTGTGTTTTGGTATGGATTTAAGGATTTGCCGCAGTGCAATAAATTAGACCGAAATTACCAGCAGTATGCAGGTGATGTTTGCAAGAAGTATCTGGAAAACGGAGCTGATGGTGTCCGGTTGGACCTTGGAGAAGTGCTTCCGAGAGAATTTATGCAGTATTTGAGAAAATGCATAAAGGAGGTTAAATCGCAGGCCATCATTGTTAACGAAATGTGGGGCCTTGCAACTCACAATGGCAATGCACAGATTTATGGTGATCAGGCAGATTCTGTTATGAATTATCCTTTGTCTGATGCAATTTGCAGACTCATCAGGTGCAGGAATGAAAAGCATTTTATGTACATTTTTGAGGAGATTTCTAAATATCCGTTGCAAGTACAAGATGTACTTTGGAACTTTTTGGACACTCATGATGTACCGCGAGCACTTAATATGCTTGCAGGAGAAGGAATGCTTGAAGACCCGTTTAAGGGAGGTAGCATCTGGGATATTGAGGAGCCTTGGAGAAAAAGAGATGGTGCAGGTAATGTTGTAGGATTCGATACGTTTGGTTTTAGAAAGTGGGAAAATGAAACCGACACACCAAAGGATATGACACTTGCAAAAAAACGGCTGATGCTTGCAAGCTTTATGCAGTATACGCTGAAGGGCGTTCCTGTCGTATATTATGGAACAGAAGCGGGACTGACTGGAGGCAAGGATCCGTTTTGCAGAAAGCCGTATCCGTGGAAGCAAGAAGACAATCAACTGCTGGAACATTATAAGGAATTAGGAAGATTTCGAAAGGAGAAGCAGAAAATCTTATCTATGGGTGATTGCAGAGTCACAAATGTTACTGATTCGGTATTGGTGTATGAAAGAGCTTTTGAAAATGAAAAGCTTGTGTGTGTAGTTAACTTTTCGAATGAAAAGAAACAAAACATCGTTAGCATCTCTGAATCAAGCATTGTGTTTAATCTGCAAGAAAATGAAGCACAAATATTGAACCCGTATGGAGCAATTGTATATGAAACAAGAAATTCGTAAATCTTATTAGATAAGCGAAAAAAAGCAGGAGAGATCCTGCTTTTTTTTATGTGTTACTAGATAATGATTTTAAGATTTATATTGACGCATAGAGATATAATATTTCTTAGAAACTTGCTGTTCGCAGCCAATCCAAAAGATTGACGGCTGCTCGAATCGCACTCAGCCTTCGGCTTCGTTTGGTCGCTACGCGTTTCTTTGAAATATTATATCTCTATGCGCCTACAAAAAACATTATCCAGTAACTATTAGGCTAGAAACTTAGTAAAAAAAGTATTATAGAAAAATGTGATATATAAGGCAAAATATTAACATTAAAGCCGTGTAGAAATAATAAGATAAGCCAATAAAAAGAGATATGATTAGTTAAATGTTACAGCTATATTACAGAAATATTACAAATTTGTAAAAACATTGAACATATACAAAAAATAATATATAATAAATAAAAAAATGGAAAAGGAGATAAAATATGGAACATAAGGAAAAGAAAAGACAAGAGAACAAAGGAATAACGCTAATAGCGTTAGTTGTAACTATTGTAGTTTTAATAATACTTGCAACAGTAAGTATTTTTGCTGTATTTGGAGATAATGGGCTAATAGCAAGGGCACAAACAGCAAGAGATGTACAGAACAAAGAAAAGGCAAAAGAGACAAATACACTTGATGATTATGCAAGTTATATAGGAAATTATTTAGATAGTAAAAGTGAAGATAACTCTAAGGAAGACGATAACAAGAAAGAAGGAATAACAGCAACAGTAGATGGAAAGACAGTAACAATAACAAAAGATAATGTGGCGACATATTTAGGAAGAGTAGTAAGCAATTACAAGCCTACAACAAATACCGTAACAGTAGGGACAAATACGTATACAGTATCAAATAATTATAGATTGTATTATGTGGATTTTGATAAAAAATATAATAAAGATGAAGTATCAGTATTTTTAAAGGCAGATTGTACAAGCAATAATTATACATTAGGACAAGATACAACAGCATCAACAGTAGACAATGTAAAAATCAAAGCATTAAATCCATCACTATATAAGGATGGAATTACATCACCAACAGCAAGTAATGCAAATATGCAAGCAGTAACATTTTTAACAAATACAAGTAATTGGAATAGTTTAAAGATAGGAGCAAGCCTAGCAGATAAAGTAAATTATGTAGTAGGTGCACCAAGTGTAGAGATGATGTTTGATAGTTATAATACAAAGTATGGGCTAAAGGATAAAGCAATAAATAAAGGAACATTAACAGCAGATACAAAAAGAGAAAAATTATTCTATCAATATCCAACAACAATAAATACTTATGGAAGTAATTTAGGATATGAGGTAGGACCAAATAATTCAAGCTCAGCAGTAAATGGATATAATTATTATACATCACAATATTCAGTAAAAACAGATGCAACAATAGACAGTATGTATTATCCAGGAGATAGCCAATATTACTGGTTGGTGTCTCCTTCGGCTCGCAGCACTGACTATGTGCTCCGTGTGGGCTGCGGCGGAGGGGGCTATGTGAGCTTCGGCAGCTACTATAGCGACGGCAGTGCGTTCTGTCCGCTAGTTTCTCTTAAGTCTACAGTCTCTCTACAACTACAGTAGAAAGCTTAGAGAACATACAAAATATAAACAGGCAAATGAAGTAATTTAAATAGTAAGAAAAGTGTGCGTTAGCGAAACCTTCGACGCACATATGTGCATTTCACTTTTCGCGAATATGCACAGACCAAGGAAACTTAAACTTGTTGTATACGTAAAAATCTTCGATTTTTCCTATACAATAAAACAGCTTGGACTGTAGTATTAAAAAATACTTATTATCTAAAAGACAAATATACAAAAGACGAGGGCCTTTGCAAGCTTCCTTTGCAGGTTTTCGTCTTTTTAAATAAGTATAAAATAACAGAAAATAAATTTTTTAAGAAAGGTAAAATATGATAGATTTAAAACAAAGTGTGCAATATGTTAAAGGAGTAGGACCTACCAAAGCAAAGATATTGCAAAAATTAAATATAAATACTGTAGAAGATTTAATTACATATTATCCAAGAACATATGAGGATAGAAGCAAGCCTAAAACAATAGAAAGCCTAGTTGATGGAGAAGAAGCTTTAATTGAAGCTGTTGCTACAAGCACTCCAACAGTTGTTAGAATGGGTAAAAAACGCTGTATGGTAAAGCTTGTTGTAAGAGATGAAACAGCATCTTGCATTGCTGTATGGTTTAATCAGAGCTATATAAAAGGCAGATTTAAGGCAGGTGAAAAATATCGTCTTTTTGGTAAAATTCAAAAAAATTATGGTAGAACAGAGATTATGAATCCTGTTTTTGACCAAGAAGATAAATCTAGAAATACTGGAAAGATAATTCCTTTGTATCCTTTAACTAAAAACTTGAAGCAAACCTCACTTAGGATGGCGATAGAAAATGGCTTAAAATTGGTTAATGGAAAGCTTGATGAGGTTATGCCAAACTATGTTTTAAATACATATCATTTAATGGAAAGGAATAGAGCAATAAAGCAAATTCATTTTCCAGATAACTTTGATGAATATAGCAAAGCAAGAAAAAGACTTGTTTTTGAGGAACTTTTGAGTATGCAACTAGCTCTTTCTAATTTAAAGGAAAAGTATAATAAAGAAAAAGATGGTATTGCTTTTAGTAAAGATACAAAGATGTCAGATGTTATAAATTCTCTTCCATTTAGTCTTACAAAAGCACAGATTAGAGTACTTGAAGAAATTGATAAGGACATGGAAGACAGCAAACCTATGAATAGACTTCTTCAAGGAGATGTTGGATCTGGTAAAACTATCGTATCTATAATAAGTGCATACAAGGCTGTAAAATGTGGATATCAAGTTGCTGTAATGGTTCCAACTGCAGTTCTTGCAAGCCAGCATTTAGAGGAATTTACAAAAGTATTGATGCCTTTTGGAATAAGATGTGAAATGCTTACAAGTAATATAAAAGGGAAAAAAAGAAAAGAGATTTTGGAAGGGCTTGAAGATGGAAGTGTGCAAGTTTTGATTGGGACACATGCTTTGCTTGTAGAAGATGTTGTGTTTAATAATCTTGGACTTGCTGTTACTGATGAACAACACCGTTTTGGCGTAAGACAAAGAGGAACAATTGCTGGCAAAGGAAATAATCCAGATGTCCTTGTAATGACTGCAACTCCAATACCAAGAACTCTTGGACTTATATTATATGGAGACCTTGATATATCTGTTATTGACGAACTTCCACCAAATAGGAAAAAGATTGAAACATATGCTGTTACAAAGAACATGGAAGATAGAGTTAATAATTTTATAAGGAAAAATGTTAATGAAGGAAGACAGGTATATATTGTTTGTCCGCTTGTTGAAGAAAATGAGGAGATTAATGCTAAAGCTGTTGTTGAGCTTGAAGCAAAATATGAGCAAGAGATATTTAGTGATTTTCGTGTTAGATGTTTGCATGGAAAAATGAGACCAAAGGAAAAAGATGAAATTATGCAAGAATTTAAAGATGGAAATATTGATATTTTGGTTTCTACTACTGTTATTGAAGTTGGTGTAAATGTTCCAAATGCAAGTGTTATGGTCATTGAAAATGCAGAACGTTTTGGACTTGCACAGCTTCACCAATTAAGAGGTAGAGTTGGAAGAGGTCAGTGGCAATCGTATTGTATTTTGAAATATCAGGGTAAATCTAAGGAAATTCTGCAAAGAATGAAGATTATGCATGATACAAATGATGGATTTGTTATTGCTGATAAGGACCTTGAACTTAGAGGTGCTGGAGAATTTTTTGGGACTAGACAACATGGTATTCCTGAGTTTAAAATTGCTAATTTATTTGAAGATATGCCTATTTTAAAAGAAGTGCAGGTTTGTGTATCGCAAATTGAGCAGGTTGATCCTAATCTTGAACTTGCTGAGAATCAATGCCTTCGCAAGCTAATTGATGAACGTTTTACGAAACGTATAGAGATTTGATTTTACATATAAAAAACATAAGAGATATAATATTTCTTGGAAACTTGCCGTTCGCAGCCAATCCAAAAGATTGACGGCTGCTCGAATCGCACTCAGCCTTCGGCTTCGTTTGGTCGCTGCGCGTTTCCTTGAAATATTATATCTCTTATGCTTTATTTATAGTATAAAAAATAATAATGTAACATTTTTTTACAGGTAAAAATACTACAAAAAAGTGGCGTTTACTATTGACATTTACATAAAAAAACAATATGATATTAGATAGAAAAATGTAGAAATATGTAAAAGCAAAATTTGAAAGGCAAGGAGAGTAAATATGTATACGAAAATGCTAACCTCTAAAATGGGTGGAGAATTAGTTAGTTTTAAACTAAATGGAGAAGAACGTATCCATCAAGGTGCTGATGCACTTGACGAAAATGGAAAAGTATTTTGGAAAAGACATGCTCCAGTATTGTTTCCAGTAGTAGGTAAGCTAAAGAAGAATCAAACAATTATAAGTGGAAGAATCTATGAAATGCCACAACATGGTTTTGCAAGAGATTTTGAATTTGAGCCAATTACAAAACTTGATAATTTTCATTCATATGTGCTTAAGAGTAATCAAATTACAAAAAATAGATATCCATTTGATTTTGAGTTATATACAACATACAGATTAGATGAAAATAAATTGACAACAATTTATAAAGTAATTAATACAGGAGATGGGACTCTTCCTTTTGGTATAGGTGGACATCCTGCTTTTAAAATTGATGTAGATGAGTTAAAAAAAGGTAATTATTATCTTGAGTTTGAAGAGGACGAGGATAAAATTCACTTTTTGTACTTAGTAGATGGACTTGTTGGAACAGAATATGCAAGAAGTAGAATGGCTGATAAAAGAACAATTAATATTGATTCGAATACATTTAATAATGATGCAATTATAATGAAGGGAATAACATCTCATAAAATTAGTTTGAAGAATAGAGATGGTAATAGAACACTTCTTACAATGGATTTTACTGGTTTTCCATATTTGGCTATATGGTCTAAGCCTAATGCACCATTTATTTGTATTGAACCATGGTATTCTACTGCTGATAATATAAAAAGTACAGGTGTATTTATTCAAAAACAGGACATAATTGCATTAAAGCCACATGATACTTTTGAATGTAAATATACAGTTGAATTTTTTTAATTAATAAAGAGGATTTTATATGAGTTTTAATTTGATATTAACTTTTATGGGACTTGTTTTAGCAATGATAGGAGTTATTTTGGTTTATGATGCACGTATTTTGACAAAGCGATTTTTTAGTTTTGGAGATCAAAATCAAGCATCATGGGGATTGAAGATACTTGGTTTTATCATTGCTATTATAGGTGGAATTTTAGTTTTTTTTAACGTGTAGAGAGGAGAAAATTGAATGGATAACAAGCATAAATTAAATGACAAATTTAATCCAAAAGATTTTGAAGATAGATTATATGAACATTGGGAAAAGAGTGGATTTTTTAAACCAAGTATGGATGAAAATAGCGAAAGCTATTGTATTATGATGCCACCTCCAAATGTAACAGGAAAATTGCATATGGGGCATGCTCTTGATGGAACTATTCAAGATGTTTTAATTAGATATAAAAGAATGCGTGGGTTTAATACACTTTGGCTTCCTGGAAGTGACCATGCTGCAATCTCTACAGAGATGAAAGTTGTTCAAAAGCTTGCTAAGGAAGGTAAAACAAAGCAAGATTTAGGTAGAGAGAAATTTTTAGAAGAAGCATGGGCTTGGACAAAGGAATATGGTGGAATTATTCAAAGGCAACAACGTAAACTTGGTTGTTCTTGTGATTGGAATAGAACAAGATTTACACTTGACG
Organism: uncultured Clostridia bacterium; assembly: GCA_934101145.1. GTDB lineage: Bacteria > Bacillota > Clostridia > TANB77 > CAG-508 > CALXVA01. The sequence continues at coordinate 47,443 of CAKOPZ010000005.1, forward strand.
AAGGTATGAGTGATGCTGTTTTAGAGCAATTTGTTAGACTTTACGAAAAAGGCCTTATATACAAAGGTAAACGCATGGTTAACTGGTGCACAAGTTGCAGAACATCTATTTCTGATGCGGAAGTTGAGTATAAAGAAGAAGCTTCTCATTTATGGCATATCCGTTATAAAATTGTTGGGGAAGAGAACAAATATGTTGAAGTTGCAACAACAAGACCTGAAACAATGCTTGGTGATACAGCTGTAGCAGTTCATCCAGATGATGAGAGATACAAAGATATAGTAGGCAAAAAATGTATTTTACCTATTATGAATAAAGAAATTCCAATTGTTGCAGATGAATTTGTAGAAAAAGAATTTGGAACAGGTTGTGTTAAAATTACACCTGCACATGATCCAAATGATTATGCTTGTAGTCAAAGACATAACTTAGAAATTATAGAAGTTTTTGATGATAATTTTAAAATGGGAAATCTAGTACCAGAATATGCTGGTATGGACTTGTTAGATGCAAGAAAAGAAATTGTTAAAAAGCTTGAAGAAATTGGAGCACTTGTTTCAGTTGAGGATTATACTCACAATGTTGCAAAATGCGAAAGATGTAAGAATACGATAGAGCCAAAAATTTCTTTGCAATGGTTTGTAAGTATGAAAGACTTAGCAAAGCGTGCAGCAGATAGTGTAAGAAATGGTGAAACAAAATTTGTACCAAAAAGATATGAAAAACAATATTTTAATTGGCTTGACAATATTCAAGATTGGTGTATTTCTCGTCAATTATGGTGGGGACACAGAATTCCTGCATATTATTGTGAAGAATGTGGACATATAAATGTTGCAAAAACTGAGCCAGAAAAATGTGAGAAATGTGGAAGTACAAATCTAAAACAAGATCCTGACACACTTGATACTTGGTTTAGTTCAGCACTTTGGCCATTTTCTACACTTGGTTGGCCAGATACAAACAGTGTTGATTATAAAACATTTTATCCAACTCAAACTCTTGTAACTGGTTTTGATATTATTACTTTCTGGGTTTCAAGAATGATGACACAAGCTTTAGAGTTTACCGGAGAAGTACCTTTTAAAGATGTACTTATCCACGGTATTGTTCGTGATAGTCAAGGAAGAAAAATGTCAAAAACTCTAGGAAATGGAATTGATCCATTAGAGGTTATTGATGAGTATGGAGCAGATAGTTTAAGATTTTCTGTACTTTCTGGAACAACTATGGGAAATGATATTAGATTTATGCCAGAAAAATTGGAACAAGCATCAAATTTTGCAAATAAAATTTGGAATGCAGCAAAATTTATAACAAATTCGCTTGCAGATAATGAAAAAGTAAGAGAATTTAGTGAAAAAGCATTGCTTGCAGATAATGGATATAACAAAGATTTATTAAAAATTGAAGACAGATGGATTTTAAATAAACTTGATAAACTTGTATCAGAAGTTAGCAAAAATATTGATAATTATGATATTGGAATTGCTGTTGATAAGATATATAACTTTATTTGGAATGAATTTTGCGATTGGTATATCGAAATGGTTAAACCACGTATATATAGTGAAGATGAAGGGACAAAAGTACAAGTTAGTGCAATGCTAAATTATGTTTTTGGAAATTCACTTAAACTATTACATCCATTTATGCCATTTATAACATCTGAAATTTATTCAAAATTAATATGTTTTGGAACAGAGGATTTAATTGTAAGCAAGTGGCCAGAGATAAAACATAAATTTGCCTTTGAAGCAGATGAGTCAATTGTAGAAAGCTTGAAAAAGTTAATAACTGAAATTAGAAATGTTAGAACAAAAATGAATGTACATCCAAGTAAGAAATCTAAATTAATTTTAGTTACAAGCTTAGATAAAAAAGAACTAAAAGAATCAGAAGAATTTTTATTAAAACTTGGTTTTGCAAGTGAAATAATATTACAAGAAAAAGAGGAGAATATACCTCAAAATGCAGTTTCTATTGTGGTAGATGAAATAAAGGCATATATACCTTTTGAAGAACTTGTTGATATTGAGCAGGAGAAAGCAAGATTGCAAGAAGAAATAAAAAGGCTAGAGGCAGAAGTTGCAAGAGGAAACAAAATGTTATCTAATCCGGGATTTGTAAATAAAGCACCTGAGGCTAAGGTACAAGAGGAAAAAGATAAGCTTGCAAATTATGAGCAGATGCTAAAGGCAACTAAGGAAAGACTAGAAAGTTTGAATTAAATATTTTATGAACAAAGTCAGCACATTTTGTGCTGGCTTTTTTTGTCGAAAAGTTCTTATAAATCGGCAAAACTTCCCAATTTTTACTCTTGGAAAAATATGTAAAAAGATTTATAATAGGACAAGCTAATAAATATGTTATTTGAGGAGGTAAGAGGTGAATATTTTTTTTAATCAAAAAGAGAAGATATTAACTGTTGAAATAACAGAGGAGATTGACCACTGTGTGGCAGAAAATGTAAGGAGGAGAGTTGATAATGAAATTACGAGATATATGCCTAGAAAAACTATATTTGATTTTAGTAGGGTTGCTTTTATGGACAGTGCAGGAATAGGGATGATTATAGGTAGATATAAACTTATGAAGCTTATTGGTGGAAGTTTAGAGATTCACAATGTTAAGGAAAGTGCAAAGAAGATATTAGAAATGAGTGGAGTTTTAAAAATTGTGCCTATAACAGAGCTAAAATTGGCTTAAAAATAAGTACAAATGTGGAGGGTTAAATGAAAAGTGTGTATGATAATGAGATGAAATTGGAGTTTTTGAGTAAGGCAAATAATGAGGCTTTTGCAAGGATAACTGTGGCAGCTTTTGTGTCACAGCTTGATCCTACAATTGAGGAACTTGCGGATATAAAAACAGCTGTGTCTGAGGCTGTTACAAATGCAATTGTGCATGGATATGAGGATACAGAAGGTATTGTAAAGGTAGTAGCAAAGCTTTTTGCAAATACTGTCGAGATAGAGGTGTCTGATACTGGAAAGGGTATAGAAGATGTTGAGCTTGCACGTAAACCTCTATATACAACAAAAGCTAATCTTGAAAGATCTGGAATGGGATTTACAATTATGGAGAGTTTTATGGATGAGGTTGAAATTGATTCTGTTGTTGGACTTGGTACTAAAATTAAGATGAAAAAAATGATAAAAAAGGTGTCAATTGATGATGAAGAGGTACAAAACCTGATGAGTTTGGGGGCAGATAGATAAGTGTCAAATGAGAAGATGTTTCAAAAATATGAGAATAAAGTAGAGGACATTATAAAGGCACAAAATGGAGATACTCAGGCTTTGGAGAGTTTGATTAAACAAAATCAAGGGCTTCTTTGGAGTATAGTGAAAAGATTTACTGGCAGAGGTTTTGAGAATGAGGATTTATATCAAATTGCAAGTTTAGGTTTTATAAAATGTATAAAAAAATTTGATACAAATTTTGATGTAAGGCTTTCTACATATGCTGTTCCATATATACTTGGAGAGGTAAAAAGGTATATTCAAGAAGATGGACCAATAAAAGTAAGCAGAGCTTTAAAAGAATTAAATAGTAAAATTGCTGTTGTTCAACATGAATATATGAGAAAAAAAGGTAAAGAAATAGGGATTGAAGAACTTGCAAAAGAGCTGCGGTGTTTCAAAAGAAGAAATTACGATGGCACTTGAGAGTAAAAATTCTGTAAATTCTATTTATGATAGTACATATAGTGATGATGAAGAGGGAATCAGTATTATTGAAAAGATTTCTTCAAACATTGATGAACAGAATTTAATTACAAATAAAATTGCAATTTCGCAGTTACTAGAAAATTTAAAAGAGGATGAGAAAGAGGTTATACTTCTTAGATATTTTAGAGAAAAAACACAGGTTGAAGTTGCAAGAATAATTGGAACAAGCCAAGTACAGGTTTCTAGAATTGAAAAAAGAGCTCTTGAAAATATGAAAAGAAGATTAACAAAAGATGTTGTAATGAAATAAAAGAGAGGCAGAGACATGAGAAAAATTTTGTGTTATTTTTTTATGCTTATTTTAATATGTTTTGCAATTCCAATAATATTTACAAGTTCGAAAAATAAAGAAAAAGCAAGTCAAAATGTAGTAAATGAACAAATTCCAGAGATTACATATGACTACAAAAAATATTCAAAAATAAAGCTATATCATACAGCAACTAAGAAAACGCAAGAGATTCCAATTGATGAATATTTGTATGGAGTAGTTAGTGCAGAAATGCCTGCAAGTTTCGAAGAAGAAGCACTAAAAGCACAAGCTGTTGTTGCAAGAACATATACTTTATACAAAATTGTTAATAGTAGCAAACACAAAGGTGCATATATATGTGATAGCTATGCGTGTTGTCAAGCATGGATTTCAAAAGAAGATAGACTTAAAAAATGGGAAGAAAGTAAAAGGGATGAGTATTGGAATAAAATTGTAAAGGCAGTAAATACGACGCAGGGCAATATAATTACATATGAAGGAAAGCCAATAAATGCTTTTTTTCATTCAAATAGTGGTGGTGCAACAGAGTCGCCAATTAATGTATGGGGTGGATCAAATTATCCATATCTTCAAACGGTTACAACTGCAGGAGAAGATGCATATAAGCAGTATAAAAGTAGTGCTTGTGTTACCAAAAAAGAATTTGAAGAGAAAATTAAGAAATTACATAGTGATTTTAAAATAGATTTTAAGCAAAAAGATTGTATAAAGATAGAGGAATACACAGAAGGACGGAAGAGTTAAAAAGGTTAAAATTGGAAATTTAGAATTGTCCGGTGTTGAGGTAAGAAATATTTTTAGCCTTAAATCTGCAAATTTTAAAGTAAGTATAGAAAATGATAATATAAAATTTGATGTAACAGGCTATGGACACGGAGTTGGAATGAGTCAAACAGGTGCAGATGCTCTTGCAAAACAAGGCAAAAATTATGAAGATATAATAAAACATTATTATTCAAAAATAAAAATTGAAAATATTTAGTTTGTGATTGTATAAATTTCTCAAAAATGTAAATACTGATTTTAAAGAAAAATCAAGGAGGAACATTTTATGAGAAGAGAAAGTAGAAGAAGAGAGCAAGGATTTGAAACTAAAAAGGCATTATACATCTCTGGAAGTATACTTGCTGTAGCAATTATCGGATTTGTAGTAGCATTTTTATCATATGGAAATGAAAACGACAATCCAAATTATGAAATTGCAAAAATAGATACAAACATTATTGAGGAAAGAACAGAGAATACGCAGGCTACGGGAACAGAGTTTGGAAGAACAGTTAATGAAATGGAGAATGTTACAGAAAATGTAACTAAATATGCAGTAAATACAAGTAAACAAGAAGAGGAGGAGAAGGAAAATAAGACAAGTGACAAATCTACAAATACCAAATCACAAAACACTCAAACGAAAAATACAACGAAAGAGCAAACTCAAACAAAAACAGATTCATCTACTAAGCAAGATACTAAAAGCACAGAAAATCCAACTTTTAAAAATCCAGTTGAGGGCGAGGTTATAAAAGAATATGCAAAAGATAAATTGGTATATTCAAATACTTTAGGAGAATGGATTGTACATGATGGAATTGACATAAAAGCAAATAAAACAACTGTGGTAAAAGCATCTGCAGAAGGAACTGTTAAATCTATAAAAAATGATCCAAGATATGGTCTTACTGTAATAATAGAACATTCAAACGGATTTACATCTGTATATTCAAATTTACTTACAGCAGAGTTTGTTGTTGAAGGTGAAAAAGTAAAACAAGGACAAACAATTGGAACAGTAGGAACTACAGCAACATTTGAGATTTCTGATGAACCACATCTTCATTTTGAAATTAGAAAAGATGGAAACAGTTTGGATCCTACTTTATATTTAAAAAATTAATTTTTATATACTGATTTTAAGATTTATATTAACATAAGAGATATAATATTTCTTAGAAACTTGCCGTTCGCAGCCAATCCAAAAGATGGACGGCTGCTCGAATCGCACTCAGCCTTCGGCTTTGTTTGGTCGCTGCGCGTTTCCTTGAAATATTATATCTCTTATGCTATCAAAAAATCTTTTGAGTCCGTCCAAAAAAGTACCACTTTTATATATTATAAAATTAGAATCAGTTTAATTATTTGCATCTGGTACAATTTCATTATATTTCGTAGAATATAATTCTGTTGTAGCATTTATGAAATCATTAAAATTTTTCTTGGCTATATTTCGCATATTAAAATATTGAAAAGTCATTATAGCTAATGCAATAGTTAATATTGCTATAATAAAAATTAGAATTTTACTTAATTTATTCATAAAATCATCTCCTTTTGTATATTTTGGTATATTATATATTAAAAATATAATATAGGCAATAGTATTTATGAATTATACTCTTGAGTATGTCTTCAAAAAGTACCACTTTATTTCTTGAGTATTATATGATATACTTTTTCTATTATAAAAGAGGTGGAAAAAGTATGGAATGGACAAAAGAACAAAGCCAAGCAATATATGAAAAGGGTTCAAATATATTGGTTGCTGCTGCTGCACGGAAGTGGTAAAACAGCGGTTTTGGTTGAGCGTATTATTCATAAAATAATTGATGATAAAGTTGATATAGATAAAATTTTGGTTGTTACATTTACAAATGCTGCAGCGTCTGAAATGAGAGAGAGAATTCTTGATGCTATATATGAAAAATTGGAGCAAAATCCTGAAGATAGCAATTTACATAGACAAATTACATTGCTTAATAAGGCAAGCATTTGTACAATTCACTCTTTTTGCCTTGATGTAATACGAAATAATTTTTATGAAATTGATACATCAGCAAATTTTAGAATTGGTGATACAGCAGAAATTGAGCTCTTAAAAAATGATGTGCTTGCAGATTTATTTGAAAAAAGATATGAAGAGCAAGATGAAGGATTTTTAAAGCTTGTTGAGACATATACAGGATACAGAGGAGATGAAGCTTTAGCTCAGCTTATTCTAAATATATATAAATACATACAAAGTAGTCCTTTTCCGGATAAATGGCTAGAGGGAAAAGTTGAAATGTTTAATTTGCCAGAAGATACTGATTTTTCAACTACTATATGGGGGAAGATTATTATAAATGATGCTAAAAATATTCTTGATGAAAGTATTTTAAAACTTGAAAAGGCAAAGAACGATACTTTAAAATTTGCAGAAATGGAAAAGTATACGGCAACTTTAGAGCAAGATATTAATAATTTAAAATATGTGCAAAACAACATAGAAAATTGGGATAAAACTTATTATAATTTGCTTGATTTGAAAAAACAATGGAGCAAATGGCCAATTGATAAAAAGGTTACACTTGACTTAAAAAACACAGTAAAAGAAATAAGAGATGGTGTAAAAAAACAAGTTGCTAAAATTAAGATAACAGAGGATTCAAAGACTGTTGTTGCTGATATTAAGGATATGTATGCTATATTAAAAGAGCTTCAAAGAGCTGTGTTGGATTTTAGTCAGTCTTTTGCAGAAAAGAAAAAAGAAAAAAACATGATAGACTTTAATGATATTGAGCATTTTGCATTAAAGATTTTGATAAAACATACTGAAAATGGGGAAGAGCCTTCAGAGGTTGCAAAAAAATATAGAAATAAATTTGCAGAAATTGCAATTGATGAGTATCAAGATAGTAACCTTGTGCAAGAATATATTTTAAATAGCATTTCAAATGGCAAAAATATTTTTATGGTTGGAGATGTTAAGCAAAGTATATACAGATTTAGACAGGCAAGACCAGAGCTATTTTTAGACAAATATGAAAACTATAAATTAAAGGAAAATTTTGAAGAAGATAGTGGTTTAAAAATACAATTATTCAAAAACTTTAGAAGTAGAAGCAATGTTCTTGATATTACAAATTTAGTATTTGAAGATATCATGAGCAAAGATTTAGGAGATGTTGATTACACTGAGGAAGAGTATTTGAATTATGGTGCAAATTATCCTGAGCCAGAGGAAGAATATGAGCATTATGCTGGAATTGCAGAGCTTGACATTATTGATTTAAAAGAATCAGAAGAAAAGGATATTTACAAAGATTCTGAAGATGGACAAGATGAGCCTAAATCAGATGATACAGAAGAAGAGGAGCAAATTGAAAATGTAGTGCTTGAGGCAAGGTTTACTGCTCATAGAATTAAAGAAATTTTAGACAGTGGATATATGGTGTATGACAGGAAAAAAGGCTATAGAAAAATAACATACAAGGATATATGTGTTTTGCTAAGGGCTACATCTACAATGGCGCCAATATATGAAAAAGAGATAGCAGACCTTGATTTACCTGTGTTTAGTGATACATCTAGCACATATCTTGACTCTATGGAAGTTCAGATAATTATGTCTCTTTTAAAAATAATTGATAACCCAATGCAAGATATACCACTTGTTACAGTGCTTAGATCAAGCATTTACGGATTTAAAGATAATGAACTTATACAAATTCGTCTTGCTGATAAAAATTCTACATTTTATGAGGCTATGATAAAGGCTAAGCTTGTTGTAGATGAAAAATTAAAAGCAAAAATAATAAAAGTTGAAGAAGAATTAAATAATTGGAGAAGAGAAGAAGAATATTTGCCACTTGATGAATTAATATGGAAAATTTATATGGATACAGGCTTTTACCACTATGTTTCATTGCTTACAAATGGAGATTTAAGGCAGGCTAATTTGAAATTGCTTTTTGAAAAAGCAAAACAATACGAAAAAGCAAGTTTTAAAGGTTTATTTAATTTTATAAATTTCATAGATAAAGTTAAGACAAGCAGTGGAGATATGGGAAGTGCAAAACTTATAGGCGAAAGTGAAAATGTAATTAGAATAATGAGTATTCACAAAAGTAAGGGACTTGAATTTCCTGTTGTTTTCTTATGTGGTACTGGCAAAAAGTTTAATTTGCAGGATTTAAACAATTCTATTTTATTGCATCAAGATATTGGAATTGGTCCAAAATATATAGATAAAGATAGAAAAATTGAATATAATACTATTGCACAAGAAGCAATAAAAATTCAATCAAAAAAAGAGACAATTTCAGAGGAAATGAGAGTTCTTTATGTTGCTTTAACTCGTGCAAAGGAAAAGCTTATTATTACAGGGCTTTCAAAAGATTTGCAAAAATCATTAAATGAAAAAGAACAGTTACTTGAAATATATAAAAAAGAAGGTAAAATAAATTTTTCATTAGTTGGAAAATATGTATCATATCTTGATTGGATTGAGCTTGTATATTTAAAAAACAAAGAAAATATTGATAGCATAATTGAACTAAATGAGTATAAAAAAAGTAAGTTTTTAAAAGAAATACATACAGAAGAAAAAGAAACAATTGATGTGCAAAAAATGTTAAAAGAACATGCAGAAACAGAAGAAGAAAAGAAAATGAGAGAGCAAATTGAAGAAAAGCTAAAATACAAATATCAATATGCATGCGAAAGGGAAGTTCCAACTAAAACATCTGTAACTAAATTAAAACAAATGCAAGAGGATGAAAATGAAAAAGATATAGAGGATTTATTGGAAGAAAAAGATAGAGTAGTGCAACTTACACAAATTCCTAAATTTATGGAAGAAAAGCAAAAACTTACTCCTATGCAAAAAGGAACGCTTATGCATTTGTGTGTGCAAAAACTTGATAAAAAACAGGAATACTCTAGAGAAAATATAATAGAATTTGTAAGTAGGCTTTTGGAAGATGGAATTATAAGTGAAAATGAAAAACAAGCAATTAACATCGATGTGCTATATAAATATACAAAATCTGACTTATTTGCAAGTTTAAAATCTGCAAAGCAAATTTGCAAAGAACAACCATTTTATATAAATATTCCTGCAAAAAATATATATGATGATGCAAATGATGAAATGATTTTGGTTCAGGGAATTATAGATTTATATTATATAAATGACAAAGATGAACTTATTCTTGTGGATTATAAAACAGATTATATTCCAAAAGGAAAAGAGATAAATCTTGAAGAAAAATATAGAGTTCAACTTGATTTATATAAGAAAGCACTAGAAAATTCGCTAAAAAGAAAGGTTGACAAGGCAATGATTTATGCTTTATCATAAATATATATTGAAAAATATTAAAATTAATGATATAAATTTGTAAACATATGAAAAGTATATTGCTTTTAAGGAAAAAGCGGGAGGGATAAAACATTTATGAAGATAAAAAAAGAAATTATATTAATTATAGGACTAATCGTTATTTTATGTTTTGTAATTGCAGCTGTCAAAATAAAAGAAAATAGAAAAAAGGCACTTGTTGACAAAAAAACAAATATATATATTGCATTAGGTTCAGGAAAGGATAATTTCTTAGAAGACGATGAGGTTAAAAATATAATAAAAAATAGATATGGATTAAATGTTACATATGATAATTGGAGCAATTCTAAGCTGATAAAAGAGAGCCTTGTTAGAAAAAATGGAAGTGGATATGATGCAATGTTTACTTCAGATGAAAGATATTATGAGTATTATAAACAGCCAGCAGATGAAGCAAAAGGAGAGGCTCAGAGAAATACTGTATATAAAGGCGGAAAAACACTAAACACGCCAATTGTAATATATACATGGGATACGATGATAGATACTTTATTAAATGAAAAAATTATAACAGCCCATAACGATGTTTATTATATAACAGATATGAGTAAATTGCTTGGATATATATCAGAAGAAAAGAAATGGTCTGAACTTGGTATTGAAGGAAACGAAAACAAAGTTACTGTTGAGACAAAAGATCCAAAAGAGTATGCACTTGGAGAAAAATATTATGAGTTATTACTTTATACAATGTGTGGAGAAAATGTGACAAATGAGACAGTAGACCAGACTTTGCCAAATTTAAAAGAATTATACAAAAAGACAACTCATACAACAAGTGGAACAAATTTGTTTAAAAGTTTTATACAAGCGGGTTCTTCTAAAAAAGCTATGATTGCTGATTATGAAAAAAGTATAATTCAATATGCATATCAAAATCCTGAGGACTGGGAAAAAATAAAGGATAAGGTGAAAATATTATATCCAACACCTACAATATGGACTTCACATTGTATTGCAACATTCACAGAAAACGGCAATAAATTTTATGAAGCTTTAACTGATAAAGATGTAGAACAAATTGCTTGGAATAAATATGGATTTAGAACAGCTACAACTGGTGTGAGCTATGATGTTACACAACTTGGTATAACTGGAATTCCACAAACAATAGACAGCACAGCGTTTTCTATTAAAATGGATTTATATGAGAAAATGATGAATAGTATTGAGAATGATTAAGAAAAAAGAGATTTGAGTTTAAAATAGCTCAAATCTCTTTTTGTGGTAGTAATTAGTTTGAAATTTCATTCGAAGATGAAATAAGTGTATTTAAAACTGTTTGAATACGGTCTAAAGATTCGTTTTGCATATACTCTATATTCATATTTGCATTTTCCTGAATGGTGTTATCTAATCTATCGTAGAAATGTGTAAATGATCTATACAAAAATACAGAAAAGCCAATTATGGAAATCAAGCATAATACAAATATTATATTTAATGCTCTTCCATCATCTTTTACGGGAATAGAACATATATATTTTATTTTTTGAGTAAAACTTAATTTTTTAAATTCTTTATTCATATTTATACCTTCTCAAATTTTTTCTGATACGATTATATATATAAAAATGGTCGCTGTCAATAGAAATTTGAAAGCCTTGATTAATTAAATAATTTGATATATAATTGCATTCAAGCAATTAATGAGAGGAGCAATAAAAGTGGGAGATTTTGTGCATTTACATATTCATAGTGAGTTTAGTTTACTTGATGGAGCAAATAGAATAAAGGATTTGCCAGTAAGGGCAAAGGAACTTGGAATGGATGCAATAGCGATTACAGACCATGGTGTTATGTTTGGTGCAATTGATTTTTATAAGGCTTGTATGGCAAATGGAGTTAAGCCAATTATTGGATGTGAAGTATATGTTGCTCCAAGGGATAGATCCGATAAAGACCCTAACATAGACAGCAAATATAATCACTTGATATTGCTTGCAAAAAACAATGAAGGATATAAAAATCTTTCAAAACTTGTTTCTTTAAGCTGGACAGAAGGATTTTACTATAAACCACGTATTGATAAAGAAATACTAGAGAAATATCATGAAAATTTGATTTGTTGTAGTGCTTGCCTAGCAGGAGAAGTAAACCAAGCGATTTTAAAGGGAGATATGGGAGAAGCGGAAAAAGTTGCTCTTTGGTTTAAAAATTTATTTGGAAAAGATTATTATTTAGAAGTTCAAAATAATGGTGTTAAAGAACAAGTTTTGGTAAATCAAAAGCTTGTTGAGCTTTCTAGAAAACTTGATATTCCGCTTGTTGCAACAAATGATGCGCATTATTTAAAAAGAGAAGATGCATATAATCACGAAGTTTTGTTGTGTATACAAACAGGAAAACGTATGACAGATGATGACAGAATGAAGTTTGAAACAGATGAATTATATGTTAAATCTCCAGATGAAATGATTGAATATTTTAAAAATATTCCAGATGCAATAGAAAATACTGTTAAAATTGCAAATGAATGTAATGTTACATTTGAGTTTGGACACACAATTTTGCCAAATTATGATGTGCCAGAGGGATTTGAAACACATTATGATTATTTAAAAAAATTAACAGAAGATGGAATTGTTAAAAGATATGGAGAAAATCCATCACAGGAAATTATTGAGAGAAAAGATTACGAACTTGGAGTAATTAACAAAATGGGATATGTAGATTATTTCTTGATTGTGTGGGATTATATAAATTATGCAAAATCAAATGGAATACCAGTTGGACCAGGACGTGGTTCAGGAGCAGGTTCAATTGTAGCATATGCAATTGGGATAACAGACATTGATCCAATCAAATATAGTCTACTTTTTGAAAGATTTTTGAATCCAGAGAGAATTAGCATGCCAGATTTTGACGTTGATTTCTGTTATGAAAGAAGACAAGAAGTAATTGATTATGTTGGAAGAAAATATGGACAAGACCATGTTTCACAGATTATTACATTTGGTACAATGTCTGCAAGAATGGTAATAAGAGATGTTGGAAGAGCACTTGATTTAGCATATTCAGAAGCAGATAGACTTGCTAAAATGATACCAAATGAACTGCATATTACAATAAAAAAAGCTATGGAGCAAAACAAGGAACTTGCAAATGAATATGAGCAAAATCCAGAAATAAAGAAATTACTTGATATTGCAATGGCTTTAGAAGGAATGCCAAGACAGGCTTCAACACATGCTTGTGGAATTGTTATTACAAAAGAGCCAGTTGATACATATGTTCCACTATATTCTCGTGAAGGTACAATTTCAACACAATATATTATGACAACACTTGAAGAGCTTGGCCTTTTAAAAATGGACTTCTTAGGCTTACGAACATTAACAGTTATACAAGATACAAAGGATTTAGTAAAGAAAACTCAAGGAATAGATGTTGAGTTTGATAAAAATATGAATGATCCAAAAGTATATAAACAATGGCAAGAAGGAACATCTGTTGGAATTTTCCAATTTGAAAGCCAAGGGATGACAAACTTTATGAAGGAACTTAAGCCAGACTGTTTGGAAGATATAATAGCTGGTGTATCACTTTATCGTCCAGGACCAATGGATCAAATACCAAGATACATTGCAAATAAAAAAGACCCAGAACATGCAGTATACACACATCCATCACTAAAACCTATTTTAAATGTTACATATGGATGTATGGTTTATCAAGAACAAGTTATGCAAATTGTTAGGGACCTTGCAGGATATTCACTTGGAAGAGCGGATCTTGTAAGACGTGCAATGGGTAAGAAAAAGCTTGAAGTAATGGCAAAAGAGCGTGAGATATTTATACATGGTCAGGTTGATGAAAATGGAAAAATTGTTGTTCCTGGATGTGTACGAAATGGAATTGACGAGAAATCTGCAAATACAATTTTTGATGAAATGGCAGAGTTTGCAAAATATGCATTTAACAAATCTCATGCTGCTGCATATGCAGTACTTTCGTATCAAACAGCATATTTAAAAACATATTATCCTGCTGAATTTATGGCAGCTATGTTAAACAGCTTCTTAGGAAATCTAGATAAAATTCCAGCATATGTTGATGAATGTAAAAGATTAAATATTGAAATATTGAAACCTGATATTAATAAAAGTTATACAAGGTTTACAGTTGATGATGGAAAAATTCGTTTTGGACTTGGAAGTATAAAAAATGTTGGAATAGCAGCAGTTGATGCAATTGTATCAGAAAGAGAAAAAAATGGAGATTACAAAGACTTTTCAGATTTTTGTGAGAGAATAAAAGATGCATCTGTAAATAAAAAATGTGTAGAGAGTCTTATAAAAGCAGGAGCATGTGATTCATTTGAACAAACAAGAAGTACACTTATGGAATCATATGAAGCAATAATTGATATGATTGCAGATAGTGGAAAAAAGAATTTTGATGGACAAGTGAGCATGTTTGATTTAGGTGGAAGCAATGAAGACCAAAAAGAAATGAAGGAATTAAAATATACATATAAAATAATGCCAGAATATTCTGAAAAGGAATTGCTTTCAATGGAAAAGGAAATGATAGGACTATACATATCAGGACATCCACTTGATGAATTAAGAGCAGAGATAGAAAAACAAACAAATATAAATACATATCAAATGCGAGAACTATCACAGGTAAAATCAGATGATGAGCTTAGTGATGAGGCAAGGCTACAAATGATAGAACAAAATCAAATGGTTCAAAGTTCTGGTGCAAATGCAATACAAGATGGTGCACAAGTAAAATATGCAGGAATTATTACAAGCATAAAAAAGAAATTTACAAAAAGTAATAGAATTATGGCTTTTGTAACAGTCGAGGATTTATATGGTCCAACAGAGATTATAGTGTTTGAAAATTGTTATCAAAATTGCTCAAGCATATTGTTTGTAGATAATATAGTTCTTGTTGATGGAAGATTAAGTGTAAGAGAAGATGAAGATACAAAAATTGTTGCAAGAGAAATAAAAGAATTTGGCCCAGAAAAGAGAAGAATGTTATCACTTAATATTACAGATTTAGATGATGAAACAAAAGAAAAACTTAGAGGAGCAATTAAATTTTTTACAGGAGAGCTTAATAATATTCAACTTGAGATTGTAAATGGAGAAAGAAAAGATATGGCAGGAGGAATATATTTAACAAAAGAAATTGAAAATGAATTTAAAAATTTAATTGGCGATGAAAGAGTTGAGATTATTGAAAAGTAGGGCTTGACAAGGATGGTAGGTATATGATAAAATATTTACCTGTAAGCCGCCTGGGTCGGGTATGAAATGTTAGTTTTGAGCTAACTACCTAGTATTTTATGCTTAGCGAGTATACATATAAGAGGAGGTGTACTTAAATGTACGCAATTATTGAAAGCTGTGGAAGACAATACAAAGTATCAGAAGGAGATGTAGTTTTCTTCGAAAAATTAGATGTTGAAGAAGGAAAGAAAATAACATTTGATAATGTTGTTTTAGTATCTGATGATAAAAAAGTAGAAGTAGGTGCTCCATATGTAAAAGGTGTAAAGGTTGAAGGTAAAGTAGTTGCACACGGTAAACACAAAAAAATTATCGTTTACAAATACAAAGCTAAAAAGAACTATAGAAGAACACAAGGACATAGACAACCATACACAAAAATTGAAATTACAAAAATAAAAACACCTGCAGAGAAAGCTGAAAAAACTGCAGAAAAGAAAACAACTGCAACAAAAACAGCAAGCAAAAAAGCAGAAGTTAAAGAATAATTTTTGGTTTAAATGGCAGTATTGCCAAAGAGATTTTATAAAATATTTTGACATAAACGAAAGGAGTGAGATAAATGGCTCATAAGAAAGGTCAAGGTAGTGTTAAGAACGGTAGAGACAGTGAGTCTAAGCGTTTAGGTCTTAAAAGAGCAGACGGACAAATCGTTCCAGCTGGTAACATCTTAGTAAGACAAAGAGGAACAAAATTCCACCCAGGTACAAACGTAGGTATCGGAAGCGATGATACACTATATGCAAAAGTAACTGGTAGAGTTAAATTTGAAAGACTTGGAAGAGATAAAAAACAAGTTAGCGTTTATCCAGTAGAGGAAGTTGCTTCTACAGAAAAATAGAAACGTTTAAAAGATTGCATTTTATAACAATGCAATCTTTTTTTGGTACTTTTTGGGGGAGGACTAAAAAATATCGTTAGGGGTTAGAACTTTTTGAGTTAGTCCCAAAAGGTTCCATTAAATCAGACATAGAGTATAAGCCATTCTTTTTATTTATTATAAAACGGGCTGCAAGAACTGCTCCTTCTGCATAAATTCTTCTTGAATAAGATGTGTGTTTTATTTCGATTGATTCATTTTCACCTAAAAATAAAACTTCATGTTCTCCAATTACATTTCCACCTCTTACACTTGAAAATCCAATTTCATTTTTTTCTCTTGCACAGTGTGATATATGCCTATCAAATATATATGTATATTTATTGTTACATGCAGAGTTGATCTCATCTGCTAAGAAAAGCGCTGTACCACTTGGTGCATCCTTTTTTTCTTTATGATGTTTTTCTATAATTTCTATATCCATATCAGAAAGAAGAGGAGACATTTGTTTTAAAATTTTTCCAATCAAATGAATATTATATGACATATTTGATGCTTTAAATATTGGAATTGCTTGTGAATATTCTAATATTTTACTATTTTCCGCATCTGTAAATCCAGTAGTAGCAATAACTACAGGAATAAGATGACATGTTGCGTAATCAAGAATTGCAAGACTTGCCTTAGGGATGGAAAAATCTATAATTACATCTGGCTTTTCTATTATATCATCAAGATATGCTAAGGTTATATCTGAATCTCTATCAACTTCATACTTTACATTTACATCTGAAAGTGTAGAGATATATTTATTTACTTCTGTTCCCATTTTGCCATAAGCACCATTTATCAAAACATTTATCATATACAAACCTCCTAAAAAGAAAAGAGATATGAACTAAGCCATATCTCTATAAATATATTCACATAAAATTTAAACTATTCTAAAAATAATTAAACTTAAGAATATGTATGCATATTTGTATATTTTTTTGCTTCTTAAATTTGATCTCATATATAAATAACTTTCTTTTAATGCACTGTATTTGTCCATAAACGTAACTATGTATGATTCACGATATTTTGGAAATGCGATTGTTACAGGCCACATATGTTTTAGGATTATATCTTGTTCAAGAGGGTTTAGATCAAATAATTCTGATGCGTTTTTTAATGCAATTCTTGGATGTGCAAAAGCATGTAGGTCTGAAAATTTTTTACCTTTGCAACTGTGTCTCCAATCATATAAAAATAGGTCATGTATCATTGCAGCTCTTGCTGTAGAAACATAGTCAAGTCCA
The DNA here is from genome assembly GCA_934101145.1 of uncultured Clostridia bacterium. GTDB lineage: Bacteria > Bacillota > Clostridia > TANB77 > CAG-508 > CALXVA01. Next base: position 64,978 of record CAKOPZ010000005.1, read on the forward strand.
AGTTTTTTTGCAATGTAATAGCTATAATATGCAACATGAATACAATGTTCATAACAAGATGTATCACAGTGTTGTCTATAATCTTTCATCTTTTTTACTGTATCATTTGAAATAATTTCATTTATAATATTAAAAAATTCAATTTTTTCTTCTAAACTTTTATTTACTAAAGTTTGTTTTCTTTTGTTTTCTAATAATAGATTCATTAAAAATTAATCTCTCCTTTAAAGTGTTAATCTATATTTTATTATATCACTATATGAGCAAATAGTGAAGTAGTTAATAAAATTTTAATAATTTTGAAGTTGCTGTACAATGTTTTTTGAAGGCGCATAACGATATAATATTTTAAGGAAACGCGCAGCGACCAAACGAACGTTAGTGAGTGCGATTCGAGCAGCCGTCAATCCTTTTGAATTGGCTGCGAACGGCAAGTTTTCAAGAAATATTATATCGTTATGCTCCAAGCCAATATAAATCTTAAAATCATTATCTTGTAGCATTTTGAAAACTTTTTAATGAATCAAGTATTCTTTCTTTGTTTTCCTTTGATGGTTCTACAAGAGGAAGTCGAGTTTTGCCACAACTTAGTCCAACGTGCGCCATTGCATATTTTACTGGAATTGGACTTACCTCGCAAAATAGAGAATGTATTAAGTCAAGTGAATCAAGTTGCATATTTAAAGCTCTTGACAAGTTACCATCTAAATAACTATATACCATATTATGAACATATTTTGGATATAGATTTGAAAGTACTGATATTACACCAATTCCACCTAAGGATAAAATAGGAACAACTTGGTCATCATTTCCGGAGTAAATGTGCAGATTATCTTTGCAAAGATGAGCAATTTGTGCTACTTGTGAAATGTTTGAACTTGCTTCTTTTATTGCCACAATGTTTTTTATTTTTGAAAGTTCAAGACAGGTACTAGGTTCAATGTTTAAGCCGGTTCTACTTGGAACATTGTATAAAATAATTGGAATATCAACACTTTGAGCAATTGAGCCATAATGCTTGATAAGTCCGGCTTTAGTTGTTTTATTGTAATATGGGCTTACAATAAGCAAACCATCTGCTCCAACACTTTGAGCATATTTAGAAAGTTCAATAGATGTTTTTGTATTGTTTGAACCTGTTCCAGCAATTATAGGTACTCTTCTTCTTGCAATTTGAACAGCAAATTTAATAATTTCTTTTTTTTCTTCAGTTGAAAGTGTTGCAGATTCACCTGTTGTACCACAAATAATAAGGCTATCAACACCTTCTAAAATTTGAAAATCAATTAGTTTTCGCAAGGTCTCAAAATCAACTTCTCCATCATCTGTAAAAGGCGTAACAAGGGCTGTACCACAACCTTTAAAAATAACATCTTTCATATGTACCTCCTTGATTTAATTATATGAGGTAATATAAAAGATGTTGAATAAAATTATTTACACATTTTTTCCACTATTTGTACTGCATTTGTTGCTGCACCTTTTCGAATGTTATCTGCAACAACCCATAAATTTACACCAGAGTCCACACTATAGTCTCTACGAATTCTACCAACAAAAACTTCATCTTTTCCTGTTGCTTCAATTGCTAGAGGATACACATTGTTTTTTACATCATCTTGAACTATAAGGTTTGGAAAGCTTTTTAATGTGTCTATTAAATCTGGCATATCAAAATCTTTTTCAAATTCAACATTTATAGATTCACTGTGTGCATTAAAAACAGGAACTCTAACTGTTGTTGCAGTTATTTTTAAGTTAGGTTTTTTTAAGATCTTTCTTGTTTCATTTATCATTTTTTCTTCTTCTTTAGTATAGCCATTGTCTAAAAATACATCAATATGTGGTAAGCAGTTTGAGAAAATAGGGTAAGGAAATTTTACAAGGTCATAACCTAAGTTTTCTCTATCCATTTTTTCATCTTGCAGATATGTTTTTGAATGATGTGCTACACCGTTTTCTAAATCTGTAACACCATCTCTTCCAGCACCAGATACGGCTTGATATGTAGAATAAACAATTCTTTTAATTTTATATTTATCATCTAATGGCTTAAGAGCAACAACAGCTTGAATTGTAGAACAATTTGGATTTGCAATAATTCCATGATTGTTTTGTATTTCTTCTGGATTTACTTCAGGTACAACCAATGGAACGTCTTTGTCCATGCGAAAAGCACTGCTATTATCAACTACTGTGCAACCTTTAGATGCTGCAATAGGTGAGTATTTTTTAGAAGTGCTTGCTCCTGCTGAAAATATTGCAAAATCAAATCCTTCATCAAAAGAGTGCTCATCAAGCTCACAAACTGTATATTCTTTTCCCATAAAATTTACCTTTTGTCCTGCAGATTTTTTTGAAGCAAATAACACATATTCTGAAATAGGTAATTTTCTTTCTTCTAAAACACGAAGTACAGTTCTTCCAACAAGGCCAGTTGCTCCAACAATTGCTAATTTATATTTTTTCATTTTCATCAACTCCTTAAATTATCGTTGCTATTATATGCTAAAAAAAGCGATTTGTGAATAGAAGAAAGAAAAAAACTCTTGAACTATCTGGCTATTTGTGGTAAACTATTTAATAGTTGATATAAAAAAACCGATTGAAAAAGCAAAGTAGATTTAATGGTTTGTATAAAAGAGAGCAGAGGTCGTTTGGCTGAAAACCTTTGCAGTACAATTTAGATTGAAATTTCACTTTTTAGGTCTTCTGCTGAAAAAATATTTGATTAGGTAGAAGCGGGAAAGCCCGTTATAGCAGTAATAAGGTTAATTACTATTAATAAATAGATATTAATAAATTTTAGGTGGTACCACGATTCTGTAAAGCCAGTCGTCCTATTAAATAGGAAAAGCTGGCTTTTTTGTTGTTTTACCACATATTATCGGGAGGTTTAATAGATGAAAGAACAAATAGAAAAGATTAGACAAGAAGCACTTGCGGCAATTGCAAATGTAGAAGATGCAAAACAATTAGATGAAGCCAAAGTTAAATACTTAGGTAAAAAAGGAGAGTTAACAGCAGTTTTAAGAGGCATGGGGGCTTTATCAGCAGAAGAAAGACCTGTAATTGGAAGCCTTGTAAATGTTGTTAAATCAGAACTTGAAGAACAAATCAAACAAAAAGAAGAAATGTATGAAAAAGCAGAGTTAAACAGAAAATTACAAGAGGAAACAATTGATATAACTCTTCCAAGTTCTAAAATTAAAACAGGAAGTAAGCATCCTCTAAATAGGATAATTGAAGAAGTTGAGGATTTATTTGTTTCTATGGGATATGATGTTGTAACAGGTCCAGAACTTGAAACAGATGAGTATTGTTTTGAAAGATTAAACCTTCCAAAGGGTCATCCTGCAAGAGATATGCAAGATACATTTTATATCACTCCAGAATATTTACTTAGAACACAAACATCTGCAGTTCAAGCAAGAACAATGATGGCAAATGAGGAAAAAGCACCAATAAGAGTTATATGCCCAGGTAAAACTTACAGAAGAGATGATGATGCAACACATTCTCATCAATTTAGCCAAGTTGAGGGCCTAGTAATTGATAAAGATATTTCTTTAGCAGACTTAAAAGGAACACTTGAAGTTTTTGTTAAAAAAATGCTTGGAGAAAATTTAGAGCTTCGCTTTAGACCAAGTTATTTCCCATTTACAGAACCTTCTTATGAAGTTGATGTTAGTTGCTTTAAATGTGGTGGAAAAGGATGTAATCTATGCAAACAAACAGGTTGGATAGAGGTTCTTGGTTCTGGCATTGTTCATCCAAATGTTTTAAAAATGAATGGATATGATCCAGAAAAATACAGTGGATTTGCATTTGGAACAGGACTTGATAGACTTGCAATGTTTAAATATGGTATTACAGATATCCGTTTGCTTTACCAAAATGATGTAAGATTTTTAGAGCAATTTGACAAAATGGATAGATAGGATTAAGGAGGAAATGTTTAAATGAAATTAAGTACGAATTTTGTAAAAGATTATGTTGATATAGATGTTGATGTTAAAACACTTGCAGAAGATATGACAAAGGTAGGAAATGAGTATGATAGCGCAGGAAAATTACTTGATGCAAGTAATTTAGTTATAGGAGAAGTTAAAACATGTAAAATGCACCCAGATTCTGACCATTTACATGTATGCACAGTTGATGTTGGAACTGAAGTTTTACATATTGTATGTGGAGCTCCAAATGTTAGAGCAGGACTTAAAGTTATAGTTGCACTTGATGGCGCAAAACTTCCAGGTGGAACTATAAAAAGAGGAATGATAAGAGGAGAAGAGTCAAATGGTATGCTATGTTCTATGGCAGAACTTGGACTTGAACACAAATTTTTAGAGGAAACTGATAAAACAGGAATTCATGAACTTCCTTTAGATGCTCCAATTGGAGAAGATGCTATTAAATATATGGGACTTGATGATGAGGTTATAGATTTTGATTTAACAGCAAACCGTGGAGATTTACTTAGCATACTTGGAATGGCATATGAGATTTCTGCAATTTATGATAAAAATGTAAAAAACGTTGATTTGTCATTTGATGAGAATAATGAGGATATAAACGATAGTTTTAAGGTGGAAGTTGAAACTGAAAATTGTTCAATATTTTTAGCAAAAAGAGTAAACAATATTAAAATAGAAGAGAGCCCAGCATTTATAAAAAATAGATTAATTGCATCAGGAATTAGACCTATCAATAATGTTGTTGATATAAGCAATTATGTAATGCTAGAACTTGGCCAACCACTTCATTTTTATGATGCGGATAAATTAAATGGAAAATTACAAGTTAGAATGGCGAATGATGAAGAGAAATTAACTACACTTGATGATATTGAAAGAATTCTTCATAAAGACAACATTGTAATTGCAGACGGACAAAAGGCTATCGGACTTGCAGGTGTAATGGGTGGAGCAGATACAGAGATTACAGAAAAAACAAAAAATGTTATTATTGAATCTGCAATATTTGACCCTATAAAAATAAGAAAAACAGCAAAAGAAATTTTAAGAAGTGAAGCAAGCTCAAGATTTGAAAAAGGACTTGATCCAAACAGAACATATATGGCAATAAAAAGAGCCTGCCATATGCTTGAAAAATATGCACAAGGTACAGTAGTTGGTGGAATGTGCAAATATGATACTTGCGATTTATCAAATAGAGAAATAGAAATTACATTTGAAAATATAAACCGTATTTTAGGTATGGATATTAAGAAAAAGGATATACTTGATGTATTTAGAAAACTTGGATTTGAATGTACATTAATTAGCGAAAATAATCAGACAAAAGCAACATATAAAGAAAACGAAGAAGAGCTTTCATCATTTGAAAAAATGATTGTTTCTGTTCCAAGAAGAAGAGGAGACATTACAATTAAAGAAGACCTAATAGAAGAGGTTGGACGTATATATGGTGTTGATAACATAGTAGGAAAATTGCCTAACATTGCACCAAAAGAGGGAAGTTATGACAAGACAACAAGAGGAATAAGAAACAAAATGGTAGACCTTGGACTAAATGAAACTTTGTCATATATTTTGGTAAACGGAAAAGAAGCAAAAATGTTTACTAAAGATGATACAGAACTTGTAAAACTATTAGACCCTATGACAGAAGAAAGAAGCACTTTAAGACACAGTGTGCTTCCATCATTACTTAAAATATATGAATATAACAAGGCAAGAAGTGTAAAAGATGTATCTATATTTGAAATTGGAAAAGCATTTTACAAAAAAGGCGAAGAATATGGAGAAAATACAAAACTTGCAATATTGATGACTGGAAATTATTATTTAGGAATAGATAATAAAAAACAAATTGATTTTTATGTTATAAAAGGTATTGCAGAAGAATTACTTGATTATTTAGGATATACAGGAAGATACAGCTTTGTAGCAGATAAAGAAAAAATGCCAGAAGAATTGCATCCAGGTCAGTCAGCAGTTATTTCTTTAAATAATGATATGATAGGTATTATAGGAAGGGTACATCCACAAATTTTAAAAGAAGATGTATATGTTCTTGAAATTGATTTAGATAAATTATTAAGCAAAAAAGTTGGTAAAATGAAATACAAAGAAATTTCAAAATTCCCAAGTGTGAAGAAAGACTTAGCACTTGTTGTTGATAAAAATATTACATCAAAAGGAATAGAAACACTAATTAAAAAAGCTGGTGGTTCTTTACTTACAAATATAGAAGTATTTGATGTTTATGAAGGAAAAGGTATAGAAGAAGGCAAAAAAAGCATTGCATATTCTTTAACTTTTGAAAAATCTGATAGGACATTGACAGATGAGGAAATATCTGCTACTATGGAGAAAATTATTGATTTTACATCTAAAAAATCAGGAGCAGAACTTAGAAAATAATGAAAAGGAGAAGAGAAAAATGAAAGCAATTGAAATACGTAATAAATATTTAAACTTTTTTAAAAATCATGGACATAAGGTTATTCCAAGCGCGCCATTAATTCCAGAAAATGATCCATCTGTATTATTTACAACAGCTGGAATGCAACCACTTGTTCCTTATCTTTTGGGTGAAAAACACCCAGAAGGAACAAGACTTACAGATTATCAAAAATGTTTACGTACAAATGACATTGATGAAGTTGGAGATAATAGACATTTAACATATTTTGAAATGCTTGGAAACTGGTCACTTGGAGACTATTTTAAAGAAGAATCTATTGCAATGAGTTATGAATTTTTAACAAAGGAACTTGGAATTCCTGCAGAAAAACTTTCTGTAACTTGTTTTGCAGGAGATGAAGATGCACCAAGAGATACTCTAACAGCAGAATGTTGGAAAAAAGCTGGTATACCAGATGAAAGAATATATTTTTATGGAAAAGATGATAACTGGTGGATAGCAGGAGAAGAAGGACCATGTGGACCTGATACAGAAATGTTTTACGACACAGGAAAAGATCCTTGCTCAGATGAGTGCCAACCTTCATGTGATTGTGGTAAATATGTTGAAATTTGGAATAATGTATTTATGGAATACTATAAATCAAAAGATGGAACTTATTCTAAATTAAAACAACATAATGTTGATACAGGACTTGGACTTGAAAGAATGACAATGCTTTTACAAGGCAAACAAACTCCATTTGATACAGAGCTTTTTGCACCCGTAATGGAAAAACTTGCACAGCTTGCAAAAGCAGATAGTATAGAAAGTAGAAGAATTGTTGCAGAACATTTACGTGCAAGCATGATGGTTATTTGTGATGGAGGTAGACCTTCAAATGTTGATAGAGGTTATGTTTTAAGAAAACTTATAAGAAGAATGTCAAGACATTTAAACAAATTACAAATTGACTTAAATGAACTTGCAGGATTAATTGACCTTAATATTGATATATTAAAAGATATGTATCCTGATTTAGAAAAAAATAGAGATACAATAAAACAAGTAATTATAGAAGAAAAAGATAAGTTCATGAAGACACTAGCTCATGGAGAAAAAGAATTTAACAAAGCTGCACAAAGAGCAAAACAAGAGAATAAAAATATAATAGATGGACAAACTATATTCAAATTATATGAAACATATGGATTCCCACCTGAAATTACAGCAGACCTTGCAGGAGAACAAGGATTTAAAATTGATTTAACAGAGTTTGATAAATTGTTTAAAGAGCATCAAGAAAAATCAAGAATCGGAAGTGAGCAGAAATTTAAAGGTGGACTTGCAGAACAAAACGAAATTACAACTGCATATCACACTGCAACACATTTATTAAATGCTGCACTAAAAGATGTAATAAGCAAAGACATTCATCAAAAAGGCTCAAACATTACATCTGACAGAATGAGATTTGACTTTAGCTGTGATCATAAATTGACAGATGAAGAAAAACAAAAAGTTGAAGATTTAATAAATGAATGGATAAAACAAGATTTACCAGTAAAAGTTGAAACAATGAAAAAAGAAGATGCTGTAAAATCTGGAGCAGAGTGTATGTTTATTGAAAAATATCCAGATGAGGTTACAGTATATACAATTGGAGATGTTTCAAAAGAAATTTGTGGGGGACCTCATGTTAAGCATACAGGAGAACTTGGCCATTTCAAAATAAAGAAAGAAGAAGCAAGTTCAGCAGGTGTAAGAAGAATAAAAGCTATATTAGAATAAAGTGACTAAAATAAAATCACTTTACTATAAAGATAAAATATATGATTAAAATGGAAAGGAATAGGTGAAAAATATGGAAGATTGTATTTTTTGTAAAATAATAAAAGGAGAGGTTCCATCAGAAAAAGTATATGAGGATGAAAGCGTTTTAGCATTTAAAGATATTGAGCCGGCAGCACCAATTCATGTACTTGTTATTCCTAAAAAACATATAAAATCATTACTTGAAGTAACAAAAGAAGATAGTGAAGTAATTTCACATATTTATGAAGTAATAAATAAAATTGCTAAAGATATGAATATTGAGGAAGATGGATTTAGAGTTATCGTAAATTGTGGAAAAGACGCAGGACAAGAGGTAATGCACCTTCATTTTCATATGCTTGCTGGTAAGAAGCTTGGTGCTAAAATAGTAAATTAGCAAAAAGAGCTGGCATAGAAAAAGATTATATGTTATAATAATATTATATTTAGAAATTTTTAATATAATAAAGCTATAATCGCTTGGCTGATTAAAAAAATAAATCGGATAAGAACGAATGGAGGGGAATCAAATGGGAACTTTAAATAGTATGTTTAATAGTAAATACAGCAAATTATTAACAGTTATATTAGTAGTTGTAATTGTTGCAGTAATTGGTTTGCTTGGATTTATGGCATATGATGTATATAGAAAATATGCGATAGATGAAGAAGCTGGAAATGCAGCAAGTGAGTTTGAAAATCAATTTGCAAGTATGAATACAATTGCAAACGAAGTTTTAAATGTAGAAGCAATTGATCCTAATATTGACTTAAATACTATAAATACAGGCAACACAACTACAGGAAATACAACAAATGGAAATAAAGTAACATATCAAGGATATGAAGTTATTGGAACAATAGAAATTCCAAAAACAAATGTAAAATATCCAATTATAAAACAAGAAGATGTAGGTCAAAAATCTTTGAAAGTTGCCATTTGTAATTTATATGGAGAATTAAATACAAAAGGTGGAAATGGAGTTTTAGTTGGACATAACTATAGAAATGGAACATTTTTCTCTAATAATAAAAAATTATCAAATGGAGACAAAATTTATATAACTGATAATTCTGGAAAGAAAGTTACATATACAATTTATAAAAAATATGAAACAGGTACAGGAGATTTTAATTATGCAACAAGAAAAGTTGATGCAGACAAAATGGAAATATCACTTTCAACTTGTACAGATGATTCAAAAAAGAGATTGATTATATGGGCAAGAGCAGATTAATTGATATTTTTATTAAAAATAAGCAAATATTTTTAAATAATTATTGACAAATGGGTAGAAGATGGGTTACAATATATCTTGCAATGCTTAAAGAGATATATGGTGGATGTAGCTCAGTTGGTTAGAGCGCTAGTTTGTGGCACTAGAGGCCGTGGGTTCGAGTCCCATCTTCCACCCCATACATTGGGCTGTAGCCAAGCGGTAAGGCACCAGACTTTGACTCTGGCATGCGCTAGTTCGAATCTAGCCAGCCCAACCACATATAAAATTGTTCAAAATAGCTTGTATCAAGGGATACAGGCTATTTTGTTGTAAAAAAATAAAAAAGAGATTTATATAATTGCCAATTAACGATAGGTTAAGGGAAAGATGGCAATTATATATTTTTTTAGCAAAACAACACATCGTAAGTGTAAAATTAATGTAGGCAAAAATAAAAGTTTTGTCTACATTTTTTAAATTTAATATTGAAAAAACATAGAT
>CAKOPZ010000006.1 GCA_934101145.1 uncultured Clostridia bacterium
GATGTCAATGGGATGCAACATTAAGATGGATGCAAACAAGTAGTAATTCAGAGGTAGCAAATTTTCCAACAAATTCAGAGGGAAAGGGAAACTATAGAGGAACACAAGGAAGCACAGATAAAGCAATTCCAACAGGATCAAACAGTAGTTATTCAGTAAATAACATATATGATATGGCAGGAAATGTTTTTGATTGGACACTTGAGGCCAACAATACGAATTGTCGCGTTAGGCGTGGAGGTTATTGCCTCCTTACAGCTTCGCGTACTCCAGCTAGCTATCGTGGCTACGACGTTCCGACCCGTAGTGATAACTACACTGGTTGTAGGTCCACACTTTATGTAAAGTAACCCTGAGCGCTAATAGCGATAAAATGGCTGACGTAGGGACATAAAATTGGAAAAAATTACAAATAAAAAAGACCTTGTCAAGTCTGGTGTGGTAATTCACACTATATTATATTCTCAACATTTGGAATAAGAGGGATTGAAAGTAAAAAAGATATTAGTAATAGAATAAAAAACGTAAGAAATATAAATTTCTTACGTTTTTTTAGCATGACAAAAAAGAGATAACATAAAATATTCTAAAATAAGAAGTGTTTTTACTTTTTTATTTTTGAAAGAGTGTTGCAAATATTAGTTACTTGATTAAAGGTTAAATATTGAAATATGGCTTAAAATATGATATATTAACATAACAAGTGAGAATGTAAAAACAATATAGCAGAAAAAAATAAAATATTTATTTTTTCGCTATTTTGTTTTTGAGATGGATAAATAAAATGTTTTATTTAAAATAAAAATAAAATAACATATCACAAAATGTAAAAAACTTTTTTTAAGTTGGACTTAAATATGACAAAAAAATATGACTTTGTAAGCTATAATATGTGTACAAACTTAGGAAAAGGGTAGAGGTGGTAAGAAATGTTTCAAAATATATCAAGCAAAGATATGGAAGGTCAAGAGGTTAAACAAGAGCAAAAAGATAGTGTAAAAGAAATTTTACATAGACTATTTGCAAAACAAAACATAATTTTATATACTATAAGTTTTTTAATTTCAATGGTTGGATTAAGTTCAGAGAATGTTATTTTTTCAATAGTTCCATTTGGACTTAGCTTTATAGCAGCAGCACTTAGCAATGGACAAGCGGTTGGGATTATGTACGTTCTTTCTTTGATAGGAACTTTTATAAAATTTGGAACAAATAGTTTTTTAACATATTTTATTACATCACTTGTATTTTTTGTTTTAGTTTTGTTAATAAGACCTAAATTACAAGATAATGTAAATGAAAAAAAGAAAATAGGTATGCATTTATTTTTTGCAGTTCTTTTAGTACAAATTGTGCCAGTACTTTTTAGAACTTTTATTGTATATGATGCACTAATTAGCATTATGCTTGCAATAACAACATATATATTTTATAAGATATTTGTAAGTTCAATTTTGATGATAAAAGAATTTGATTCCAAAAGAGCTTTTACAATAGAAGAAGTAATGGGGACAAGCCTTCTTCTTGCAATTACTATATCTTCATTTGGAGAACTTTCAGTATTTGGATTTTCTGTTAAGAATGTGTTAAGCATATTGATTGTTCTTATACTTGGATGGAAAAATGGTGTTTTAGTCGGTGCAACAGGTGGAATCACAATAGGTGTTGTTTTAGGAATAATTGGTGGTTCAGAGCCACTTATGATAGCAGTTTATGCAGTTTCTGGAATGGTGGCAGGGCTTTTAAATAAATTTGGCAGAATTGGTGTAGTTGTTGGATTTATTATAGGTAATGTGATAATTGCATATGCTGCAAATGGAAATAGTGTACCACTTATAATGTTCCAAGAGGTACTAATTGCATCTATTGGACTTTTAGCGGTTCCAAAAAATATAGAGATTAATATAGAAGATTTATTTGGAAAAACAAAATTGCTTCCAGAAACAACGGGAAGAAGTTTAGAAGAAAATCAAGATACAATATATAAATTAAACAGTATTTCTGATGCTATTTTTGATATGGCAGAAAGTTATCAAGAGGCTGCTGCTACAATTCTTACAGATGAAGAATTGAAAATGCAGGAAAAATCAAATATAGAGATATTTTTAGATGAGTTTAGACAAAATTTAGATGGGCTTGAAGATAATATGTTATATGAAGATATGTGCAATCCATCGGATGAACTTATGGAGGATATTTTTAATGTATTACTTGAAAAAGATGTTATATCTGAAAAAGATTTTATAAATATTTTGGCTAAGCATAATAACTATATTGTAGGGTTTGAAAACACAAATAATCAAGCAAAAGAAGATGTTTATAGAATTGTTAAGGCTATAAATTATTCTTATCGTACTTGCAAGATTAATTTTATCTGGAAAAAGAAAATGGACGAGAGCAAAAAGAATGTATCTAGCCAGTTAAAAGGTGTATCTGAAGCTATTTCTAAAATGGCAGGAGAGATTGAGCAAAAAGAGGAAGATATTTTTTCTGATAAAAAAGAAGAAATAAAAAAGATACTAGAACAAAAGGATATTACAATAACAGATATTAATATAAAACAAGAAAAATCAGGCAGATATATTGTAGATGTATATACAAATATTTGTGACGAGCTTGAAGGCACAAAGTGCAATATAAAGAAAATTTGTAAGATTCTTACAAAGATATTTAATGAGCCAATGGTTATGCAAAATCAGGAATGTGGTTTGAGAATGCAAAAAGATATGTGCAAATTTACATATGTTTCTGATGACAAATTTACAGCACAGATAGGAATTGCAAAATCAACAAAAGCAGGTTCACCAGTTTCTGGGGATAGTAATTTACACATAAAATTAAATGATGGAAAATATCTTCTTGCAATTAGTGATGGAATGGGTTCAGGGCCTGAAGCTATGAAGAGTAGTAAAATTGCAATAAAGATGCTTGAAAGGCTTTTAACAGCTGGATTTGATAAAGATGTGTCTTTAAAACTTATAAATTCTACATTAGTTGCAAATACAAAGGATGATATGTATGCAACACTTGATATTGAGATACTTGATTTATTTAATGGAAACATGGAATTTATAAAAAATAGTGCATGTCCAACATATGTTAAAAGAAATGGAGAGGTTCAACTTTTAAAATCTGTTGCACTTCCTACAGGAATACTAAACAATGTGGATTTGGTTGTGTATGATTATGATTTGCAAGATGGAGATATACTTGTAATGTGCAGTGATGGAATAATTGATTCAAATAAGGAATATTTGAATAAGCAAGTATGGCTTAAATACTTACTAGAAGATATTGAATCTACAGATGCACAAAAGATTGCAGATATTATTATAGGAGAAGCAATCGATAATGATTTTGGTGTGCAAAAGGATGATATGACTGTAATGGTTGCAAAAATAAAAAAGAAATAGAGTTATAAAAACAATGCAGTTTAATTTTAACTGCATTGTTTTTATGTTCGGGTATTGTTAAAACTTTTCTTATATGTTACAATTTTTTATTATAAGGATAGGAGAAAAAGTATGGGATTTATGAGAAGAGGTGGATTTCCACCAATAGGAGAAAATAGTGATGATGCTCAACGTGGACCAAGTTATTATGATTTATTTTATAATCGATATGGATACTATGAGTATTATGGAGAACCAGTAGATAAAGTTTTTGGCGCGATGTATATGGTAGCAGCTATTATTACTATATTAGTTTTAGCTATAATGCTTTTTCTATCGTACAAGCCTATAATAATTGATCCGATTGATGGAATAAAACAAATCATTATTTATACGTATTTAGCACTAATAGTTGTATTGTTAGTTATTACTTGGAAAATCAATTATTTTTCTAAAAGTGAAGAAAAATTAATAAGTGGGTTATGCATTATTTTAGCAATATCAATGATAGTTACTGTTATATATGCAGGAATAAAGCTAAATTTTGACTCAAAATATACTAAAGCTGAATTTGAAAAAATTTATACTGTACAAAAAGAAAATAATGCTACTGTAAATAAAAATATAGAAAAAGGGGAGTACGTTAACGAGTGTTTGAAACTAAATAATGTATTTAGCGGAAAATTTTATGGAGTGATTGGAATTCATCAATTGTTTAATGTTTTACTTATTTGTCAAATATTCAAAAAAATAAATAGCAAGAATAAAAAAGATAGATTAAGCAAAGATGATTTGATTTTGTTTGATGAAGAGGAAAATGTTAAAATGTAAAAGTATTGGAGGAATTGTGATATGACAGATAATGATGAAAGAGAAGCTAATTTAAGGGTTAATGTTGATAAAGCAAAAAATAAAACAGTTGCATCTATATCATTGGTTATAGCAAGTATAGGTACTTATATTATACCAATGATTTATGGAGGGTTTGATTTTGGAATTGTTTTTGAGGTGATTTCTTTATTATTTTTATTGATTGCAAGAAATTATATGGAAAAATATAATGAATCAAAAGCTAAAACATTTGTTATTTGCTCAATGGTTGCAGTAGGATGGCTTGTAATATATGATATTATGTGTATTATTTCAAACATAGAAATAATCATTGACTGGAGTTGGATATCAATTACAGGAGAAGTTATTACAATACTGTATTTAATTAAATTATTTGAAATTAATAGAGCTTTATCTAAGGCTGAAAATCCAATTAAATTTAAGGAGAGTTCAGATTGGTTTTATGAAACACAAAGTGAGGATGAGAAAAAAAGATAAGGAGAACGACTTAAGTCGTTCTTTTTGCTATAGATGATTGAAAATAAACTAATTTTGTGATATAGTATGTGTGTTGAATTAGATGAAATTTACATTGGAGGTTATATATGAGTAAAGGAAAAAGATATGAAGGAAAACCAAAGCTAAATATGAAAAAGGTTTTTGCAGTTTTAATTGCAATTGCTGTAATTATAATGTTTGTTATAGGAATAAAAAAGCTTATGACACCTTCTGAAAAATCAGAGCAAAAACAAGTTGCATTAAAATATTTACCTGTATATACAAATGATAAATGGGGTGTAATAAATTCATCAGGAGATATTATTATAGAGCCAACATATGATGAGGCAATAGTAATTCCAGATAGTACAAAAGCAGTGTTTATTTGTACATATGATGTTGATTATACAAAAGGAACATATAAAACAAAAGTATTAGATGAAAAAGGCAAGGAGATTATAACAGGATATGATTCAGTAGAGGCAATAGAAAATTATGATAGCTCAAATACAATGTGGTATGAATCAGGAGTGTTAAAAGTTAAGAAAGATGGAAAATATGGCTTAGTTGATTTAAAAGGAAGTAAACTTGCTGAATGTGAATATACTTCAATAGATGCACTAAAGGGAACAACTAATAGCCTTATTACAATTAAAGATGGAAAATATGGTTTACTTGATAATACAGGAGCAACAATACTTTATAACGAATATAAAAGTATAAAACCTATTTCTGACAAATATGAAAATGGATATATTGTTCAAAATGAAAGTGAAAAATATGGTGTTATGAACTGGAACAAAACTGTTGCAGTAGATATAAAATATGATGATGTTAAACAATTATATTCAAATGGAAATTACTATGTAGTAAAAGAAAATGGAAAATGGAAAGTAGTAGATACTGTTGGAGGAAGTTATCTTGCAGGTGAATATGATGATATAACTGCAATTGATGGTGATTATATAGTAGCTAAAAAAGCAAACAAATATGGAGTGGTTTCAATACTTGATTCTGAAGTAGTTGTACCTCTTACATATGACTTAGTTGTTCCAGCTTCTAGTGAAAAATATATAGTAAAAACAAATGGAAAATATGGTGTTGTAGATAGAGAAAATACAAAAATATTAGAAGCAAAATATTTAAACCTAGTTTATCGTTCAGATGCAAATTTCTATGAAGGAGCAAATTCAGATAATACTTCTGATTTACTTGATTTAACATTAAATGTTAAGGTTACAGGAATTGTGTCAATGATAAATACAAAAGATGGCTACATAAGAGTTAGAGTTGATGATGAGTATAAATATTATAACTTTAAATTTGAAGAGAAAGATAGTAAAGAAATACTAAAAGATAATACAATTTTCTTATCTAAAAAAGATGGAAAATATGGATTTGTTGATAAAAATGGAGTAGTTGTTGTAGACTATATTTATGATGATGCAACAGAGCAAAATGAATTTGGATATGCAAGTGTAAAAAAAGATGGACTATGGGGTTGTGTAGATTCAAAAGGAAATGTTAAGGTAATACCAGCGTATAGTTTGGACAACAATGCAAGTGTTGAATTTATTGGAAAATGGCACTTGGGCGAGGATTTAAATTTGAATTTTTATACAGATAAATAAAAATTGTAAGAAACGGAGGATAAAATGGAACTAATGACAAAATATCAATATACGTATTTTATATATCCATATTTGATTGGCAAATGTGGTTATCAAAAGTACATGCAAAAATTGTTAAAAAACAAGAGATGCAAATTGAGAATTTTTGAAAAAGAAAAAGATATGCATTTATATCAGTATTTTTTACCTGACATTAGAAATTTTGCTTTTTGGTCTTTTGGACTTGAAAAGGAGAAATTACGTGAGTTTGAGCAGTTGGATAAGGGATTAAAGGCAAAGCTTTTATCAGAACATGAATGTAATGTTTTCCAATATGAACTTAAAAAAGATATTCAAGGAAAAGTTGGACAAGATGGTGGAATATTTTTTGATATAAGTGAAATAAAGATAATTTGTTTTAAGACAGGTGTATGTTTTTTACTATTTAAAACAAATTTACCAGAAGATAAAAGTTTTACAGATATTTTAAATTTTAATTATAAATTTAGAGAAATTAATTCTAAAACATATGGCATGAAGGAATATGAAAATATTAGATTACAGTCAGATATTTTTAAGGATATAACTGAGATATCTGACTTGATAAAAGAGATTACTGGAAATTCGTCAGAACATAGAAAAATAAATTTTGATAATGAAAAGATGATGGTATATTCATATTGTTGTTTAGATCAAAATTTTTGGAATGATGATACAGAAGACGAAATCATAGATAGTATGTTTGAAAAATATCGAATGATTTTACCTGCGGGAAAACAGATGTCGGATAGAATAGGAGAGAGAAAGAGCACACAGATACTTGATAGCAAGTATGTAAGATATGGAATATCAAGCTCTGGAACGGTTTTACTTACATCAGATATTCAGACACAAAACTATACAACAATTGCACAAAAATTTGAGAGTGAATATTTGTATACATATATTTTGGAGTTATATAAAAAGTTATTGTTAAAAACAATTAGTCAAAATTTTAATAAAACAGGTGATTTTAAAAAGGTTGAACAAGCTTTTCTAAAATTTACGAAGAACTTATGGATTCAAGAACTTACGGAAGATGAGTTTGGAAATGTTTTAGCTAGTAGATGGAGTGAATATTTAAAAACAGAGGAGATATTCTTTAGGCTTAAAAATAAATATGACATATTGTATAAAAAATATAATGTTGAGGAAGTAAGTCAAAAAAATGGTAAGTTTGCCATAGCAATTGTTGTACTAATTGTAATAGGGGTTATAAATTTACTTATGCAGATGATGTCTTAAGAAGGGATTTTAGATAAATGAAAATTACTACAGGTGTTGATATTATTGAAGTTGATAGAATTAAGAAAGCAGTAGAAGATTTATCAGATAGTTTTTTAAATAGAGTTTATACTACAAATGAATTAGAATATTGTCAAAAATCTAATAAAATGAAATATCAACATCTTGCTGCAAGGTTTGCTGCAAAAGAGGCTGTATTTAAAGCTCTATCAGGTTATATAGATAGAAGCAAGTTAATGTGGAATTTAATAGAAGTTGAAAATGATGCAAACGGAAGACCTAAAATTAATATGGACAAGTTAAGAAAATGTGGACTTGAAAACTTGGAAAGTATTGATATTAGTTTATCACACATAAAAGAATATGCAATAGCAAATGTTGTTGCGATTTTTCATTAGAAAGAGGTAAGAGGATTGGAACTATTTGATACGCATGCACATTATAATGATGAAAAATTTGATAATGATAGAAAGCAGATTATACAAGATATTTATAATAGCAATGTAACAATGATTGTAAATGCGGGGTATAGTGTAGAGTCTTCTATTAAGGCGATAGAAATTGCAAAAGACTATGACTGGATGTTTAATATTGTAGGTGTTTCACCAAATGATATAGCAGAAAGTATAGACGAAATAGATAAGCAAATATCAAGCATAGAGAACCTTGTGAAAAAAGACCAAAACATTGTGGAAGATGTGGAAAGTGATACGGCAGAATCTTTAAATATTGTAAATAATAATAGAAAAATAGTTGCAATAGGAGAAATTGGACTTGATTATTATTGGAATAAGGAAAATAAAGAGCTACAAAGATATGCTTTTATAAAACAAATAGAACTTGCAAATAAATATAATTTACCTATTGTTATACATACAAGAGAGGCAGTAGATGATACAATAGATATTTTAAAAAATAAGATTGAGGTTACAAAAAAAGGCATATTTCACTGTTGCCCATTAAATAGAGAACTTGTAAAACAAGCATTAAAAATGGGATTTTATATTTCATTTGCAGGACCAGTTACATTTAAAAATTCTAAAAATGCAAATGAAATTATACAAATGGTTCCTCTTGATAAGATGGTTATTGAAACAGATAGTCCATATCTTGCTCCAGAGCCACATAGAGGTACTCGCAACGATTCTAGAAATGTTAAATATATTGCAGAAAAGATTGCAAATGTAAAAGAAATGAGTTTAGAAGATATAGCGAAAATAACATATAAAAATGCTATGAAAATATTTGAAATAACAGACCCTACAGCTTAATGTAGTGTCTGTTATTTCATAATTTCTATTTACTTTTTATAGCATTATTTGCATAAGTGTTATTTACAATTTTATCATATGAAACTGTATTTTTTAGTTCTCCTGCCATTGTCATAACTTCTTGAAGTCTGTCAAATGCTTCTTGTTTTAGTACAGGCGTATCATTCCAAGCATCTATGTCTTTATAACTTTGAACAGATGTAGTTAATTGTTCAATGCTTGTGCTAGGGAAGAAGCTTTGAATGGCCTCTGCAATTTCTTTTGCAGAATGTGTTTTTACCCATTGTTGACCTTCATAGATAGCGTCTGTAAAGCCTTGAATTATGGTAGAATTCTTTTCAATATAACTTTTCTTAGCAAAGTATGCTGTATATGGAATTTCTCCAGCTTCTTTTCCAACAGATGCTACAATATAGCCTTTTCCTTCTGTTTGAGTAGCAGATGCTGTTGGCTCAAATAATGTTACATAATCTGCATTTCCTGATGCAAATGCACCAGCCATAAGATCAAATTTTATACTATCATCAAGTGTTAAATCTTTTTGAGGGTCAATTCCATTTTTCTTTAAAACATATTCAAGTGTCATGTATGGAACTCCGCCTTTTCTACCAGGAATAACAGTTTTTCCTTTTAAATCATTCCAACTAAAATTATCTGTATCTTTTCTTGCAACTAAAAATGAACCATCTCTTTTAGTTAATTGTGCAAATACCTCAGTATAATCTTCTTTTCCTTCATTATATACATAAATAGATGCTTCTGGACCTGCAAAACCTATATCACAACTATTGCTTAAAACGGCTGTCATAACGGCATCAGCACCTTGACCAGTTGAAAGCTCAACCTCTATAGCGTGGTTCTTAAAAAATCCATTATTTATTGCTACATATTGTGGAGCATAAAAAACAGATCTAGTTACTTCATTTACTCGTATAGTACTTAACTTGGCACCATCAGTATTATTATTTTTCTTTGATATTATTATACCTGTAATTATTGCTACAAGTACAACAACAACTATAGCTATGGCTATTATTTTTTTCAAAATAAACGACCTCCTTATTTGAATTTTTTTGAATGTAGGATAAATTTCTCTAAAAGTAGTACAGAACCATACATTATACCTGCAACTACGCCAAGGATTATGACACTTGTCATAACAAGGTCTAATTTAAATACTTGACCTCCATAAACAATTAAATAACCAAGTCCAGCTTTAGAAACAAGGAATTCTCCTGATATTACGCCTACAAGGGATAGACCAATATTTACTTTTAAAGAATTTATAAATGTAGATAAGTTTGCAGGAATGACTATTTTTGTTAGAATTTGAAATTTACTTGCATTAAATGTATTTGCCATTTTTATTATTTCTTTATCTGTTTTCAAGAATCCATTCAAATTTTCAAGTATTGTTACAATAAGTGAAATTGCAATAGCCATTACAATAATTGCACTTGTTCCAGCTCCAACCCAGATTATGATAATTGGACCTAAGGCAACTTTGGGAAGGCTGTTTAAAACAACTAAGAATGGTTCTGAGACTTTTGATAAAAAGTCTGACCACCATAGTATAATTGCAATTACGATACCTAAAAATGTACCAAGCAAGAAGCCGACTATTGTTTCATATACTGTTACTCCAATATGTTTTAACAGATTATTTGATGTTAAATCCATAAGTGTTTTTAATATTCTACTTGGTTGACTTGTTATGAAGCTATCTATGATTCCTTTTCTTGCACATAATTCCCATATACCAAGAAAACCAAACAATATAAGTATTTGAACTATGAAAACAAGATATTTTTTTTGTTTTATCTTTTTTAAATAATTTATTCTCTCTAAAGAGAGTCCTTTTCTATTCATTTACTACTTTAAGCTCCTTCCATAATGTATTAAAGTATGTGCTAAATTTAGGACTTTCTCTACAATTTATAGGGTTTCTGCCATCTATTTCAAAATCTATGTTGTGAATATTTTTTACAGTTCCTGGACGTTCAGACAGAACTAAAACTCTATCAGACATACTGATAGCCTCTGATATATCGTGTGTAACAATTATTGCAGTAATATGTTCTTTTCTTAATATAGAATAAATGTCATTTGTAACCATTATTCTTGTTTGATAATCAAGTGCTGAGAATGCTTCATCAAGTAAAAGAATTTTTGGCTTAATTGCAAGAGTTCTGATTAATGCAGCTCTTTGCCTCATACCACCAGAAAGTTCGGACGGATATTTATCCTTGAACTCATAAAGGTTATATTTTTTTAATAATTTTTCTACATATTCCTTATCTGAATTTGATGTTTTGCCTTTTATTTCTAATCCAAACATGGCATTTGAAAGTATTGATCTCCATTCAAGAAGACAATCTCTTTGAAGCATATAACCAATGCTTGGAGAGCTTCCTTCCATCTCTTTTCCGTTTAAGGAAATACTTCCAGAAGATTTGCTTTCAAGCCCTGCAATTATTGAAAGAAGTGTTGATTTGCCACATCCACTTGGTCCAATTATAGAAATAAATTCACCATCATTTACATCAAAACTAACATCTTTTAAAGCTAAAATTTCTCCTTCTTTGCCTTGATATTTTTTGTTTATGTTTTTTACTTCTAATATTTTTTTCACATTGTGCCTCCTTTATAATTTATCCTGATATATCTTATGTAAGGAAAATGCAAGGAGTGAATTGATACAAAAAAATAGAAGCAAAAAAGCTTCTATTTAACAAAATATATTATTTTAAATTTTTTATTGCTTCAACTCTATCTTCGATTGAAGGGTGTGTTGAAAATAAACTTGATGATTTTTTTCTGCCTTCTTTTAAATTTGACTTAAATGGATCAACAATATACATATGTGCTGTTGCGTTATTTGCTGTTTTAAGTTGATTTTTGTCATTATCTAATTTTTCAAGTGCACTTATTAATCCATCAGGATTTCTTGTAAATTCAACAGATGTAGCATCTGCTAAATATTCTCTTCGTCTTGAAAGTGCAAGTTGCATTAACTGACCAAATATTGGAGCAATGATAACACAAACTAAACCAAGTATCATCAAAATTGCATTTCCTTTGCTATCATCATCATCTTTATCGCGTCCACCACCCCAGAAAATAGCTCTACTAGCCCAGTCTGAAAGCATAACAATAAATCCAACCATAACACTTACGACTGCTGAAAGGAGAATATCATAATTTTTGATATGACCAAGTTCGTGTCCAATAACTCCTTCAAGCTCATAATAGTTTAATTTATCAAGTAATCCTGTAGTAACACAAATAACAGCGTTTTGTGGATTTCTACCTGTAGCAAAAGCATTAGGTTGAGAATCATCTACAACATATAATCCTGGTCTGTGCTCAAGACCGGATGAAACCATAAGCCCATCTAAAATATTTACAAGTTGTCTATTTTCTTCAATTGTTGCAGGTCTTGCGTGATTTACAGCAAGAACAATTTTGTCACTGTAATAATATGATCCAAATGTTGAAATAATTGAAAAAATAAGTGCAATGACAATAGAAATATAACCTAAATCAAAAGCCATACATATATAATAAATAATTAGTGCGATTACAACTAAAAAAATTCCAACAATTGTTCCGGTTTTTATTTTATTTCTTTTTATATCTTCATACATAATTTAACCTCTTAGTTTAAAATAATGATAAATGCAATACGTAGAAAGTATTGCATTTATCATTTGAATAGATTTATTTTCCAAAATCAACTTTAACATTTTTTCTAGCTTCTGGACTTTCTGCTTCAAATAAAGCTTCTGGTTTAAAATTGAATGATGAAGCAATTAAGTTAGATGGAAATGTCTCAAGTTTTGTATTATACATTGTTACAGCATCATTATAAAATTGTCTTGAATAAGAAATTTTATTTTCAGTGCTTCTTAATTCTTCTTGTAATTCTGAAAAGTTTTGATTTGCTTTTAAATCTGGATAATTTTCAGAAACAGCCATAATTGTTTTTAAAGTTCCTGATAATTCGTTATCTATTTGAGCTTTTTCAGATACAGATTTAGCATTTGCCCAAGAAGAACGTAGCTGAGTAACTTTTGTAAGGACTCCTTCTTCATGTTCCATATAACCTTTTACTGTTTCTACTAAATTTGGAATTAAATCAAATCTTCTTTGCAATTGAACATCAATTTGACTCCAAGCATTTTTTACTTTTTGTCTTGATGTTACTAATCCATTATATATTGATATAACAAATAGAATTAAAAGAAATATAATGATTAATATTATCCACAACATAGTTTTTCCTCCTTTTTTAATATTGCAATTATAATATCATATATTTTTATAATATACAACATTTGTGACTGGAGTATGAAAAAAATTTGAAACTTTATTTACATAACCTTTTTATTGTACCTAGAATCATCAAATAAATTTTCTACAGGTATATCAAGAACTTTACTTATTTTCCATAAAGTAAATACACTTATACCTTGATTTATCTTCTCACTTTCTAAATTTCCAATTAAAGCAGTAGAGCAATCTACAAGTTCTGCTAAGTCCTCTTGTGTCATTTTTCCTTTGTTTAGATTATATAATTTTCTATAATATTTTACATTTGTACCAATAATTCTAAATAATTCATCTGATTTTAAATTTTTCATGAAAACTCCTTTTATTTCGAATTTATATATTAAAATGTTCAGTAATATAAATTATTTTCTAATTTAAAACATAAAAAAGCAATATATTAAAAATGATAAAATATCATTAACAATGAATAATAAAAAATTATGCATAATAAAATTTTTCATTGGAATATTTTGAGTACAAGCAGCATAGAATATAATATGAACATTTCTTTCAAAATGCAAAATTTGACATTATTTTATATAAATGGTATAATGTGTGTGTTGCTTTTAAAGGAGGGAACAAATTTCTTATGAATAAAAATGACAAAGCGTCAATATCGCTGAAAAAAATAGTATGTATTAGTATTGTACTTATATTTTTACTTGGTATTGGTGTAATGGCAGGAAATGTCAAGGTAAATAACGTTAAAATCATTTTATCAAGTGGATATGAAATGAATGTGTTAACAACTAAGACAACGATTAAGGATATTCTAGATGAAAATCATATTATACTTTTAGAAGATGAAAAGGTTACACCTTCATATGATGAAGAACTCTCAGATAATAAAACAATTGTAATTACAAAAAGTGATGAAACAGTTGTAGAAGAAGCTGAGGCAGAGAATTCTTCAAATGTTACAACAGAAGATGTACTTCAAAACTATTCTAAAATAGTAGAAAAAATTGTTACAGAAGAAGTTGAGATACCTTTTGAAACTGTAAAAAAAGATGTATCTACAGAAAGTGGTTCAAAAGTAAACCGTGTTGTACAAACTGGTAAAAATGGACTTAAAGAAGTAACATATAAGGTTAAATACCAAAACGAAAAAGAAATAGAAAAAACTGAGATTTCTTCAAAAATAATAAGAAAACCAGTTAATAAGATTATTGAAATTAGAACAAAACAACAAGTAACTTCAAGAGGAAGTAGTACTACAAGCAGTTCAAGTACTACAAAAGTAAGATATGGTGGAAAATGGAGCTATTCTGCTGCTGAACTTGACTTATTGTGTGCTATAACAGCACAAGAGTGCGGTAGAAGTTATAATGGAGCATTAGCAGTTATAACATGTGCTGCAAACAGAGCAGAAAGTTCAAAATGGAGAAAAAAAGGTTCTGACCCATTAAGCCAATATAAAGCTAAAGGACAGTTCTGTTATTCTATAGATAGCCATTGGAAAAAAAGATTAAATGGTAATTATCCATCACATGTAAAGCAAGCAGTTATCGATGCATTAAATGGTAAAAGAAATCATAATTATTTATCATTTAGATCAGCAGGATATGCAAGAGGTGTTAATATAGGCGGAAACGTATATTTTAATGCTATGTAATTTATAAAATTAACGTTATTTAAAGGTCACATATGAATGATAGAAAATCATATGTGACTTTTTTGTACAATATTTAAGATATTGACAAGTTAGAAAAATATGATATTATTTTTTTACAGTATTTTGACAAAGGAGATGAAAATTAAATGAAACTTATTTCTTGGAATGTAAATGGATTAAGAGCTGTTGTAACAAAAGGATTTAAAAACTTTTTTGATCAAGTTGATGCAGATATATTTTGTTTGCAAGAAACTAAACTTCAAAAAGAACAAGTTGATGATAATATAAAAAGTATTTTTAAGGAATACAATGAATATTGGAATTGTGCTGAGAAAAAAGGCTATTCGGGAACAGCTGTATTTAGCAGGCAAAAGCCAATTAATGTAACATATGGAATAGGTATAGAAGAACATGATAAAGAAGGTAGAGTTATTACTTTAGAGTTTGATAAATTTTATCTTGTTAATTGCTATACTCCAAACTCTAAACGCGAACTTGAGAGACTCAATTATCGTATGAAATGGGAAGATGCATTTAGAAATTATTTGCTAAAATTAAACGAAAATAAACCTGTAATTATGTGTGGAGATTTAAATGTTGCGCATAAAGAAATTGATTTAAAGAATCCAAAATCGAACCGCAGAAATGCAGGATTTACAGATGAAGAAAGAGACAAAATGACAGAACTTTTAGATGCAGGATTTACAGATAGTTTCAGATCTTTGTACCCTGAGAAAGAAGGCTGTTATTCATGGTGGTCATATATGTTTCATGCAAGAGAAAAAAATGCTGGGTGGAGAATAGATTATTTTATAGTATCAAATAGTATAAATAAAAATATTAAAGAAAGTACAATTTATTCTGATGTTATGGGAAGTGACCACTGTCCTGTTGGAATAGAAATTGAATTGTAGGTGACAAAATGGAAGAAAAGAAACGTACATTAACAAAATGGCTATATTGGTTTTTATTTGCAGTTGCTGTTATTTTTGTGTATAAAACACTTGATAATTTTTCAGCAATAGGTGCATGGCTTAAAGGGTTGCTTGGAGTTTTAATGCCATTTATTATAGGAATATTAATTGCATATATTTTGTACATACCATCGAGAAAAGTTGAAAGTTTTTATAGAAGATTTAAAAGACCAAGGTTTATTTCAAAAAAGGCAAGGCCACTTGCTGTGTTTACAGTATATTTAATAGCATTAATTTTTATTGTTATTGCTTTTAGATTTTTAATTCCAGCTGTTGCAAATGCCGTAGTTGATTTTGTTAACAATTTTCAAGGGTATTATTCAACAGTGATGAAAGCTATTGAAGAATTACCAGAGGATTCAGTATTTAAAAGTGAAGAAGTATTAAACATTGTAAATGAGGTAAAAAATATTGACTTTAAGCAATTTTTAAATATGGAAAAGATTGCAGAATATGCAAAAGGTGCGATAAATGCTGCTTCTAAAGTGTTCGACTTTTTTGTTGCACTCGTTGTTTCTGTATATGTTCTTTTGCAAAGACGAGAGATACTTAATTTCTTCAAAAGTCTTGGAAAAGCAATGTTTAAGGAAAATACATATAAAAGTCTTGGAAGATATTTTAATAGAACAAATGAGATATTTTTTAACTTTATAGCAGGACAAGTTATAGATGGTTTTGTAGTTGGTGTTATTACATCAATTGCAATGTTGACAATGGGTGTTAAATATGCCGTACCACTTGGATTTATGATTGGCTTATTTAATTTAATTCCATATTTTGGAGCAATTATTGCAGTTATAATTGCTACATTGATTACCTTCTTAACTGGAGGTTTAACACAGGCAATATTTATGGTAATAGTCGTTACAATTTTGCAACAAATTGACGCAAATATAATCAATCCAAAAATTATTGGAAATTCTTTAGAGATAAGTCAACTATTAGTTATTTTTGCAGTTACCGTAGGTGGCGCATATATGGGAGTATGGGGAATGTTTTTAGCAGTTCCTATTATTGCAGTAATTAAGTTATTTATTACTGATTATATTGAATATAAAAATAAAATAAAACAAACACAAGAGTAGTTAAAAAGCTTCATAAAATATTAATATTTTATGGAGCTTTTTCTTAATAATTATGTGGTATAATAAGTAAGGTAGAGAGGGGTTGTATATTAAAAATGTATAATATTTTAGTTGTAGATGATGACAAGGAAATTGTAAAGGCAATAGATATTTATCTAAGTAAAGAAGGATATAATATTTTAAAAGCATATAATGGAAAACAAGCTTTGGAGATATTAAAAGAAAATAAAGATATTCATTTGATTATTTTAGATATTATGATGCCT
The DNA here is from genome assembly GCA_934101145.1 of uncultured Clostridia bacterium. Classification (GTDB taxonomy): domain Bacteria; phylum Bacillota; class Clostridia; order TANB77; family CAG-508; genus CALXVA01. Next base: position 17,159 of record CAKOPZ010000006.1, read on the forward strand.
GAAATGGATGGAATTGAAACAGCAAATACAATAAGAAAAGGCTCGGCAATTCCAATTATTATGCTTTCTGCAAAATCGGAAGATTATGATAAGATAGAAGGGTTAAATTGCGGGGCGGATGATTATGTAACAAAGCCATTTAATCCTCTAGAATTAATTGCAAGAGTTAATTCACAGATAAGAAGATATACTCATCTTGGATCAATTGTACAAAAGGATGAAAAAAATGTCTATCAATCAGGTGGACTTTGTATAAACGATGAAACGAAAATCGTTACTGTTGATGGTGATGAAGTTAAACTTACACCAACTGAATATAATATTTTGAAATTCTTAACAAAAAATAAGGGAGTTGTGTATTCTATAGAGCAAATTTATAAAAATGTTTGGGAAGAAGAATGTTATGGGGCAGAAAACATTATTGCTGTACATATAAGACATATAAGAGAAAAAATAGAGATTAATCCAAGAGAACCTAAATATTTAAAAGTTATATGGGGTATAGGATATAAAATAGAAAAATTTGATTAAAGGAGTGATTGTATGCATTGGACAAGAATTGCAAAAGATATATCATATGTTTTAGCACCGATACTTATGGTTGTACTACTTGCGTCTCTTATGAGTGTTGCAGCTGTTTTTGATTCTGGAAAAATTGATGGAAAAGATTATTATTCATCTACTTGTTTTTCTGACCAATATTTTGAAAGAATATCTGATGAATTAAATAAATTAATTGAAATTGATAAAAAAGCAAATATAAGTGTTACAGTGGATGACATGCCATCTGATTTTGCTGATTATTATAATTATTATAACATAAAAACTATGAATTACCAAAATGAGCCAATTACATTATACAGCAAACAAGCAGAGGAAAACTTTGTTTATTTGATAGTAGATAATAAAGAAAACAGGGTATATACAAACATAGATTATAGTGTGTCAGAGGTTTCAATTGATTCATATATAGAAGAAATAAAGGCAAATATGTATAATTGGTCATATGAAAATAATAATGTTGAAACTTCTGTTGAAAAAATGAATTTAGAATTAAGCAGCAGACAGTATTTTTTCAAAGATATATTAAAATCAAATAGATATACTGTATATACCGCAATAATGGATGGACTTCCATATTTTGATGTGTTTTTACGTGAAAAATTGGCTGTATCTATTATCAAAGGATTAAAGGATGTAGCAGTATTTATAATTCCATTTAATACGATTGTACTTCTTGCAATGATGCCAATTGTTTTTATTGGAATTGGAAAGAAAAAGGGAAGCAAAGAAATAACACTAAATTTTCTAGATAAAGTACATTTTGAACTTGTAATTGCATTTACTTTTTTTGCTATGTTTAGCTTATGTGGTTTATTTTTAAATATAGCAAATAGCATTTCTTCAATATTATCTTTAATATTTTTTGCACTTGCATTACTTTCAATTTATGTTGGTTTGATAATAATGTTTGAAACAACTGTAAAGAGAATAAAAGCACATAAATTTTGGGAAACAACACTTCTTCATTGGATACTTGAAAAAATTAAACTTATATTTGATAATATGAAAGTGTCTTTAAAAATAGGAATAATTTTTGCTAGCTTTGTTATTGTAAATTGGCTAATATTTGACTATTCTTTTAAAAATTCATTTTTATCATTGATTATGCTTTTGAGTTTATATGCAGTAAGTTTTATACTTATATTAAAAAAATGCTTGGCTTATGAAAATATATTTGAAGCAATCGAAAAAATGTATAATGGTAATAATGACATCAACATGAATGAAAATGAATATAAAGGAAAAGAAAAAGAGGTAGTACATCAATTAAATGACATTGCAGGGGGACTTGAAAATGCAATAAATGAAAAGATGAAAAGCGAAAGACTTAAAACTGAGCTTATAACTAATGTATCACATGACATAAAGACACCTCTAACATCAATCATAAATTATGTGGATTTACTTAAGAAGGAAGATATAAAAAATGAAAAAGTACAAGAATATATAGGAATACTTGATAGTAAATCACAAAGATTAAAAAAATTAACAGATGATTTGGTTGAAGCTTCTAAAGCGTCATCAGGAAATATTAAACTTGATATGGAAAAATTAGAAGTGAATGAATTGATAAAACAAGTGTCAGCAGAATTTGATGATAAATATAAAGCAAACGGCTTAGAAGAAATAATTACATATACAAATGAACCTGCGTATATAAAAGCAGATAGCAGGTATATGTACAGAGTTTTAGAAAATATGTATTCAAATGTATCAAAATATGCGATGAAAAACACAAGAGTGTACACAGATATATTAAACGAAAATGGAAAGATAATTGTCCAAATAAAAAATATATCGAGTCAAAAATTAAATATTAGTGTTGACGAATTAATGCAAAGATTTGTAAGAGGAGATAGTTCAAGAAATACAGAAGGGAGTGGCCTTGGTCTTTCAATAGCAAATAGCCTAACTAATTTGCAAGGTGGAGAATTTAACATTTATTTAGATGGAGATTTGTTCAAAATAACAATTGTATTTGATGAATTAAAAGAAAATAAAATTGAACAGGTAAATTCATAAAAGAAAAAAGATTTTAGTATTTTTTTACTAAAATCTTTTTTTTTCTATGAAAGTTATAATCTTTAACTAAACATTGCACCTACTGCTCCAAATACACCAAGTGAAGCAAGTCCCATAATTATTCCTGCTAAGATAACACCTGTCATAACAGCAATAACGCTCTTTTTAAAATCCATATCTAAAAAACTTGCAGCAAGTGTACCAGTCCATGCTCCTGTACCAGGAAGAGGAATACCTACAAATAAAAATAAGGCTACATATAATCCTTTTCCAGCTTTTGCTTGCAAAGCTTCTCCACCTTTTTTTCCTTTTTCTAAACAGAATGTAAAAAACTTTCCTATAAATTTTTTATCAGCACCCCATTCTAATACTTTTCTTGCAAAAAAGAATATAATTGGAACAGGAAGCATATTTCCTATAATACAAGCTATGTACAATGGAAGAACAGGAAGTGGATCACCTAAGATGTTGCTTAATCCAATTGGTATTGCTCCTCTTAATTCTATAAGTGGTACCATTGATACGAAAAATACTAACAAATACTTTTTTAACATAAATAAAATTCCTCTCTTTTTTATATTCAACGATAATAATTTTACTATACATGAAAAATAAAAGCAAGAAATTATAGTAAATTTTATATAAAATTGGTTGACAAGCCTAGATTAAAAAGTGTATAATAAACATAGTATTGGATATTTTGATTTAATGGGTAAATATCCGAAAAAAACGATGAAGGATGGTTAATATAATATTGATCAAGTATATTAACAAATTTTAAATGATAGTAACATGAGAAAAGTTAAGTTGGTAAAAAATGAGAGATTACCGACCTAACTTTTTACGGCTATTTTCACATTGTTATGTAAATTTGAAAAGAAGAGGAATTGATATATAATTTACGCAAAAGTAAGTAGAAAGGGAGCAGGGACTATTTGGTTTTGCAGATGAATTTTATATACAAGAAGGACTTCTTTTTGATGAATATATATTTTTTTCTGCTTAATCTTATTTAGGGGTGATTTTTTTGGTAAAAGACATTAAACACGAGAAATGTACTCGTAAGACTTTTGCAAAAATCGGCGATTCAATCGAAATGCCAAATTTAATTCAAGTCCAAAAAGATTCTTACGAATGGTTCGTAGAAGAAGGACTAGGAGAAATCTTAAAAGATATTTCTCCAATTATCGATTATTCAGGAAATTTAGTTCTTGAATTTCTAGATTATTACATGGAAGAAAAAACTAAATACACATTAGAAGAAGCAAAAGAGAGAGATGCGACTTATTCTACAAGATTACACGTAAAGGTAAGACTTATCAATCGTGAGACAGGAGAAATAAAAGAACAAGTTATTTATCTTGGAGATTTTCCACTTATGACAGATAGTGGTACTTTTGTTATAAATGGTGCAGAGAGAGTTGTTGTAAGCCAATTGGTACGTTCACCTGGCTGTTACTATGCATCTGATTATGACAAAACTGGTAAAAAAATCTATACATCAACAGTTATGCCAATTAGAGGTGCTTGGATAGAGTATGAGACAGATGCAAATGATGTATTTTATGCAAGAGTTGATAGAACAAGAAAAATACCAGTAACTTGTTTACTTAGAGCACTTGGAGTTATTACAGATGAGCAGATAACAGAATTATTTGGAGAAAGTCCAAAAATTGCTGCAACAATTCAAAAAGATCCAATTAAAACTCAAGAAGAAGCTTTGATTGAGATTTACAAAAAGTTAAGACCAGGCGAACTTCCAACAGTTGATGCTGCAAGAAATTTATTTAATGGATTATTCTTTGATCCAAGAAGATATGATTTAGCAAAAGTTGGAAGATACAAATTCAACAAAAAGCTTAGCCTTGCTACAAGAATTACAGGCAGGGTAGCATATGAAGATATTATGGATGCTACAACAGGAGAGGTTTTAGCAGAAAAAGATAGTGTTATTACTGCAGATGTAGCAGAGGCTATTCAAAATGCGGGAATTAACATTGTAGATGTTAAAGTTGATGATAAAAAAGTAAGAATTATAGGAAATGGAACTGTAAATATTCATGAATATTTACCTACAGTAGATGTTTCTGACTTACATATAAAAGAATATGTAAATCTTGATGTATTAAAATCAATTGTTGAAAATACAGAAGAAAAAGATTTACATGATGCTATAAAAGAAAGAATGGAAGAATTAATACCAAAACATGTAACAACAGAGGATATAATTGCTTCTATTAGCTATTTATTAAACCTAGATTATGGCCTTGGAAAAGTTGATGATATTGACCATTTAGGTAATAGACGTATTCGTTGCGTTGGAGAACTTTTACAAAATCAATTTAGAATTGGTTTAACAAGACTTGAAAGAGTTGTAAGAGAAAGAATGACAATTCAAGACTTAGATGTTGTAACACCACAAACTTTAATTAACACAAAACCAATTACATCATCTATTAGAGAATTTTTTGGAAGTTCTCAATTGTCACAATTCATGGATCAAACAAACCCACTTTCAGAGTTAACACATAAAAGAAGAATTTCAGCATTAGGACCTGGTGGTCTTTCTCGTGAAAGAGCGGGATTCGAAGTTAGAGATATTCACTATACTCACTATGGTAGATTATGTCCAGTTGAATCTCCAGAAGGACCAAATATTGGACTTATATCTGCACTTTCATCATTTGCTATTATTGATGAATATGGATTTATCGAAACTCCATATAGAAAAGTTGTTGATGGTGTTGTTACAGATGAAGTTGTATATATGCCAGCTGATGAAGAGGATAAATATGTTATTGCTCAAGCATCAGAGCCACTAGATGAAAACAATAGATTTGTAAAAGATAGAATTAGAGTTAGAATTAGAGAAGAAATTACACTTGCAGACAGAGATAAAGTTAATTTTGTAGACGTATCTCCAAAACAATTAGTTTCTGTTGCAGCTGCAATGATTCCTTTCTTGGAGCATGATGACGTAAAACGTTCTTTGATGGGTTCTAACATGCAACGTCAAGCTGTTCCACTACTTATGCCAGAATCTCCAATTGTTGGTACAGGTATGGAATATAGAGCTGCAAAAGACTCTGGAACTACTGTTACTGCTAAAAATGCAGGTGTTGTTGAAAGAGTTACTGCAGAAGAGATTATTATAAGAAACAGCAAGGATGAACTTGACAAATACAAATTAAGAAAATTCAAAAGAACAAATGGTGGAACATGTATTAATCAAAGACCAGTTGTTGTTAGAGGAGAAAGAGTTAAGGAGGGAGACCTTATTGCTGATGGTCCATCTACAAAAGATGGAGAAATGGCACTTGGTAGAAATGTTTTAATAGCATTTACTACATGGGAAGGTTATAACTACGAGGATGCTGTTCTAATTAATGAAAGACTTGTAAAAGAAGATGTTTATACATCAATTCATATTGAAGAATATGACTGCGAATGTAGAGATACAAAACTTGGACCAGAGGAAATCACAAGAGATATACCAAATGTTGGTGATGATGGTCTAAAAGACTTAGATGAAAATGGAATTATAAGAATTGGTGCTGAAGTAAGACCTGGAGATATTCTAGTTGGAAAAGTTACTCCAAAGGGAGAAACAGAACTTACAGCAGAAGAAAGATTACTTCGTGCTATATTTGGAGAAAAGGCAAGAGAAGTTAGAGATACTTCACTTCGTGTACCACATGGAGAAGGCGGAACAATTGTAGATATTAAAGTATTTACAAGAGATAATTCAGATGAATTAGGCCCTGGAGTAAATCAAATTATTCGTTGCTATATAGCTCAAAAGAGAAAAATATCTGTTGGTGATAAAATGGCTGGACGTCATGGTAACAAAGGTGTTATTTCAAGAATATTACCAGAAGAAGATATGCCATTTATGCCAGATGGTACACCAGTTGATATAGTTCTAAACCCACTTGGTGTTCCTTCTCGTATGAACCTTGGTCAAGTTTTAGAGGTTCACTTAGGTATGGCTGCAAAAGCATTAGGATGGAAAGTTGCAACACCTGTATTTGATGGTGCAACAGACGAAGAAATAAGAGAGCTATTAAAAGAAGCAGGTCTTCGTGAAGATGGAAAAACAACACTATATGATGGTAGAACAGGTGATGCATTTGATCATCCAGTAACAGTTGGTGTTATGTATATGCTTAAACTACACCACTTAGTTGATGATAAAATCCATGCTCGTTCAACAGGACCATACTCACTTGTAACACAACAACCTTTAGGTGGTAAAGCGCAATTTGGTGGTCAACGTTTCGGTGAGATGGAAGTTTGGGCATTAGAGGCTTATGGTGCTGCATATACATTGCAAGAAATGTTAACAGTTAAATCTGACGATGTTGTTGGACGTGTTAAAACATATGAAGCAATTGTTAAAGGTGAAAATGTTCCAGAGCCAGGTGTTCCAGAAGGATTTAAGGTATTAATTAAGGAACTTCAATCTTTAGGATTAGATGTAAGATTATTATCAAAAGATAATCAAGAGCTAGAACTTAAAGAAAATATTGATGATGGAATTGATTTTAATATGGATGATAAAAAAATCGGAGATTCTGTTGTTGATGAACAAGAACTTAATGATGGATACAGTGAAGAAGAAGCTGTAGAAGCTGATGAAATGGATGAGAATGAATTATTTGAAAAGTTCTCAGATGATGATTTAGCGTTAGACATTGATGAAGACTCAGATATAGACTTATTAAGTGATGAAGATATTGATGAATAATAAAATAATTGAATAGTTTTTAAGAAGGTTTAAATTCGACCAAAGGGAATTGCAGGAGCAGGGGATAGAAATTTAAACTTTCTAAAAACAACCTAAAAATATAATCGGGGGAGGCTGAATCCAAGAGTGGACGAATTAGAAGTTTTTGATAAAATTAAAATAGGATTAGCATCAGATGAAAAAGTAAGAGAATGGTCAAAAGGCGAAGTTAAAAAGCCTGAAACTATCAATTACAGGACATTAAAACCAGAAAGAGATGGTCTATTTTGTGAGAGAATATTTGGACCAACTAAAGATTGGGAATGTCATTGTGGAAAATATAAAAGGGTAAGATATAAAGGAATAGTTTGTGATCGCTGTGGTGTAGAGGTTACAAAGTCAAAAGTTAGACGTGAAAGAATGGGACATATAGAGCTTGCAGCTCCTGTTGCTCATATTTGGTATTTTAAAGGTATTCCAAGTAGAATAGCTTTAATGCTAGATGTTTCACCAAGAAATCTAGAAAAAGTTATTTATTTTGCTTCATATATTGTTGTAGATAAAGGTACAACAGATTTAATGAAAGCACAAGTTTTAACAGAAAAAGAATTTCATGATGCAGAAGAAAAATATGGTAGAGGTTCTTTTACAGCTAAAATGGGTGCAGAAGCAATTAGAACATTACTAGAAGAGATAGACCTTGATAAATTATCTGAAAGTTTAAGAAGAGATTTAGAAAAGGCAAGTGAGCAAAAAAGAGCAAAACTTGTAAAAAGATTAGATACAGTAGAATCATTTAGATTATCAGAAAACCGCCCAGAATGGATGGTTATGAATGTTGTTCCTGTAATTCCACCAGAATTAAGACCAATGGTTCAACTTGATGGTGGTAGATTTGCAACATCAGATTTAAATGATTTATACAGAAGAGTTATAAATAGAAATAACAGATTAAAAAGATTATTAGAATTAGGTGCTCCAGAGATTATTGTAAGAAATGAAAAAAGAATGTTACAAGAATCTGTAGATGCATTGATTGATAATGGTAGACGTGGAAGACCTGTTACAGGTGCTGGAAACAGACCTTTAAAATCTTTATCAGATTTATTAAAAGGAAAACAAGGTAGATTCCGTCAAAACCTACTAGGTAAACGTGTTGACTATTCAGGACGTTCAGTTATCGTTGTAGGACCAGAGTTAAAAATATATCAATGTGGTGTGCCAAAAGAAATGGCAGTTGAGCTATTTAAACCATTTGTAATGAAAGAACTTGTAGGACGTGGTATTGCACACAATATAAAAAATGCAAAAAGAATGGTAGAAAGATTACGTCCAGAAGTATGGGATATATTAGAGGAGGTTATAAAGGACCATCCTGTAATGTTAAATCGTGCTCCAACACTACATAGACTTGGTATTCAAGCATTTGAACCAGTTTTAGTAGAAGGTAGAGCAATCAAACTTCACCCACTTGTTTGTACAGCTTTCAATGCTGATTTTGATGGTGACCAAATGGCTATTCACCTTCCATTATCTCCAGAGGCACAAGCAGAAGCAAGATATTTAATGCTTTCTGTAAATAACTTGTTAAAACCACAAGATGGTAAACCAGTTACAGTACCTACACAAGATATGATTCTAGGCGCATATTACCTAACAATGGATGTTGAGGGAGAACCTGGAGAAGGAACATATTTTACATCTCCTGATGAAGCTGTTATGGCATATGCAAACCATCAATTAGGAATGCATGCAAAAATATATGTAAGAATTACTAAAGAGATTGATGGTGAATTAAAGAGCAAGAAAGTTCAAACTACAGTTGGTAGATTAATATACAATGAGGGAATTCCTCAAGACTTAGGTTTTGTTGATAGAACAAATCCAGATACAATGTTTGATCCAGAACTTAACTTTACAGTTATGAAGAAAAATCTTGGAAAAATCATTGCAAAATGTATAAATGTACATGGATTAAGCAAAACAGCAGAACTACTAGATTATATTAAATCTACAGGATATAAATATTCTACAATAGCTGGTATGACAGTTTCTGTAGATGACGTAAAAGTGCCACCTGCAAAAGCTAAAATACTTGAAGATGCTAATGTAGAGGTAGATAAGGTAGCAAAACAATATAGACGTGGTTTAATAACAGATACAGAAAGATACAATTCAGTTATAAAAATTTGGGAGAAAGCAACAGACAAAGTTACAGAAGCTATGAAAGATAACTTTGATAGATTAAACCCAGTTTACATGATGTCTGAATCAGGGGCCAGAGGTAATATAAACCAATTAAGACAAATTGCAGGTATGCGTGGTCTTATGGCTAGTACAACAGGTAAAACAGTAGAGATACCTATTACATCATCATTTAGAGAGGGACTAGATGCTCTAGAGTACTTTATTTCTGCACATGGTGCTAGAAAGGGACTAGCAGATACAGCTTTAAGAACAGCCGATTCTGGATACTTAACAAGAAGACTTGTTGATGTTTCACAAGATATTATCGTAAGAGAACATGACTGTGGAACTCATGAAGGAATTGAAGTTGCTGATATCAAAGATGGTAACCAAACAGTTGAAAAATTAGCAGAGAGATTACTTGGTAGATATCCACTTGAAGATGTTATCGATCCTAATACAAACGAAGTTATTGTTGATACAAATACACTTATAACAGAAAATATTGCAGACAAAATTGTTGCTGCAGGCATTGAAAAAGTTAAGGTACGTTCAGTACTTGGCTGTAGAACAAGTCATGGTGTTTGTGCAAAATGTTATGGTATGGGTCTTGCAACACGTGAAGAAGTTAATATTGGTGAATCTGTAGGTATTATAGCGGCTCAATCAATTGGTGAGCCTGGTACACAGCTTACAATGAGAACAATTCACTCTGGTGGTGTAGCTGGTGTAGCAGATATTACACAGGGTCTTCCAAGGGTTGAAGAGCTATTTGAAGCTAGAAAACCAAAGGGTCTTGCAATTATATCTGAGATTGATGGTACTGTAAAAATATCAGAAGAAAAATCAATGAAACAGGTTGCAGTTATATCAAAGAATGATGCTAAAACATATGTTATTCCATTTGGATCAAAACTACGTGTTAAAGATGGGGATACAGTTGAAGCAGGTCAACCTATTACAGAAGGTTCTATTAACCCTAACGAAATACTTGCAATTAAAGGTGCAGACGGTGTTTATCAATATCTTGTTCAAGAGGTTCAAAAGGTTTATAGAAACCAAGGTGTTGATATCAATGATAAGCACATCGAAGTTATTGGAAGACAAATGCTTAAGAAAGTTAGAATTGAAGATAATGGAGATACTTCATTATTTGCAGGTTCACTTGCAGACATTTATGAAGTTGAAGAAGAAAACGAGAAAGTTGTTGCAGAAGGAAAGAGACCTGCAACATACAAGAGAGTATTACTTGGTATTACAAAGGCATCTCTTGCAACAGATAGTTTCTTATCTGCAGCTTCATTCCAAGAGACAACAAGAGTATTAACAGAAGCAGCTGTAAAAGGTAAAGTTGATGAATTAATTGGACTAAAAGAAAATGTTATCATAGGAAAATTAATTCCAGCAGGAACTGGATTAAATGTATATAAAAATATTCATATTAATACAGAGAAAACTGATGAAAATCCAGAAAGCAATGATGCAGAAGATTTAAATAATACAGCAAATGCTGAGTAAATAAAAAGCATAGTATAACGATTTATGTTATACTGTGCTTTTTTGCACAAGTATTACGTCAACTTGACAATATGGCTTAAAAATAGTACAATATACAGTGTTATATTATATTTTAAGGTGGCTTATGTAGCCGAGAATGAAGGGGTTTATGTATCACAATAAAAAAGTATTTGAGAAAATAATTTCAAAAACAAAAATATATTTAGCAATAATTGCAATTTTGATGGTAGTTCTTTGCATGTACAATATACACTTTATTATTCCATCAATACTTATTTATATACTTATTATTATATATGCATATTGGACTAATAATAAGGGTAAAGAAGAACTTTCTGAACATATAAAAACTTTGACTTTTAGTTTAGATAAAGTTGCTAAAATTGCTTTAGTTAATTTACCTTTTCCACTTGTAATTGCTGAAACAAATGGTAACTTAATTTTTAGAAATACAAGATTTAATGAGGAATTTGCAAATATTGATATTAACAATTATTTGAAAGAAATTTTAAAAGATGTAAAAGCTGAAATTAAAAACAGTGATAAAAAAGAGAAGATTGTTGATGAGCTTCAAATTGATAAAAAGACATATAAAATTTATGGAGAATATATGCCTTTAAAGGATGAATATGTAATTACAATATATTTTATTGATAATACAAAACTTGTAAATTTGGAGAAAAAGATAGATTCTACAGATAATTATATTGGAATTATAAAAGTAGATAATTATGATGAAATTGCACAAAGAATAACTGATGAGGAAAAACCACAAATTATTGCTAAAATTGAGAAGAGAATATATGATTGGGCTGCGGAATTTGATGGACTAATTTTGAAATCAGATAGAGATTCTTTTATATCTATTTTTGAAAAGCAAAATTTGAAAAAAATAGAAGAAAAAAAGTTTGATGTATTAGATAGCATAAAAGAGGAAGATATTTCTGGTAAAATGCAAATAACATTAAGTATTGCAGTTTCAAATGATGGAAAAAATAATTCAGAGAAATACAAAAGTGCACAATCTGCACTTGATATTGTATTAGGACGTGGTGGAGATCAAGCAATAGTAAGAGAGGACAATAAATATCATTTTTATGGTGGGAGAACTCAAGAAGTAGAAAAGAGAACAAAGGTAAAAGCAAGAATTGTGTCACATGCTTTAGAGGATTTAATCAAGGAAGCAGAAAATGTTGTCATTATGGGACATAGTAATTCAGATATAGATTGTATTGGTTCTGCGATAGGAATTTATAGACTTGCCTCATCAATCGGCAAAGAGGTACATATTGCCTGTGAAAATTATGGAGTAAGTTTAGAATTATTTATGCAAAGCCTTAAAGAAGAGGAAGAATATAAAGATGGTATTGTAGATAAAAATGATGCTTTATCTATGACAAATAATGAAACTTTGCTTGTTATAGTTGATACAAATAAAAAGGATTATGTAGAAATACCAGAATTATTAGAAAAAGCAGGTAAAATAGCTGTAATTGATCACCATAGAAGAAGTACAAATTATATAGAAAATGCAATACTTACTTTCCAAGAGGTGTATGCATCTTCTGCTGCAGAGCTTGTTACAGAGATAATTGAATATGCTGAATCAGATATTGAGCTTACAGAGTTTGAAGCAGAGGCTTTATATGCAGGAATTATGATGGATACAAAAGCATTTACTTTTAAAACAGGAGTAAGAACTTTTGAAGCAGCAGCGTACTTAAGAAAATCTGGAGTTGATATAATTAAGGTAAAAAAATGGTTCCAAAGTGATTTGAAAACATATCATAAGATTTCAACTATAGTTGGAAATGCTGAAACTATATACAATTCTATTGCGATAAGCATATATGACAATGAGGATAAAGATGCAAATATCATCTGTGCCAAAGCTGCAGATGAGCTACTTACTATAAATAATATTACAGCATCATTTGTAATTGGTAAACTTGGAGACAAGGTATGTATAAGTGGACGTTCTATAGGTGATATTAATGTACAGATTATTCTTGAAAAACTTGGTGGTGGAGGCCATATAACTCTTGCAGGAGCTCAAGTTGAAGGAATGACTACAGAAGAAGTTAAACAGGAACTTATAAACAGAATAAATGAATACTTTAGCGAAGTTGGATAAATCTAAAGAAAGGTTAGGTAATTTTATGAAGGTTATTTTATTAGATAATATCAAGGGTGTAGGAAAAAAGGATGAGGTTATAAATGCAAGTGATGGATATGCACGTAATTTTCTATTTCCTAAAAAGCTTGCGGTAGAAGCAAACAGTGAAAACATGAGCAAATTAAATAATAAAAAAGAAGCAAATAATTACAGAAAAGACTTAGAAAAGCAAGTAGCAGAAGAAACTGCAAAAAAACTTAAGGGAATACTATTAAAAGTAAATGTTAAAGCAGGAGAAAATGGAAAAATATTTGGTGGAGTTACTGCAAAAGAAATAGCAGATACACTTAAAACTCAAGCAAATATTGAAGTTGATAAAAAGAAAATTGAGTTAAAAGAACAAATTAAAACACTTGGTACATTTAGTGTTAATGTTAAACTTTATGAGGGTGTAACAGGAGTTTTAAAAATTGATGTTATTGCAAAATAATTAATTATGAAAGGAAAAAGTGGACTTAATATGGAGCTAGGAAAAGTACCACCAAATGATACAGAGGCAGAGCAAGCCGTTCTTGGAAGTATGCTAACTGATAAGGATGCAGTATCTGCTGCTATTGAAGTATTAAAAGAAGATGATTTTTATAGAGAAGATAATAAGGCTATTTATAGTGCAATACTAAATATATATAATCGAAGTGAGCCAATTGATATTATTACATTAAAATCTGAACTTACATCAATGGGTAAACTTGATCAGGTTGGTGGACTTGAATATATTGCAAGTTTGCCAGATAAAGTTCCCACAACTGCAAATGCTGGACAGTATATAAAAATAGTTGAAGAAAAATCATCACTTAGAAATTTGATAAAAACTGCAAATGAGCTTATAGATTTAGGATATGATCCTACACAAGAGGTTGAAGATATTGTAGATAGTGCTGAAAAAAAGATTTTTGAGCTTATGCAAAGAAAAAGCCAAAAAGGATATAGTTCAATAAAAGATGTACTTGTAGATACATTTACACAACTTGAACAATTGTATAATCAAAAGCAACATATTACAGGTGTTCCAACAGGATTTGCAGATTTGGATTATAAAACAGCTGGACTTCATCCATCAGATTTAGTACTTGTTGCTGCAAGACCTGCTATGGGAAAATCAGCATTTGCATTAAATATTGCTACAAATGCTGCTGTAAGAGCAAATGTACCTGTTGTTTTGTTTAGTTTGGAGATGTCAAAAGAACAAATGGTAAACAGAATTTTATGCTCTGAGGCAATGGTAGATAGTAATAAGGTTCGTACACGGAACTATAGATGATGATGAATGGGCAAAACTTGCAGCTGCATCAGGACAACTTTCAGAGGCACAAATTTTTATTGATGATACTCCAGGTATTTCAATTATGGAAATTCGTGCAAAATGCAGAAAACTAAAACTTGAAAAAAACATTGGACTTGTAGTAATTGACTATTTGCAGCTTGTCCAAGGTTCTAATAAAAGAAGTTCAAGCCGTGAGCAAGAGATTTCTGAAATTAGTCGTTCTTTAAAAATACTTGCAAAAGAGATAAATGTACCGGTTATTGCATTGTCACAGCTATCTCGTGCGCCAGAGCAAAGACCTGACCACAGACCAATGCTTTCTGACCTTCGTGAATCTGGAGCAATAGAGCAAGATGCTGATATTGTTATGTTCTTGTATCGTGATGATTATTATAACGAAGATAGCGAGAAAAAGAATATAGCAGAAGTTATACTTGCAAAACACAGAGCTGGTTCAACAGGTACGGTAGAACTATTGTGGCTTGGAAACTATACAAAGTTTGCAAATATTGATAAATATAGAGAATAGCATAGGAGTTTTTAATGGAATTACAAGATAAAGTATTAAAAACAATACAAAAATATAACTTAATACGAAATGGAGATTCAATTGTCATAGGGGTTTCTGGGGGACCAGACTCTATGACTCTTCTTAATGTACTAATAAATTTAAAACAAAAACTTGGAATATCTAAAATAGTTGTTGCAACAGTTAATCATATGATTAGAGAAGAAGCAGAAGAAGAAACAAAATTTGTTGAAAATTTTTGTGAAAGTCATGGCATAGAGTTTTATTTAAAAAAAGTTGATGTACAGGAAGAAGCTAAAAGCAAAAAAATAAGTACAGAACTTGCAGGTAGAAATGCAAGATATGATTTTTTTGAAGAAGTACTTAAAAAAACAGGTTCAAATAAAATTGCAACAGCACATAATTCAAATGACAATGCAGAAACAGTACTTATGAATTTACTTAGGGGAAGTGGGGTTTCAGGACTTAAAGGTATAGAAAAAATAAGAGACGGCAAATTTATAAGACCGATAATAGAATGTAAAAGATCTGAAATAGAACAGTATTGTTTAGAAAATAAACTTAATCCAAGATATGATAAAACGAACAATGAAAATACATATACAAGAAATAAAATAAGGAATATGCTTATTCCGTATATAGAAGAGAACTTTAATCCAAACATTGTAGATTCATTAAACAGGTTATCAACAATTGCTACAAAAGAGGATGAATATATCCACAAAATTGTGGAAAACTCATTTAAAAATATAGTTATAACTGCTGATATGGGTAAGAAAGAAATAATTTTGGACTTAAAAAAATTTAATGAACTTGATGAAGTTATAAAATCTAGGTTAATACTATATACTATTAATGAGATTTTAGGTACTTCACAAGGAATAGAAAAAATACATATTGAGGATATTATAAAATTATGCGGTAATAATATTGGTAATAAATATCTTATGCCAAATAAAAATATTAAAATTTTTGTGAAAAAAGGTAAAATTTTTTTTACTGCTGTAATATAATTTTCCGTAGAATAAAATCTGCGAAACACTGTAACAGTGCGAAAAAACTTTGAAAAATAGGCTTGAAAATAAATATAAGATGTGTTATATTTCATGAAGTAAAAATAAAGATTGTTTATTGCGATAAAAATTTAACTAAAGTTGCAAACAATAAAAATCTTATCTAAGGAGGAATGACGATTGAAAAACAGTATAAAAACTTTAGCAACATGGTTAATAATAGGGGTTATTTTAATTATACTAATCAATTCTATATTTGATAGCAGTAACAACAAACTTGCATATTCAGAATTAGTTGGTAAAATTGAAAGTGGAGAAGTAAAAGAAATTGTAATTTCATCAGATGGAACAACAGCAGAAGTAAAACTAAAAAATGAAAATTTAGTTAAACAAGTTAACATACCAAGTATGGATAATTTGATGGATTCTCTTCAAGAAAGTATGAAAAATGGAACAGTTAAAGTAAGTGAAAAATCAGAATCATTATTTATGGTTATACTTGGACTATTAACACCATTTGGAATATTAATTATATTCTTTATCTTCTGGTTCTTATTTATGAATTCTGGAAACCAAGCAAATGGTTCAGGAAAAACAATGTCTTTTGGGAAAAGCAGAGCAAAAATGGTTAATCCAACAGACAAAAACAGAGTTACATTTGATGATGTAGCAGGTGTTGATGAAGAAAAAGAAGAGCTTGAAGAAATAGTAGAATTCTTAAAAAATCCTAAAAAATTTACAGACATGGGTGCAAGAATTCCAAAAGGTGTATTACTTGTTGGTAATCCAGGTACAGGTAAAACATTGCTTGCAAAAGCTGTTGCAGGAGAGGCAGGAGTTCCCTTCTTTACAATAAGTGGTTCAGATTTTGTTGAAATGTTTGTTGGTGTTGGTGCATCACGTGTAAGAGATTTGTTTGAAGAAGCAAAAAGAAAAGCACCTTGTATAGTATTTATAGATGAAATTGATGCGGTAGGACGTCAAAGAGGTGCAGGACTTGGTGGAGGACATGACGAAAGAGAACAAACATTAAACCAATTACTTGTTGAAATGGACGGATTTGCAGCAAATGAAGGCGTTATAGTACTTGCAGCTACAAACAGACCAGACGTACTTGATAAAGCATTATTAAGACCTGGAAGATTTGATAGACAAATAGTAGTATCAAGCCCAGATGTAAAAGCTAGAGAGCAAATACTTGAAGTTCATAGTAGAAAGAAAAAATTTGGCCCAGATGTGGACTTAAAAATAATTGCAAAAAATACTTCAGGATTTTCAGGGGCAGACCTTGAAAATGTACTTAATGAAGCAGCATTACTTGCAGCTAGAAGAAACCTAAGTGAAATTGGTATGGCAGAAATAGAAGATGCCATGGTAAAAGTAACAATGGGACCTGAAAAGAAAACAAGAGTAAGAAGTGAAAAAGAACAAAAATTAGTTGCATATCATGAAGCAGGTCATGCTGTTGTAAGTAGGTTCTTACCTACACAAGATCCTGTTCATCAAATCTCTATTGTACCAAGAGGAATGGCTGGAGGATATACAATGTATAGACCTACAGAAGATAAATCATTTATGTCAAGAACAGAAATGGTTGAAACAATTATATCATTACTTGGAGGTAGAGTTGCAGAGCAGTTAATACTTGATGATATATCAACAGGTGCAAGCAACGATATAGAAAGAGCAACTAAAATTGCAAGAAGTATGGTTACAAAATATGGTATGAGTCAAAGAGTTGGAACTATAACATTTGGTCAAAATCAAGAAGAAGTTTTCCTTGGAAGAGATCTTGCACAAGGAAGAGAATATTCAGAAGAAACAGCTGGAATAATAGATGAAGAAGTAAAAAGCATTATTGATTTTGCATATAAAAAAGCAGAAGCAATATTGCAAGAACATATTGATAAACTTCATAGTGTTGCAGGAGTTCTTCTTGAAAAAGAAAAAATTGATGGAGAAGAATTTGATCAGATATTTAATAGCTAAAAATAGAGAACCTGAATTTTTATCAGGTTCTTTTTTGGTACTTTTTGGGACGGACCAAAAAAGTACCATTAAGTATGAATTTTTCATGAATTTGTAGATTATTTATTGCTTTTTCCTATATTATCGTATATGATTATATTGGAAAAGATATTCAAAAGAAGAGAGGTACAAATGGAACGTAATAATCGAAAAAAAATGTTATCTCAAAATAAAAATAATAGAAAAAATGCAAGAGTTGTAAATATTAATAAGTTTAAAAATAAAAATACGGAAAAAGTTGGAAGTGTATCTAAAAGATTAAAATACACAATGTTATTCTTTTTTCTATTATTGTTTTTGCTAATTCTTCGTTTGGGATGGCTTCAAATAGTAAAAGGTGCTAGTTTAAAAGAAGCTATGTATAATCAATTAACAACAAGTAGAGTTATAAGTCCAAAAAGAGGAACTATATATGATAGTACAGGAAAGGCTCTAGCTAGAAGTGCGCAAGTTGATACAGTTAGTATTAATTCTACGAGAATAGTAGTAAAAAGTTCTGATGCAGAGGTTGCTAAGATAAAAACACAGGCATTAAAGGAAAAGGTAGCAAAAGCCTTTTCAGATATTTTTGAGCTTGATTATGAAGAAACTTTAAAGAAGGTATCTAGTGATAGTCAAAGTACTCAGACTATTGCCAAAAAACAGGAAAAGGATAAGATAGACAAGCTTAAGGCTTGGATGAAAGAAAATGATATTTATTCTGGAATTAATATAGATGAAGACACAAAAAGATATTATCCATATAATAATTTAGCGTCAAATCTTATAGGATTTTGCGGGACAGATAATCAAGGATTAGAGGGACTAGAGGCAAAATGGGATAGTGTTTTAACAGGTACTCCTGGTAAGATTGTTTCATCACAAGATGCAGTACAAGATTTGATACCTGATGAAAATCAGACATATATTGCAGCACAAAATGGAAATGATATTACTCTTACAATTGATGCAAATATTCAAGCAATTGCTGAAAAATATTTAAAACAAGCATGTGAAGAGAATAAGTGCGAAGATGGTGGAAATGTAATAATAATGAATCCAAGTACAGGAGATATACTTGCTATGGCAACATATCCAGATTATAATTTAAATACACCATTTACACCAACTAATTTTTCTACTAAAGAATGGAATAAATTAAGTTTAACAGAACAGAGCAGTCAGCTCCAAAATATATGGAATAATAGAGCAATTACTTCTACATATGAACCTGGTTCTGTTTTTAAAATTGTAACAGCAGCTGCAGGTCTTGAGGAAAATGTAGTTACAACAGATAAAGCAGAGACTTTTGATTGTATAGGATATGAAAAGATTGCAGATACAAAAATATATTGTGCAAACACCACTGGTCATGGAAAGCAAAGTCTAAGAGATGCTCTTAAAAATTCCTGCAACCCAGCTTTTATGCAACTTGGAAAAAAATTAGGAGCTAGTACTCTTTATAGATATTATAATGCATTTGGATTCTTTAATACTACAAATTTTGCAAGTATAGGAGAACGTTCGGGATATTTTTGGGATTTGAAAGATGTTGGAGAAGTAGAACTTGCAACAATGTCTTTTGGACAGAGATTTAGAATAACTCCACTTCAAATGATTACAGCTGTTGTGGCTGTTGCAAATGATGGAGTTTTAATGCAACCAAGAATAGTAAAATCTATTACAAATACTGATACAGGAGCTGTTACAACAGTTGAGCCAACAAGTGTAAGACAAGTTATTTCAAAAGAAACATCCGAAAAAATGATTGATATGCTTGAGTCAGTTGTATCAGACGGTACAGGTAAGTATGCACAAGTTAAAGGATATTCTATTGCAGGAAAAACAGGTACATCAGAAATTGATACAGTAAAAAATAAAAATTATGTTGCTTCTTTTGCGGCAATTGCACCAACAGAAAGCCCAGAAGTTGTGGCATTAGTTACATTATATAAACCAAGAGGAGAAAACAGAAGTGGTTCAAAGGTTGCAGCACCAGTTGTTGCTCAGATATTAAAAGAAGTATTACCATATTTGGAAATTCCATCTGATACAACAGAAGATGGAAGCAATAGTGAAACTAAAGAATTACCAAGTGTGGTAAATAAAACAGTTGCGGAAGCAAAAAAACAGATAGAAAAATTAGGATTTAATTGTAAGGTTTCTGGAAATTCTGATGAGATTGTTACAGAACAAATGCCAAGGGCAGGTACTGCACTTATTTCTAATTCGACAGTAATGCTATATACAGAGGGAAAAGATACAAGAGTGTCACAAACTGTTCCAGATTTGAAAGGAATGACTATAACAGAAGCTAAATCGGCTTTGAAAAAGAAAAACTTAAATATAAAAATAAACGGAAATGGATATATAACGAGTCAAGAAATTGCAGCAGGTACTTCTGTTGAAGAGGGAACAGTTATTAGTGTTACATTACAAAAGAAAATAAAAGAATAAAAAGGAAACAGAATTAATTTTGCTTGTTCAAATTTAATTCTGTTTCAATCTTTAATGATAGGAGAATGAAATATGTTAAGTGTGTTGGAAGAAACAAAATTTTTAATGAAAAAATATGGGATTTCTGCAAATAAAAGTTTAGGACAGAATTTTTTAATTGATGATGAAGCAGTGGAAAATATTGTAGAGGCAGCAAATTTAAGTGATAATGACATGGTAATAGAAATAGGACCAGGTCTTGGAACTTTGACTGCTAAATTATTAGAAAAGGCAGGTAAAGTAATTTCAATTGAACTTGATGATAGGATGATAGAAATATTAAATGATAGATTTTCATTATATGATAATTTTATGCTATTACATGAAGATGTTTTGAAGGTAGATTTGAATAAATTGATTGATGAAAATATTGAAAATATGAAAAGTGTAAAAATTGTTGCAAATTTACCATATTATATTACAACACCAATTATTATGAAATTGCTTGAAGATAATCTTAATATAGAGAGCATAACTGTTATGATACAAAAGGAAGTGGCAGATAGAATAACAGCGATTCCTGGAGAAAAAAATTCTGGAGCAATTACATATAGTGTATATTACTATGCTGATGCAAAAGAAGTGTGTTTTGTATCAAAAGATTGCTTTATTCCTGCACCTGAGGTGAATTCCGAAGTTATTAATCTTCATATAAGAGGAGAAAGAGCAGTTAAGGTTAAAAGTGAGGAAATGTTTTTCAAAGTTATTAAGGCAAGTTTTATGCAAAGGAGAAAAACACTACTTAATGGTCTTGTAAATTCTTCAATTGTTAAAGATAAAGAGACAGGAAAGAGCTTACTTAAAGATATAGGACTACCAGAAAATATTAGAGGAGAAAATTTAAGTATAGAACAATTTGCAAAATTAGCTGATGAATTGGTAAAATAAGCTTTAAATAAGCTCAAAAATGTGATATAATAAATGCAGAATGTGTAGAAAGGAGAAAATGATGAATCAAATTTTAGTGACTGAAAAATTATATATTACACCAGAACTAAAAAAGAAAAAGAGAATGTTTAAAATTGAATTCTTTATATCTGTTTTTTTGGTATGTCTACTTTCTTCTTATTACATTTATGCTGAGTATAACAGAAATGAAAGTGAACAAGTATCTCAACAAATCTTATCAGAGATGAATTCCGATAATACTATAAAAAAGGCAGCTTCTGATGATATTATGGTAATTATGGTTAATGATGAAAAACAAGATGAATCAGAGGTAAATGAAAATGAAATATCAAGTAGTTATACTGCATTAGATGGAACAAATTATTCAATAGATGCTAGAATTAGAATTCCAAGTATAGGAATAGAGTATCCTGTTCTTTCTGAAACCTCTGATGAACTTTTGAAGATTTCTGTAAATAAATATTGGGCACCAAATGGTGCAAATGAAGTTGGAAATTATTGTATTGTTGGACATAATTATAGAAATGGAAAAATGTTTGGTCGTTTACATGAACTTGCAAATGGGGATAGGGTTGAACTTGAAGATTTGACAGGAAGGAAAGTAACATATCAAGTTTATAACAAATATGTTGTTAAACCAACTGATACAAGATGCACAAGTCAAAAAACAAATGGAAAAAAGGAATTAACACTTATTACTTGTACAAATTATGGTAAGGAAAGATTAATAGTAAAATGTAGACAAATTTAATATTACATATAAATACCACTATTGAAATTAGTCAATAGTGGTATTTGTTCGTCCGGTGCCTACGACATTTTCTTGAAGCGAACGCCATGTATTACATCCTATTATTCCATCTGCAGAAAGACTTCTTGATCTTTGATATTGTAGTACAGCGTTTCTTGTTTGACTACCAAATATTCCATCAAGACCTCCTGTTCGAAAACCAAGTGTGTTTAAATCATCTTGAGCAATTAAAACATAATTACTTATACTGCCTCTCTTTAATAATGGAAAACCTCCGGATGAACAAGCAGGAGTTCCAAATCTTTTATCAAAGTGCACCCATGTTGGACTAATTGAAGCAGGTTCTACATATGACCAGATGCCAGAATTTTTAGCATTATTTCTGAGCGCATTTCTTTGAGTATTGGATAAGAGCTGGCCTACATCAAAGGCTGTTCCTGCATAATGTTGTGATTGACTAGAATGACCACCTTCATATGGTCTTTTAAAAGCAAAGCCAACATTTATAGGTTTTCCCCATACATATCTTTGACTGTTCCAACTTTGCATTGTTCTTTTTGTTGTCCATAAGGTATTGCTATTACTTGAGCCTCTAAATTCACGTACTTTTAATGTACCATTACTGTTATATGGCATAGGATCGGACAAATTTCTATAATATGTTTCAATTCTATTGCTATCATTATTGAAAACTAATATTTTTGCCAAAGGGTATCCTCCTTTTTATTTATAAACTATTTTTTCTATACTAGGAAATTTCTCATTTCCTAGTATAGAAAATGCTACAATTGCTATTGCCTTTGAGATTTTCTCCTTTTAGTCGAAAATTCAAATCGGCTTTGAACAAAGGGCGACTTACATCGCTTTATTCTAACATCTTATGAGAAGAATAGAAAAAAGTTGAATAAAAATAAAAAAAATTTAAAAAATATGAGACGAATATTTGTTTTTTAAAAATAAAGGAAAACAGCCTGGCTGTTTAATTATGGAAATTAAATTAAATACAAATGTGGCTGAAAGCCTTGCGGCAGAGATACTTTTACATAAAAAAGTTTACAAAAAGGCTTGCAATTTATCTTTTCTTGTATTACAATCTAAGTGAAGTGGAGCAAAGTGGAGTAAAGTGGTTCAAAAATGAAGTGAGGTGAAACAAAGTGCTTATCGGAGAATATGAACACTCTTTGGATGCAAAAGGCAGATTAATAATGCCAGCTAAACTTAGAGAGGACATTGGTGAAAAATTTATTATTACCAAAGGTCTTGATGGGTGCTTATTTGGATTTTCACAAAGTGAATGGACCAATTTTGAAGAAAAATTAAAAACACTTCCACTTACAAACAAAAATGCAAGAGATTTTGTAAGATTTTTCTTGTCAGGTGCAATTGAATGTGAAATTGATAAACAAGGTAGATTTTTAATTGCTAGTAACTTAAGAGAATATGCAACAATGGAAAAAGAAGTTGTTATTATTGGGGTTGGCACTAGAATTGAAATTTGGAATAGGGATAAATGGAAAACCTACAATAGTGATGAGAACATTTCGGCTGATGCTATTGCCGAAAACATGACGATGTTAGGTATATAACTTGTTTGACAAGTTTATATAAAACAAAAGAAAATTAAACAAAGTAGCAAAAGATAATTGATTAATTCACAAAAGAAAAATTATTTAAGATTTATTACAAAAGATTACATAATTCACAAAAGAATTTTATTATACGAAAGAAATTTAAATATACAAAAGATAAATTTAAAATGTACATATGAAAAATTTGATTTTATACAAAAGATGTTTAATAAAATCTAAAGAAAACATATAAAAAGACTAAAACAAAAGATATTTTAAATTTTCCAAAGATAAAATGTTGATTGTTTATACTATAGAGAAATGGGTTAATCTTAATATACAAAAGATGGCTAAACAAAAGAAAAATAGCACACAGTTGGTATTTTTACATACCAACTGCTTGTGCTACAATAAAGATTTTACTAGGAGTTTGAATAAGGTGGAGTTTAAACATAGACCTGTTTTATTAAATGAATGTATTGAGGAATTAAATATAAAACCGAATGGAATCTATGTAGATGGAACATTAGGAGGAGCAGGCCACAGTGAGGAAATTTTAAAAAGATTATCAACTGATGGTCTTTTAATCGGAATTGACAGAGATGAAGATGCACTTAATGCTGCTAAGCAGAAACTTATAAATTATTCAAATGTAAAATATGTTCATGGTAATCATGATGATATAGGAGAAATACTAGAAAATCTTGATATTAAAGAAGTGAATGGGATACTACTTGATTTGGGAGTATCATCATATCAGCTAGATGAAAGACAAAGAGGTTTTAGCTACATGGGAGATGCAAAGCTTGATATGAGAATGGATCAAACACAAGAGTTGACAGCACAAATAGTTATTAATGAATATTCAGAAGAAAAGTTAGCAGAATTGATTTTTGAATATGGAGAAGAAAAATTTGCAAAAAATATTGCAAAAAACATATGCAAAGAAAGAAAAATTAGGCCTATAGAAACAACTCAGGAATTGGTTGAAATTATAAAAAAGTCTATTCCACAGTCTAAACAAAAAGATGGGCATCCAGCAAAAAGAACTTTTCAAGCAATAAGAATAGAGGTTAATAATGAAATTGAACCATTAAAAAATACTGTAAAGAATTCAATCAAGGCTTTAGCACAAAATGGAAGACTTGCGGTTATAACATTTCATTCTTTAGAAGATAGAGCTGTTAAAGAGGCTATGGTTGAAATGGAAGGAAAATGCACTTGTCCAAAAGATTTGCCATATTGTGTATGCAATTATGTATCTTGGGGCAAGGTATTAACTAAAAAGCCAATTTTACCAAGTGATGAGGAACAAGAAGAAAACTCAAGAAGCCGAAGTGCAAAATTAAGAGTTTTTGAAAGAATAGATAAAAAATAATTTACTAACAAAAGAAATTTAGAAAAGAGGTGAGTAACTTATGCCAAACTATAGGTTTAGTGGTTATCAGTATGAGACAAGCCCTAGAAAATTAGAGCCAGAGTACGAACCACAGGTAAACCCATATGCAAAAAAGAAATCTAGTGCATTAAAAAAGAAGAGTACTACTAATAATAAAGGTCAAAAAAGAAAGCTTAAAAGCCATATAAAAGCTGTAATGTACATAGTAATGATTTTTGGGGTACTTTTTATGATAAGCTATAGAAATTCTTTAATAAATGAGAAATTTTCTAAAAATGAAAAATTAAAATCTACCTTGGCAGTTACTCAAAAAGAAAATGAACAGTTACAAGTAAATATAGAAAATAACTTGAATTTGAATAATATTGAAAAAATAGCAAGGGAAAAATTGGGTATGCAAAAACTTGATAATAGCCAAAAAGTTTATGTAAGCCTACCTAAAAAAGATTATGTGGAATCAGCAGTTGAGGAAATAAAGGTTGATGAAGAAGATGAAGGATGGTTCCAAAAAATAATTAATTGTATTATTAATAAATAAAAAAGATTAAAATATGTATATAAGTATTTTAATCTTTTTTCATTTTTCCTCCCAAAATGGAATACATTTATAAAAAAGCATTGAATGGAGGCTAGAATGAAAAAAGGTAAGAAAATAAGAAACATGATTTCTAAAAAAGATATTATAAAAATGAAAAAAGAAAAGGAAGATATTGATAAAGTAAGAAAGAAAACTGAAAAAAAGCAGAAAAAGAAATTTAAAAATGAATACAAAAAAGATAAAAGTAAACCAGAAGAAAAAATTAGTGCTATAAGTATTAGAAAAAGGTTAAAAGTAATGCTTATTTCTACTTTTGCAGTGTGGATTTTTTTCTTTTTTAGAATAGGTTGGATTCAATTTATAGATGGGGAGGAACTACAAGCAAAGGCATATACACAGCAAACCCTAGATAGAAGTATAAGCCCAAAAAGAGGCACGATTTATGATGCAACAGGAAAAAATATTTTGGCAGTTAGTAGTACTGTAAATACCATAACTATAAATCCTGCAAATATTGCAAATAAAGATAAAGAAAAGGTAGCATCAACTCTTTCTAATATTTTTGAACTTGATTATGAAAAAGTTTTAAAAAAGGTAAAGAAAAGAAGTAGTATTGAAATTATAAAAAAGAAGGTTGAAAAAGACAAGGCAGATGAATTAAGAATATGGATGGCAGACAATGGAATAACAAGTGGAATTAATATTGATGAAGATACAAAAAGATATTATCCATATAACAACTTAGCTTCACAAATAATTGGATTTTGTGGATCTGATAATCAAGGACTTGATGGAATTGAAGCAA
Source organism: uncultured Clostridia bacterium (assembly GCA_934101145.1). Lineage (GTDB taxonomy): Bacteria > Bacillota > Clostridia > TANB77 > CAG-508 > CALXVA01. Next base: position 43,631 of record CAKOPZ010000006.1, read on the forward strand.
CATATGAAAAAGAGTTAAAAGGGCAGAATGGAAAAATTGTAAAACTAACTGATGCAAATGGAAGAGATCTAGCAAATAAGGGAGAAAACTATGTTAAGGCAATAGATGGAAATGATTTAGTACTTACAATAGATATGAATATACAGGGAATTGCTGAAAAATATTTGAAAGAAGCGTGCATTGATAATGAATGTACTGATGGTGGAAACATATTAATTATGAATCCGAAAAATGGAGATATACTTGCAATGGCAGGATATCCAAATTACAATTTAAATGCTCCATATGATGCTCCAACAGATGAATTAAAACAAGTGTGGGATAGCCTTTCACAGGCTGAAAAAGTAAAAAATATGCAAGCTGTGTGGAGAAACAAAGCTGTTGCAGATACATATGAACCAGGATCTACATTTAAGCTTGTAACTGCATCTGCAGCCCTTGAAGAGGGACTTACTACAACAGATAAATCTGGAGAGTTCTGTTGCACAGGAAGTATAAATATTGCAGGCGTAAAAATGAGTTGTTGGAGATATTATAGGCCACATGGACCAGAGAGTTTAAGAGAAGCTCTTATGAATTCTTGCAATCCTGTATTTATTGGGCTTGGTCAAAAAATAGGAGTTCATAAATATTATGAGTACTTAAATAAATTTGGATTTTTAAAGACTACTGGAATAGATTTACCTGGAGAAGCTGGAAGTATATTTTTAAAAGAGGAAAAAGTTGGACCAGTTGAGCTTGGAACAATTGCATTTGGGCAAAGATTTGAGGTTACACCAATTCAAATGGTTGCAGCAGTTGGGACAATTGCAAATCATGGTACATATGTAAAACCAAGAGTGGTAAAAAAAATTATAGATAGTCAAACAGGAGAGGAAAGAAAGATTGCAACTGAAAAAAGAGAAAACGTTATATCTCAAAAGACAGCAGATGATGTTCTTAGTATGATGGAAACTGTTGTAGCACAAGGGACTGGTAAAAATGCACAAGTACAAGGATACAGAATTGGTGGAAAGACAGGTACATCAGAGGATGGTGTAAATACAAATAAATATGTTACATCATTTATTGGAACTGCACCTATATCTGATCCTCAAGTAGTTGTTCTTATTGTATTATATAATCCTACAGGCCAGGGGGGACATCAAGGAGGCGGTGTTGCAGCACCTATAGGTTCACAAATACTTGGAGAAGTTTTACCATATCTTGAAACAAAAAAAGACAATGAAAATGAAGAAAATACAAAAAAAGAAGTTAGTGTTCCAGATATTGTTGGATTAAGTGTTCAAGAGGCTGAGAAAAAATTGAAAGAAGTTAAATTAAATCTAAAAGTGGATACTACTGAAGAAATTGATAAAAAACAAGCGATTATAAAGCAGCAATTACCTAAAGCAGGAATTAAAGTGTATGAAGATACAAGCATTTCTGTAGTATTAAAATAATGGTAATTACTCTTAAAATAAAAATGGGTTAAAGTATATACAAAAAGTAAATTTCGGTATATAATGTACTCGGAAAATTATATCACTTTAATTAGGGGGTATTTTATGGAATTAAGAACAATATTATCTGGGTTAGAAAACCTTAAGATAAAAGGTAGTTTAGATATAGATGTTTTAAATATAAAAAATGATTCTAGATCAATAAATAAAGGCGATATGTTTGTGGCTGTAAAAGGATTTAATATTGACGGACATGAACATATGAAGGAAGCATGCGAAAATGGAGCGCGTGTTATTATGGCACAGATAGATCAGATTTCAAAAGATATGATTAAAGAGTTGCCAGAGAGTGTAACGATTGTGCTTGCTGAAGATACAAGATATGCTTTAGCAATAGCAGCTTGTAATTTTTATAAAAATCCTTCTAGAAAGTTAAAATTAATTGGTGTTACTGGAACAAAAGGTAAAACAACAACAACATATATGATACGTGATATTTTAGAAAAGCAAGGTATAAAAGTAGGACTAATAGGTACAGTTGCTTCATATATTGGTGATAGGAAAATTCAAAATAATGATAATACAACACCAGAAAGTCTAAAACTTCAAGAAATTTTAGCAAAAATGCTAGATGAAGGCTGTGAAGTTGTGGTTATGGAGGTTTCATCTCAAAGCCTTAAATTACATAGAGTTGCAGGATGTAATTTTTATATGGCGATTTTTACGAATTTAGCAGAAGATCATATAAGCCCAAAAGAACATCCTGATATGGATGATTATTTTAAGTCTAAAGTTCAGTTGTTTAAAATGTGTAAAACAGGAATTATAAATAGTGATGATGTGTATAGTGTTACAATTCCAAAATATGCACCTGATTGTAGTTATACTACATATGGAATTGATAACCACTGTGATTTACTTGCAAAAGATATCACGGTAACAAATCAAAGCGTAGATTTTAAGGTTAAACTTGGAGATAAAAATGAGAGAATAAAAGTATCTATTCCAGGAAGATTTAGTGTTTATAATTCACTTGCAGCAATTTGTGCAACACTTAAACTTGGCTGTTCACCTGAAAGTATAAAAGAAGCCTTGATAGATATACGAGTACCTGGCAGAAGCGAGCTTGTAAAAAATAAGAAAGGTTTAACAATAATGATAGATTACGCTCATACTTCTGCAAGTCTTGAAAAAATATTAAGTGCAGTAAAAATTTATACAAAAGGTAGAGTTATTTCTGTTTTTGGATGCGGAGGAGACAGAGATAAAAATAAAAGACCGATGATGGGAGAAGCATCTGGAAGAGTTGCTGATTATACTATTATTACATCTGATAACCCAAGAAGTGAAGAACCTGAAGAAATAGTAAAGGATATTGAAAAAGGAATAAAAAAGACAAAGGGCAAATATGAATGTATTGTAGATAGAGTAGAGGCAATAAAAAAGGCAATTAAAATGGCAAATACAAAAGATATTATTGTTCTAGCTGGAAAGGGACATGAACAATATCAAGAAATTAAAGGAAAAAGATATCCATTTGATGAAGTTAAAATTGTAAATGACATTATTGAGGAAATGGAAGAAAAATAAAGAGTAGGACTAAGGAGGAAAATTTAATGCAGTTTCAAACGAAAATATTATTGCTGTCATTTGTGGCAAGTGTTTTTATAGCAATAATAGTTATACCAATATTAAAAAAATTAAAAGTAGGTCAAATTGAAAGAAAAGAAGGACCACAATCGCATTTAAAAAAGCAAGGAACACCAACAATGGGTGGAGTTATAATGATACTTGTAATTATAGCTGTTACAGCATTTTGCTGGTATGATTACAGCAAGGATTCTGAGCAGATGAATGTTGCCAAAAATCTATTACCATTATTATTTGTTACAGTGGGTTTTGGACTAATAGGATTTATAGATGATTTGAAAAAATTAGTTTCAAAAAATACGGATGGACTTAGTCCAAAGGCAAAAATGTTTGGACTTTTGATTATATCTGTTGCATATAGTTTGGCTTTAGTCAAAGTTCTTAACATAGGTACAGATATAATAATACCATTTGCAAAAACTTCTATTACATTGCCTGTATGGCTATATATACCATTTGCAATACTTGTAATGCTTGCAACAACAAATGCGGTTAATTTAACTGATGGAATTGATGGACTTTCTACAAGTGTTACAACAATAATTATTACTTGTTTGACTGTAATATCGATTATATTTGGAATAAAAGAAGTTACCATTTTTGGAAGTATTTTAATAGGTGCATGCTTAGGATTCTTGTTATTTAATCTAAACCCTGCAAAGGTAATGATGGGAGATACAGGTTCACTTATGCTTGGTGGAGCTATTGCAGGAATTGCACTTTATATGAAAATACCTTTGTTATTAATTATTATTGCTATTATTCCAATAATTGAAACTCTTTCTGTTATGATTCAAGTCACACATTTTAAAAGAACAGGAGAAAGAGTATTTAAAATGACTCCTATTCACCATCATTTTGAATTATCTGGATGGAAAGAGAATAAAATTGTATCAGTATTTAGTTTAGTAACACTTATAGTATGTGTTATAGGACTTATCTCAATCTGAAAGGAATGATAGAAATATGCAAAAGAAAGGAACAAAGGTTGCAAAATCACCTGGAAGACAGATAGATTTTGTACTTTTAGTAATTATTATACTACTTTTAGCATCTGGAATAATTATGGTGTTGTCTGCGAGTGCACCATCTGCACTATCAGAAACAGGAAATAGTTATACATATGTTACAAAACAAATGATATTTGCGGTAATTGGATTTGTAGTAATGTATATCGCATCAAAATTTGATTACCATATTTTTAAAAAATTTTACTGGGTAATTTATTGGATATCTGTAGGAATTTTGCTACTTGTTTTAGTACCGGGATTAAAGTACTCAGCAAATGGAGCCACAAGATGGGTTGACCTTGGATTTATACAGTTCCAACCATCAGAGCTTACAAAAGTTGGATTAATTGTGTTTTATGCAGGTTATTTATCAGAACACAAAAATGAACTTAGAGATTTCAAAAAAGGTTTTATTAAACCATTGATATTTTTAGCAATACCAGTTGCAATAGCATATTTTATACAAAACCATTTAAGTGTTGGCCTTGTAATGTCTTTAATTACTGGTGTAATGATGCTTATAGCAGGGTGTAGAATGTCATATTTTGTATATACGGGACTTGTTGGAGGAGGAACTTTAGGAGGGATTTTTGCTCTTCATGTTTTATCAAAAGGAGAGGAAGCAGGAGCTTCGAGTTTTAGACTAGATAGAATTTTAAATTTCATGAATCCATGGGCAGACCCAATTGGAACTGGATGGCAAGCAATAAACAGTTTATATGCTATAGGTTCAGGAGGATTATTTGGTGCAGGACTTGGAGAAAGTAAGCAAAAATATTTGTACATACCAGAGCCACAAAATGATTTTATTTTTTCAATACTTGCTGAAGAACTTGGATTTGTAGGATGTAGTGTTGTAATAATTTTATTTGCACTTTTTGTGTGGAGAGGAATTTTAATTGCCATGAAAGCTCCAGATATGTTTGGAAGTCTTCTTGCAGCAGGAATAACTACACTTGTGTTTGTTCAAGTGGTTATAAATATAGGAGTTGTAACAAATTCAATTCCAAATACAGGTATGCCACTTCCTTTCTTTAGTGCAGGAGGTACAGCACTTGTTATTTTACTTGGTATGTGTGGAATATTGCTTAATATTTCTAAATCAACGACAAAAGTATAAAACTTAGGAGGAAAATATGAAAGTAGTAATAGCTGCGGCAGGAACAGGTGGACATATAAACCCTGGAATTGCAATTGCAAATAAAATAAAAGAACAGGAAAAGGATTCTGAAATTATTTTTATAGGAACAAGTCGTGGGCTTGAAAATGATTTGGTTCCACGTGCTGGATATGAACTAAAAAAGATTAGAGCATATGGAATAGAAAGAAAATTGACATTGCAAAATATTAAAAGACTATATTTTACAATTAGTTCAATAGGTGAAGCAAAAAAGATATTAAAGGAATTTCAACCAGATGTAGTAATAGGAACAGGTGGATATATTTGCATGCCAGTTATTATTGCTGCAAATAAGCTAAAAATTCCAACAATGCTTCATGAAAGTAATGCTTTTCCAGGAGTGTCTGTAAAACTTTTATCAAAAAAAGTTGATACTGTTATGCTGGGGTTTGAGGATGCAAAAGAAAGACTACCAAATGCAAAAAATGTTGTAGTTACAGGTAATCCAACAAAAATAAAAAAGCATGAATTTACAGAAGACGAAAGAAAAAATATTATTTTATCAATGGGACTAAGACCTGATAAGCCAATTGTACTTGCTTTTGGAGGAAGTCAGGGAGCAAAAAGTATAAATGAGAGTTTACTTGATATTATTATCAATAATAAAAATAAAGATTATCAAATAATGTGGGCAGCAGGGCCTCTTCAGTATGAGAACATAAAGAACTCATTAAAAGAAAGAAAAATAGATATTGATAATATGGAAAATACAAAAATTGTTCCATATATTTATAATATGGAAGAGATTATAAATGTAGTTGATTTGGTGGTTTGCAGAAGTGGCGCAATGACTATAACTGAAATATCAATAGTAGGAAAACCTGCCATATTTATACCATTCCCATTTGCAACAGAGAATCATCAAGAATATAATGCTAGAGTACTTGAAAAAGTAGGAGCTGCTAAAATTATAATTGATAAAGATTTAAACTATGAAATATTAGAAAGAGAAATTGAAGATATTGTAAAGGATAAAAGAAAAATAAAGGAAATGTCTCAAAAGGCTAATAGCCGTGCTATAGGCGATGTAGAGGAAAAAATATATAAAGAAATTGAAAAAATTATAAAAAAATAATATTGACTATAAGCCAATATTACGAAGTAGGATAGACACAAAATCCAGAAAAATCAATATGTTGTGTCTATCTTATTTTTTTATGTTGTCGAATAATGTCAGATAGAGCACTACGAAAATTCTTGATATTTATAAATCAGTGTACTAAACTTAGTACTACACCTAAGAAGTATGGAAATATGAGGGGAGGAGGCGTCATATGAATTATCTTAAAGAACTTTATGGGAAAACCGTATTAAATAATATGGATTCAGACGAGATTACAAAAGATAATGAAATAGAACTAGAATATTACCAAATAAAAAGTGTGACAGAAGATAAACCATACGGAATAGAAATTGTAAAAAGAAATATGAAAAATAATATTTTAAATACTGAAGAAAAGATTGTAAATAACATATGTAATGAAGAAAATGATAATATAAAAGTTCTAGAACTTCTGATGAATAATAAAGTTACACCAATTGCAGTCGACGATATTATTGAGGATTTATTTAATAAAGAAGTTTCCTAGAAAAAATAAACTTAGATTATTAAAACTAAAATTAATAATTTAAGTTTATTTTTTATTGGGCTTGCAAAAAATGTAGTTTTGGGCTATGATATTATACAGTTTTATTTAGCAAGGAGGAAATGATGGCTGATAAATTGATTATTGTGGAATCACCTGCGAAGGCAAATACGATAAAAAAATTCTTAGGTGGAAGTACAAAAGTAGTTGCATCTATGGGACATATAAGAGATCTACCAAAATCTAAATTAGGCATTGATACTGAGCATGATTTTGAACCCCAATATATAAATATTAGAGGAAAAGGAGATTTAATAAAGAGTTTAAAAAAAGATGCAAAAAATGCGAAAAAAGTGTATCTCGCAACTGACCCTGATCGTGAAGGAGAAGCAATTGCATGGCATTTAGCTCATATATTAGAAATTCCAGAAGACAGCGTTTGCAGAGTTACATTTAATGAGATTACAAAAGAGACTGTAAAAGAATCTATAAAAAAACCAAGAAAAATAGATATGAATTTAACAGATGCTCAACAAGCAAGACGTGTTTTGGATCGAATTGTTGGCTATAAGATAAGTCCAGTTTTATGGAAAAAAGTTAGAAGAGGCTTATCTGCAGGTAGAGTGCAATCTGTAGCTGTAAAATTAATTGTTGATAGAGAAGAAGAAATTGAAAAGTTTATTCCTGAAGAATATTGGAATATTTATGCTAACCTATTAGATGAAAAGTCTAAAAAGGTTTTTGTTGCAAAATTCTATGGAAAAAATGGCAAGAAAGTTGATATACACTCTAAAGAAGAAGTAGATAGTATTTTACAGGAAATAAAAAATCAAAAGTATATTGTGACAGCTGTAAAAAAAGGAGAAAAGAAAAGAACACCTGCTCCACCATTTACAACAAGTACAATGCAACAAGAAGCATCAAGAAAATTGAGCTTTACATTAAAAAGGACAATGTCTGTTGCACAAGGCCTATATGAAGGAGTTCATGTTGGAAATAGAGGGACAGTAGGACTTATTACTTATATGAGAACAGACTCTACAAGAATTTCAGAAGAAGCAAGAGTTGCAGCTAAAACACAAATTACAAAAGATTTTGGCGCAGAATATTATGAAAATCGTTATTATAAAACAAAGCAAAGCGCTCAAGATGCTCACGAAGGTATAAGACCAACATATGTTGATTTAACACCAGAGAGTATAAAAGAATTTTTAACAAGTGATCAATACAAATTATATAGGTTGATTTATAATAGGTTTTTAGCAAGCCAAATGTCAGCAGCGCTTTATGATACAATCTCGGCCAATATTGATGTAAATAATTATAATTTTAGAGCAAGTGGCCAGACATTAAGATTTAAGGGATTTATGACTTTGTATGTAGAGACAGAAGACAATAAACAAGAAGAGGAAGATGTGTCTGTTCCTGATTTAAAAGATGGACAGGAGGTAATAGAGAAGAAAATAGATACAAAGCAAAGTTTTACAGAACCACCTCCAAGATACACAGAGGCAAGTTTAGTAAAAGCACTAGAAGAAAAGGGCATCGGACGTCCAAGTACTTATTCTCCAACTATTACAACTATTTTAGACAGACATTATATAGAAAAAGAGCAAAAACAATTAGTTCCAACAGATCTTGGAAAAATTGTAAATAAACTTTTAACAGAAAACTTTTCAGATGTAATAAATGTTGAATTTACTGCAAAGATAGAAGAAGAATTTGACGAAGTTGCAGAGGGCAAAGAACAATGGAAAGAAGTTATAAGAGAATTTTATGGACCATTTGAAAAACAAGTTGAAAAGGTTGAAAAGGAACTTGAACATGTAGAACTTAAAGAAGAAGTATCTGATGTACCATGTGATAAATGTGGTAGAATGATGGTTATTAAATATGGAAGATATGGAAAATTTTTAGCATGTCCTGGTTACCCAGAGTGTAAAAATGCAAAACCACTTGTTGAAACAATTGATGAACCTTGCCCAAAATGTGGTGGAAAAATTCAAGTACGTAAATCAAAGAAAAAAAGAAAATTTTATATCTGCGAAAATAATCCTGAAAAATGTGATTATATTTCATGGAATAAACCCGGCAAAGAAGAAAAGAAAGCAAGTAAAAAAACATCTAAAAAGAAATAAATTTAAGGCAAATGCAGTTAAATATGCATTTGCTTTTTAGTATGCTTTGTGATATAATCGATGATTAGAAAAATAGCGGGAGGGTCTTTAAAGTTATGCTTGTAAATGATGAAAAAAATTATGCGTTTAGGCAGTTACTTGGAGCTTTTTATAAGGTGAGTGACAATACTGTTGAACAAATTTCAACAGATTTAGCATTGCATAGTATAAAAATAGAACCTAAGATTATATATCATCAGTATTCTGGAGGAATGAAAGTAGAATTTAAAATTGGCAATAAACAAATGTATAAGATTAAAAATCTTCCAGAGTTTTATGATAGAATGTTAAATAAAGAAGAATTTAAATATGGTGCAAAACTTGATTTTAAACATTGTGAGGAAGCATTTGATGAAGAGAGTATTCCACTTTTAAGATATATTTTGAAATATGCAGAGATAATAAAATATACAAATGAATCATTAAATGGATATAATTATTATGGATCTTCATTAAAAGATGGATATGTTACTGTTTCAAATAGTGGAATGGATGAACTTTTTGATGTGCTTAAAAATAAACAAGTTGAGTTTGAAACGGAAACATCAAATCAAAAGGTATTATTTGATATAAATGAGCCTAATATTAAGTTTGAAATAAATCAAACAGATGAAGATGAGTATGATTTAAAACCAATTGATTTTGATGTTTTTAAATATGAGACATTTAAGGGTAGAAAATATACATATATGCTTTATAAAAAGGCAATATATCGTTGCTGCAAAGAATTTGAAGATATTACGTTAAAACTTTTGGAAATATTTAGAGAAAATTATACATCTGAAATTAAATTCCATAAAAAAGATATGGAAAATATGTTTTCTGTTGTATATCCAAGAATAAAAAATAGAATTGAAATTAAAGAAATGAAAAAAAGAGATATTGAAAAATATATTCCAAAAGATTTATTTGTGAAGGTATTCTTAGATGTAAATGAGGAAAATTATATAACAGCTGATATAAAATTTGTATATGGAGACACAGAATTTAATCCATTGTCAAATGAAGTTGTTAATATTGCAAGAGATATTGGTGGAGAAAATGCAGTCTTAGATATGTTTTTAAAATCTGGATTTATGCTTGACAGAAATGATAATCGACTTATTTTGGTTAAAGATGAATTAATATTTGATTTTTTGTCTACAGATATTGAAGAATATATGAAAAAATTTGAAGTGCTTGCAACAGATAATTTTAAGAAAAGAGAAATTAGACAACCAAAAGCGGAAAGTTTAGGAGTTCGTATTGAGAACAATTTACTTAATATAGATTTTTCAAAACTTGATTTTGATTTATCTGAACTTGCTGATGTTATGGAAAAATACAAACTTAAAAAGAAATATCACAGATTAAAAGATGGAAGCTTTTTAAGTTTGGAACAAAATGAAACAATGGACTTTTTGGAAGGAATAACAGAAGATATCGATGTTGATTATAATAAAATTCAAAAAGGCGAGCTGCACTTACCTGTTTATAGAAGTATGTATTTAGATAGATTACTTAGGAATTTTGATCAGTCCACTATTAATAAAAATGATGAGTATAACAAATTTATAAAAAATATAGATAAAAAAGAAATTGATGAAGAAGTTGCAATGCCAAAAGAGTTAAATGCAGATTTGAGAACATACCAAAAAATCGGTTATGAATGGCTTTCACTTTTAGATAGATATCAACTTGGCGGAATTTTAGCGGATGATATGGGACTTGGTAAAACTCTTCAAATGCTTGCAGTAGTACTTGCTTATATTGAAAGTGAAGAGAACCCAAAAGCAAGTATTGTTGTATGTCCAAGTTCACTTACTCTAAATTGGCTTAATGAGGCACATAAATTTGCTCCTTCTTTGAAAGCTATGGTTATTCATGGTAATGTACAGGAAAGAAAAGAACAAATACAAAGTATAAATGATTACAATCTTGTTATTACATCATATGATTTGCTTAAACGTGACTTAGAAGAGTATGTTGAATTAGATTATAATTTTCAATATATTATTGCTGACGAAGCACAATATATAAAAAACAATAATACACAAAATGCTAAAGCTATCAAGGAGATTCACTCAAAAACAAGATATGCTTTAACAGGTACACCAATTGAAAATTCTTTATCAGAACTATGGTCAATTTTTGATTTTATTATGCCTGGATATTTGTTTAGATATAAAAAATTTAAAGATTTGTATGAGGTACCGATTACAAAAGATAATAATGACGAGAGTATGTCAAGGTTAAAAATGCTTATTGAGCCATTTGTGTTAAGAAGAATAAAAAAGGATGTATTAACTGAGCTTCCAGATAAAACAATTACAGTTTTAAATAATGAAATGCAAGGAGAACAATTAAAGTTATATGCTTCGTACATGGCACAGGCAAAACAAGAAGCTAAAGAAGAGATAATACAAAATGGATTTGAAAAAAGCCAAATAAAAATACTTGCTTTGCTTATGAGATTAAGGCAAATTTGTTGCCACCCATCTTTGTTCTTGCAAAATTATACAGGAGAGAGTAGCAAACTTACACAATGTATAGAAGTTATGAAAGATGCAGTTCAAGCAGGTCATAAAATTTTACTATTTTCTGGGTATACAAGTATGTTCGAGATAATTGAAAAAGAACTAAAAAAAGAAGGTATTGAATATTTTAAATTAACTGGACAGACAAAAGTCGGAGATAGAATTAGACTTGTAGATGAATTTAATCAAAATAAAAATATAAAAGTATTTTTGATTTCACTTAAAGCAGGTGGTACTGGACTTAACTTAGTTGGAGCAGATATGGTAATACACTATGATCCTTGGTGGAATTTATCTGCAGAAAATCAAGCAACAGATAGAACATATCGTATAGGTCAAAAAAGAAATGTTCAAGTTTACAAACTTATTACTAAAAATTCTATTGAGGAAAAAATATATGAATTGCAACAAAGAAAGGCTGAACTTGCAGATAATATGCTTTCAACACAACAGACATTTATAAATAAATTGTCTAAAGAAGATATTATGGCTTTATTTGAATAGGTCTATTAAATAGGAAGTACATATATTATCATTTTGAAAAGTTTATTGTTAAAGCATCTTTCAAAGAAAATCTAAAATTATTTTTGGGCCCCTGTCCGCGACGTTACTTGGACCTCCTCCCAAAAATAAATTAAGATTTTCTAATTCAAGCTACTTTAAACTAAAACTTTTCTGCAATAATAATATAGTACTTCCTAATAAAAATGAAAGAGGAATAAAAATGAATGATTATATAACTGTAATTGGTGGTGGACTTGCTGGATGTGAGGCTGCTTATCAAATTGCAAAGCGTGGAATAAATGTAAAATTGTATGAAATGAAACCTGTTAAATTTTCTCCAGCACATTCTAATACAAACTTAGCAGAGATTGTTTGCAGCAATTCTTTTAAGTCAAATTTGCATACAAATGCTTGTGGGCTTTTGAAAGAAGAACTTAGAATTTTAGATAGTTTGCTTATAAAAGTTGCAGATGAAACTGCAGTTCCTGCGGGACAAGCCTTGGCGGTTGATAGAGGAAAATTTTCAAAAGAAATTACGAGCAGAATAGAAAATGTGAAAAATGTGGAAATCATAAGACAAGAAGTGGGAAAATGTGAAAATAAAGACGGCATATCTTTAAAGAAGATGGCGGAGGACGGAATAGTTATTATTGCAACAGGGCCACTTACATCTGATTTACTTTCAAATGAAATTTCTAAGATTATACATCAAGAAAAATTACATTTCTATGATGCAGCGGCTCCTATTATTGAAAGAGATAGTATTAATATGCAAATTGCATTTAAAGGAAATAGATATGACCAGGAAAGGGAAAAAGATGAAGAGATAGAGGTTTGGAAAAAAAGGATAGAAAACCAAGATGCAAGCTATATTAATCTTCCGATGAATAAAGAAGAATATGAAAAATTCTGGAATGAACTTGTAGGTGCAGAGGTTGTTGAATTACATCAATTTGAAAAAAGAGAAATTTTTGAAGGATGTATGCCAATAGAAGTTATGGCAAAAAGAGGTATAGACACATTAAGATTTGGACCACTTAAACCAGTTGGATTTACAGATCCAAGAACAGGAAGAAGACCATATGCAGTAGTTCAATTAAGACAAGACAACAGTCAGGGTAGTATTTTTAATATGGTTGGATTTCAAACTAATTTGAAATTCGGAGAACAAAAACGTGTTTTTCAAATGATACCAGGTCTTGAAAATGCAAACTTTGAAAAATATGGTGTTATGCATAGGAATACATTTATAAATTCACCAGATTTGTTGTATGCCAATGGCAGGCTAAAAGAAAATGAAAATATATATTTCGCAGGACAGATTACAGGTGTAGAAGGATATGTTGAATCAATTGCATCAGGACTAGTTGCAGGAATTAACGCAGCTAAACAATTTGAAGAAGGTAGTAAAAATAAAATTGTATTTCCTGATAATACAATGATTGGAGCTTTATGCAAGTATATTTCTTCCCCAAATGATAAATTTCAACCTATGAATGCGAATTATGGAATTATGCCAGAACTTAAAGAAAAAATACGCGATAAAAAGTTAAGATATGAAAAGATTTCTGATAGAGCAATTGAAGATATGACAGAATTTATTACAGAAATATTACAAAAATATTAAATTTGTATTACAAAGACTATTACTTTACATAAAGCAGTTGAAAATAATTACAATATGTGATAAAATAAGATATACGTGTTAAAAGAGAAACTAAAAATAAGAAAAATAGAGGAGAAGTTTGTATGAAGAAAGATAGAATAAGTGAAGTTTATACAGAATTTGAAAATTCTTATAAGGGAAAATCTAAAGAAGAAATGGACAAAGTAGTAAGCGATTTAGAAAAAGAAATTGCCGGTAAAGAAGCTACATTAAGGAAAATGCAAGAAGAGGTAAGAAAAAAAGAAGAAGCTAACAAAGATACAGAGAATAAAACAGAAAATGAAAAAGTTATAAAAATAGAAAATACTTTAGCGGCAATGGAAAATATTTCTGAAGATATTGAAGCTAAAAAGAAAAGACTTAACAATGTAAAAGGGTATGTAAAAAATAAGGGACAAATTGAAGGAATCCAAAAATATAAAGGTACTTTAGAGACAAAATTAAAAACTGTTTTAAAAACAAAAACAGATAGTAAGAAAAAACTAGATGCAGTTGCAAAAAAATTACAAAATGTTGAGAAAAAATTAAATGATGAAAAATATACAACTAAGCTTGACAATATGCAATACAATGAGTTAATAAAACAAAAAGCAAATTATACAAAAGATGTTGAAACTTATTCAAAACAATATTGTGAATCACGCGATAGAGAAGCTGAACTTAAAGCTAAAATTTCAAAATGCGATTTGGCATGGAGAACACTATTTGTTAATAAAGATTGGGATGAAATTCAAAGAATTGCAACAACAGATAAACAAAGATTTACAAGAAGAATAACAGAAGAGCAAGAACCAATTAGTGCAAAGAAAAAAGAAACTCCACAAAAAGTTGCAAAATCTGCAATGGATAAAGTACAACGTGAAATAAGCGAAAACGTGTCAAAGATAATGGACGAAAAAAAAGAAGAAGACAAACAGGAAGTTAAAGATTTAGTGCCTGTAAAGAAAGAAAACATTTTTAAGAGAATATGGAATAAAGTTAAAAACTTTGTTAGCAGAAAAGAAGAGAAAGTAGTACAAGAACCTGAAGAAAAACCTGTTAATAAAGAAAGAGATGCTTTCTTAGAAGGATTAAGAAAACATGTTGATGTAGAATACAGAGAAGCTAGCAAGGCTGAAAAAGCTGAACAAGAAAAGGAATCTCACAAAATAAAACCAAAAACAAACAAAACTAATGAAGAAAACGAAAAAGAAGAAACAGAGAGATAAATTTAAAGTAAAAATGGCTTAAATCGTTGACAAATTAAGGAATTATATGATAAAATATTATCGTTATTGTAAAGTGCTTATATTATGCACAAACAATAACGATATTTTATTTTGAAAAGAGGTGAAATTTAAGTGCCAACAATTAACCAATTAGTAAGAAAAGGAAGAAAAACAACTACAACAAAATCTACAGCACCAGCTTTACAACATGGATACAATTCTAGAACAAAAAAATTAACAAATAGAAGAAGTCCACAAAAAAGAGGTGTATGTACAGTTGTAAAAACAGTAACACCAAAGAAACCAAACTCTGCTTTAAGAAAAGTAGCTAGGGTTAGACTTTCAAATGGTTACGAAGTAACTTCATACATTCCTGGTATTGGACACAACCTACAAGAGCACAGCGTTGTTCTAATTAGAGGAGGAAGAGTAAAAGACCTTCCTGGTGTTAGATATCATATTATCAGAGGAACATTAGATACAGCAGGTGTTAAAGATAGAATGCAAGCTAGATCTAAGTATGGAGCTAAGAGACCTAAAAAATAAGCATTTTTATGAAAAACTTCGTATTACTGCGTTAACTTGCGATTAAAATTTTTTCAATATACAAACGTATAATTTCAAAAATTTTATCTTAGTTGCCTTGTACTACTTGTTTTTGATAAAAATGTTGTAAATTCATTTATAAACATCGCATTGCTTCGTTAGTCATCACTTAAAAAATCCTCGATGTACACACGTACACCTCCGGTTTTTTAGCTCGACTGCCTTGCAATACTTGTTTCTAAATAAATTTACAGAGAAAAATTAAATAAAAGGTGCATATAACTACTTACTAAATTTAAGGTACTTAAATTTGAAATAGATTATACGCACTTACGGGAAAATAACTAAATTTTCCAGAGTACCGAGATACATTTTGTGTATCAATATTAATAAGGAGGGAAGAAAAGTGCCAAGAAAAGGATATATAGCAAAAAGAGAAGTTTTACCAGATCCAATATACAATAGCAAAGTTGTTACAAAATTAATCAACAATGTAATGCTTGATGGTAAAAAAACAGTTGCTCAATCAATAGTTTATGATGCATTTGATATCATAAAAGAGAAAGAACAAAAAGATCCATTAGAAGTTTTCGAAGCAGCACTTGAAAATGTAATGCCAGTTCTTGAAGTTAAAGCTAGAAGAATTGGTGGTGCTACATACCAAGTACCAATCGAAATCAGACCAGAAAGAAGACAAACTTTAGGTCTAAGATGGCTTGTAACATATGCTAGAAATAGACATGAAAGAACAATGGCTGAGAAATTAGCTGCTGAAATCATGGATGCTGTTGCAGGTAATGGTGGAGCATATAAGAAGAAAGAAGATATGCATAGAATGGCTGAAGCTAACCGTGCTTTTGCTCATTACAAATTCTAATAAAATTCTTCGTCTTGCGTTGTCAAGCATCACATAAAAATTTTTCAATATACAAACGTATAATTTCAAAATTTTTAGTTTGCTTTCCTAGCAATACTCGAATTTAATTAGAATTATCAAAATAGTTTGAAAATAAATATAGAAGGAGGAAAATATGGCTGGAAGAGAGTTTCCTTTAGAGAAAACAAGAAATATAGGAATTATGGCTCACATAGATGCAGGAAAAACTACAACTACAGAGAGAATACTTTTCTATACAGGTAAAACTCATAAAATAGGAGAAGTTCACGAAGGTGAAGCTACTATGGACTGGATGGTTCAAGAGCAAGAAAGAGGTATTACAATTACTTCTGCTGCTACAACTTGCCAATGGAAGGGAAATAGAATCAATATTATTGATACTCCTGGACACGTTGACTTTACTGTAGAAGTTCAAAGATCATTAAAAGTTCTTGATGGTGCTGTTACAGTATTAGCTGCTAAAGGTGGAGTTCAACCTCAAACAGAAACAGTTTGGAGACAAGCTGATAAATATGAAGTTCCAAGAATGGTATACGTTAATAAAATGGATATCACAGGAGCTGACTTTATGCTTTGTGTTGACCAATTAAAAAATAGATTAAAAGCAAATGCTGTTCCAATTCAATTACCAATTGGTGCAGAAGATCAATTCAAAGGAATTGTAGATTTGATCAAAATGCAAGCATTTATTCATAAAGATGATTTAGGAAAAGATATCGAAGTAACAGAAATTCCTGAAGAATTAAAAGCTCAAGCAGAAGAATTCAGAGCAAAAATGATTGAAGCTGCTGCTGAACAAGATGATGAATTAATGATGAAATATTTAGATGATGGTGAATTATCTGAAGAAGAAATCAAAAAAGGTCTTAGAATGGGAACAATAGCTAATAAAATAGTTCCAGTTGTATGCGGTTCATCATACAAAAATAAAGGTGTGCAAGAGTTATTAAATGCAGTTGTTGACTTTATGCCATCTCCACTTGATATAGCACATATTAAAGGTGTTACACCAGACGGAGAAGAAGCTGAAAGAAAAACATCTGATGACGAACCTTTCGCAGCTTTAGCATTCAAAATTGCAACAGATCCATTCGTTGGAAAACTTTGCTTCTTTAGAGTTTATTCAGGAACACTAGAAGCAGGTTCTACAATTTTAAATGCTAACAAAGAAAAGAAAGATAGAATGGGAAGAATACTATTAATGCATTCTAACCATAGACAAGATATTGATAAGGTTTATGCAGGAGATATTGCTGCTGCAGTTGGTTTAAAAGAAGTATCTACAGGTGATACACTTTGTGATCCAGCACACCCTATCATTCTAGAGTCAATGGAATTCCCAGAGCCAGTTATTGATATAGCTATTGAGCCAAAAGATAAAGCTAATAGCGAAAAAATGGGTATCGCTCTTGCAAAACTTGCAGAAGAGGATCCAACATTTAAAACATATACAAATCATGAAACTGGTCAAACAGTTATCGCTGGTATGGGTGAGCTTCACCTTGATATCATCGTTGACAGATTAAAAAGAGAATTCAAAGTTGAATGTACAGTTGGTAAACCACAAGTTTCTTATAAAGAAACAATTAGAAATAAAGTAAAAGTTGAAGGAAAATTCATTCGTCAATCTGGTGGTCGTGGACAATATGGTCACGTATGGCTAGAACTTGAACCAATCGAAGCTGGTAAGGGTGTAGAATTTGAGAGCAAAATCGTTGGTGGTGTTGTTCCTAAAGAATATATCAAACCAATCGAAGAAGGAATTAGAGAAGCTGCTGAAAGCGGTATCTTAGCAGGATATCCTGTTATTGACTTCAAAGCTACTTTAGTAGATGGTTCTTACCATGAGGTAGATTCATCTGAAATGGCCTTCAAAATCGCTGCATCAATGGCATTTAAAGAAGGATGTAAACAAGCTAAATCAGTTATTCTAGAACCAATTATGAAAGTTGAAATCACAGTTCCAGAAGAATACATGGGAGATGTTATTGGTGATGTAAACTCAAGACGTGGTAGACTAGAAGGTATGGAATTAATTAATGGTAACCAAGTTATCAGAAGCTTTATTCCATTATCAGAAATGTTTGGATATGCTACAGATCTACGTTCAAAAACACAAGGTAGAGGAACATATTCAATGGAACCATCTCATTATGAAGAAGTTCCAAAATCAATTTTAGACGGAATTGTTGCTACAAAGAGCAAAAAAGAAGACTAAAAATAATTAAAGTACTTGCATTTTTAGCATAAATGTTATAAAATGCAAGTGCTATAATATAATAGCAAATTTAATTTGTTTTTAATTTTTAAATTATAAAAAAGTTTTAAAGGAGGATTTTAAAATGGCTAAAGCTAAATTTGAAAGAAATAAACCACACGTTAACATTGGTACAATCGGACATGTTGACCATGGTAAAACAACAACAACAGCTGCTATTACAAAATACTTAGGATTATTAGGTAAAGCACAATTTGAAGCATATGATCAAATCGATAGTGCTCCAGAAGAAAAAGAGAGAGGAATTACAATTAACACAGCTCACGTTGAGTATGAAACAGATAAAAGACATTATGCTCACGTTGACTGTCCAGGACATGCTGACTATGTAAAAAACATGATTACTGGTGCAGCTCAAATGGATGGTGCTATCCTAGTTGTTTCTGCAGCTGATGGTCCAATGCCTCAAACAAGAGAGCATATCCTACTTGCTAGACAAGTTGGTGTTAAATATATCGTTGTTTACTTAAATAAATGCGATATGGTTGATGATCCAGAATTACTTGAATTAGTTGAAATGGAAGTTAGAGACCTATTAACAGAATATGGTTTCCCAGGTGACGAAATTCCAGTTATCAAAGGTTCTTCATTAAAAGTATTAGAGAGTGATTCTACAGATCCTAACGATCCTGTATATGCTCCAATCAAAGAATTAATGGATGCTGTTGATAGCTATATTCCAACACCAGAAAGACCAATCGACCAACCATTCCTAATGCCTGTTGAAGATGTATTCACAATTACAGGTAGAGGAACAGTTGCTACAGGTAGAGTAGAAAGAGGAACAGTTAAACTTCAAGACGAAGTCGAAATCGTTGGACTTTCTAAAGAAGCTAAAAAATCTGTAGTTACAGGTGTTGAAATGTTCAGAAAATTGTTAGATCAAGCAGAAGCTGGAGATAACATTGGTGTATTATTAAGAGGTATTGATAGAAAAGACATCGAAAGAGGTCAAGTTCTTGCAAAACCAGGAACAATACATCCACATACAAAATTCAAAGCACAAGTTTACGTTCTAACAAAAGAAGAGGGTGGACGTCATACACCATTCTTCAATGGATATAGACCACAATTCTATTTCAGAACAACAGACGTTACAGGTGTTATTGAATTAGAAGCTGGAACAGAAATGGTAATGCCAGGAGATAACGTAACAATGACAATCGAATTAATTACACCTATCGCTATCGAAAAAGGATTAAGATTCGCTATTCGTGAAGGTGGTAGAACAGTTGGTTCAGGTGTTGTTGCTGACATAATCGAATAATAATTGCTAAATATAAAGGCTTTCGAGA
>CAKOPZ010000007.1 GCA_934101145.1 uncultured Clostridia bacterium
TCCAAATGGTTTTTACTATGTAGGAGGAGATATAAATACAGGACTAGTTATATCAGATAAACAAAATGATACAATGACTGCATCAGGAACAAGTATGGGGAATCAATTTGTATGGATACCAGTATCAGGAGAGGCTGATTTGACAAGAACAGAATTTGATGAAAACGGACAGCCTACAACAAGATTATCCACAGATTATACTGAACCATGTGCAAGTGGATATTCAACAGAAGCAAGTGAATATAATACAATGAGAACACAAGTATTAAAATATGGAGGATTTTATATAGGAAGATTCGAGGCAGGAGTAAATAGTACTACATTAAGACCAGGAGCTACAACTGCACAAACAGTAGTATGTAAAAAAGGAGTAGCACCATATAATTATGTACCATGGGGAACAAGTATGAGTGATGCAAGTGAAATATCAGGAAAGAGTGGAGCAGTATATCTTGCCAAAAACTTTGCTAGCCAACATAACTATACAAGTGTAACAAGTACATTAACATATGGATGTGAGTGGGATGCAATGTGTAGATATATAGGAGATGCCCAAAGAGCTACACCAACAAAATCTGGAGCAGAACTTACAGGAAGTGTAGCAGATGATGTATCAAAAAACATATATGATTTAGCAGGAAATTGTATTGAATGGACAATGGAGGCCTACGTTACGTATTATCGTGTTTATCGCGCAGGTTATTACCGCCATGCTTATCCAGTCTGCAATCGCTACTACGACGGTCCGACTTACAGCTACGAAGGCTATTCGTTCAGGCCCACACTTTATATAAAGTAACCCTGAACACTAATAGCGATAAAGTATAAGGAGGGTGTGATACCTAAGTATCATACAAAATAATTATGGAAAACAAAAAAACAGTTATTGTAACAGGTGGATCAAGAGGAATAGGAGCAGGAATTGTACAATTTTTAGCAGAAAAAAATAAATATCATATTGTATTAAATTATAATAAATCTGAAGAAAGTGCAAGAAAAATAAAAGAGGAATTAAATAGCAAGCAAGTAAATATCGAAATATTTAAAGCAGATGTTTCAAAAAGAGAAGAAGTAAAAAAATTAATTGAATTTACATTAAATAAGTTTAATAACATTGATGTATTAATTAATAATGCAGGAATTTCACAAACAAAATTATTTACAGATATAACAGATGCTGATTGGGATAATATGATGCAAAACAATTTAAATAGTGCATTTTATTGTAGTCAAGAAGTGCTTTCAAATATGATACATAATAAACAAGGATGTATTATAAATATTTCTTCAATATGGGGAGTGGAAGGCGGTTCATGCGAAGTACATTATAGCACGGCAAAAGCTGGTATAATAGGTTTAACAAAAGCTCTTGCAAAAGAGGTAGGACCATCTAATATTAGAGTAAATTGTATTGCTCCTGGAATGATTGACACAGATATGAATAAAGAATATTCAAAAGAAGATGTACAGGAAATAATAAATGAAACACCACTTGAAAAAATAGGAAAACCAATTGATATTGCAAGATGTGTATATTGGTTAATAGAAGATGAATTTACAACAGGTCAAGTTATTTCTATAAATGGTGGCTGGAATTAAATATATATTAAATAAAAATACTAGAAAGATTTGTTCTTTCTAGTATTTTTTTAGTCTTCATTATTTAATTTTCTTTTATAATTTCCTGAAATAATTTTTGGTAGATATGTAACAATTTTATAAATTGCAAGCCTGATTTTTTTACTCCAGATATATGACTTTCTTAAACCTCTTGGAGCATCAAGCTTTCTATCATCGGCAACAACAAGGGCAAGTTCAACCTTTTCTATAGGGAATATATAATTTTCATTATTATTGTTATCCCATACATTGTTATTATCTCTAAAACAGAAATTTAGTGTATCAGCAGACTCTAAATTAATTTCTGCTTGAAAACCTAAATCACTTTTTACCATTTTTATTTCACTTAAATTGTCCCAGTTAAGTCCAAAACCATAGTGGATATATACTTCTTCACTGTTTTCTTGAAATAATTTACCTGTATATGAAATTTTAACACATGAATTTTCTACTAATTTATCTGTATTAAAGAAAATATTTTTTACTAACTCCATCTTAAATCTCCTTATTTATCTCTTGTATAATTCGTTACAATAAATTATATTATTAAAAAATAAAATATTCAATAGTTTTTTACAAAATATTTGTAAATTTTACAAAATAATTCCTGTATCTGTACCAACAATCTTTCCAATTATATTGAAATTGTCTCCATCATATATTGATACTTCTTCTATTTCCCTATTTTCTGGTCGTAAAACAAGTTTATCACGTCTTACAATAAATCTTCTTATTAAAATTTTTCCGTCATAGTCAAATACGCCAATATCACGGTTATTTAAAGGTGAATTTAGTTCAACAAATGCATATGCACCTTTTGGAAGTTTGGGCTCCATACTATCGTCTGGAATTTTTATTGCAAGTGCGGCACCAGGAAGTGAAGCAGGACATTCCATAAAAGAATGAATTGTATCTACTGCTAAAACTTGATTATATGAAATATGATTTGGAGCTTTGTAATATTCTTGATCATCTGTAAGCTCTTTGTCATATGTGTACATTAATGGTTGATAAGGTATTTCTAAGGCTTTGCAAATAGTTTTTAAAGCCTTGTGACTAGGGTTTCTTTCTTCCTTTTCTATATGTGTAAGATGTCCAATATTGATACCTGTTTTGTCAGCAAGTTTGGTTTTTGTTATTTTTTTTTCTTTACGAATTCTTGCTATCATATCACCTATCATATGTATTACCTCTTTCTCCATAAATTTACTTCATTATACATAAAAACAAAATAAATGTCTAGTGAAAATAGTATTTTTTTGTAAAAAAGAGTCTAAAACAAATATTGCAGAAAATTGAGAAGTATGGTAATATTATTTTATTGTACGGTATAAAATATTTATAGGGAGAATGTATATGGATGAAGAAAAAAAAGATATAGAAAAGCTACTTGAAGATGCAAAAAAGGCAGTAGAAAAAGAACTAAATCAAAATGAAAATGTACAAGAAATAAAAGAAGAAAATTTGGAGACTAATACAGAAGAAAAAAATGAATATAATCTTGTAAAAGTAAAGAAGAAAAGAAATTATATTCCTTTGATAATTATAACAGTATTAATATGTTCCATTTTATTTTTCTCTGTAATATTTGCCCTTATAAATATAAGTAATGATAAGATATTATCAGGAGTTAGTATTATGGGCATTGATGTATCAAAGCTTTCTCAGCAGGAAGCAACAGATAAGCTAAATGAGATAATACAATCAAAGTGTGAAGATGATATTACATTAAAGTATAAAGATTATGAAACAACTGTAAATGGCAAGCAAATAAATGCAAAATTTGATGTGGAGAAGGCAGTAAATGAGGCGTATAACATTGGAAAAGGTGGAAATATATTAGTAAATAATTATAATATATTAATTACACTAATACAGAAAAAAGATATTTCAATGGATTTATATTATGATGATGGGCTTTTAAGTACTGCAATTGAAGGGATATCATCTAAAATGCCTGATTCTGTTAAACAAAGCAGTTATTATGTAGAAGATGATAATGTAATAATTGTAAAAGGAAAATCTGGTGTAAAAGTAAAGGAAGATACAATGAAAGAAGAGATTGTATCTGTAATGAAAAAGATTGAAGAAAAAAATATAATTATTACAATACCTGTTGAAACAGTAGAGCCAGATGCAATTGATGTTGAAAAAATAAGAAATGAGATATATAAGGCACCACAAGATGCATATGTGTCAAGTAATCCAACAACTGTTCATACACACGTAAATGGTGTTGATTTTAACATATCAATTGAAGAGGCAAAAAAATTACTTGAAGAAGATAAAGAAGAATATAAAATACCATTAAAAATAACAGTACCAAAAATTAAGGTTGAAAATCTTGGAGAGAAAGCATTTCCAGATTTGCTTGCGACATATACAACAAGATATGATCCAACAAACAAGAACAGAAGCAACAATTTGATAATTGCGGCAGGCAAAATAAATGGAACAATTTTGATGCCTGGGGAGATATTTTCATATAATAAAGTTGTTGGGGCAAGAACAATTGCAGCAGGATATAAAGAAGCAGGAGCATATGCAGGTGGAAAGGTTGTGAAAGATGTAGGTGGAGGAATATGTCAAATATCTTCTACAATATATAATACAGCATTACTTGCAAATTTAGAGATTGTAGATAGAAGCAATCATCAATTTTTAACATCATATGTACCTGTAAGCAGAGATGCAACAGTAAGTTGGGGAGGACTTGATTTTAAATTTAAGAACACAAGAACATATCCAATAAAAATAGTAGCATCAGCTAAAAACGGACTTGCAAAAGTTAGTTTTTATGGTATAAAAGAAGAAACAGAATATGAGGTTGTAATACAGTCTAAAACATTATCATATATACCATATACTGTTAAATATATAGAAGATAGTAGCTTAGCTAGGGGAAAAGAAGTAGTATCTCAATCAGGCTACAATGGATGTAAGAGTGAAGCATATAGAGTTTTAAAATTAAATGGAAAAGTGGTTTCAAAAACTTTACTTTCAAGAGATACTTATGATCCTATGCAAAGAATTATAAGAAGAGGTACAAAGTAAACAAAAAACAAGGATATGAATTTTTATACATATCCTTGTTTTGTTTTTATTTACAACCATTCTCCAACTCTTTTAATATATATTTTTTTAACAAATTGTACAAGTACAACATAAAGAGCTGTTAAAGCAAGTACAATTAAATAATAACTAAATGGCAATATTTCAAAATGAAATGATGAAATATTATGAAGTAGTATAGGTGCTAAAATAGTACCAATAATTGTTACTAAAGTAAGTCTTGTAAGTATTGGACTTGCTTTTGATTCAACAAATGGAATTTTTGAAGTACGCACAAAATGAATAATTAATGTTTCACTAATTAGGCACTCAACAAACCATGCTGTTTGGAAATATGTTTCTGATGCAACAGAATTGTATCCAAGTATAAACCAAAATGCTAAGAATGCGAGAACATCAATTATTGAGCTTACTGGTCCCATAACATTCATAAATGTTCCAAGTCCTTTTGTATCCCACTTTTTAGGTTTTATCAAAAATTCTTCATCGACATTATCATATGGAATTGCGATTTGTGAAAAATCATATAAAAAATCTTGTATTAGCATTTGAATTGGAAGTAGTGGTAAAAATGGTAAGAATATACTTGCAATAAATATGCTAAATACATCACCAAAGTCTGAACTCAATGCCATTTTCATATATTTTATGATATTTCCATAAACTTTTCTTCCTTCTATAACACCATTAAATATAACGTTTAAGTTTTTTTCAAGTAAAATAATATCGCTTGCTTCTTTTGCAATATCTGTTGCAGTGTTAACACAAATTCCAACATCAGCATTATGTAGTGATGGAGCATCATTTACGCCATCTCCCATGTATCCAACTACATGTCCATTATTTTTTAGGGTTTTTATAATTCTTTCTTTTTGAAGTGGATTCATTCTTGCAAATACATTTACATTTTCTACTTCTTTTGCAAGTTCTTCATCAGATAATTTATCTACATCGGTTCCAATTAATATCCTTTCATTTGGAATTCCAACTAAATTGCAGATATTTTCAGTTGCATATTGATTGTCGCCAGTTAATATTTTGGTTGTAATTCCGTATTTTTTTAATTTTTTAATAGTTGATTTTACATCTTTTTTTGGTGGATCTAAGAATGCTACAAAACCTATAAATGTCATATCTTTTTCGTCATCACTACTAAAAATATCTTTTCCTCTATATTCACGTTTTGAAGCAAGAGCAATTACTTGCATACCTTGTCTTGCAAGAGACATAGCATTTTGATTGATGTTTTCTATTAGTTCTTGTGTCAAAGGTTTATTTTCAGAATCAATTTTTACATTTGTACAACTTTTTAGTATTTCTTCTAATGCACCTTTTGTGATTATTCTACAGTGATCATCATGTTTTACAACAACGCTCATCTTTTTTCTTATATAATCAAATGGAATTTCATCAATTTTTTCATATCCTGCAACTTTATCATTTATATTGTGTTCATCTGCGTAGGCAATTATTGCTTTATCTACTAGGTTTTTCATACCTGTTCCATAATAGCTATTTAAGAAAGCATACTCAAGTATTGATAAATCTTCCTTGCCATTTACATTAATATATTTTTGCAAGATAATTTTATCAAGTGTTAAAGTTCCTGTTTTGTCTGTGCAAAGTACATCTATTGCTCCAAGATTTTGAATTGATTGAATGTTTTTTACAAGAGTTTTCTTTTTAGCAAGTGTTTTTGTGCCTTTTGTTAAATTGACATTTACAATCATGGGTAGCATAGTTGGGGTAATTCCAACAGCAACTGAAAGAGCAAATAAGATAGCTTCGAGTAGGTCTTTACGAATAAATGCGTAAATAACAAATACTGCAATTGATACAACAAGCATATATCTTATTAATAATTTTGTTATATTATTCATTCCTTTTTCAAAGTTCGTTGTTTCTCTTTTATTGTCAATTTGCCTTCCCATACTTCCAAGATAGGTAGAAAAACCTGTGTTTATAACTATTGCTGTTGCACTACCACTTATAACACTTGTGCCCATTAAGCATATGTTTGAAAGTGAAAATATTTCATCTGTGTCTGCAAAGTTTGCTGTTTTTTCTACAGGAGCACTTTCGCCTGTAAATACAGATTGATTTAAAAAAAGGTCTTTATTTTCTAGAATCATAACATCTGCTGGAATAATTGAACCAGCATTTAGGTGAACAATATCACCTTTTACAACGTTTTCAGTTCTAATAGTTTGCTCTTTAGAATTTCTCACAACAGTTGCAGTAGAAAACATTTGGCTTTTAAGTTCTTGATTGAATTTATATGTTGAATAATCTTGAAAAAAGCGTATCATTGCACTTACAAAACCTATTGCAAAAATTATGATTGTGCCGAGATTGTCATCACCAACGAATTTATTTATAATAGCGAGAATCACAAGTATTAAAATAAATTTATCTTTAAATGAATTTACAAAAAAGTAAAACCATGAATGTTTTTCATCTTTTACTACTATATTTTCACCATCTTGTTCAAGTTTTTGATTTGCTGTTTTTGTATCTAGGCCAGTTTTTTCATTTGAACTAAATTTTGATAAAACTTCTTCTTTTTTTAGTTTTGCTATATCTTTGTATTTTTTTACTATTTCATCATCATTGTTGTTTATTAATTTTTTATTTTTTAGTTTGTTTTTTATAAAGAATAATCGTATCATTTTTTATCCTCCGTTTCGGGAAAATTATACCACAAAATTGGGAAAAGTGAAGAAATTTTTATAAATTTATTTTTGACATTGTATGTTTGACATTTTTATGTAAAATGTGTATAATTGGTAAAGAAAGAAAAAAATGCGGAGTACAAAAAATAACCACCGCATTTTATTTTATAGAAATAAATGCAAGTGGTTATTTTAATGGTGCGCCATAGAGGATTCGAACCTCCGACCATTTGATTAAGAGTCAACTGCTCTACCAACTGAGCTAATGGCGCGTATCAAATTAAGCACATTTATTATAAGTCTAAAAACAGTGTTTGTCAACATATTTTATCAAATTTATGTTTTAGACTATTTACTATTTAATAATTTTAAGTTAATTTTTTGGGAACTTTTTGAGTCCGTCCCAGAAAGTACCGTGTTATATAAAATAAGGGGTGATATTATGTTAAAAATGTACAATACAGATGTAGCAACAAATAAGACTGTAGTAACAGATGAATTTAAAAAAGGAAATTGGATAAACATGGTATCGCCGAGTGAGGACGAAATAAAGCTGGTATGCAAAAATGTTGGAATGGCTGAAGATTTTATCAGATATGCTCTTGACTATGAGGAAAAAGCCAGAATTGATTTTGAAGAGGATGATAATACAATCTTATTTATTATTGACATACCAATTATGG
Organism: uncultured Clostridia bacterium; assembly: GCA_934101145.1. Lineage (GTDB taxonomy): Bacteria > Bacillota > Clostridia > TANB77 > CAG-508 > CALXVA01. The sequence goes on from CAKOPZ010000007.1 coordinate 8,048, forward strand.
AAAATGAGGCAGGTAGTAAGGTTTATAGTACAATGCCAATTGGTGTGATTTTTGTAAGAGATGATTATTTAATTACAGTTTCACTTACTAAAAATTATATTATAGAGAATTTGGAAAAGAGCAAAAGCATTGTTACATATAAAAAGAGTAGATTTTTGCTTCAAATTTTTTATGCTAATGCAGAAAGATTTTTAACACTATTAAAAAGATTAAATAAAGAATCAGAAGTAGCTGAAAGCGTACTTAAAAATTCTATGAAAAATAAAGAATTATTAAAATTGCTTAGCTTGAAAAAAGGTCTTGTTTATTTTACAACATCACTTAAATCAAATGAGGTTGTAATGGAGAAAACGCTTCGTGGCAAGATGATTAAGCTATATGAGGAAGATGAAGATATATTAGAAGATGCGATTATCGAAAATAAACAGGCAATTGAGATGAGCAGAATATATAGTGATATTTTAACAGGAACTTTGGATGCATATGCTTCAATTATTTCTAATAACCTAAATGGAGTAATGCAATTTTTAACATCTATTACAATTATACTTGCAATTCCTACAATGATTTCAAGTTATTGGGGTATGAATGTTCCAGTTCCTTTGCAAGATAATCCATTTGGATTTGCTATAATGGTTGTATTTTCTTTAGCTGTGGGAATTATTGCAACATTTTGGTTAAAGAAAAAGGGAATGCTAGGATAAATAATTAATTTTTGAGGAGGAGAAAATATGCTAACTGCAACAGGAGTTACAATTAGATTTGGAAAAAGAACTTTATTTGAGGATGTAAACATCAAATTTAACAAAGGATGTTGTTATGGAATTATTGGTGCAAATGGCGCTGGTAAATCTACATTTTTAAAGGTTTTATCTGGTGAACTTGAGCCAAGCAAAGGAGAGGTTTCAAAGGAAAAAACAGAAAGATTATCTGTACTTAAACAAGACCACTTTGCTTTTGAAGAATTTACTGTTATAAATACAGTTATTATGGGAAATAGCGAGCTATACAATATTATGCAAGAAAAGGATAAAATTTATAGTAAGCCAGATTTTAATGAAGAAGATGGTATGAAGGCTGCAAAACTTGAGGAAAGATTTGCAGAACTTGATGGATGGAATGCTGAGTCAGATGCAGCAGTTCTTCTAAATGATTTAGGAATTGAACCTGAAAATCATTACAAGCTTATGAGCGAACTTGAAGCAAAAGAAAAGGTAAAGGTCTTACTTGCACAAGCATTATTTGGAAATCCAGATATTTTGCTTTTGGATGAGCCTACAAACGACCTTGATTTAAAAAGTATCAACTGGCTTGAAGAATTCCTAATTAATTTTGAAAATACTGTTATTGTTGTATCACATGATAGATATTTCTTAAACAAAGTTTGTACACATATTGCTGATGTCGATTTTGGTAAGATTAAAGTATATCCAGGAAACTACGATTTCTGGTACGAATCTAGCCAACTTGCATTAAAACAAATGAAAGAAGCAAATAAAAAGAAAGAAGAGAAGATTAAAGAATTACAAGACTTTATTGCAAGATTTAGTGCAAATGCTTCAAAATCAAAACAAGCTACATCAAGAAAGAAAACACTTGAAAAAATTGAACTTGATGAGATTAGACCTTCAAATAGAAGATACCCATATATAGATTTCAAACCAGATAGAGAACCGGGAAAAGAGATATTAAAAGTAAACAATCTTTGCAAAACTATAAATGGTGAAAAAATATTAGATAATGTCAGCTTTACAGTAAAACCTGGAGATAAAATTGCATTTTTAGCTGATAACGAAAATGCCAAAACAGTGCTATTTCAAATTTTAGCAGGAGAACTTGAGCCAGATTCTGGTGAAGTGATATGGGGAACAACAATTTCTTCAAATTATTTTCCAAAGGATAATAACTATTTATTTGAGTCTGACTTATCTATAACAGATTGGCTAAGACAATATTCAAAAGATCCAGATGAGACATATGTAAGAAGCTTTTTAGGTAGAATGTTATTCTCTGGAGAAGAAGCACTTAAAAAAGTAAATGTACTTTCTGGAGGAGAAAAAGTTAGATGTGTTCTTTCTAAAATGATGCTTTCTGGTGCTAATTTGCTTATATTTGATGAGCCAACAAACCATTTAGATATGGAAAGTATTACTGCATTAAATGAAGGAATGACAAAATATAAAGGAATTATACTATTTACTTCACATGACCATCAATTAACTCAAACTGTTGCAAATCGTATAATTGATATTAAGCAAGATAAGTTAGTTGATAGAGAAGTAACTTATAATGAGTATTTGGGGATTGAATAGAAATATGAAAAGGCATACATTTTGGTATGCCTTTTCATATTCTCTTGCATAATTATTTTATATGTTATATTATATCTAAAACAAAAGGAGGAAATAAAAATGGATATTATTCAAGAACTTGCAAAAGAGTTAGATATAAGAACATCACAGGTTGAGAAAACTGTGAATTTGATAGATGAAGGAAATACAATTCCTTTTATTGCACGTTATAGAAAAGAAGTAACAGGAGGGCTTTCTGATGAGGTTTTAAGAACTCTTGGAGAAAGACTTACATATTTAAGAAATCTAGAGAATAGAAAACAAGAAATTAGAAAATCAATAGAAGAGCAGGGAAAAATGACAGAGGGGATTTCTAAAAGTATTGATGATGCAAAAACCTTAGCAGAGGCAGAAGATGTGTATAGACCATTTAAACAAAAGAAAAGAACAAGAGGAGGAATTGCTAAGGCAAAGGGATTGGAGCCTTTGGCAGATATTATTTATGCACAAAAGGAAACAAAACCAATTGAAGAAATTGCACAAGAATATGTTACTGATGTGGAAAATGTGGAATGTACACCTAAAAAAGACAAGATTGTTGCAGATACCAAAGAGGCAATTGCAGGTGCACTTGATATTATTGCAGAAAGAATATCTGATGATGCAAATTACAGAAAAAATATAAAAAGAATGTGTTACAGAGAAGCAGTAATTGAAACAAAGGCTACAAAACCTGACGAAAGATCAAGCTATGAAATGTATTATGAATTTTCAGAAGGCATAAACCGTCTTCCTAGCCATAGAATACTTGCTATAAACAGGGGAGAAAAGGAAGAATTTTTAAAAGTAAAAATTCTTAAACCAGAAGAAAAAATAATATCATTTATGGAAAATGACATTATAAAAGGACAAACTCAATTTACAGAGTACTTAAAAAATACTGTATTAGATAGTTGGAAGAGATTAATTGAACCTTCTATTGATAGAGAAATTCGTTCTGATTTAACAGAAAAAGCAGAGGAAAAAGCGATTAAAGTATTTGGAAAAAATGCAAAACAATTGCTACTTGGAGCTCCAATAAAGAATTTAACTGTTATTGGATTTGATCCTGCATATAGAACAGGATGCAAAATTGCTGTAATTGATGAAACGGGAAAAGTACTTGCTACAACTACAATATATCCAACAGAGCCACAAAATGATGTAGAAAATGCTACAAAAGAATTGATAAAATTAATTGACAAATTTGATGTAAATATGTTTGCAATAGGTAATGGAACAGCATCAAGAGAGTCAGAAATATTTGTTGCAGATGTTATAAAAAAGGCAAAGGAAGAACTTGGAAAAGATGTACATTATGCAATTGTGTCTGAAGCAGGTGCATCTGTATATTCTGCATCTAAACTTGCAACAGAAGAATACCCTGATATAAATGTATCTTTAAGAGGTGCAATTTCTATTGCAAGAAGACTTCAAGACCCACTTGCGGAGCTTGTAAAAATCGATCCTAAATCAATAGGTGTTGGACAATATCAACATGATGTAGACCAAAAGAAATTGTCAGAGAGCCTTACAGGAGTTGTAGAAGATGCGGTAAATAAAGTTGGTGTGGATGTAAATACTGCAACACCTTCACTTCTTTCATATGTATCTGGAATAAGCAAAACTGTTGCAAATAATATTGTAAAATATAGAGATGAAAATGGAAAATTAAAAGAGAGAAAAGAGCTTTTGAAAGTTGCTAAACTTGGTAAATCAGCATTTGAACAATGTGCAGGATTTATACGTATATTTGATGGAAACAATCCTTTGGAGGTAACAGGAGTTCATCCTGAAAGCTATGAAGCTAGTGAAAAGTTACTTAATAAAATAGGATATGACAAGGCAGATTTAAGAGATAATGATAAACTTAAGGAAATTCGTTTAAAACTTTCTGAGGTTAATGTTAAAGACACTGCAAATGAAATAGAAATAGGTGAACCTACACTAAAAGATATAATTGAAGAGCTATCAAAACCAGGAAGAGACCCAAGAGAAGAAATGCCAAAGCCTGTTTTAAGATCTGATGTACTTAAATTTGAAGACTTACAGGAAAATCAAATTTTAACAGGAACAGTTAGAAATGTTACAGATTTTGGAGCATTTGTTGATGTTGGTGTTAAACATGATGGACTTGTTCATATTTCAGAAATGAGTAATGGATTTGTAAAAAATCCATCAGATGTTGTACAAATTGGAGATGTTGTTAAGGTTAAGGTAATTGGAATTGATAAAGAAAGGCAAAAAGTAAAATTAAGCATGAGGATTTAAAAGTATTGAATTAATTCTATGTAAATAAAAATTAAAATATCAATATAATTTGAGAAAAAATCTCAAAAATATTGATATTTTTATAAATAAAATAGATTTGGAAAATTGCTTTCCAAATCTGTTTTTTCTAGCTTGACATATTTGTATCTTCCATATTTGATATTCCATGTTTATATTTTTCTTGAATTTCTTGTATTTTGTCATATTCATTGTTAAGTATATCAAGAAATACTTTTGCGATATTGGGATCAAATTGTGTTCCACTACATCTTTCGATTTCTTCTTTTACTACATCAAGTGGAAGAGCATTTCTGTATGTCCTTTTTGATGTCATAGCATCAAATGTATCTGCAACTGCTGCAATTCTTGCAATATAAGGGATATCTTCTCCTTTTAACTTGCTTGGATAGCCATTTCCATCATATCTTTCATGATGGTGTTTTACAATTGGAAGTATATCTTTAAATACTTCAGCATTGCATAATATATGTGCTCCAATTGATGGATGATTTTTTATTTGTGAATATTCATCATCTGTAAGTTTTGACTCTTTTAATAAGATGCTATCTGGAATTCCAATCTTTCCTATGTCATGGAATAATCCTCCAACGCGTAGTATTTTTATTATGTCTTCTGAAAGACCTAGTTTTTGACCAATTAGAACAGAGTATTCTGAAACTCTGTCAGAATGACCTCTAGTGTATGGATCTTTTGCTTCAACTGTATAACGTAATGTTTGAATACTGTCTAAATAAGCTTTTTCAAGCTTATCATAAGTGCTTGATAATTCTTCATTTATACGTTTTATTTCATTCATTTGTTCAATAGATTTTATACCTGATTCAATTAAAAGTAGCAATTGGTCAAATTTGTCACTTTTTTCACAATATCCTTGGATATCAAGTTTTCTAATTGTTTCAAGTGGTGGGGCTAAGTCCTTATGCCCTGTAAGTAATAATATGTATAATTCTTTATCAAATTTTCTTATTTCTTCAACTACTTGGTCACCGTGAATAGGGTCCATAATAAAGTCAAGAATCATTAAATCAAAATGTTCATTGCGTACACGTTCTATTGCCTCTAGTGGGTCTGTAACACCTGTGAAATTGTATCCTGATCTTTTTAAAAATATAGATAATGAATCAACAATTCCCATTTCATCATCAACAGCAATAATTTTGTAGCCGTTTGATTGAGCAGCTGATTGTGTGTTATGTACTCTCATATAATCACCTCATAATTTTGATACACCTATTATATTCATAAATTTATTTAAAAAGCAAGATATATCTTGTTAAAATTTACATTATAGGTAGTATTACATTAAATTTTGTTCCTTTTCCTTGTTTTGTTTCAAATGTGATACTTCCATTAAAGTGAGCACGAATTGTAGAATATGACATAAATAGTCCAAGGCCTGTACCGTTTTTTCCTTTAGTGGTTATCATTTCTTTAAATAGTTTTTCTTGAACTTCTTTTGGAAGGCCATTTGCATAGTCTTGTACTGATATTACAATATTATTATCTTGTTTATCTACTATTAAGTCAATTTCTTTGTTTGGCTCTCCATTATAAGCTTGTATTGCGTTAGATACTAAGTTGTTTATTACTTGCACTAAACTATTTATATTTCCATGTAGAATAGTTGATTTATCTACATTTATTTTAAAGTTTAATATTACAAGTGCATTTTTAAGTTCGTGTCTCATTAGAATGTTTACACGTTTTAATAGTTCTTCGATATCAAATGTTACACTTTGCTCTTCTGAAAGTGTAACGGCCTGTCCCTTTACAGCTGTAATAATATCTGACATATATTCTGTATAGGATTTTGTTTTGTCTATCCAATCTTGCATGTCTTTTGCAATTGCATGATGGTCTTCTTTTGTTACTTGTGGATCGCCTATTGATTCATTATATTCACGTACTAAATCTGTTAGCCCTTCTGCTGCACCAGATATAGACATTATAGGGGTTTTTAAGTTGTGTGCAATTCCACCAATTAATTGTCCAAGTGAAGCGAGTCTCTCTCTTTCCATAAGCAATTGTTGATTGTCATGGATTTTTTCTATATTTTCTTTAGTCAATTTTTGAATGTCATTAAAAGCAATTGTTAGCTCACCAATTTCGTCATTTGATGTTACAGGTAAAACTTCGTCATTAAGAACTGTTTTGCTTTTTGAAATTTCTACAAGTTTATTTGTTATTTCTGTTAGGTTTTGGCTTATATTCTTTGCCCATATTAATAGTATAAACAAATATGCTATAATTGAAATAATACTAATTGATACAAAAAATGCTGTCAATTCATTATTTGTTGTACTATATTTAAAGCCTACATATACGGTATTTCCATCATTTAAAGTTACTTTTTTTGCATATCCTTCTTCTTCAACTCCATAGTATTCGTATACACGTCCGTTTGTTTTTTCAAGATATGTATTTGCATATTTTATAAAGAATTCTGTTACATTTCCATTTGGACTTGAGAAATACTGCATTTTGTCATTTATTATAAAATAATAGTCATCTTCACTTTCACGTGATACTTTATTTAAAATATCTTTTAATTCATCCATTGATAAATTATCAAGATTGATATTCCTTAAGTATAGTTTATAGTAGTTGTAATTTCCTTCACCTATTGCAGATGATACTTTTGCATAACCTAAAAGTGAGATTGTAATAATTATTACAAGGAAAAATGGCAGTAAATTTGAAAGTAGTCCAATATAAAATTTACCTGATTTTTCTACTTTTTTGTAATTACTATTTATTTTGTATGTAGATTTTATAATATTATCCAAGTCGCTTTTTATTAAACTTGTTGATATAATTGCTATAACTGTGAAGAAAGCAAAATAAATTAGTAAAAATTTAAAACATATTTTTATATTTGCTTTCATCATAGCAAAAAGCATATATAAAACAATTATTATTAAAATAATTTGTACTAAAACTATTTTCTTTGGCACATTAAAACAATCTTTTCTTACTGTTCTAATAAAATCAAGTGATAGTTTTGCTTTATCTTTTGTATCAATATATTTAAAAATATTTTTACATACTATGTTAATACATAGTATGTAAAGTATAACACCAATTGCACCAAGTAACATATATTGTGCAGAGTGTGATAATGGTTCTATTTGTGATTGAAATACTGCATCCTCTGAATAGGGAGGATAGTTTAATAAAACTGGAACAAGGTATCTCATTAAAAATAGAACAACAATCTCTAATAAAATTATTTTTGCGTAAATGTTTCTCCTAAACTGTTTCATCTTCAGCTCCTTCTATATTTAAAATATTGTTTAAATAATTTTTATCAAGTGTATTCCAATTAAATCCAAATTTATTTAAAAGATTGACAGTTAACACATTGGTAGTAGGTGTTTCTGTGTATTCTGCTTCTAATAAATCATTAAGTAAATGCGCATCATGTGGATTGTTTGATTCTTTTAGTTCATCAATTAATTCATCACTTGAAACAGTTGATATTGATATATTCATGTAAGCAAGAAGAGTATTAATTGATACAGTATTTGGATTGTATATATGATATACAGTTTGATTATTACTATTTTTTAGCACAGTTATAATTGATTTAGCACATAGGTCAACAGGGCTAATATCAATTGTAAAATTTTTATATTCTTCTGTTAATTTTTTTGTTTTTATTATTGTATGAAGTCTACTAATAAATGCATTTTCAATAAAATTTGTTTGAAATTTTCCATCTGAAAATCTTGGCATAATATTACCTAAACGGAAAATTTTTGCGTCTATTTTATTTTGCATAATTGCTTTTAGTACTTCACATTCAGCTTGATATTTTGTAATCATGTAAACATGTTTTTTAAATTCTTGTCCTACATTTATTGTGTTTTCATCTAATAATGATGGATTATTTATTTTTGTATATCCTCCAACTGAAAGTGTTGAAATATGAGCAAGTTTTGCTTTAGAGTTTTCACAAAATTCAATAATATTTTTTGTACCAAGTACATTTGATTTATAAAACACATCATATTTTCCATAATGTTTAACATTTGCTCCACAATGAATTACAGTGGTAATTTTTTGACAAAGTAAATTGTATACTTCATCTGAAAGGGCTAAATTATCGTATTCAAAGTTCCCTTCAATTACTTCTATTTTGGAAAAATCTATATTTCCAAAGTAATCACAAAGTGTATCTGAAATTCTTTTAAAAGCATCTTTATTATTCTTTTTTCTAATTAAACAATAGATTTTTTTTGTCTCATTATTTTCAAGTAATTCTTTTAAAATATGAACACCTAAAAATCCTGTAGTGCCTGTAAGAAGCACATTTGATAAATCATAGTTTACGGTTTTATTAATGACTTGTACGTCTTCTAAAATATTATTTAGTACATCTTTTTTTACTTCTTGAATTTTCTTTGCAAGTGCTTCAATACTTGGAGCATCATTTATATCTTGTATTTCAAGATGATATTTGGCAAGTTTTATTGTAAGTTCCATAATGTTTAAAGAATCCATACCAAGGTCATCAAAGAAGTCATCAGCAACTGAAATATCATTTTTAGAAATTACTTTGCAAACAACATCATAAATTTCTTTTTCTAGGCTATTTCTTGGCAAAACAATTTCTTTTTGATTCTGTCTTTCTTCAATAATTGCAAGTAATTTTTTTCTATCAATTTTGCCATTATCATTTAAAGGAAATGTTTCAAATTGATAAAGTTTAGGTATCATGTATGGTGTAAGTTTTTTTCTTAAATTTTCTATAACTGTGTCTGTATAATTTGGAATGGTAGTTTCCATAAATCCAACAAGTGATTTTGTAAAGTTTTTGTTTTCTACTGGCATAACAAGAACTTTTGAAACATTACCACATGCAAGTATTTCTTTTTCTATTTCTCCAATTTCTACACGAAAACCTCTTATTTTAACTTGATTATCATTTCTTCCAATATAGCCAATTCTTCCATCAGTATCATAAAAACCTAGGTCGCCGGATTTATATACTTTTTTATTTAAAATATTGCTATATATAAATTTTTTATCTGTCAATTCTTGATTATTTAAGTATCCTCTGCATAATCCACCGCTTGCGATACATATTTCTCCATCACATCCGATTGGAAGTATTTGATTATCTTTATCAAGAATGTAGACACTGTAGTATTGCAAAGGATAGCCTATAAATGTTTCATTATTTTTTATATCTGAATCTGTTATTTCACACATTGTTGCAAATATTGTTGATTCTGTTGGACCATATACTTCAAATATAGTTGTTTGTGGGTATTTTTCTTTCCAGTATGCAAATGGTTTTGCATAGACAGCTTCTCCACCAACCAAAATTGCACGAATGTGAATATCTTCTCGTTTTAAATTATCTAGTTTTTCCTCTTCTAATACTTTGTAAAAGTATGCAGGAGTTTGATTTAGTATTGTAACTTTTTCATCTACAAGTAAATGTAAAAACTTGCGAGGATTTACAGTTATTTCTTTTGGTACAATAACTAATTTTCCGCCATACAATAATGATGCATATATTTCCCAGGTAGAAAAATCAAATGTATATGTATGAAATAGAGTCCATACATCATTTTCATTTTGTACAAGTTTATCTCTGGTTGAATTTAGTAAATATACAATATTGTAGTTTGTAGTTAGTATACCTTTGGGTTTGCCTGTTGTTCCAGATGTATATATAATATATGCTAAAGAGCATAAGTCATAATCTACTTTATTTAGCTTGTCTTCAGATACATCAGGAAGTTTCATTATATCATCTACATTAATGCAATTTGCATCTTTAGAAAATGTATTTATAAATGAGCTATGTGTTACTAAAAAATTGCTTTTACTGTCTTGCAAAATAAATTTTACCCTGTCAGATGGCCATAATGGATCAACTGGCAAATAATGTGCTCCACATTTTAGGACAGCAAACATTGCAATAAGCATTTCTAAGCTTCTATTTATAAGAAGTGTAACGCCATCATTTTTTTCTACACCTTGTGATTGCAAAACATATGAAAAATTATATATTTTTTGTATAAATTCTTTGTATGTAAGTTCTTGGTCTTTGTATTTTACAGCAACATTATCAGGTGTTTTAATTGCTTGTTCCTCTAGCAGTTCAATTAATGTTTTTTCAGGTGTAAACTTTTTATTTGTATTAAATTTGTTTAGTATTATATCTAATTCATCATTTGGTATGTATGGTAGTTCATCTACAAGAGTATATTTTTGAGATATTAGATTATTTATTATTTCTATAAAACGCTTGTATATAAATTCCATTTCTTTTGGCCTAACAACACCTTCTGAATAGTCCATATCAAGAGTGTATTTTCCAGTGCTATTATGGTCTGAAATGTGAAATTCAAAACTACTTTGTTGATGTGTTGGAAGACTCCAAAAATTATTTATATCATAATCTACATAGTCACTATCACCACAAACGTTTTGAAATGATATTATTGTGTCAAACAGGTTTGTTTCAACATGTTCAACCTTTTTAGCATAATCAAGCAAATATGAATATGGATATCTTTGATGCCTTAATGCTTCAAATGTATCGTGATGTATAGATTTTAATAAATCCGAAATAGCTGTATTTTCATCAATTTTTATTCTTAGAGGTACTGTTGCAACAAACATTCCGACAGTGTCTTTTTCTGCTCTATTTTTTCTATTTAATAGTGGAGTACCTATAATAAAATCGTTTTTCTTTGTGGTTTTATATAGATACATTGCATATACGGCAATAAAAAATACGTATGCAGATACATTTTGAGTTCTACAAAATTCGTTTATTGATTCGCTTAATTCTAATGAAAGAGTATCTGTATAGCGCATTACATTAGAACTTTTCTTCAAAATATTTTCCTTAAAAGGAAGCATTTCTGGTATATTTTTTATATAGTTTTCCCAATAATTTTTATCTTTTTCAAATATTAAACTTTGCATATATTCTTTTTCAGAATTAATATAATTCATATAAGATGGTGGATTATCTGGTATATCAATATTATTTGATAAATAATAATAGTAAGTATTAAATTGCTTAAAAATAACCTTACTTGTCCAACCATCTGATATGATGTGATGAAGTACAAAATTAATTACCACATTATTATTTTCAAGTTTATAAATTGTAACTCTATATAGTTTATTATTTTCAAAAGGGTCAAAGGGAATGTTGACATTAGAATTAATTACTGATTTAACTTCATCTAAAGTTTTATCAGCGCAGTCAATAACCGAAATGTCTTCGGGAATATAAGAAAAAATTTTTTGAAATATACCATCTTTATTTTTAATGATTTGAAAACGAATAGCATCATTTCTTTTGATGATTTCGTTAATTGCTTTTTTACAAATTTCTATATTTACATGTTTATTAATAACATAAGAAAAAGATACAATATTGATTGGTGTTTTATCATATGCCTGTTCTCTTAGGTAAATATTTTTTTGTGAATTTGTAAGTTTATATAAATTTGTATCCATTATAACATCACCTCGTATTATACTAGCAAAATTATACATTCAAAGTAGATAAAAATCAACAAAAATATTGAAATTATTATTAATTTAGTATAAAATGACTTTGAAGTGAAAGGAGAGAAAAATGGGTAGAAATAAAAAGAGTAATTTTACACAAATATCGAATTTTAGAGAGCTTGTAGAAAGATATAAGAGCTATAGTGAAAATGTTGCTTTTAAATATAAACAAAAAGGCAGAATTGTAGAGGTAACATATAAAAAATATGTAGAAGATATAAGAGCACTTGGAACAGCTATTTTAAATTTAGGAGTTGAAAAAGTAGCTATTATTGGAAATAACCGTTATGAATGGTGCGTAAGTTACATGGCAACAACAACATCAGGAAAAGTAATAGTTCCTTTAGATAAAGCTTTAACAGACAAAGAAATAGTAAAATTAATAAAAAGAAGTGGTGCTCAAGCAGTTATATTTGATGAAAAATATCAAAATGCAATAGAAGAGTGCGATTTAGAATATAAAATATGTATGGACGAATTAATAAAAGACGGAATAGTAAGATATAGAGACTTAATTGGTCAAGGATACGATTTATTAAAACATGATGTTGATACATATGATAAAGTAGAAATTGATAATAATCAAATGGCAGTTCTACTTTTTACTTCTGGTACAACAAATGAGCCAAAAGGTGTTAAACTTTCACAATATAATTTGTGTTCACAAGTTAGTGTTTTATGGATGCACCAACCAGTATACCAAGATGATACATTACTTTCATTTTTACCAATTCACCATACATTTGAAAGCACAATAACATTTTTGTATGGAACATATTGTGGAGCAACAATTGCATTTTGCGAAGGATTGAAATACATTGCACAAAATTTAAAAGACTATAAAGTTACAGTATTTGTAGCAGTTCCACTTGTTTTGGAAACAATGTACAAAAAAATACAAAAGGGAATTGCAGATAGTGGAAAAAAAGATGCTATTGATAAACTAAAAAAAGTATCAAATGCTCTTTTAAAAATGCATATTGATGTAAGAAAAGCTCTATTTAAACCTGTACTAAAACAATTTGATGAATATTTAAGAGTAGTTTTGTATGGCGCAGCACCAATGGATAAAGATACAATACTTGGATACAACGAACTTGGAATTGAACTTACACAAGGCTATGGACTAACAGAGTCTTCACCTGTTATTGCTACAGAAACATATAAATTAAAAAGACCTGGATCAATAGGAATTCCACTTCCAAATGTTAAGGTTAAAATAAAGGATCCAAATGAAGAAGGAATTGGTGAATTACTTGCACAAGGACCAAATATTATGCTTGGATATTATGAGAATGAAGAAGCAACAAAAAAAGCAATTGATGATGAGGGATGGCTACATACAGGAGATTTCGCATATATAGATAAAGATGGATTTATATTTATTACAGGAAGACAAAGTGATATTATTGTATTAAGAAATGGAAAAAATATATATCCACAAGAGCTTGAATTTTTAATAAATAAATTACCATATGTAGAAGAATCAATGGTTTATGCTAGAAATAAAACAAAAACAGATACAGTGTTGTGTGCAAAAATTGTTTATGATAAAGAAAAAATCCAAAAACAATTTGGAAAACAAAAGGATTATCAAGAATTTGTATGGAAGGACATAAAAGAATTAAACAAAGAACTTCCTACATATAAACATATTAAGGAAATAGTTTTAACAGATACTCCACTTGAAAAAACAACAACACAAAAAGTAAAGAGATTTGTTGAAATTAAAAAAACAGAAAAACAATTGAGTTAAAATGTTTTAAATATGAATAATTGGCAAAAATAATATAAAGTTATTTTTGCGGAGGTTCATATGAAAGACTATATAAAACAAGAACAAAATAAAAGACTAAAAGGATATTTATTAAGCATAATATTTATCCTTTTGGTCTTTATTGTATTAATTTTAATGTATTATATATATTTTTCAATAGATATAAATGAAACTAAGAGTGCTGAAAAATCAAGTAATATAGAAATAACTGAAAAACAGGCAGAGGAAAAAGATAAAACAATAACTCAAGTTTTAGAAGATGTAAATAAAACTGTTGTTGGAATATCAAAAATAAAAGAGGCAGGAGATAGTGTTTTTTTAGAAAATGGTGTATCAAAACTTGGACTTGGAACTGGAATTATAGTATCACAAAATGGTTATATATTAAGTAATGAGCACGTGACTGGAAAGCAGGGGAGTATATGCTACATAACTACAAATGATAACAAAACATATAACGGAAAAGTAGAGTGGTCAAATTCGGATATAGACATGTCTATAATAAAGATAAATGCTAAAAAATTAAAATATGCAAATCTTGGAGATTCTGATAAAACGGTAGTGGGGCAGAGCGTATATGCAATTGGAAACCCAATAGGATATGAATTTCAAAGAACTGTTACATCTGGGATTATAAGTGGTAAGGATAGGACAATTAAGCTAGAGGAAAATGGGCAAGAAGTGTATATGGAAGATTTAATTCAAACAGATGCGACTATAAATCCAGGAAATAGTGGAGGACCACTTATAAATAATAGTGGAGAAGTAATTGGAATAAATAGTGTAAAAATAACATCTGCAGAGGGGATAGGTTTTGCAGTTCCAATAAATAGTGTAAAATCTGTGATTGATAGTTTTAAAAATGAAAACAAATTTGAAGAGGCAAGACTTCGGAGTGTATGCATATGATAGCAACACATTAAAATATATGAATATAGAATCAAATAGCGGAATATATGTTAGCAAAGTTGTGGAAAATACTGCTGCTAAAATGGCAGGGTTAAAGGAAAATGATATTATTTTGAGCATAGATAGTTGTAAGCTAACAAGGATGTGTGAGCTTAGACAATATGTGTATACAAAAAAGCCAAAGGATAAAGTTACACTTAAAATATTAAGAGATAATAGGGAAATGGAGCTTCAAGCAGAGCTTAAGAAAAAATAAGAAGTGGTACTTTTTTTAGGCGGACTCAAAAAGTACCACTTTAAATATATTAATCTACTGATTTTAATGATTCAAGCATATCAACCTTTTTTAGATAATTATTAACATAATATTTTAAAATTATTGTTACAACAGTTATACAAACAAATGGAATTATATATGTACCAATCCAGATAGATGGATTAAACATTACCTCATAATGAATGTGAACAAATTTATAAAGATATATTGAATTTTATAGAGTTGTAAGTATATTTATATAATAGTGAATTATTTTAGATAAAAATAAAAAAGCTAAATTTGGTTAAAATTTAGCTTTTTTTGGTGCACCAGGAGGGATTCGAAACCCCGACCTTCCGGTTCGTAGTCGTTCACTCATATTATTTGAAAATAATATTTTTGCAATATATTTACAATTGTACTTATTTATGATAAAATATAAGTACAATTGTAATAAGGAGATAAAAATGGAGGAGAAACTTAAAAAGATTTTAGAAAAGAATAATGGTGTGATAACAACGAAGCAAATTGAGAAAGGAGGTATTTCTAGGACATATATTGATCGCTTTATCAAAATGGGGATAATTGAAAGAGTAAAAACTGGAATATACATTTCAAGTGAAATATTAGAAGATGAGTTTTATATATTTCAAATAAAAAATAAAAATGCTATTTTTTCATATAACACTTCTTTGTATTTTTGGGGAGAAACAGAGAGAACTCCAGAAAAAATTGATGTTACTGTATATAGTGGATATAACAGACAGAGATTTCCAAGTAATATTAGGGTACATTATGTGAAAAAAGAATTACTTAATTTAGGTGTAGTTACAGTAAAAACACCATTTGGTTTTGATGTAAAGGCTTATAACATGGAGAGAACAATTTGCGATATTGTAAAAGGACGAAATACGTGGATTGATAAGGAACAAGGAAACAAATTTATTAGAGATGCTATAAAGAATAAGAAAGTAGATGTAAGTAAAGTGTATGAATATTCAAAAAAAATGAAATGTACAAAAAAATTTGAAGAAGTTATGGAGTGGATAGTATGATAAAAAATGCAAAATCTTTAAAAGATAAAGCAAGAAATATTTCGAAAGAAAACGAGGTTTCGATTCAACAAGTGTTACAAAATTATATGTTTGAAAGAGTATTAGAAAGGTTGTCAAAATCTAAGTATAAAAACAACTTCATTATTAAAGGAGGAGTATTATTATCTTCAATGATGGGAATTAACTTGAGAACAACAATGGATATCGATACTAATGTAACTGGAATTAATTTTGATGAAGACGAATTAATTCAAATAGTTACAGAAATCTTAAGTATTAATACTAATGATAATACATCTTTTGAAATTGATAATATAGAGAAAATAAAACAAGAAGAAGATTATGGAGGATTTAAATTTAAGATAACAGGAAAATATGAAAGTATAAAAGTTAAATTTCATATGGATGTATCTACAGGTGATATAATTACACCAAGAGCTATAGAATATAGATATAAGAAATTATTTGATGATACATACATAGATATTTTATCATATAATGAGGAAACAATTATAGCTGAAAAATTACAAGCTATTTTAGAGAGAAAAATCAATAATAGTAGAATGAAAGATTATTACGATTTATATTTTTTTGTTAAATATAGATGGAATATGATTAATAAAGAAGTTTTGTCTGAAGCAATTATTAAAACCTTTACCGCTAGAAATAGTATAAATGAATTGAGAGATATTGATAAAACTATAGTACTTATAAAAAATAATCAATTTTTAAATAAATTATGGATTGATTATGCATTAAAACATAGTTATGCAAATGATGTAACCTTTTTGGATACGGTTGAAGCTATAAATATAATAAAAAATGAAATATTTGCTAATAAAAAAATACAACAAGTAATAATTTAAAAATACACAAAATAAAAACGCCTTTCTTTTTTGAAGGGCGTTTTTGGTGCACCAGGAGGGATTCGAACCCCCGACCTTCCGGTTCGTAGCCGAACGCTCTATCCAGCTAAGCTACTAGTGCATTACGCAAAATATTATACTTCATTTTTTTTATATTTTCAATAGTTTTGTTAAAGAATTATCATAAAGTTGCAATTTTGAGCATAAAATAAAAAGTGATAGAAAGATAATGAAAGGGACACATATTGTTTATAAATTAAACACAAATATATAATATAATTCGAAAATGAATGGAGTGATTTTTATAAAAATATCAGATTATGAAAATATAGAAGATGAAATAGATATAAATAATGAGAAGTTTAAGGATATAATGTATATATATTCTCAGGCTTTAAAAATTGTTGAACAAAAAACAAATATTATAAAATATGATTATGAATATAATGAAGAATATCATTCAATAGATCACGTTATGTCTAGGATAAAATCACCTGAAAGTGTACTGAAAAAAATGAAAAAAGATAATAAAAAATGTACATATAAAAATATGATAGAGGATATAAATGACATAGCGGGAATAAGGATAATATGTCCATTGAAAGATGATATATATAAAATAAGAGATTATATAAAGGAATTCAATGATTTGGAAGTAATCAAAGAAAAGGATTTCGTAAAGCATCCAAAGGAGAGTGGATATAAGAGTTATCATTTAATTATAAAGGTACCAGTTTTAATAGGAGAAGAGGAAAGCAAAGTTAAAGTTGAAATCCAGATAAGAACGTTAGCAATGGATTTTTGGGCAAGTTTGGAACATAAATTAAAATACAAACCTAATGGAGAAGTAAATGAAAGGGTTTCTACAGAATTGATAAGATGTGCAGAAGATATTAATTTAATTGATGAAAAAATGGTAAAATTGTTTCAGAAATAAACTTTATGTGCAAGATATTTACAAAAACTTTAGAAAAGTTGAGAAAAATGTTAATAAATATCTTGCAAAAATATTTTTTTTATGTTATAGTATATGGGTAGTTTAGAAATTATCATTTATCGAGGTGTAGCGCAGTTGGTAGCGCGCGTGGTTTGGGACCATGAGGTCGCAGGTTCGATCCCTGTCACCTCGACCATATTTAAACAGTAAATTCAATTTACTGTTTATTTTTTTGTCAGAATTCAAGAGAATTTATAAAAAGTTAAAAGCTAGCAAATATGCTATTTTCAAAGCAATTTTGAAGATTGGCATATTTTTTATATTCAAGAAAAATTATTTTGACTGCTTATAAATTCTAGAAAATTACCCTATTTCTCTCTGGAAAGTATTTCTGGAAAATTTTTATATGAGTTTCTGGAATTTCTGGAAAGTCAAAAATTATTTATTTTAAACAGATTTATAGTTTTCCAAAAAATTGAAAGGAGAACTGAATTAAATGGAATTTACCCCATATAAAATTAAAGAAACATTAGAATATATGTTTTACCAAGTTCCAATGGAATTATTTTTTAATGCTAATTATAAAAACAATTTGTCATTAGAGGCTAAAATATTATATGGACTTCTACTGAGTCAATTAACTTTATCTATTAAAAATAATTGGCAAGATGAAAATGGAGATGTTTATATAATACTTACAAGAGAAAAAGTACAAAAAATGCTTAATATTTCTGATAAAACTGCTACCAAAGCTTTTAAACAATTAAATAAATGCAAACTTATTTATGAAAAGAAACAAGGACAAACTAAACCCAATCTTATTTATGTTGGAAAGATTAAACATGACGATACTATTCCAAATATGATTCGTAAAAATTACGATTCTAGAGTCGGAAAAAATACGATTCATGACTCGGAAAATTTACGACCTAACTATAATAATAAAAACTATAATAATAGAACTAAAATCAATCGAAACAATTTTGAGCAAAGAAGCTATGCAGAAGGAGAATTAAATTACTTGTATGCTAATAATTTAGACTTATTATATGATAATTAAGAAAATGGAGGATTTGAAAATGGAAAATGAATTTAATAATAAAATAACATATCATCAAGAAGGAGATTATTTAATACCAAATATAAAACTGCCTGAAGAAAATAAAAAATATAAAAATAAAACAATTGGTAAATATGGCAGATTAAGATTAGATTATATTAAAGAAAATAAGAAAGGATTGTATAACCAATTACTAATTGAAAACAAATTATTTGAACATCTAGTTGATACAAATGAAGAAGCAAAAAAACAAGTAAAGTTAATTACAAATCAAATTGCAGAGCAAGAACATACTAACGAATATCAAAAAGGACAAGATGCTTTAGACTGGGTTTGTGCTATGAATAATGCACAAGCAAGAGCAGAAGAAATTGTCTTTAAAGAACTAATTTATGTATAGAAAGAGGTAATGAAAATGGAAGATTTTAAATTATATGATATGGATTCAAGTGAATTTTATAAGCTAATTGATAGTACAAGAGTAGAGTTAAAAAAGCACAATGATGAATATAGAAAAATGTCAGACAAATTGCATAAGATTATGGATAAATATACAAATTTACAATTACTTTTAGAGGACGAAAAGATTGTAGAATTAAACACAGAAGAGTGCAAAAAATTGCAAGAAGTTGTGTCATTAGAAATGCAATTAAAAGCCTATGAAGAACGACAAATTTTCTTTTTAGGTGCAAGAGAAAACTATTTTTATATGCAAAATTTAGGACTTATAAAAGTTTGAGTCTATAAAAAGGCTGTGAGTACACCTATGTTTTTTCTGTATAATGCAAGCAACGTATTTGTACTCACGCCACAAATACAATTAAAGGATGGGATAAATCCCAAACCCTATTTAAAATTAAGAAAGAGAGATGAAAGGATGAGAGAAAGAACAATAAAAATTAACGTATTTTTAAATGAAGATGAAAAGAAAATTTTTGATGAAAAAGCAAAAAAGTCTGGATTAAATAAATCAGAATTTTTTAGAAAAATTATTTTAGAATATCAATTAAGTGAAAAGCCAGATGAAAGATTTTATGAATTCTTACATCAATTAAGAGGCATGGCAACTAATCTAAATCAAATGGCAAAAATCTATAATGAAAATCATGGATATGTAAATCAAAGTAAATATAAAACTATGCTAGGTGAAATAGAAGCATTTATTTTAGGATTAAATGAAGTTTATGTTTTACCTAAAAAGATTGGAGGTACGAATGGCAACAACAAGTCTATGGAAATTTAATAGTAGTTTGAAAAAACTATTAAATTATATTACAAATGAAGAAAAAACAAATAATAAAGAATTTGTGTCTGGAGTAAATTGTTTACCCAACATAGCATATCAAGAAATGATGAATACTAAGAAACAACTTTTTAAGACTGATGGCATTGAATGTTTTCATGGCTATCAGTCTTTTGTTTCAGGCGAAGTTACTCCAGAAGTAGCTCATGAAATTGGTGTAAAACTTGCTGAAAAGTTATGGGGAAATAAATACCAAGTAATTGTTGCAACACATCTAAATACTAATAATATTCACAATCACTTTGTATTAAATTCTGTTTCTTTTAAAGATGGTAAAAAATTTGATAATAAAAATAAAGATTATAATAAAATGCAATTCACATCTGATAATCTATGTAAGGAATATGGATTAAGTGTATTGCCTAAAAAATATGATTATTCAAAATATGCAACAAATAATTTGTATAAAGAATTAATGAAAGAATCAATTGATTATGCAATTGAAAATGCAAGTAACTATGATAAGTTTGTTTCTATCTTGAATGATTTAGATTATGAAGTAACAATTAGAAACGAAGAACTTTCTGTTAGAAGAGAACCATATAAAAGAAATAATAGAATATTAAGGCAATTTGGTAAAGATTATTCTTTGGAAAACATTAAAAAGAGGATTTTAGAGGAACAACCTTTATTCAAACATTTACCTCAAGCATATTTAACGGTAAATACTAGATTAAATTATTATAATAATTCAAAAAACAAATTATTATTAAATAAATCCGTTTTCAGCGATTTAATTTTGTGGAATGAAAAAGTATTCATCTATAATATAGAAAATGTATCAAAATTAAATATAGTAAAATACACACCAGAATTGATTAGAGATTTAAAACAGATGCAAGAATATTCTAATCAGGCAGAATTTTTGACTAAATATAATATTAAAACTCAAACTGAATTAGATAATTTTGAAAAAATTGTTTATGAGAAGATTAATCCCTTGAAAAGTGAAAGAGAAAATTTATGGAAGAAACATAAAAGAGCAAAAAATGAAAATGAAAAATCCAAAATTGAAAATAGAATTACAGAAATTTCTAAAGAAATTTTTCCTCTTACTAAAGATTTAAAATATTGTAAGCAAATTCAAGAGAGAATGGAGTTTTATAGAAAAGATAAAATTTATGAGGAAATGGTAAAAGAGAAAAAAGAGCTGGAAAAGGATTTGAATAAAAAAGAGAAAAAGAGAGTACTATAAGAAAAAGGAGCAGTTCCATCTGCTCCAAATTATAAATTATCAATCTCTTCTATTTTGTCAAGAATTAATGAAAAGGCATGGTAATCAATTTTTTTTGATTCGTCTTTAACAACTTTTTCAATAAAATTCTTTTTAGATAGTGCATAATTAGTTGTAGATCCATCTTCATCTGATATATCAAATACTTTCTCATTACCACAACCAGAAAGTATCGCAATACTTTCTGTACCACATTTATTTTTAATATTACATCTTTTAGAATTAGATATATTTAAACCTTGTTTATTAAAATCATTTCCCATATATAGTCTTCTAGTTACAGAATTTTCATCAGTAATTTCAGTTTTTAGTTGTTCATCCGTATAATAATGCTCTATAGATATATTAGGTGTATTCTTTCTAAAGTCTGGTACAGGAATTCTAAATGTATAAACATTATTAGACCAATCTTTATAATTATTATTACCATCGAATAATTCTATTTCTTTATTTTTTGTATCTCGATCGGATATTAAAATATATTTTCTTACATTAGGTAATTTTAGTAAACTGTCTTTCATTTTAACTAATTCTGCTTCTCCAAAATCATCAGTATATTCTAAAAATTCTATATTCAAATTAGTATATTTATTATCTTTAGTTTTAAAATTTTCTAGTGCATATTTTATATGCATCCAATCAGTAGGACCTTCGGTTATAATTAATGTTTTTGTAGAATTATTTGTTTTTATACTTTGAATTTTCTCTTCCAAAATAGTATTTATTTCTTCTTCATGTTTTTTTGTGTCGTTTAAATATTTATATGAGTTTTCAAATTCTGAAAATCTTTCTGTAGTTGTTTCTGTTCCTTTAGGCATTTCAACTAACATATATTTGTTATTTAATTCTTTATCCATACCTAATAAAAATAAAGGTGAATGAGTCGTAATAATAAATTGTATCTTTGGAAATAATTTTAGCAATTTAGGTAGTACTTCATATTGCATTTCGCCATCTAAATGCATGTCTATTTCATCTATAACAACAATTCCTGTTATATCAGAAAGATTTATAGATTTCATGATATCATTAATATCAGCATGTCTTATTATTGTTGTAAATAAATTAAATAATACTGCTTGACCAAGCGAGAAATGTTTTAAACTACTGATGTAAGTATTAGTTGCAGTAGTAATGTTATCTGTTTTTTGTGTGATTTTATTACAAAGTATTTTAAAACTATTATTTTGGTTTCGATATTCTTTTATTAATTTAGCAGAATCACACTTAAATATATACCTTAAAATTATTTCTAGATTTTCTTTAGCCTTTTTTAATAATTGTTGGTTTGATATATTTCCATTAACTTGATAAGTGTTATTTTCAGTGGGTTCAATATCAATTAAAGAATCAACTATAACGGAATTTATCCATTGAGTGTTTCTTTCTTCTGAGTGTTCAATTATTATTTCTTTATTTAGTTTGCCATTATATTTAGTATGATCATATATTTCATTATATTTTATAGAGGCTTCATTCATCCACATTGGTTTTTCGCTTCTATATGATGGAAAAAAGCATAATACATTATTGTTAAAATAATTTTCAACTTTTTCTTTTGTATTAACATTAATTATATCTTTATAATTCCCGTTTTTTATTTAATGCCTCTACTATGTTATCCTTTTTTGGTAATGCCACTATTTCATCTTTAATTTCTTCTATATTAACTTCTCCTGCTTTTTCAACATATGAGAAATAGTTGTTATTATTGTCTTTAAAAGATAAAATAGTTGCACCATAATTTTTCCCATTTTTTATGTTAGTTGAACTAATAATTCGATAATATGCACCTTGTTGTTCTACAATATTGTCATAAGTAGAATTACTTTTTGCCAATTCTAATATTGAGTCTGCTATATATGATGATAATATGGTTTTACCTTTGCCATTATCTCCTATTATTACTATGGGATAAGGGTTTCCGTTTTCATCGAATTTTGCTTTTATAGAACATTTATCAATCGGACCTATGTTATATATATTAATAGAATTTAAGTACATTTTTTGCTCCTTGTTTTATATATTTAATAATCAAATTTCCAAAAACTTAATTTACCTTGAGCTGGAATATTCTCAAATTTTTTTACATTAGTTAATTTAAAGGCATATCCTTTCCATGTCTTATCATTTATAACATGAGAATAAAGAATAGGATTTTTTTCTTTTAGTATTTTCCTGAACTCATCTGTTACTTCAATACAATCCTCTAGAGTAACTTTAGCAATAATACAACTAGACGGATAATCCAAATTTAAATATTCAAACTTTTTCATGTATTCCAAATTTTTTCCTTTTCCTGCATGAATAAAAAAATCTCCACGATATTTTGTTTTCCATGTTCTGAATTCATATTCTTTTATACCCTCTGCAATAAGTGATGCATAAGGTTGCTTTATAGTAAGTGCTTTCATATTTTATAATTCCTGTCCTAAAATGTTAATTATATTTTCTTTTGTAATATCTTTTGAAGATATTACTCTTGGATTATTTTTTAAGTATTCTTTTGCTTCATATACTTCATCAGCAACAATTACAAACTGACCGTTTTTTTGTAAAATATTATTTAACTTATCTTCATTTAAATCTATTCCAAGTGTTATTAAAAACATGGCGTCAACAGTAAGAAAATCAACATTCTCAAAATTTTGTTTATATCTTTCTCTTAATGTTCTTTTTGCACTTACGCCATAAGTTTTATTATTAATACTAAACGTAAAATCATATTCAACAGATGAAATTATATTATCATGTGAATGACCATTTACTGTATCACTAATATTTAATAATACACTTTGGACTCTGCTTTCATATGATTGACCAGCATCTGATCTAATGCTTTGACTAATGGATTCATCTATAATAATCATAAACATATTATTTACATTAATATCATATTTTTTTATAATTTCTTTTAAATTACTATTTAGTGCTTTTATACTATTATTACTAGTTTCAAGAAGAAATTCAGTTTCCCTATCAATACTCGTTAACGCAAACACTAACAATGAACTGATAACTCTTTTTCCATAAGTAGGCTCAAGTTGTGACATGTCGTATGCTAGGCTCAACTTATCATTGATTTGAGTAATAGTTTCTCTGTACTTTATTCTTGCATAATTTTTTGACTCTTCAAGTATTAAATCCTTTATAAGTAAAAGTTCAATAGAAACACATAGTAAATCTGCCCACATTATATAATTATTTTTATTGGCTAAATTAAGTAAAACCATAAATGCACCATAGGCATTTGTATTTTCATTAACTATTCCATTTTTTAATAGTTGTTTCATTTTGTCACAATTTAAATTTCTATTTTGTTCAATATTATTTTCTAATATAAGCAATTTCTTTTCGCTTAGTTGGCATTTTAACAAATTTTTTAGTACTGTATAAAATAATAAGTTATTTCTATATTCTCTTTCTGTTATATTCATTAAATTTCTCCTCCTTTTTTTAATGCTTCATACATTTTTTTTGCAACAGCATCAATCATATTAACTGGAACAGAATTTCCAAATTGTTTATAAGCTTGCGTATCACTGACAACAATTTTAAATGAGTCTGGGTAACCCTGTAATCTTGCAGCTTCTCTTGGTGTTAGTTTCCTTGGATTCTTTCCTTTATCCGATTGATCAATTAATATTTCAGAACCATCTTTATAGTATCTTGCTGAAATTGTACTAGTGTATTCAGATTCGGTATTAAATAGACAATAACCAAAACCATTTCCTTTTTCTTTATTTCTTTGTTTTCTCATTTGATGACTTGCCCAAATTTTGTCTGATATGGTATATTTTTCATCAGGATTAGATTCTAAAATATTACCAAGTCTTGTTGGAATATTAGTGTTTTCAGGGAATTCAAATTCGATATTATGATTTTTAAATCCCACAATCATAATTCTTTCTCTATTTTGAGGTAACCCAAAATTTTTAGCATTTAGTACTCTATAATAAACTTTATAACCTAACTTATTTTCTAATATATCCAATATTATTTTAAAGGTATTTCCTTTATCATGATTAATTAGACCTTTAACATTTTCTAATAAAAAACTTTTTGGTTTTTTTTCTTTCAATATTCTTTCAACTTCGAAAAACATTGTTCCTCTTGTATCATTAAATCCTTCTCTTTTTCCAGCAATAGAAAAAGCCTGACATGGAAAACCGTGCTAATAGCACATCGAAATTAGGTATTGTATTAGCTTCAATTTTTGTAATATCGCCACTTGGTTTTTCTCCATAATTAGCTTCATATGTTTGTGCAGCATATTTATCAATTTCTGATGAAAAAACACATTTTCCACCAAGATTTTGAAAAGGAGTTCTTATTCCACCAATTCCAGCAAATAAATCAATATATTTAAAGTTGTATGAATTACTATCTGGGATATTTTCTACATTAAACAAACTCATATTATTTTCAATTTCTGTACTCATTTTTTCCTCCAAATGTTATTTATTTTTTTCTCTATTCTTATAAACATTAGCAACATTCCTACAACTAATAGAATCATATTCTGCTTTTAGATTCTTAGCTATAAAAGGTTTGCCACAATGTTTACACATTTTTAATTCTTTTCTATCATTAGCTTCATTTAAACCTAATAATACTTCCATTGCTTGCTTTAATGAATTAAATTGCCAATCTAATGAGACTTTATTATCATCAAAGTTGAAAGAAAAAGCTATATTATTTGGTATAAACTCGCTTGCATACTTTTGATATATTGCTTTTTTGTCTTCATTATCTTCTGATATACTGTTTTCAGTTGATTCAAAAATCTTATATAGTAATTTAGAATAAAATAAAATTCTAGCAATTTTTTCAGTATATCTTTCAGAAAATACCAAATTAAAATCTTCTTGTAAGTTTGGTAACTCATCTGTTGGATTATTACCATAAACATATTTTATAATACTTTCATTTAAACCATTGTTAAAATCAATATTTAATATATTCTCATCTTCAACAAAGAAGGGTTTTATATAGTTATTGGCAGAAACCTTTGTGATTTCTGAATATCCCTGTAAATAAACTTCTCCAGCTGAAATTAGTTTGGTATTAAGAGGACTATAAGTTAAATCTCCTAATAAACCATATTTTTTGACAAAATCTAATACTAATTCTTGATATTTAGTTTCTGTACTCATTAAATTACATTCAATATCTCTATTATTAGTATAATTTAATGTTTCTCTACCTATAAGAAGAAAGTCTTTTAATATTTCTTTATCTACATCATATACATCATAAATTGTATATTCAGAGTTTTTAACTGGTCTAATATAAAATTCGTTATTACTTTTTATAATTTCATAATCATTGTATTTAGCCCAGAACCCTTTAAAATTAAAGTTATTCTCTTTTATCATATTTCTCCCCTCAAAAAATTCTTCTAAATTTTTATAAAACTACTTGACAGTTATTTCCTCACAGAGTATAATGCTAATAGTTTAGTTAACTTATATAATAACATATAAACTAATTCTTGAACGTAATGTAATAACATTACACCAAGATTATATAACTTTTATTAAAAGTTATCAAGTACTTTAAGAAAAAAAGAAAGGAGGCAATAGGATAACTATGTCAAAAAATAGACAAGTAAAAAAGTCAACAAACAAAGAAGAAATTAAAAGATTATATTTTGAAAAACATTTATCTCAAGTCGAAATTGCAGAAATATTCAAAGTATCAAAACAAGCAATAAATAAAGTAATAAAAAAAGATTCAAGATTAGCTGAAGAAAAAAAATATAGACATAATTTATCAATTGAGAATAAAAAAAATTATAATAATGAGTATACAAAGACATACAAAAGAAAGAAATCAACTGATACAGAAGAATATTATGTTATGCAAGCACAATTAAATAAAGATTTTAAAATGTTATCTACTCATCACGAAATGAGCGATGAAACTTTTGCTCAATCAAATAATAGTATTTATAAATACGATAACAAAGGAAATAAAATTTTAATAGATAGCATAAAATCAAAGATTACAAATGATGTCCCTAGATTTATACCTGCAATAAAAATTCCAGTACTAGAACATGGACATCATATATAAGAAATAAACGAAAGGAGGAAAACACTATGGAAGAAGAAATCAAATTTTACAAAACAGAAGATGTTAGAAGAATACTAGGCATAGGAGATAAAAAATGTTTAGAATTATTTCATAGAGAAGATTTTCCGTGTATTAAAATTGGAAAGTCTTTTTTAATTGCAGTTAGTGCTTTTAATGAATATGTAAGTACTAGAAGAGTTTTTAATGAAACTCGATAAAAAGAAAAAGATTTAAATATGCCCATTTAAATCTTAAAAATACTATTTAACACACAAAGAAAACCTTGTTATAGTATGTAAGTATTTTACAACTTATAATGCTAAATAACAAGGGTTTTCTTTTATTTTTTTGAGAAAGGAAGGAAAATATGAATGCAATAAGTGGAATTTCTTATGGTGTTTATTTAAATAAGAAAATAAAAACTAATAAGATACAACAATTCAAAAATATGACAGCTTTAGAAGTTTGTCGACAATGCGAACATTATAAAATTTGCAAATACGGAAAATTAAGTAAATTTGAAAAAGAAAAAATATTTGAAAATAATATTGAATGTGAAAATCTATATTTTTCAATTAATAGAAAAGCAACTTTAACAACAATTAGAGATACAACTACAGGAAAAGAAACTAAAAAAAGCTTTTCAGGAAAAACAAAAGATGAAGCAATAAGTAAAGCTCTTGCTGCAAAAGTAGAAATTGAGCAAAATGGAGAAATAAGAGTTATAACCAGAAGTAACAAAACAATGTATGACTTGATTATTGAAATTTTAAATGAAGATTATAAATTAGGAAAAATAAAAGATTCAACTTATAAAAGAAAAACAGATAGTTTAAAAAAGCTATCACAAGAAAAATTTATAAATAAACCAATATCCAAAGTTACAAGAACAGATATAATTAATTATCTTGAAAGTTTAAGAGAATATTCATCAAGTACAATAAAACAAACTTATGAATTAATATGTATGGCTTTTGGAAAAGCAAAATATGAAAAAATAATAGAAGATAATTTTATGGAAGGTTACAATAGAGTTGAAAAACCTAAAAGCAGTTATGTTTCAAAAGAAAGAATTGCTTTGACACTAGATGAACAAAGAATATTTGTAAATTATCTTAATTCTGCAGATTATGAAGAATGTAGATATAAATATTTGTTTTTACTATTATTAAGTACAGGTATGAGAATAGGGGAAGCTTTAGCATTAGATTATGAAAAAGATATTGATTTAGAAAATGGAACGATTACAATCAGAAAAACTTTAACTAAAGACAAAAATGGTAAATATATTATCGGAGATACAACTAAAACATCAAATGGAGTAAGAACTTTATATCTAAATAATACTAGCAAGCAAATATTAGAAAATGCTTATAAAACAAGAATTGAAAATAAACAACATTTATTATTTTGCAGTAAAAATAAAACTTTATATGCTCCAAATACAATTAATAGTGCATTAAAAAGATTAGCTATTAAATTAAATATTGGTGTTTATGAAGAAGAAAATAAAAAAGGTAAAATTATAAAGAATACAGATGTCCATACTCACATGCTAAGAGGAACATTTGCAACAAGATGTGCAGAAGCTAAAATTGCACCAGCAGTACTTAAGAAAATACTTGGTCACAAAGATATTTCAATCACTATGAAATACTATGTTGATGTTGATAAAGAATTTGAGATTTCAGAAGGGAAAAATATTGAAACATATTTAATGAATAAAGATATTTTTGCTATTGAAAATTAAAGTCTTTAAACTACTGAAAACACTAAAGAAAAACCAAGAAAGTTCTAGAAAATTTATTAGAATTATTTACTAAAAATTCTCTGGAATATATTTCTGGAATTAAGTTTAAAACTATAAAACTGTTGAAATATAAAGAGATTTAGAGGTTTGAAATCCAACTCACCTCGACCATAAAAATTAAGAGGAAGTCCAACCTTAAATAGGAACAAAAAAGTATGTTGGAGATTCCAATATACTTTTTATTGTATATGAGAAATCTTATACAATAAGGTTAAGTTACTTTATGTAGTTATAGCGAAAGAGGATAGAGTAAAGTATTTTGAGTTTTTAAGAAATAATGATAGTAATGGATTAGCTGAATGGCTAAAAGAATTATCTACAAGAGAAAAAGAAAGAATGGAGAAGTTTGGATACAAGGAATAAAAATGCTAAAAGAGTCGAAGGTTAAAAGCCTTTCGTCTTTTTTTGTTACAAAATTGTTACAAAAATATTACAAAATTGTTACAAAAATATATCATTTTAAATTTTAGGATAAAAAAATAAATTTATATGGTATAATTTGGATGTATAAATTTATTTTAAGGAGGGAATCTTATGCAAAGACATATTGAATGTGATGTAGCTGTGCTAGGTGGTGGAGCAGCAGGAATTGCAGCAGCAATTGGTGCATCGAGAGCTGGTGCTAAAACTGTTTTGATAGAGAGAAATCCATACTTTGGTGGACAAGCTACAAATTCACAAGTTACAGCTTATTGTGGATTTTTCACAAGAGGAGAAAATTATGATCAAGTAGTTGAGGGAATTGGTGGTGAAGTTCTAAAAAGACTAGAAGCATATGGAACAAACATACATCCAAGACCATCTAAATCTACTGGAAATGTTTCAGTTTCTTTTAATCCAGAATATGTAAAACTTGTTATGGATGAAATGTTAAAAGAAAGTTCTGTAGAATATTTTTTGCATGCTCAAATGTATGAGGTTGTAAATAACAATGGAATGATTGAAGAAATCAAGTGTACAGATGATGAGGGAACATTTACAGTTAAAGCAAAAGCTTTTGTTGATGCTTCTGGAAATGCAAATTTGGTTCATTTTGCAGGAATTGAAACTAATTGGGGAGATAGTGAAGGCAAAGTTCAACAATCTTCATTACCTTTTAGAATTGATAACATACCTGCAAAAGAGGTATTAAAATCAGACATCGAAGAAGCTTTAAGAAAAGCAAAAGAAAATGGAATTGAAATAAAAAAGGAGACAGGATTAATTATTAAAATTCCGGATAAGACCTATGGATATTGTACAATTCCAAGTACAATAGTACCTGCACTTGATGCTGAAACATTAACTAAAACAGAGATGGAACTTCGTTCTCAAGTTCATAGTTATGCAACAGCATTTAAGAATTACATGGATGGATTTGGAGATATGATTATTTCTTCATCAGGTCCTGCTGTTGGTATTCGTGAGGCTAGAAGAATAATTGGAGATAAAATGCTTAAAGGGGAAGAAATTATTATGGCTCCTAAGAGCGATGATAGTGTTGCAAGAGGTGCATGGAGTCCAGAGATGCATAAAAGCAATACATCAATTAAATACACTCATATTCCAGATAATGAGTATTTCTCAATTCCTTTGGGATGTTTAAAAGTAAAAGATGCTAGAAATTTATGGGCAGCAGGAAGAACAATTTCTACTGATTCACTTGCTCTTGGATCTGTTCGTGTAATGGGAACAGGATTTGCAACTGGACACGCAGCAGGAGTTGCAGCAGCTTTAACTTTAGATAGTGAATCTTATGATGTAAAAGCCGTTCAAGACGAACTTGTTAAACAAGGGGCATTAATCTAAGACATATAAAAACTATTTTTCTAAATTAGTTTTATAGGTTTTTCGTTAAAAATCTAAATTTAATACGAAGGATGTTTAATATGGAAGAAACTAAAAAGAAAAAATCAACATTTATGACAAAAAGAGAAAAAGAAGTTGTTTGTACTCTTATTGCTCTTTTAGTTATTGCCATATTCTTTATGGCTACACCTCCATCAGGGCTAAGTGCTGATGGAATGAAGGTTCTTGGTATCTTTATATCTGTACTATTTTTATGGATTATGGTAGGTATTGGATGGCCAAGTTTACTATGCTTAGCAACACTTGCTTTTGTTCCATCACTTGGAATGAAAACAGCACTGCAAAATTCATTTGGAAATGAAACATTTGCATTTTTATTATTTACATTTATGTTCACATATGCATTTTCTCAAACAGGATATGTTAAGAAAATTGCACTTGGATTTGTAACAAGTAAATTTGCTAGAAAATCCCCTTGGAGATTTGCAACTTGCTTTTTCCTAGCAGTAATTGTAATTGGATGTTTCATGTCACCAACTGTTTTATATTTTGTAATTTTACCAATACTTGAAGAAATATATAATGTATTAGGTCTAAAAAAAGGTGATAAATATGCAAATATGCTTATGATGGGATTAGTATTTTGCACAAGTTTATCATCTGGTATGACACCAATTGCACACGTATTTCCAGTACTTTCAATGGGCGTGTTTAAATCACTTGCAGGAAGCTCTATAAGCTACGGCCAATACATGATTTATGCAATTCCAACAGGAATTATTATATTTGCAATTATGATGTTGGTATTTAGATTTATTATGAGACCAAGTACAAAAGAATTAAATTTGAATTCTCCAAGTTTTGATGAAATGAAAAAAGAAATTCCAAAAGCCAATAAGGGAGAAAAGAAAGTACTTGCAATGTTTATTATTGTTATTGCACTTTGGGTATTACCAAGCTTACTTAAGACAAGTTCAATTAAAATTATTGCAGATATATTTACATGGATTAGTAATTTAGGAACAGCAATGCCACCTCTATTTGGAATTATTGTTTTATCAATTTTAAATTATGATGGTAAACCATTAATTAATATTAATGAAGCAATGGTAAAAGGTGTTTCATGGCCAAGTATTATAATGGCTTCTGCCACACTTGCACTTGGTGCTGCAATGACAAATAAAGCAATAGGACTTACAACATTTTTATCAGATTCTATTAAACCTATGACAGCAGGACTTTCAACTGTGTCATTAATATTATTGTTCTCATTCTGGGCAGGACTACAATCAAATCTTTCATCACACATGGTTACAGCTCAATTAGTACCTACACTTGCAGTTCCTGTTGCAATTGCGTCTAACGGAGCACTAAATGCAGCAGCAATTACTGCAGTAATTGGCCTTATTGCTTCAACTGGATCAGCTGCTCCACCTGCAATGCCATATGTTGCAGTAGCAGGTTCATCTGGATGGTCTGATTCTACAAGCTTGCTTAAATATGGATTTTTAATGATGTTTGTTATAATTCTTGTGGCAACATTTATTGGATATCCAATTGCAAGTGCAATTATGCCAATGTAAAATAGAAAAATAGTTAAAAACTTCTCTAATGTTTTTTAGAGAAGTTTTTTTTAACATATAATACATATTTGAATAATATAAAAGAGGGAGAGGTGATTATGGAAATAGTGAGGACAAATATAAATTATACGTATGGAATTATGAGAAATGATATAGAAAGGCTTTTTAGAAGATATAATTTTCTAGCAAAAGGAAGAATTGGATATAGTGTACTTGGAAAAGAAATACCATATATAAAAATAGGGAGAGGGGAAAGGGAAGTACTATATACGGCGGCGTTTCATGCAAATGAATGGATAACAAGCGTTTTAATTATGAAGTTTATAGAAGATTTTTGCATAGCCTATGAGGCAAATAGTGATATATATGGATATAATGCTAGGCAAATATTTGACATGACTTCAATATACCTAGTTCCTATGGTAAATCCAGATGGCGTTGATCTACTTACAGGTGCAGTACCAAGAGATTCTGATATATATAGAAATTTTCAAAGCTTAGCAAATAATTATCCACAAATACCATTCCCTTTAGGTTGGAAAGCAAATTTCAATGGTGTGGATTTAAAAAACTTCCAGCATTTCTATATGTATTGTAAATACAGTGACTACAAGGAGTTATATTAATTTATCAAAATTTCTTCTACTGCATAAAATTCTTCTGATTTCCATTACATCATCTTTTACAGTGTAGAATACAGTATAATTTTTTATATAAATTCTATAATATGTATTCTTTCTTTTTCTTGTAGAATTGTATTTTTCAAAGCTTTCAGGATATTCACTTCTTTTCTCTATTTCCTGAATTACCTCATTATAAAAGTTTTCTGCTGCAATCTTATTTTGAAGTTTATATATAAAATATTTTGAAATATTATTAAACTGTTTTATAAATGTTTCTGTGTATTGTATGGTGTATTTATTTTTCGCCATCTAGTATCCTCCTAGCTATCTGTTTAAATTCTTCATGAGAATAATATTTAGTATTTGGATCTTCTGCTTCTTTATCTGCTTCATCTAATGCGTCTTCAATATAGTTTTCATATTCTCTATCTCCCATTAATTTAGCATATTTTTCTAAACTCAAAACAACCATTGAACCATAACCATTTTTGGTTAAGTAAACAGCTTCATCTTCCTTTAAAACTAATTCTTCAATCTCGGGATATTTATTTCTTAAATCTGATACTGGTCGTATATTAATCATATCAAATTACCTCCTTACTTTTTACTATCATAATTTTATCATTATTTTATAATTTTTTCAACAATCTATTCTTCTTTTTAATCAGTTCTATATTTTTCTTTTAAAATTTCTTCAATTTTGATGAATTTGTCTAAATTTTCAGTCATAGAATTTAATTTTGAAAAGTTAAAATATATGTATACATTTTTGTCCTTATCAATTTCAATTTTGTTTATCAATCTGTATAAAAATATTTTATCTATTTTCTCAAATTTCAAAAAATCATCTATTAATTTGTCTAAGTTTTCTTTCTTTTCCTCGCATTTCTCGGTTTCAATTGTATCTTGTTCAGTAATTATTTTTTTTTCTAATTCTTGTTTTTGCTGATTCAATTTTACTCTTTCTAAACTTAGTTTTTGTGATACTCTAATATAATCTTCTTCTTGCAAAATTCCCTTTAATTTATCAATATACATCTTGTCTAAATTGCTATTTATATCTGCTATTGTTTGTTTAATTTTCTCTAATTTTTTTGTATATTCTTCTTCAATATTAAGTGTTTTATTTTGATATTTTTCGTAAATTGAATAAAAAATGTTTTTGTTTTCATATATTTGACATATTTTTTTTACAATATAAATAATGTGCTTTTCAAACTTTTCATAATTTATATTTAGCGGATAGCATCCATGTTTTTTTGCATTACTACAGGTAATATATGGATGTGATTTAGCATTTAATTTAGCATTTTTTTTAAGAACTATTTGAAGCTTCCTTTTGCAATGATAACAATAAATCAATCCTCGTAGTAAATAATCATATTTTAGTTTGCTATTGGTTCCTTTTTTTTCAATGATACATTGTACCTTTTCAAATACATCTCTATCTATGATAGGTTCATGTGTATTATTGACCCTTATTTGATTTTCTTTTTCTACTATTTTAATTTTCTTAACTTTATATGATATAACTGATTTTTTATTTTGCACTGTATTTCCAATATAGACTTCGTTTTTAAGAATATTACATAGTGTTACCTCATTCCAGTTATACCCTGTTTTGTTTTTATCTTGTACAATTCCTGTTTTTCTATAA
The DNA here is from genome assembly GCA_934101145.1 of uncultured Clostridia bacterium. Lineage (GTDB taxonomy): Bacteria > Bacillota > Clostridia > TANB77 > CAG-508 > CALXVA01. The sequence goes on from CAKOPZ010000007.1 coordinate 43,151, forward strand.
CCTGTTGGAGATAGTATTTGATTTGAATTTAAATATTTTGCTATATCTACAGTTCCATGCCCATTTGCATACATATCAAAAATTTTTTCTACAATAGCTCGTACTTGATCATCTATTATTAATTTGTTTTTTATTGCTAAATGCTTTTTATAACCATAAGCTGGGATACTACACAAATATTCTCCACTTTTTTGTTTTTCCTTGTATACACTTCTAATTTTCTTTGAAATATCTTTAGCATACATATCATTCATAATTGCTTTAAATGGTGTTATATCATTATTTGTACTATCTATATATGTATCTATTCCATCTGTTATTGCAACATATCTAACATTATTTTTGGGAAAATAATCTTCTATGTAAAAACCAGTTTTAATATAATCTCTTCCAAGTCTTGACAAATCTTTTGTTATAACCATATTAATGTTTTGATTTTCAATATCTTGTAGCATTTTGCAAAAACCAGGTCTATCAAAAGTTGTACCACTTATGCCATCATCAACATACTCTTTTATAAAGTTTAAATTGTTTTCCTTTACATATCTTTGTAAAATATTTCTTTGATTACTGATACTTTCACTTTCTTGCTTGTCGCCATCTTCTCTAGAAAGTCTTATATATATTCCGTACTTTAAAATTTTGATTTGTTAAATCCAGCATCTGGCCTCCAATCCGTAATCATCGACAAATAAATTACTTTTTTACTTTTATACTTTCTAAATAATCTTTAAAAATTAATCCTATTGTTTCTTCTATATTCTGTTTATCTTCTGAAAAGATGCAATATGTGTTAAGCTCTAACTTATTGTCTTTGGTGTTGCTTTTATCTTTTTTCATACTTATTTATATCCTTTCGTACTACTACAGAATATTAAAGAAAATGATTCAATATGACACTTAAAAAACAGATATGCTTTGATGCTTTAATAAAATTTTTACAAAAAATAAACATATGGTTAAATTCCATATGCTTATATAATTCTATTTAATTACTTTTCAGTCTTTTTATCGTAATCATCCATAAAATGATGTGTTTCTCCATCTTTTACATAAGAAATGATTGTGTTTAAATTAACATTTTTTGTACTGTTATAAATATTCATATCAACTTTGTCATAAACACTTCTTAATTGTTTTATTAATTTTTTCATTTCTTCTCTTTTTGATCTTCCGTCACTATTATCACACATAGTATAGTGCTCAGTAAAAGGACAAGCACATTGTATAAAATGCAAATCATTTCTTTCTTTCCATCTTATAATATCGGCTTCTTTAACATAGTATAGTGGTCTTATAAGTTGCATTCCTTCATGAAATGTACTATGTAATTTTGGCATCATAGTTTGCATTTGAGCTCCATAAAGCATTCCCATTAATATTGTTTCTATAACATCATCAAAATGATGGCCTAGTGCAATTTTGTTACATCCTAACTCTTGTGCTTTTCTGTATAAATAACCTCTACGCATTCTTGCACAAATATAACATGGATGGTCATCTATTTTTTCAACTGCTTTAAAAATATTGCTTTCAAATATTGTTATTGGAATATTTAGTAATTTAGCATTATTTATAATTTTTTGCCTATTTATTGGGTTATAGCCTGGATCCATTACTAAAAACACAAGGTCAAAATTAACTTGTCTATGCTTTTTTAATTCTTGCATACATTTGGCAAGTAACATTGAATCTTTTCCACCAGAAATACATACTGCAATTTTATCCCCTTCTTGCACCATGTCAAATTCTTTTATTCCTTTTATAAATTTACTCCAGATTTTTTTTCTATAAACTGTAGTTATGCTTTTTTCTATTTCTTCATATCTTTCCATTATTTTTCCTCTTTCAAAAATTTATAACATTCATCAAATATTTCTATAACCAAAATATTATACACCCCTACTTGGGGACTGTCAAATTCCCTAATTAGCTAAAAGCATAGGAATACAACCTTTTTTCTTGACAAGTGGAAATTTTTTAAACTCACAGGTGTGGATTTAAATTTGCAATTTCCTGCAAGGTGGGAGAGGGCAAAAGAAATTAAATTTGAACAAGGATATACAAAACCTGGACCAAGAGATTTTGTAGGTACAGGACCTTTGACAGAACCAGAGGCTATAGCTATATATGATTTTGCAATAAAACATATTTTTAGATTAATACTTGCATATCATACTCAAGGGGAAGTAATTTATTGGAGATTTGCGAATTACATACAACCAGGAGCAGAATTTATAGGAAACGAATTTGCTAGGGTAAGTGGATATAGTTTAGAGACAACGCCACCTGAGTCTGCAAATGCAGGTTTTAAAGATTGGTTTATAAGTGAATATAACAGACCTGGTTATACAATTGAAGCTGGCTGGGGAGAGAACCCACTACCAATTTCTCAGTTTGGCCAAATTTACAAAAATAATATTGGAATATTAGTGCTAGGTGCAGTATTATAGAGTAGGAAAATAAATTCTTCCTACTCTAAATTAGTTGTTTTTTCTAATCTTTCAAAGCCATCATCAGAAAAATATTCATAAGTTCCGTTTGAATATTTTAATACCATACCTTCTGTTGCTTTAGATAGTAATTCTTCAGGAATATCAACTTCTTCAAATTCAAAGCCTGAATTATCTGTTAAATCAATTAAAAAACGATTATTTTTAACTTCTTCAGAAACCATATATAAATGCCCATCTTTTCTGTAATTTGACAGCTCTTTATTTTGATTGTTGATGATTTCGGCCGTTACAGCATTTATAGTATCCTTAAAGTCCTGTGTTAAACTATTTTCAACAATATACTTGTCATTTATTATTGAAAAAATATCATTTACAGAAATTTCTACATCAATATCATTTTTATTAATATCAATTTCTTCAATTTCATCTTCGTGTATTTTTAATACAGTATAAATATCATTATCATACTGTTTAGAATTATTTGACCAGTAAGATTTTTTATTATCTTGAACAAAATACATTGTATCATTTTTAAAATTATCCTTAGCAAATTGTATTAATGTTTTATCAAATTTATCTCTTAAACAATTTTCATTTGCAGTAGTTAATTTATTATCAGATAAAATATGGTTAAGTAGAGGAACTTGACCATTATTATGATTTATATTATTTTTCAAATAATTAGATAATTCATTTAAAAAATTATTCATAAAATCGCTCTCCTTTAGACCATTTAAAATATTATTTACTATATCTAAACTCAATAAATAATCACTCCTTTTTGCTTGTGTGGAAGACTGCTAAAGATTAATAGCAGTAAGAACTAAACTAGGAGTGATTATATAATATTTTCCAAAAAATTACAATACATGTAAGCTATTTTGCATGACTATTTCCAGTTGCATAATCTATTACAATTCTTGGTTGAACATTGTAGCAATATACATTAAAGCAAATACTTTTTCCTTTGTCTTCAACAGAAAGAGCTTCCATTTCAACACCACTTGCAAGTCTGTTACTTCCTTCAAATATAGGTGTTACTCTATAAAGAACATGTTTGTTTCTTGTTGATTTGATATATTCTGCAACCATATTTTCAAATGGCAACATTCCTTCTGTGTTTAAATATCTTGTCCCTGTGATTAGATTTTTCTCATTGGCATTTTCTGCTGAAAGTTGCCAACCAATTAAATGACAACGGTTATATAAATACTTATCTTTAATTAGATTATCATATTTTTTTTGAACCCATCCAGAAAGATTTTTTACACTTGAGATATCTCCACGCTTTTCACCTGATTTTGGCATTGTTTCTTTGCAAATATTTGCAAAAGCTACACCACTTCGTCCATCTACCCAATCACTATATTTTTCAAAAGCTTCTGTAGTATAGTCACTTTCTGTAAAATATGGTATATTGTTGTTTATTTCTACATATGGACTAGATGAATACTCTGGAATTGATGATAAATCAATTATTGAATTTGATGTTGCAGATGATAATTCATTTGTAGTATTTGTGACTGCAGGGTTAGCATTTACATATCCTAAAATTGTAATTAATATTACTGCTAATATTGAAATTAGTTCTTGCCATAATTTAATTCTTTTGTTATTTTTTTTACTCATAATAATACCTCTTTTGAAAAAATAAATTACAGGAATTAGTTTCCTGTAATTTATCTATATGTTAAATATATAGGCCTAAAAATGTAAGAATAAATCTTGCAATATAGAAAATTCCTATTATTATAGCAAATTTTTTAATAAAGCTGTTATCATCTGTTTGGCCATACAATGCTTTTACTGTAAAGTAAACAAGTATTGTAGAAATAATATTGCAGAAACCTGAAAATTGATTTGTTAACTTGTAGAATTGATTAATATTTCCAAGTAATCCAACAATTATTGCAGCTACAACTGGTATTTTAGCAATTATTATTGCAGATAGTGTTTGAATAAATGATTTTTTGTTATTTCCTTTTTGCATAATATATACTATACCAGAAAGAACAGCAAGTGAAATTATAGGTGTAATTACTGATTTTATAACTGAAGAAACATTTCTAACTGATGTTCTAAAGAATGTTCCAAAGTTAGTATACATATTTGAAACTAATGAATATGATTGGAATACATCTATAACAGAGTTAATAAAAATTGCAACTAGCCATACTACAAAGATTATCATAGCAATTTTTAAAAATTCATTTTTAGAAGAATTTGCAACAGTTTCAATTTCTTTAATTGGATTTTTAAATAAGCCTGATAAAAATCCTTTTGTTTTGTTTACATCTTGCTTAATGTCTGTATTATTTACTGCTTCTTTTACTTCTTTTGCTGTATCAACAGCTTCTTTTTTTAGTTTATCTGCTGTGTTTACTGTTTCATTTTGGTTTTGATTTTGTCCTTCCATAATAACCATCCCTTCTATTAAATTTATATATATTAAACTACAAAAATATGATTTTGTAAATAAAAATATTATTACAATATACTAAAAATGGAAAATAAATATTCATGTTATATAAAATTAGTAAAAAATAAAAATATTGTAAAAGAATAAATCAAATTAAATTGGGATAGAATATTGAAAAATATATGCAAAAAATATATAATATCGAAAGATAGGAGGAGTGATTTTATGAGTGAAAAAACAGAAAGAGAAATGCTTACAGAAAAACTATTTAATAAAAAAGAAAATGGTTGGAATACTAAATCTGAGGAAGACAGAAAGACTATTTTCGATTATGCAAAAGGATATATGGACTTTATGAATAAGTCTAAAACAGAAAGAGAGATTATACAATCAAGCAAAAAAATAGCAGAAGCAAATGGATTTAGAGATATAAAGGAATTTGATAAATTAAAAGCAGGAGACAAAATTTACTATATTAATAGAGAAAAAAGTATGTATCTTGCAGTTATTGGTGAGGAAAATATTGAAAATGGTATAAACATTATTGGTGCACATGCTGATTCTCCAAGACTTGATTTGAAACCAAATCCATTATATGAAGATGGTGGTTTTGCATATTTTAAAACACACTATTATGGTGGAATAAAGAAATATCAATGGACTACAATACCACTTAGCTTGCATGGAGTAATAGTTAAAAAAGATGGTGAAAAAATAACTATAAATATTGGAGAAGATGAAAATGATCCTATATTTACTATAACAGATTTATTGCCTCATTTAGCACAAGAGCAAATGGAAAGAAAATTAAAAGATGGTGTTTCTGGAGAGGACTTAAATCTTTTAATTGGAAGCATTCCATATAGCAGTGAAGGTGCTGAACAAGTCAAATTAAATATTTTAAATATATTAAATCAAAAATATGGAATTACTGAAGTGGACTTTTTAAGTTCAGAGCTTGAAATTGTACCTGCTATGAAATGCAGAAGTTTAGGATTTGACAATAGTATGGTTGCAGGTTATGGACAAGATGATAAAATATGTGTATATACAGAGCTTACGGCTTTAGTTGACATGAAAAAAACTCCAACAAGAACTGCTGTATGCATTATTTCTGATAAAGAGGAGATCGGAAGTATGGGAAATACAGGAATGGAATCACATGTATTTGATACATTTGTATCAGAATTGTTAAATAAACTTGGTGTAAATAGACCAAATCTACTTGATAAAGTATTTTGTAATTCAAAAATGCTTTCTGCAGATGTTGATGCAGGTGTTGATCCAATATATGCAAGTGTTTCAGAAAAATATAATGCATCACATCTTGGAAGAGGAATTGGTTTAAATAAATATACAGGAGCAAGAGGAAAGTCAGGTGCTTCTGATGCAAATGCTGAATTTGTTGCTGAAATAAGAAATATTTTTGAGTCAAATGATATTAGATACCAAATAGGTGAGCTTGGAAAAGTTGATATTGGTGGTGGAGGCACAATTGCATATATTCTTGCAAACAAAGGAATAGATGTTATTGATTGTGGTGTTCCAGTTCTTTCAATGCATGCTCCATATGAGGTTACAAGTAAATTTGATTTATATGAAGCTTATAGAGGATATAGAGCTTTTTGGGAGAAATAGATATAATTATTAATATTTTGAATAAAAAAGAATATAATAATAATAGTATTGACTATGATATATTTTTATATTATAATTAATATAGCTTATAAGCAATAATTTGATGATTTCATTTGTATAATGAACACGAAAAAAATCCCTAGAGAGCAAGTCTAGGGATTTTTTGTGATTAATCTTCAAATTCTTTCAAAATTAAAAGAATGAAAATCAATGCAAGTAACTTGATGATTTTTTTCATTTGTACAAATCTCACCGCCTTTCTACCTTCTAGAGAAAGGTTATTTTATTATAAAATATTTTATTCAACGTGTCTACAAATTTTATATCATACAATAAAAAATATATAATAAGAATTTGTTTTGTATCATTGACGAATATACAGTTCTTTGAAAAATATATAATAAAGGTATTGCAATTAATATATATCAAATGATAAAATGAAGAAGTAAAATAAAACAAAAGGAGCACACAAAAGAAATGAAAAGTGAAACCGTTGAGGCTGTAAGAGAGAGAGAGAGAGAGAGAGCCACAGTTTAGTAAAATAAATATAGAAGAAAATAGGGGCAAGGAAGCCTCTATTTGTGATAGAGAAAAAGACAGAAAACAAACAGATTGTAATAAACAAGAAGACTGGAAAGTTTTTGGGGTTAAAGCAATTGTAAAATAGTTTGTTTACTGTCTTTTTTTGCGTGTTTGTGGAGATTTAATTTGTGTGTATTTTAACTGAAAGAGGTGATAAACAAAGAAGAATTTATAACATAAGAGAACAAAAAGAAAATTAAAACAAAAGTAGGAAGGAGAAAATTATTATAATGAAAGAAATGATAAACAAGAAAGAAAAGGGTATAACGCTAATTGCGTTAGTTGTAACTATTATGGTATTAATAATACTTGCAACAGTAAGTATAAATGCAGTGCT
>CAKOPZ010000008.1 GCA_934101145.1 uncultured Clostridia bacterium
AAAGCAATACCACCTTTAATCCATTGTGGAGCTCTTATACTTCCTTGTCTAGCTCTACCTGTTCCTTTTTGTCTCCAAGGTTTTCTACCACCACCACGAACTTCTGCTCTTGTTTTAGTGTTTTGTGTACCTTGTCTTTGGTTAGCCAAAAAGTTAACTAATACGCTATGTACTACAGCTTCATTTGGTTCAATACCAAAAATTTCTTCTTTCAAGTCAACTGTGCTAACTTTTTTACCTTCTACATCATATACGTCCATTTTAGGCATTTCGTTTCTCCTCCTTCTTTAATTATGCTTTTACGCTTGTTTTTAATTTAAGTATTGCACCTTTAGCTCCTGGCACACTACCTTTTACTAATATAACATTTTTATCTAAATCAACTTTAACAACCTCTAGATTTTGGATTGTAACTGTTTGAACACCCATATGTCCAGGTAATTTTTTACCTTTAAATACTCTTCCTGGTGTTGATGTTGGTCCCATTGAACCTGGTCTTCTGTGATACATAGAACCATGTCCCATAGGTCCTCTAGATTGTCCATGACGTTTAATAACACCTTGGAAACCTTTACCCTTTGAAGTACCTTGGATATCAATTTTGTCTCCTGCTGCAAAAACATCAGCTTTTAATTCATCTCCAACTTTTACTTCTTCAACTGAATCTACTCTAAATTCTCTTAAATGTTTTTTAGGTGTAACATTTACTTTTGAGAAGTGACCTTTTTCAGGTCTATTTAACTTACTTTCTTTTACATCTCCAAATCCTAATTGGATTGCTGTGTATCCATCTGTTTCTTCTGTTTTAACTTGTGCTACTACACAAGGTCCAGCTTCTATAGCTGTAACTGGAATAACTTTACCTGCTTCGTCAAATATTTGTGTCATTCCAACTTTTTTACCGATTAATCCTTTTTTCATTGTTTCTTTTCCTCCTAACTATTGGCTGATGTTTTACCAGCTTGGTTTTAAATTTGTTTTAATTAATCATTATAAATTATAATTTGATTTCTATATCAACACCAGCTGGTAAATCAATCTTCATTAGATTGTCAACTGTTTTTTGTGTTGGATAAAGAATATCGATAACTCTTTTATGTGTTCTCATTTCAAATTGTTCTCTTGAATCTTTGTGTTTATGTGGAGAACGTAAAATTGTTATAACTTCTTTTTGTGTTGGTAATGGAATAGGACCAGATACCTTTGCTCCTGTTTTTTTAGCAGTATCTACTATTTTCTCAGCAGACTGTTCTAAAACAACATGATCATAAGCCTTTAATCTTATTCTGATTTTTTCACTTGTTACCGCATTTTCTTTCTTTGTTGCCATTGAAAATTCCCTCCTTAAAATATTTTTTCGGTCGGAAGTTATAAACGCACCCTGGTGTATCTCTTTTTACCAATATAAAAACCCAAGTCTCGCATGATAATCTTGGGATAAGTGCTTATTGTTTTTAAACTTACCGCCTTGGTCTTAGCCACGACATACTCCATAAGAGTTCCCTCCATCAAAGGTTTTAACACCTTCGTGTAGCCACATCTTACTTCATCGCCAAACTCATGCTTTATTATTATATAATACTTATTCCTTTTCGTCAATAGTTTTGGTTATTTTTTCTACTTTTACAACAAAAAACTTATCATCCATATAATTATTGGTTATTTTTTCCATTTTTATTTATATAAACTTGTAATATGCTTATAATTATGGTATAATAAGGTTATGCTTTTATGCAAATATATATTTTTAGAAAAGGAGTAATAACATGGCAAATGAAATTCATACTCTTGAACTTCCTGTCTATGTTGACCTCGGACGCAGAGTTCGGTCTTTTCTACATATGGTAGAGAAACCTGTAGCTACTGGTTCTCTGATGGGAGAGTTTTGCAAATCCAATGGAACAGTAAACTTCTACTATCGTGAAGGTGAAAACAAGTACCATACTGTATTCACCCCCATCAAAGAAGATACCAAACTCTCTGACACAGCACGCAAGAAGCTCTCAAAGGACATTTCGATCTTTATGTCCAAACTGAACAGTTCCATGTCTCTTCTCGGCAGAGGCGGATGCGAAATTTGCATTAATCTCGTTGAAGACCTGGAACAGGACGCAAAAAAGATCTACGGCAGTGACATAAAATCCTTAATTGTTGTTACTATTACGGCAAAGGAAGGCAGCGCTGCTCAGCTCGCCATCAACTCTTTTTTCACTGTAATTGAGAATTCTTCTCTGAATTTTGAATAATTCTACAATAACAGCAACCGCTTGCTTAAATTAAGCAAGCGGTTTTTCTTTCAAATTCTATATATCAGAAAAAAGAGTTCTTAAAACAAGAACTCTTAAAAATTAATTTTATATTTATTATTCTGCTGATTCTGCTTCAGCTTCTGGAGCTTCATAAGCTTCTAATATAGCTTTTTGAATTTTCTCCCTTGTTTCTGGATTAATTGGATGAGCTATATCCTTAAATTCTCCGTTTGGAGTTTTTCTGCTTGGCATAGCAATAAATAATCCATCTTGACTTTCGATAACTTTGATATCGTGTACTACGAACTCATTATCGAATGTTACAGAAGCAACAGCTTTCATTCTGTTCTCTGAATTTACTTTTCTTAAACGTACATCTGTTATTTGCATTTTGCGCACCGCCTTCCAAAGTTTTAAATATTTTGTACAATTTGTTATCATTATCCTATGTACACTTATTTTATTCGTCAAAAATATTTTTTTTCCTTCTTATTTTTTACATTTTTACCATTTTTCTTTTTCCTCACATTTTATCCATTTTATGAATACATTATTACCACAAAGTATTGAATATTTTGCATAAAAAGTATATAATGCATAAAGAAAAATTGGTTTATAGGTATAACCTCTAAAAACCTAAATTTATATTTATAAGGATGTTTAAAATGGCACATATTGAAGAATTAAAACAATACAAACATATACATATGATAGGAATTGGTGGAGTTAGCATGAGCGGAATTGCTGAAATCCTAAAAAATTGGGGATTTATCGTTACAGGCTCTGATGCTCATTCTTCTGAAAACACAAAAAAACTAATTCAAAATCATATTCCTGTTACAATAGGTCATGACCTAGAAAATCTTGAAAAATCAGATTTGGTAGTTTATACTGCAGCTATAAGTAAAGAAGATATAGAATTAAAAAGAGCAAAAGAATTAAATATTCCAGTTATCGAACGTGGTACATTCTTAGGTAAACTAACCAAAGCATTTCGTAACACAATTTGTGTTTCTGGAACACATGGAAAAACTACAACAACTTCTATGATTTCTATGTGCTTTTTAGAAGCATGTAAAGATCCATCTATTCAAGTTGGTGCATACCTAAATTCAATAGACGGGAACTATAGGGTTGGAAATAGTGAATATTTTATTATAGAAGCTTGCGAATATGTAGAAAGCTATTTAAAATTGTTTCCAAAAACAGAGGTTATATTAAATATTGATAATGATCATCTTGATTACTTTGGTACATTAGAAAACATAGTAAAATCATTTGGAAATTATGTAAAATTACTACCAAAAGATGGGCTTCTTGTTATAAACTGGGATGATGAACATTGTAGAACAATAGTAAAAAATACAGAAGCCAAATCTGTAACATATGCAATTGAAAGCCAAAACGCAAATTTTGTTGCAAGAAACATTGTATTTAATGATAGTGGCTTCCCTACTTTTGATGTATATTATAACAACAATTTCTTTAAAACAATTTCTTTGTCTATTCCTGGCAAACACAATGTTTTAAATGCTCTTGCATGTATTGCAGTATGTAATGAATATGGTCTTGACAGAGAAGATATAAAAAATGCACTTCACAAATATACAGGTGCACACAGGAGATTTGAATTTAAAGGAAGCTTTAATGGAGTAAATGTTTTTGATGACTATGGACATCATCCAACAGAAATACTTGCAACAGCTAGTGCATTAAAACAGAAAAAATATAACGAATCATGGGTTATTTTCCAACCACATACTTATAGTAGAACAAAAAATCTATTAGATGCTTTTGCAACAGCATTGTTAAATTTTGATCATGTTATTGTAACAGATATTTATGCAGCACGTGAGACAAATACATATAACATTTCTTCAAAAGACTTGGTTAATAAAATAAATACGCTTGGAAAACATGCTATATATATTCCAGAATTTAGTGATATTGTTACATTTGTAAAAGAAAATGCAAACACAGGCGATATCGTTTTAACTCTAGGTGCTGGAACTGTTACAGAAATTGGTCCAATGCTTGTAAAATAACATTCTTAATATTTTATTCATAATTTATTAAGATTAAATCAATCGCTTTTCTTACAAATCTATATTATAATATCATTTATAGGAGAGGATTGAATAGGTGATAAAATGAAATTGATAAAAAAACTAATTTTTTTACTATTAATTGCAATTATAATTATTTTTAGTGTAGTTGCTCTTAATGGTAAAAAAATGTATGATGAAAAAATTAGTAAGATGAGTCTACAAGACACAATTGCTGAAATTGAAAGTAACAAAAATTATGTTAAATTAGAGGACCTTCCAGATGACTACAAAAATGCGATAATTGCAGTTGAAGATCACCGTTTTAAAAAACACGGTGCAATTGATTTAATCGCAATTGGACGAGCTATTTGGATTAATGTAACAAACTTTGAACTTCGTGAAGGCGGAAGTACAATAACACAACAAGTTGCAAAGAACATCTTCTTTATTTCAGAAAATGATGCACTAACAAGAAAATCTGCAGAAATATTTGCAGCATTTGACTTAGAAAAAAATTATTCAAAAGATAAAATTTTAGAATTGTATGTAAACACCATCTATTTTGGAGATGGATATTATGGAATAAAAGAAGCCTGCAATGGCTACCTAAATATTGAACCTTCACAAATGACTCTTTATGATTGCACAATGATGGCTGGAATTCCAAATGCTCCATCGGTGTATAACCCTAGTGCAAATCCAAAACTTACAAGAAGCAGACAAAAAAAAGTCATTTCTGATATGGTTGAATATGGCTATTTAACACAAGATCAAGCAGACAAACTACTCAAATAATAGTTACAGAATTAAACTTTATTAGCGGAATCAATATAATATTTCTTAGAAACTTGCCGTTCGCAGCCAATCCAAAAGATGGACGGCTGCTCGAATCGCACTCAGCCTTCGGCTTCGTTTGGTCGCTGCGCGTTTCCTTGAAATATTATATTGATTCCGCTTTCATAAACCATTATATAGTAATAAAAAGCATAGTAGTCATGTGTACACATGACTACTATGCTTTTTTCTATACAAATTCTTCCCATACTAAATTTGCTAAATCAAGTCCCTTGTTTGTTAATTTTATTATGTCTCCATCTATTTCAAGCAAGTCTTCACTAACTAATTTTTCAAGCTCCTTATGATATACATAAATTGGATTTTCTCCAAATTTTGCTTTAAACTTTTGTATCTCTACCCCATCAATTTGTCTTAATCCCAAAATCATATATTCATTCATTTTACTTGATTTATCCTGTTTTTCATGGAATACAAAATTTTCTACTTGTTTACCATTTTTGTAATTTTCTATATATCCTTCAATTGTATCAATATTTGAATATCTTGTATCATTTGTATATGAGTGTGCTGCCACGCCCATTCCAATATATTCATTCTGTTCCCAGCAGTGCATATTGTGTTTTGATTCCAAACCCGGTTTTGCAAAATTTGATATTTCATAATGTTTATATCCATTTTGTTCTAATATCTTTTTAACGGTCCAATACATTTCTCTTTCAAGTTCATCTGGTGGAAGCATAACCTTCTTGTTCTCCACATCTTCAAACATTGTTGTTCCTTCTTCAACAATCAACGAATATACAGAAATATGTTCAAGATTATATGAAATCAATTTTTTCAAACTTTCTTTTACATCTTGTAATGTTTGATTTGGAAGTCCAATCATTAAATCAGCATTTATATTATTAAATCCTATTTTTCTCGCACCTTGAATTACTTCTTCAAATTCACTATATGTATGAATTCTTCCTATAGATTTTAGCAAATCATTATTTGTACTTTGAAGTCCAATACTTAAACGATTTATTCCGCTTTCCATATAATCCCTAAGCTTATTTTCATCTACCGTTCCAGGATTAATTTCAATTGTAATCTCTGCATCATTTTTTACAGTAAAATTTGCTCTAACTGTTTGCAAAATTTCTTTTATGTAACTACTTTCAATTAAAGATGGAGTTCCACCTCCAATATATATTGTATCAATAATAGCAAGCTTATCCTGACCATTTTCAAAGTCCATTCTATTTCCAATACCAACTTCAGCAATTTCATATTTAAGCCATTTTATATATTCCTTTATCTTATTCTCTTTGCCTGCATATGATTTAAAATCGCAATATTTACATTTGTGCTTACAAAAAGGTATATGTATATACATTCCAACATTTTTAGTATTCATATTACTTCATTTCCTTCCATCTATTCTTCTGCTAGTTTCATTATTGCTTTCAATCTATGATTTACACCCGACTTTCCTATTTTTGGATTTGTTTTTTCTCCAAGTTCAGTAAGAGAAGCCTCAGGATATTTTATTCTAAGCTCAGCAATTTCCTTTAAACTGTCAGAAAGAGAATTAAATTTTCCATTTGACTTAATCACATTTATTGCATCAATTTGCTTCAATGCTGCAGTAACTGTTTTGCTTAAATTTGCTGTTTCACAATTCACTATACGGTTTACATTATTTCTCATATCACGATAAACGCGAATATCTTCAAATTTTAATACGGCATTATTTGCTCCAATAAAAGCTAAAAATTTAGATATTTCTTCCCCATCTTTAGAATAAATGGATGTACTATTTTCCTTTTCCAATATCTTAAAATTAATACTATATTTTTTTAGCATATTTACAACACTTTGTGCATCTTGCTTCTGTTTAAATATCACTTCAATATGATATTTATTCTCAGGATTGTTAATTGAACCGCTTCCTAAAAAACATCCTCTAATATACGCCTTTTCCTGAATCTCTCCATCAATTTCTAAATCTTTAATAGTTGCAAGTCTTAATATATTTTTATTCTTTGTAGTAATAACATAATTTTTGCCCTGCATTTCAATTTGATAATTATGGTTTTCTATATTATTAAGAAGTTTAGCAAATCGGTTTATATTGTATTCATTTTCGGTTGAAAACCTAAGCATATTATCTGATAAATACACATTATTTGTTTTGCAATATCCAGCAAATTCAATCTTAACTAAATCTTTATTTGCTAAATTACTTATTTTGCTTAATTCCTGTTTTACATCTTGTGAAAAAGACATGGCTTGCCTCCTTTAAAAAGATATTTCTATTACTCTATCATTTCCAGATAAATCTTTTATGCATCTTATTTTATCATATTGATGTGTTTGTTCAAATAATTCTTCTACACTTTCTGCTTGATCATATCCTATCTCAACAAGCACCTTTCCTTGATATTTTAGATACTTATATGCATTATTTGCAATTATTCTATAAAAATCAAGTCCATCTTTTCCTCCACTAAGTGCAATATGTGGCTCGTTTTGAACATCTTTTGAAAGAGTACTTATTACAGTTTCTTTGATATATGGGGGATTCGAAACAATTAAATCAAATTTTGCATTTTGAGAAATATTTTCAAACATATCAGACTTAAAAATTTCAACATTAGCTTCATTTTCAAAAGCATTCTTTTTTGCAATTTCAAGTGCATCATCACTAATATCTAATGCACAAATCTTAATGTTTTTACACAATTTTGCAATAGATACAGCAATAGCTCCGCTTCCTGTACACATATCTAAAACATCAATATTTTCTGTAGTAGATTGCGCATCTTTTACAATCTCAATTGTCCTCTCAACTAATGTTTCTGTATCAGGTTGAGGGATAAGAACATTTTCATTAACATAAAATTTAAATCCCATAAATTCCTGCTCATGTGTAATATATTGTAGTGGCTTCCCTTTGATTATTTGATTAATATATTCTAAGTATTGAGTTTCCTCGCATTTCTTTACACTATCATCCATATCAAATATTATTTGGCTCACTGTTTTTTTTAGTACATATTGAATCAATCTTTTTGCTTTTATTATGCCATCTTCAATATTGTTTTCTTCTAATAGCATTATTCCTTTACTTAACAATTCTTTTATTGTGCTCACTATAATTTCTCCTTATTCTATAAAATAAAGTTGTACTTTTTAAGCAGACTCAAAAGGTACCAAAAAAATCCCCGCCTTGGCCGTAAGATGAATGAAATTTTAAGAGCCTGTTTTCACAGGTGGGTGTCTTGTTAGATGCTTCTGGGTTTCTTATATAAATACAAGCATACACGCCACACCTAAAGGCGGACTCCCTTTAATCTATATGTTGGTTCTAAAATTCCAGTCTACACGTACCACGCAGGGAATAAATTTAATTAAATATTGTCTATATATTATCACAAACCTTTTTAATTTTCAACTATTATTTCTCTTTTTAATAAATTATTTTTTACACTACCAATTCCAACAAATTTATTATTATTATCATATATTTTATACATATCATCAGTTAGATCATATGTAAGTTTTACCCCATTTAAAAATAGTGATAACTTTCTTTCATTTAATTGAATAGATTGTTTATCCTCAAAATAATTTTCTATTGTTATAAAATGTTCATTAATAAATTCACTGTTTTCCATATTTTGCTCAAGTTCCTCTGTTGTTATACTATCATTTATATCAAACTTTCCAACTTTGGTTCTTTTAAGTTCTTTCATATATCCAACAGTATCTAATTTTTCTGCAATATCTTCACATAAGCTTCTTATATATGTACCTTTTGAACATTGCACTTTAAATACAATTGTATCTTTTATAATATCTATCAAATCCATTTGATAGATCTCTATATTTCTCGGCTTAAGCTTAACACTTTCATTTTTTCTTGCATATTCATATAATTTCTTACCATCTATCTTAATTGCAGAATACATCGGAGGAATTTGTTCTTGCTTTCCTATAAAAGATTTTAACACTTGCTCCACCTTTTCTTTTTGAAGTACATTATAATCTATTTGCCTTTTCTCTATGGTAGCACCTTCACTATCTGCAGTGTCTCTTTTTTCTCCTAGCTTAAGTGTTGCAATATATTCCTTATCATGTTCTATAAGATATGCAGAAAGCTTTGTTCCTTGCCCTACTAAAAGAGGAAGAACTCCTGTTGCATTGGGATCAAGTGTACCTGTGTGGCCCACTTTTTCTTTTAGCAACCTTTTTGTTTTTGTCACAACATCATGTGAAGTACAACCTTTTTGCTTATTTAAAATAATTATTCCATCTAGCATTTCTTTTACTCCTATAATATATGCAAGATGACAAATCATCTTGCATTATTGGTTCATATAAATTTTATTGAATTTGTGATTTAACCTGATAAACAAGTTTTTCCTTCACTTGTTCTCTTGTTCCTTGCATAAGAACTCCGGCAGCTCTTTGATGTCCTCCACCGCCAAACATTAATGCAACATCAGCAACATTCACATATTCATTTGAGCGAAGTGAAACCTTAAATCCTTCATCTGTTTCACGTACAAAAATAGATACTTCTACACCTTCTACATCTCTTCCATTTTCAACAATTCCTTCATGGTCTCCATTTTCTGCTCCTACGCTCTGCTCATCTTCCATTGTAATATATGTATATGCTATTTTGCCATCCTCTAAAAATTCTAATCTATTATTTGCAATTCTATGAAGTTCAAAATTTGGCTTTGTCTTCATTTGCAATACTCTTCTATATATTTTAGAAACATTAACTCCTCTATTTAGCAAAAATGCAACAAATTCAAATGTCTCAGCTGTAACTCCTGCATATTTGAATCCACCTGTATCTGTTATAATACCTGTTAATATACATGTGCCAATTTCCTTATCAATCTCAATTCCAAAATGTGAGAATATTCCAATTAAAATTTGTGCACATGCTGGTGCATCTGGATTCACAAAATTTATATCTCCAAACATAGTATTCGTACTATGATGATCAATAGAAATCTTTGTTTTGGCATCCTCAAAATAATTTGCAAATCCATTTAGCATTTTTATTGTAGAACAATCTACTGATATTGCTAAATCATATCTCTCTATATCAGACTCTTGTTTCACACTCTCCATACCAGGTAAAAAGCCAAATATTTTTGGATACTCTGGTATTATCACATCAGCATTTTTACCAATTTGCTTTAATGCAAGATACATCGCAAATGCTGAACCTACTGCATCTCCATCTGGGTTTTGGTGTGTTAATATTACAATACTATTTGCTTTTTTTATTTCTTCCAATATGTTATCTAATGTACTCATTTTTCCTCCTTGTTATCCCTTTATTTTAGAGAAAAAAGGGATTTTCTTCCCTTTATTCTTCATTTTTCAATTCTTTTAAAATTTTGTCTATCTTTTCTCCATAATCTAAAGAGTCATCAAGTTCAAATACAAGCTCTGGAGTAATTCTTAAATTAATTGTTTTTGCAAGTTTACTTCTCATAAATCCTGCAGATTCCTTAAGTCCCTCCATTGTCTTATTCACATTTTTAGAATTCAATATACTAACATATACTTTTGCATATTTAAAATCTGGTGTAATCTTTACCTTTGTAACACTTATCATACCTGTTACATTTGGATTTTTAAGCTCATAACTAATTACACTACTAAGCTCTTTTTTTAGCTCTTCATTAACTCTGCTAAGTCTTGCCTCATTTTTTGGCATTTATCAATTCCTCTTTTCTATTATTTTTTTACTTCTTGCATAACAAAAACTTCAATATTATCAAGTTCTTTTAAGTCATTGTAGTTTTCTATTTGAATACCACATTCAAATCCTTTTGTTACTTCTTTTACGTCATCTTTGAAACGTTTTAGTGATGCAAGTTTACCTTCATGTATAACTACATTATCACGTATTACTCTAACTCCTGCATTTCTTTCTATTTTACCATCAAGTACATAGCATCCTGCAATTGTTCCAACATTAGAAACTCTAAATGTTTGTCTAACCTCTGCATTTCCTATTACTTTTTCTTCATATACAGGATCAAGCATTCCCTTCATTGCAGCCTCTACATCTTCTAGTGCTTGATATATTACAGAATATTGTTTTATCTCTACGGCTTCTTTTTCTGCCAAATCTTTAGCATCAATATTAGGTCTTACATCAAATGCAATGATAATAGCTTTTGCAGCTCTTGCAAGTTGAACATCAGATTCATTAACAGCTCCAACACCAGAGTGAATAACTTTTACCTTTACTTCGTCATTTGATAATTTTTCAAGAGATTGTTTTAATGCTTCTGCAGTACCTTGTACATCAGCCTTAACAATAATTCCAAGTTGCTTTAAGTTTTCTGTTTCCATTTTTTCAAATAGATTACTTAATGTAACTTGATTATCAGATGCAACTCTCTTTTCTCTTTCTTGACGTTTACGTTTTTCAACAAGATGTTTTGCCATCTTTTCATCTTTTACTTCATAAAATGTCTCTCCAGCTTCTGGTACATTTGTAAGTCCCATAATTTCAACTGGTGTAGAAGGTCCAGCCTTCTTAATCTTTTGACCTTTATCATTTTTCATAGCTCTAATTCTACCAATAGATGTACCAACAACAATTGTATCCCCAACATCAAGTGTACCCCTTTGTATAAGCATAGATGCAATTGGACCTTTAGCTTTATCAAGTCTTGCCTCAATTATAGCTCCTTTAGCTTGTTTGTTTGGATTTGCTCTTAATTCTTTCATATCAGCTACAAGTAGTACCATTTCAAGCAAGTTTTCAATGTTGATTCTTTGTTTTGCAGAAATTGGAACAAATATTGTATCTCCGCCCCATTCTTCTGGAACAAGCTCATATTCCATTAATTCTTGCTTAATTTTTTCAACATTTGCACCTGGCAAGTCAATCTTGTTTACAGCAACAATTATTGGAATACCTGCTGCTTTAGCATGATTAATTGCTTCAACTGTTTGTGGCATAACTCCATCATCAGCTGCAACAACAAGAATAGCAATATCTGTTATTTGTGCACCTCTTGCTCTCATGCTTGTAAATGCCTCATGTCCTGGTGTATCTAAGAAAGTAATTTCTCTTCCATTTATATTAACCATGTATGCACCAATGTGTTGTGTAATTCCTCCTGCTTCTCCTTCTATTACATTTGTACTTCTAATTGCATCAAGAAGCGATGTTTTACCATGGTCAACGTGTCCCATAACAACTACAACTGGAGGTCTTGGTTTTAAGTCTTCTTCTCTGTCTTCTGTCTCATCAAATAAGATATCTTCTTCCTTAACTTCCTCTTTCTTCTTAGCTGTAATTCCAAATTCACTTGCAACCAAATATGCAGTATCAAAGTCAATAGAATTGTTTATTGTAGCCATAATTCCAAAGCCAAATAACTTTTTAATAACTTCGGCTGTTGTTTTCTTCATTTCAGCTGCTAAATCTTTTACAGTAATATTCTCTGGAATAGTAATTTCTTTTAATTCAAATATTTTTTGTTTATTTCTTGTTTCATCATTTTTTTGTACCTTTTTCTTGTTCTTTTTACCTCTTGCAGTAGTCAAATCGTAATATTCAAACATTCCACCATCTTGTTCATTAAACATATTTGAAAGCTTATCTACTTGTTTTAAGTCCTTTAATTTTCCATCATTAAATTCTTCAAATTTATTTGATTTTCTATTCTTATTTGCCTTCTTTTTGTTATCATCATATTTGCTATTTGCTTTTTGTTTTTCCATTACCTTGCTTGAATAATCACGTTGTAACTCTTTTTCTACAATCTCTGTTGTCATTATATTTTTAATGTTTTTATCAATTCCCTTTTCATCAAGTGGTCTATTTCCTCTATTAAATGATCCTCTGTTATTATCTCTTTGACCTTGATAGTTTCCTCTATTACCATTTTGATTATTCCTGTAATTATTGTTTCTATTATCCCCATTTTGATTATTTCTATAATTATTGTTTCTATTAAAATTATTTCTGTTATCGTTTCCACCACGATTTTCATTATTATTATTTTGCCTATAATTATTTCTATTATTATTGCCCATATTTCTATTATCTCTGTAATTATTTCTTTCCCTAGGAATATAATTTTTATTTTGATTATTATTCATGTTATTTGTATTATTTTGCATAATTCTTTCTGCTTTCCCTACTTCTATTTTTTCTTGTGGCGTTTCAATTTTTACCTCAATTTTCTTCTCTTCGATAACTTCTTCTTTTTTAGGTTCAACCTTTTCCTCTTTTGGTTGAACTACAGGTTTTTCTTCTACCTTTTTCTCTTCTTTTGGCTTAATTCCAAACAATTCATTAACAGTCATTGGCTTAGTTTGTTTATTTCTATAAACAATATTATAGTCTTTACTGTTATTTCTTTCTACAAATCCAACACCTTTTTTGCTATTTTCATTTCTTTTTTGATTATCATCATTTTTTCTTTCCTCTTCTGAAATGATAACTTCTCTTCTTATAATAACAGGTGTTTCTCCTTTAGATTTAGCAGGTTTGCTTTGTTTTGTATCTTGCACTTTTTCTGCAATCTTTCCAAAACTTTCTCTTATTTTTTTAGCATCTTCTTCAGCGACACTGCTCATATGACTTGTAACACTCATACCCAAGCTTTGTGCTCTTTCAACTACTTCCTTACTGGCTAAGCCTATCTCCTTTGCTATTTCGTGTATTTTAATCTTACCCAATAACTTCACCCCCATTAATTATTTTCAATATCTCGTTTGAAAAATTTACATCATTTATTCCAACAACAGCTTTATTTTGTTTGCCTACTCCTCTGCTTATTTCTTCTATACTTAAATAAACTTTAAACTCTATTTGCTTTTGCCTGCATGCCTTCTCAAAGTTTAGTTTTGTCCTATCTGAAGCATCTTCTGCAACAATAATTAACTTTGTTTTTTTCTTTTCTATACTAGACATACATGCTTCTGTTCCAAAAGTAGTTTTTCCAGCTCTTGTTGCCAAACCAATTAGTCCACATACTCTTTGATTATTTGTCAATTATAGCACCCCTTAAATCTTCGTAAATTTTACTTTCTATTTTCATTTCAAAAGATTTTTCTATTCTTTTAGATTTGATGGCTTTCTCCAAACATTCTATATCATCACATATGTATGCTCCTCTTCCATTCGCCTTACCTGTCTTATCTATACTAATGTTTCCATCTTTATCCTTTACTATTCTAATTAGTTCATTTTTATTTTTCTTTGTATTACAACCGTATACACGTTCTTTGTGGTAAACTTTTCAAATCTCACTCTTTCCTTTCATTGTATTCAGTTTGTAGCTTTAATATTATTCTTCTACTTCACTACTTTCCTCTGATACAGCCTCTTCTTGCTCCTCTTCTGCCTTTTTTGCAAGCATCTCTCTAAACTGAGCTTCGCTCTTTATGTCTATTTTCCAATTTGTAAGTCTTGCTGCAAGTCTTACGTTTTGACCAGATTTACCAATAGCAAGTGATAATTGATCATTTGGAACAATTACTTGTGCAAATTTTTCTTCTTCATTTATATCAACTGCCATAACTTGTGCTGGAAGTAAAGCTGCAGATATATATATTGATGGATCTTCTGACCACTCTATAACATCAATCTTTTCTCCATTTAATTCATTTATAATATTTTGAATACGAATTCCCTTTTGGCCTACACAAGAACCAACTGGATCAATATTTTCATTTGGAGAATATACAGCTACTTTGCTTCTATTTCCTGGATCTCTTGATACACTCTTGATTTCGATAACTCCTTCATAAATTTCAGGAATTTCAAGTTCAAATAATTTTCTAACAAAATCAGGATGAGCTCTTGAAACAAGAACTTGTGGAGCACCTTTTATTCCTCTTTCTACATTTAGAACATAAGCTCTAATTTTATCATTTACTCTATATGTCTCTGTTGGTATTTGCTCTTTAACAGGCATGATTCCCTCAAGTTTACCAAGATCTAAAACAACACTTCCGCCTTCTGCCTTTTGAATTAATCCAGAAACAATTTCACCTTTTCTTTCATTAAATTCATCAAATAAAAAGTTTCTTGATGCTTCTCTAATTTTTTGAACAATTACTTGTTTAGCTGTTCCTGCTGCAATTCTACCAAAGTTTTTAGGAACAATCTCAACTAAAGCCTTATCTCCAACTTGAAGTTTGCTGTCAATTTGTCGTGCATCATCTAATGTAATTTGTATATTTACGTCTTCAACATCTTCTGCATTTTCTACAACATCTTTCTCAGCATAAACATGAACTTCTCCTGTTTCATCATCCATAGTAACTTTTACATTTTCATCAGTGTCAAAATTTCTTTTATATGCTGTAACAAGTGCTGTTTCAATTGATTCTAGTAAATAATCTTTGCTAATTCCTCTTTCTTTTTCTAAATCCTCCATTGCAATTATAAGCTCTTTGCTATCAATTGCAGGTGCCTTTTTTTCAACTTTTTTCTTCATTTTCTAATTCCTCCTTTTATATTTCATCCCAATTAAATGTTGTCTTTATAAGTGATATATCTTTTCTATCTATATTTATACTTTCATCATTTTCTAATTTTAAAGTAATTTCATTTTCAGTAAAATCTTCAAGTATTCCAATAAATTCTTTTTGTTTATTAATTGGTTTAAAAAGTTTTACCTCTACTTCATTTCCAATATTATCTTTTAAATGCTTATCTTTTCTAAGTACTTTCTCTACTCCTGTTGATGAAACCTCTAAAAAGTATTGCTCCTTGATATAATCCGCAGTATCAAGTAAATCATTTATCCCATCATTTACTTTTTCGCAATCATTTAAATCAATTGTACCATCCTCTTTTTCAATAAATACTCTTAAAAAATAGTTTTGACCTTCTTTTGTATATTGTACATCATACAAAATATAGCCAAGGTCTTCTACTTTCTTTTGAATAAGACTTTCAACTCTTTCTTCTATACTAGCCATTTTACCTCCATTTACATATAGAAGAGTGGAAGTAACTTCCACTCTTCTGCTCTCTTTTATTATGCTTTTATAATTATACCCCAATTTTCCAGCAATTGCAAGGCTTTTTCGGTAATTTTTTGCCAGTGGTCAAAATCATTTTACATAAAGTGTAGCTCTGCAACCTCCGTTTTCATATCTGACAGTCGGCCCGGTGCCGCTTCGATCGTAAGCTCGAAC
Source organism: uncultured Clostridia bacterium (assembly GCA_934101145.1). Lineage (GTDB taxonomy): Bacteria > Bacillota > Clostridia > TANB77 > CAG-508 > CALXVA01. The sequence goes on from CAKOPZ010000008.1 coordinate 16,289, forward strand.
CGAGGCTGTGCTACAATCACCTCCACGTCTATCACGACACTCCTCATAGTAGACCTCTAATGTCCAATCAAATACATTTCCTGCCATATCATATATGTTATTTGCTGCATAGTTACTATTTGATCCTGTTGGAATTGTTTTAGATGTACCGTAATTTCCTTTTCCTGAATTTGTTGGAAAATTTGCTACCTCTGAATTTGTACTTGTTTGCATCCATCTTAATGTTGCATCCCACTGACATCCCCATATCATTCCTGTATATACATTTTCATTTGCCTTTATTGTTTTACACATCTTATACATTGTATACCATGTTTGATTATTTATATCAGAATTATTTTTTTGGACTACTGCCTTTGTGCTATTACTTAGATTTCCAGTCTCATATCTTCCTATATAAAACCCTCCATATGTTTTTACACTTTTTATCATCTCTTTAAATTCATTTTGTAATTGTGTCTTAAATGTACTTGCTGTTGCTGTACTTGATAATCCTGCTTGTTGCAGATTAGTACTAACTGCATCATACTTTGTTCCACTTGTACTATCTGAACCTCTACTTGCACTTGTCACTACATCTGGCTCTCTAGGTCCACTATTTTTCGTTGGTGGATATGGCCATTTTGTAGTTGTTGTTCCAAAATCCCACAATTGTCCTGCATTATTTGCTTCATCATATATATCTGATATATTACTTACTGGCACCCATACAAATTCATTTATTCCTGACGTTGCACTTCCGTCGTCGCCTTCTTTTATTACAAATCCACTTGCTACACTTTTTTCTCCTGTTACTGTTGATGCTGTATATCCTTTTGGCACTGGCACAGTGATATCATCCTCACTTTTAACCTTATTTACCTTGTTTAAATCCCAACCTGTATCAGGGTCAATATTTCCTGTTGATCCTCCACCTTTTCCATCTAGATAATTTCCAACATAGCTTGCATAATCCTCAAGTATATTTGTTTCTTTTGCCTTTCCTTCTTTATGCGCGCTCTTTGCATCTTGTGCCCTTTTTATTATTCCATTATCTCCAAATACAGCAAAAATACTTACTGTTGCTAGTATTATCAATACTACTATCGTAACTACTAACGCTATTAGCGTTATTCCTTTGTTCTCTTGTTTTTTCTTTTCCTTATGTTCCATTTATTTTATCTCCTTTTCCTTTTTTTATTTATTATACATTATTTTTTTTGTATGTACAATGTTTTTACAAATTTGTAATATTTCTGTAATATACCTGTAACATTTAACTAATCATATCTTCTTTATTTATTTATCTAAACTATCTCTATATGTTTTTAATGTTAATATTTTGCCTTATATATCACATTTTTCTACAATACTTTTTTCATATATTCTAGCCATTTATAATTATTTCTCTTCATTTATATTACATTACTACAAATTTATTTTATCTTGTTTTCTATTTATCACCTCTTTCACCTATAGCACACAAAATTTATTCCACTCACACGCAAAAAAGACAGTAAACAAACTATTTTCCAACTGCATTAATCTCAAAAACTTTCCAGTCTTCTTGATTAATACTATTAGTTTGTTTTCTGTCTTTTTCTCTATCACAAATAGAGACTACATCGCCCCTATTTGCTTCTTCATTTATTTTATATATTGGTTTCTTTACCTTACCTACTAATTCTTCTTCAATTTCTTTACTAAACTGTATTGTGTATATACATCCCCAACGGTTTTACGTTCTCTCATCTCTTTTGTGTGCTCCTTCTTGTTTAGAGAGTGTATAATATGGTGTGTTAATTCATACCATATTATACACTCTCTTGTAATTTATAAATTAACACACCAGACTTGACAAGGTCGCTTTTCTATTAAAATTACTTTATTTGCCTGTTTATATTTTGTATGTTCTCTAAGCTTTCTACTGTAGTTGTAGAGAGACTGTAGACTTAAGAGAAACTAGCGGACAAAACGCACCTCCGGTGTTATAGGTGCCGCGCACACGGCCCCCGAGGTTGGAGTACACATAGAGCACATCGTTAAAGCTGCTAGCCGAAGGAGACGCCAGCCAGTAATACTGATTATCCCCTGGGTAATATATACTGTCTACTTTCGAATCTGTCTTTACTGAATAATCTGATGTCCAATAATAATATCCATTTTGGGCTGAACTGTTATTACTTGGGCCTACCTCATATCCATAATTATTACTATCTACTGTTGTTGGATATTGATAAAACAATCTTGCTCTATCCGTACTTGCTGTTAATGTTCCTTTGTTTATTGCTTTATCCTTTAGCCCATATTTTGTATTATAACTATCAAACATCATCTCTACACTTGGTGCCCCTACTACATAATTTACTTTATCTGCTAGGCTTGCTCCTGTTTTTGAGCTATTCCAGTTACTTGTATTTAATAGCCATGTTACTGCTTTCATATTTTTTTGACTTGCTGTTGGTGATGTTACTCCATCCTTATATAGTGATGGATTTAATGCTTTGATTTTTATATTTTCTGCTGTTGATGCTGTTGTATCTGTCATTGGCAATTGATAACTATTGCTTGTACAATCTGCTTTCAAAAATACTGATACCTCATCTTTATTATACTTTTTATCAAAATCTACATAATATAATCTATAATTATTTGATACTCTATATGTTGTTCCTCCTACAGCTACTGTTGTTCCTGTTGGCTTATAATTTGTTACTACTCTTCCTAAATATGTTGCTACATTATCTTTTGTTATTGTTACTGTCTTTCCATCTACTGTTGCTGTTATTCCTTCTTCTTTACTTTCTTCTTTTTTTCCTAAATAATTTCCAATATAATCTGCATAATGGTCTAAACTATTCGACTCTGTCCTTTTCCCTTCTCCATATAAATCTTTTGCTTCTTGTGATTTTTTTATTATTCCATTATCTCCAAATACAGCAAAAATACTTACTGTTGCAAGTATTATTAATACTACAATAGTTACAACTAACGCTATTAGCGTTATTCCTTTGTTCTCTTGTCTTTTCTTTTCCTTATGTTCCATATTTTATCTCCTTTTCCATTTTTTTATTTATTATACATTATATTTTATGTATGTACAATGTTTTTACAAATTTGTAATATTTCTGTAACATTTAACTAATCATATCTTCTTTTTATTGCCTTATCTTATTATTTCTACACGGCTTTAATATTAATATTTTGCCTTATATATCACATTTTTCTACAATACTTTTTTCATATATTCTAGCCATTTATAATTATTTCTATTCATTTATATTACATTATTACAAACTTATTTTATCTTGTTTTCTTTCCACCACCTCTTTCACCTATAGCACACAAACTTTATTCCACTCACACGCAAAAAAGACAGTAAACAAACTATTTCGCAACTGAATTAATCTCAAAAACTTTCACGTTTTCTTGTTTAATACAATCTGTTTGTTTTCTTATCACAAATAAAGGCTGTATTGCCCCTATTTGCTTCTATATTTATTTTATATATTGGTTTCTTTACCTTACCTACTAATTCTTCTTCAATCTCTTTACTAAACTGTATTGTGTGTACAGCCCCAACGGTTTTACGTTCTCTCATCTCTTTTGTGTGCTCCTTCTTGTTTATTTTTTACTTCCTTAGTATATCATTTATATTGCAATAATTGCAATATCTTTTTCGTTTTTTATTTTAACCCTATATTGTCAAAAGTATATATGCAAATGCATGCATTTTTATTCTAATTTTCTATTATATACAACTAATTTTTATATTCTGTTCGCTTGTTTTTTACTACAATTTGTAGTATATTATTAATTATAGGAAATGAGATAAGCAAGTGTGTTGCCACTTTACTATATGAAAGTGAGGTGGTGTTTATGGAATTTATATTATTTTTAATATATTCATTAGGATTTTCCCTAACTATAAACTTAGCCTTATTAACGATTATATACATAATTTATACAAATAAGGATTAAAAAAACAACACATCTTTGCTTTGCCCAGCAGATGTGTTGTTACTCTAATATGTGGCAACCACTATTGTGGTTTTCATTTCCTATAATTATTATATCATTAAATTTGAATTTGTCAATTTTTCAGAAAGGATTTTTAATATAAAATGGACACAAGATATCTAAACTTATTAGAATATGATAAATTTATACAAATATTAATTAAATATTGCAAAACATATTTAGGAAAAGCACAAGTAGAAAGGCTTACTCCTAAATTTAATAAACTAGATGTAATTAATCTTCTTTCAGAAACAGATGAAGCTGTTAGTTTAATCTGTAGAAAATCTAGTCTGCCTCTTGGTGATATTCCTAGTATAGAAATTCCTATAAAGCAACTCGAAAGCAATTCTACTTTATCTGCAAAATCACTACTAGAAGTTGCTTCTATTTTAAAAATATCAAGAGAACTTAGAGAATACTTTTATTCTGATGATGAATTTGATACAAATTCATTTCCAATTATGTCAGATCATTTTTCTAAGCTATATGCTAATAAAGGAATTGAAGATAAAATATTTTCTATCATTTTAGATGAAAACACAATTGCAGATAATGCTTCAAACAAACTCGCTTCTTTAAGAAGAACATCAAGAAAATTAGAGCAAGACATAAGAGATAAATTAAATTCATTTATTCATTCTGCGACCTATTCTAAATACATGATGGATCCTATTATAACTATTAGAAATGGCAGATTCGTGCTTCCAGTAAAGGAAGAATATAAATCACAAGTAAAAGGATTTATACACGATATTTCAAGTAGTGGTTCTACTGTATTTATAGAGCCAATGAATATTTTTGAAATGAATAATGAAATTGCAAATATCAAAGTAGATGAAAACATTGAAATTGAAAGAATTCTTCAAAATTTATCTATTATTCTATATGAATATAGTCAAAATTTAAAAGAAAATCTTGAGGTCATTTCCTACCTTGACACGGTTTTTGCAAAAGCCTCATATTCAATTGAAATACAAGGCACTTATCCAATAATTTCAGATGACAAATTAATTAATTTGCAAAAGTCTCGTCATCCGCTTATTGATAAAAATACTGTTGTGCCTATTGATATTTCACTTGGAAAAGATTATTCTACACTTGTTATTACAGGTCCAAACACTGGTGGTAAAACTGTAACATTAAAAACTGTTGGATTAATACTACTTATGGCATATTGCGGTGTTCTTATTCCTTGCAAAGAAAACAGTACAATACATGTTTTTGATAATATTTTTGCAGATATTGGAGATGAACAGAGTATTCAAGAATCTTTAAGTACTTTTTCTTCACATATTTCAAACATTGTAAAAATAACTCAAAATATTACAGATAATAGTTTAATACTACTTGATGAACTTGGTTCTGGAACAGATCCTATCGAAGGCGCAAATCTTGCAATAAGCATACTTCAATATTTTCATGATATTGGCTCTTTAGTAATATGCACTACACATTATCAAGAACTTAAAAATTTCTGTCTTTTAACAGATGGTTTTGAAAATGCAAGTTGCGAGTTTGATGTAGAAAACATGAGACCTACATACAAACTTCTTGTTGGAATACCTGGAAAGAGTAACGCTTTTGCAATTAGCAAGCGTCTTGGCCTAAAACAAGAAATTTTAGATAAAGCTTCTTCTTTGATGAAATCTGATGATATTAGCATAGAAGAACTTATGAAGAGCATTTATGATAATAAGATTGAAATTGAAAAGGAAAAAGAAAATATTCAAAAAAATGCAAATCAAATTGAATTGCTTCGTAAATCTTTAGAAAAAGAAAATACTGATGTAAAAAGACATGAACAAGAATTAATAGAAAATGCCAAAAGAGAAGCTCGCGCCCTTATTCTTTCTGCTAAAGATGAAGTAAATGATATTCTTCATCAAATGAACGAACTTCAAAATAATATGAATAGTGACTCTATAAAAAATGCAAATCAACTTCGTAATAAGTTAAATGATAAGCTTCAAAATGTAAACAGTTCAAATGATAATGGACTAAACCTAGAAATATTAAAAACACTAAATTCTAGAGATATGATGAAAAAGAATACTTTAAATAAAAAGACCTCATCAAATTCATCTGTAAGTTTTAACAAAAATGGAAATTACAAAGGTCAAAATATTTCTTCTGAAATAAATGTTATTGGATTAAATGTTGATGAAGCAACTTTTTTAATTGATAAATATCTTGATGATTGCGTTATTGCAAAGCTTTCTCCTATAAGAATTGTACATGGAAAAGGAACTGGAAAACTTAGACAAGGCATACATAAATATTTAAAAACAAATCCTCATGTAAAGTCTTTTAGACTTGGTACATTTGGAGAAGGCGAAATGGGTGTTACTGTTGTAGAATTAAAAAAATAATATAGTAGATTTTATCTGCTATATTATTTTTTTGCTGAATAATTACTTATAAAGGCATGAGCTATATAATATTTCAAGGAAACGCGCAGCGACCAAACGAACGTTAGTGAGTGCGATTCGAGCAGCCGTCAATCTTTTGGATTGGCTGCGAACGGCAAGTTTCTAAGAAATATTATATAGCTCATGCTAATATAAATCTAAATTTTTTTAATGATTTGCAAACATTCCATAGTTTTGCATCATCCATGAAGTTATATTAAATGGATCAATTGTTTTTGGAATTCCATAATCTACTCCATATGTTTCAACTGATAAACTTGTTATAACTGGTTGTTTTTTTGGTGTATCAGATTGAATTTTGTTTCCATCAGAATCCTTTGGAGCTGTTTCTCCATCTTTTAATTCACTTTCTCTGTAGTAAACTTCTACATTTGCAATTTTTTCTACAACATCCATTCCTTCTGTAACCCTGCCAAATGCTGCATAAATTCCATCAAGTTGTGTATTATCTTCTGTCATAATAAAGAATTGTGCTGCAGCTGAATTGTATCCTTGTGTTGTAAGACTGCTACTATAGCTACTGTAGTCACTTCTTGCCATAGATATAACACCTTTTTCATGTTTTAAATTATTATTGCTATATCCATTTGCAATAAATTCACCTTCAATATTATATTCTTTGTCTGTTTCAACATTGTCCATAATATCACTTAGTTTTGGAGATGCAGTTAAATCAGCTTCTGCTCCACCTTGAATTACAAAGTTTGGTATTGTTCTGTGGAATGTTTTTCCATTATAGTACCCTCTATTTGCAAGACGTATAAAGTTTGCAACTGTATTTGGAGCTTTGTCTGGGTATAATTCCATTTTTATTGTTCCATATCCTTCTACTTCCATTGTTGCAACTGGGTTTGGAATATTTAATGTGGCTTTTTTATATATTCCATATACAGCAAATCCTATTCCTGCAACTACTGCAATAATTGCTAAAATTAATCCTATTCTTGTTAATATTTTTTTCATGTTTCATTTTCCTTTCCATTATAAAATTAAATTATCAAAAACAAATTGTTCTTGCATTCTCTTTAATGATTGTTTTATTGTTCTAGCTCTTACCTCTCCTATACCATCAACTTCATCAAGTTTTGGAATATCAGCTGCAAGAATATGTTGAAATGATTTAAATGATTTAACCAAATTATCTACTATATTACTTGGCATTCTAGGAACTTTGCTAAGAACCCTATATCCTTTTGTATATACACCAACCTCATCATAATTATCAAAATCCTCATATCCAAGTAATTTTGCAATTTTTTCTGATTTCATCAAATCATCGTGTCCAAGTTTCTTTATTTCTTCTAAAACTTTTTCACAAGTTCTTTTCTTACCAGGTGCAATGTAGTCTTTAATTATAAGCAATTCTTCTTTTTCAAAGTCACCTACAAGCTCATCAAGTTGCATCTCTAAAAGTCTTCCTTCTTCCCCAAGTTCATCAATCGCCTTATTTACTTCGTCTGCAACCCTCATTACCATTTCTGCTCTTTGTATTGCAATGATAACATTTTCAAGTGTAACAATATCATTAAATTCATATTCATTTAATAGATTTAATTTGCTGTCAAATACCTTTTTATATTTTTCTACTGTTTGAAGTGCTTGATTGGCTTGTGAAAGTACTGCTTCTAAGTCTTTTAATACATATCTTGAATTTCCTTTAAACAATGTTATTATTCCTCTTCTTTGAGAAATACTTATTACAAGTGCCCCTGTCTGTTTTGCAGTACGTTCAGCAGTTCTATGTCTTGTACCAGTTTCAGTTGTTGATATCTCAGGAGATGGTATGATTTGTGCGTTTGCATAAAGAATTCTTTTCAAATCCGAACTTAAAACAATCGCTCCATCCATTTTAGCAAGTTCATACAATCTTGATGAAGTATATTCTACGTCGAGCTTAAATCCACCATCAACTAAATCCAATACTTCTTTTGTATCTCCACCAACAACAATTAATGCTCCTGTTTTTGCTTTCAAAATGTTCTCTAATCCATTTCTTATAGGTGTTCCAGGTGCTATTTGCTTTAGTATTTCGGCGATTACCTCATCTTTTTTACTTGCCAATCCTTTCAACTCCTTTTGCCTAAATTTAGCCACGTATTCCTAAGACTTTTATAGCCTCATTTATATTTCTAACGCCTATTATATCTAATTTGTAACTATCTTTCAATAGTTTTTTGTTACTTTCTGGAATAATACATTTTTTAAATCCTAATTTTTCCGCTTCTTTTAATCTTTTATCAATCATGTTTACTGCTCTAACTTCTCCTGTAAGTCCAACTTCTCCTATTGCTACAACATCTTTTGGTATGCTTACATTTTTATAGCTTGAACTGCATGCAAGTATAACACCTAAATCAACTGCTGGCTCTACTATCCTTATTCCACTAACAACATTTAAGTATACATCTTGTCCACCAAGTGCAAGTCCTGCCTTTTTTTCTAATACCGCAATTAATACTGCAAGTCTATTATAGTCAAATCCATTTGCTGTTCTTTTTGGAACTCCATATACACTTGTTGCAGTTAATGCTTGAAGCTCAATAAGAAGTGGCCTCGTTCCTTCCATGCTTGCTACAACAACTGCTCCTGCTGGATTGTCTTCTCTTTCAGAAATAAGTATTGATGATGGATTTGTAATTTCTACCATACCTTCATTTTTCATCTCAAACATTCCAAGTTCATTGGTTGAACCAAAACGATTTTTTACACTTCTAAGCATTCTATATGAAAAATATCTTTCTCCCTCTAAGTAAAGTACTGTATCAACCATATGCTCTAAAACTCTTGGACCTGCTATATTTCCATCTTTTGTAACATGTCCAATAATTATTGTTGTTATACTATTATCTTTGCATATTCTCATTATTCTTGCTGTTATTTCTCTTACCTGACTTACAGTACCTGCAGCAGATGTAATTTCTGCTGAATACATCGTTTGAATAGAATCTATAATAACAAGCTTTGGATTTATGCTAAGTATTGCATCTTGGATTGCATCAATATCAGTTTCTCCTAAAAACATTATGTCATCATTATTTATTCCAAGTCTATCAGCCCTTATTTTTACCTGCTCGGCAGATTCCTCTCCAGAAACATATAGCACTTTGCCTTCTCCCTTAATTTTGTCACAAAGTTGCAAAATCAAGGTTGATTTTCCTATACCAGGTTCTCCTCCAACAAGCACTAAAGAGCCTTTTACAAGGCCACCTCCAAGAACTCTATCAAGTTCTCCTATTCCTGTACTTGTTCTTACCTCACTTATTCCTTCTACTTCTTTAAGTTTACGTGGAACTGCATTTTTAGGTCTGTTACTTGGATTATTGCAAGATACTGTATTACTTATTTTCTCTTCGTAAAAACTATTCCATTCATTACACGCAGGGCATTTTCCAAGCCATTTTGCAGATTCATAACCACAACTACTGCACACAAATACTGTTTTTGTTTTTGCCATAAATAATCACATTCCTTTATTATTTTGCAAGTAGTATAAACATTGCATGTGACCAAGCAAGTCCATTTACCCATGATGGGCTCATAGTTTCATTATCAACTTGCTCTCCTAAAAATCCATACTCATTTGAACTTTTTACAACAAAGTCTATACATTCCTTTTCTTTTTTTATATCATTTATTTCTCTATAGTACATTGCCATCCATAGTGTTGCAATTGGCCATGGATTTTTTCCTCCCATATAATGGTCCTTCTCAAATCTTAAATATCCACCTGTATATGTTCTAAGTGTCATATTAATTTTTTCTATTGTATTGTTTACCTGTTTTTCTCCTATATCAAACATTTTAAATGGAACAACAGCTCCAATCATACTAATATCAGTTAAGCTATCATTACTATTTCTTTTTAATGTTTTTGTGTTTTCATCATACATATTTTTAGAAACATAATTTTTTATATCTTCCATATTCTTTGTTATTTTGGTTTTCAATTTATTTATACTCTCAAGTTTTAACCTATTTTCTGTATATTCTGGTTCAATATTACTATATATTTCAAGCATTGAATTAAATGCACCATATATGCTTGCAAGAGAATACAAATGAACACCTTCGTTCATTTCCCATATATCATAGCTAAGTGGAAGCTTGTTTCTATCTTCTGTGTGATATGTTTTTTCAATCTCATTTTTTACAACATCACTTGTATCATGTCTTTCAAGAATGTTGTCCATATATATACATAAAAATTTAGTTGCATTCTCACACATTTTTAAAGTATCCTTTAAAAATTGTATATCTTTTATTTCTTTATAATGTTCATAAGCACCATATATAACGCTTGCAGTTTCATCTATTTGATAACCCCAGCATGGAGCAAGTCTACCATCAGAGAAAAATCTTTGTTCCCACATACCATTTTTCTTTTGAGTATTCTTACAAAAATTCTTGTAAAACTTTTCAGTTTCTTTTAGCATCTTTAGTTTGTCAAAAGCTTTTGTAATAAACACTGCATCACGTGGCCAACAATAACAGTACCTGCCACTATTGCTCATACCTTCATCTACTTCTACTCCTGCCACAACTCCACCTGTATTTTGATTTGTCAAAATAGGAAACAACAAAATACTTCTTTTATAAATTTGATTAAACCTTTTATTATATGTTGTATTTTCTTCTTTAAGCTCAATATTAACATGATCTTTAACATATTTTCTCCAATATCTTTCAACAGATGATTGCTCTTTTTGCACATCCATTTTCTTAATATCAGATATCTCTTTTAAAAGCTTTTCTTCATCTTTATCATTTTTATTTAGGTATATAAATACATCAAGATTAGCAGTTTCATTTGGCTTAATAATTCCAACATTATAACTAATACTAGAATCTGAGCTCATCCCTATGTAATCCTTATCTTGTATTACACCTGTTTCAATATTGTTATTAGTATCATTTAATTGATAGCTCTGTATTTCATTTTTAGAAAATATACACATACTTTCATTATGACCATACTGTATTAAAGAATTTTCACATATTTTTGAACCTATCTTGTCATTTTCATCTGAAATCAAACCAGAGTGAATTAAAAAGCTAACATCAAGCTCAATGTTTCCCTTGTTTTCAAATATATATTTTTTTATTAAAACATTTTTCTTTAAAGATACAAAATCTGTTTGCTTTATTTTCAAGTTAAAATATGTATTTGTAATTTCTGTATTAAGCACATTTGTATCTTCTTCATAATATTGTTTGTAATGATTATTTATATCTTGATGTAAATAAATAATGTTTGAATCATTTATTTTTACTCCTGTATGAAAAAAATCAACAAACTGCCTATAATCAGGCATATCATACATAAGTCTTAAAAGCTCTCCATTTTTTGTATAACTTGCAACTATATTTTTACCACCAATAATGGCATCATTCATACTTTTCATTGGTTTCCCTTCCCTACCTAAGATTAATGAAAGCAATATACTGCTTTCATTAGTCCTACTTGTTTTCTACAATTTTTACTATTTGATTTTCTAGCTCTTTTAGTTTATTTTTAAGTCCAACAATTTCATTATCATCCACATCCGAATTTAAATAATCTTCTTTTACAATTGTCTCCATATCTTCAAGTTCTTCTTTTAATGTCTTCATTCTATCTAATACTTCAAGTCTTAGATATCTTTGTTTTACAGGTTGTTTTACAATTTCAGTTAATTGTACATCATTATCTAAGTCATATGATTCTCCAAGTGATGGAATTGTAACTGGAATTCTAGCTTCGTTTTCTATTTTACCTTTTAAAACAACTTGTGCTTGTGGCTCTCCATGAACTAAAAATATATGCTTTGGTTTTGTTATAAATGAATATACAAAATTCATAAGCCATTCTTGGTCAGCATGACCAGAATATCCTTCAATATACTCAATTCTAGCATTTACTGCAATGTTTTCTCCAAATATTCTTACATTTTTTGCACCTTCAACTATTTTTCTACCAAGTGTCCCTGGAGCTTGATATCCAACAAATAGTATTGTACTATTAGGCTCCCATAAATGATGTTTCAGGTGATGTTTTATTCTTCCTACTTCACACATACCACTTGCAGAAATAATAATAGATGAATCATCCATTGTATTTAATTCTTTTGACTCTTCAGCTGTTCTGGTAAATTTAAGTCCAGGAAATTCTAATGGGTTATCTCCACTTTTTATCATAGCTTGTGTTTCATCATCAAACAAATCCATATTTTCTCTAAATACCTCTGTTGCAGATATTGCAAGAGGACTATCTACAAAAACAGGAATTGTCATCAATTTATTATATTTTTTATAAAAATCTTCACTATGCTCTTCTTCTTTTATTTTGTTTAGTTCATATAATATTTCTTGTGTTCTACCTACTGCAAATGAAGGTATAACAACTGTTCCACCTTTTTCAAGTGTTTCATAAACTATATTTAGAAACATTTCTGCTTTATCATCATTTCTTATATGAAGCCTATCTCCATATGTTGATTCCATAACAAGAAAATCAGCATCCTCAATCATTGTAGGAGATGATAAAAGTGGAATATCGTTGTTTCCAATATCTCCTGAAAAAACTATTTTCTGCTGTTTTCCATTTTCATTAATCCATACCTCTATTATGCTTGAGCCAAGCATATGTCCTGCATCATTAAACCTAACATGAATATTTTCATCAAGTTCTATAAGTTGATCATATTTAACTGGTGAAAAAATTTCTATCGATTTTGCCGCATCTTCTGCTGTATATAAAGGTGGAAGTGGTTTTTCTCCTTTTCTCAATCTTTTTCTATTTTTCCACTCAATTTCCATTTCTTGAATATGTCCACTATCTGGTAGCATTATTGAGCATAAATCGCAAGTAGCTTTTGTTGCATATATAGGATTTCTGTATCCTTCATTGTATAGCTTTGGAATTCTTCCAGAGTGATCAATATGAGCATGAGTAAGTAGCATAAAATCTATTTCATCTATATTAAAAGCAAATGGGTCAGAGTTTTCAAGCTCTTCTGCTGCAGAACCTTGATACATTCCGCAATCAACTAAAAATTTCTTTCCAGCTCCTTCTACAAGATAATTTGATCCTGTTACAGTCTTTGCTGCACCTAAAAAAGTAACTTTCATATATTCATCCTTTCATTATAAAAACAATTTTATTTTCTTTTTTATTTTTACATGTTCAACTTCAAATTGTTTTTTCATTTCTAAAGTATTTCCATCATAATATTGCACATATAAAACTTTATCATTATACTCACAAATCAAATTTGCATTTTCAAGGCTTATCATTTTGGAATCCAATAGTTCCTTTATAATCATGTATGATAATTCTTCATCTTCTGTAAATACATCCCAAACTTTATTCTTTTGAGCAACTTTTATAAGTGTATTTACAACATCCTTAAATGCTTTCTTCAACTTGCTTGCATCTTTTAGTACAGATTTATTATCAATTGGTAATTGACAATAATATCTTATTTTATATATCCATTCTATTATTTCTTCTTTTGTTTCAGCACTTTCTATTTTGTTTTTGCTACATTCTAGAAATGCCTTTGCACAATCCATTACATTATATTTTTTTTGTAAAAAATTCAATTCATCTTCATTTTTCTCTTTGTTTTTTACAAACTCTTTAGGTTCAATCATTTTGTTATATTTTCTTATCTGTTTTAATAATTGTTCCCTTTCTTTTTCAAGTCTATCAGATAAATGGCTTATGCTAAATATTTTTTCTTTATTTGGTAAATTTTCATTTCTTTTTGTATATTCTTGTTTTAATAAATTTGGGTCATTTATAATTTTGTCTATCTCTTCTATTTGTAAAATACAATCCTTCTTCTTACTTGTTATTTCCCCTACAAAAGCTTTTTTATCTCCAATTTTATCTAAATATTCCTGTTTTTCTTGTATCACTTGTTTTATTTTTTTATCAAGATCTTTATTTTCTTTTTTATATAAATTTAATGCACAATTTGCTAGAACTCTAAAAGAATCTGCATATTCCTTTTTATCTTTTTGAATTAAAAAACTATTCTTTTCATCACATTCTATATTTAAATTAAACAATCTTTTTCCATCTAGCAATAACAAGCTTTGATATAAAATATTGTAATCTAAACTTTCTATTTCTCCCACAAGAATATCCCATGACCATCCATTAAAATCACGAAGTACCTCTTCAATACTAATATTACTTCCTATTTTAAGTAAGTTTTGTATTGCATCTTTTTCATATTGATATTTTACTACTATTGGTGCATCATCTTCTTCCCCCATATACCATACAGCAGATAAAAGCGATGTTTCATTTGGGTAGCATAAAATTCTACCACTTTTTTTATCTATCATTTCATCTTTATCTTCACCTGGCATAATAAATTCAATATCAAAACATTTTTCTTTTATTGTTTTTATAATATATGTAATAATTTCTTTTATAGAAGGTACCTCTACTTTTACTGTTTTATAGTCTTTATACGCATTTTCAATTTTATAAAGCATACTAAGTAGAAGATTTTTCACATCAAAAGAAAATATTTTTTCTTCTAATATTTCTTCTAATTCATCATTGTAATTTTTAAAATTAAATTTAGAAAAAATTTTTTCTGGTTTCATTTGTACTCCTCTTTTGTAGTTTATTCATTTCCATCTATTTCAGATGTATCAGTACTCATTTTAAGTTCTTCCCATCTTTCCTTTGACATCAATACCTCACGTGGTTTGCTTCCTTGGAATCCAGATATAACTCCTCTTTCTTCCATTTGATCTATAATTCTGCCTGCCCTTGCATATCCTACTTTAAATCTTCTTTGAATAAATGAAGTAGACGCTTGTCCTGTTTCTACTACAACATCTATCGCATCCATTAAAAATGGATCCGTATTGTCATCATCTTCTTGTTGTTGCTGTGCAAGTTCTTTATCTGTGCTTCCAGCATTTTCAATTTGTTTTATAATATCATCATTATACGTAGCACTGCTATTATCCTTTATAAAGTCTACAATCTTTTCAACTTCTTTATCAGATATAAAAGCTCCTTGAATTCTTGTAGGCTTTGGAGCACCTGCTGGGTAGAACAACATATCACCTTTTCCAAGTAATTTTTCTGCTCCTGCCATATCAAGAATTGTCCTTGAGTCCACTTGTGAAGAAACTGCAAATGCAATTCTTGATGGTATATTTGCTTTAATTAATCCTGTAATAACATCCACAGATGGCCTTTGTGTTGCAATAACAAGGTGCATTCCTGCTGCTCTTGCTTTTTGAGCAAGTCTACAAATTGCATCTTCAACATCATTTTTCGCAACCATCATTAAATCCGCAAGCTCATCTATAATAATAACAATGTGTGGAAGTTTTCCAGCTCCCTCTTCATTTTCTACAGATTCATTATATCCCTTTAGATCTCTAACTCCTTTTGATGCAAACATTGCATATCTATTCTCCATCTCTTGAACCGCCCAAGCAAGCGCACCTGCTGCTTTTTTAGGATCAGTAACAACTGGAATAAGCAAATGTGGTATTCCATTATATACAGAAAGTTCAACAACTTTAGGATCTATCATAACCATCTTTACTTCATTTGGTTTTGCTTTGTAAATAATACTTCCAATCAATGTATTTATACAAACTGATTTACCAGAACCTGTTGCACCAGCAATCATTACGTGAGGCATTTTAGAAATATCAGCAACAACTTCTTGTCCTCCTACATCTTTTCCAACCGCAAATGCAAGTTTAGACTTATGATTTCTAAAAGTATCTGTATCAACTATCTCTCTAAAATGAACAACTTCATTTTCAGCATTTGGTACTTCTATTCCAACTGCTTGTTTTCCTGGTATTGGTGCTTCGATTCTTATAGTTTCAGCAGCTAAACTTAAAGCAATATCATCTGCAAGATTTGCTATCTTGCTTACTCTTACACCTTCTGCAGGTCTTAATTCATATCTTGTAATAGCAGGTCCAACAGAAACATTTTCAACCTTTGCAGATACACCAAAACTATATAATGTTTTTTGAAGTCTTGTAGCAACATCTGTTACTGCTTTTTTACTTGCTTTGGTTGGTTTTTTATCTGCTTCACTCAAAAGTTGTATTGGTGGAAATTCATAATTTTCATCTTCCACAGTCATTGTATGCTCTAATTGTAATACTTCCTTTACCTTTTCTTCTTTAGTCTCTTGCTCTGTCTTAAATAAGTTTGCATCAATCACATCAGGGTTTGCATCTTGTTTATTTCTACCCTTTTTTATATTAAATGGAATCAAATCATCTTCATCATGATTGTATGATTTTAATTTCTTTTTACTATCTCTTGGCTCGTCATTCATATTAATTGTAATCTGTTCTGGAAGCTGTTCTGCTTGTCTTCTTTTTTCTTCTTGCTCACGTAGTCTTCTCTCTCTCTTAGTCTCTTTAACAGGTCTTGTCTTATCTTCTACTTCAATTTCATTTCTCTTGTTTATACGGGCTTCTCGTCTTTCATTTTTTCTCTCTTCTCTGTTTTCATGTTGTGTCTCCATAAAAGCACTTATCATCTCAGCAGGTCTTATTCCAAACATAAATACAAGTAAAAGTACTGCTGTTCCAACACATACAATTATTGTCCCAAACTCTCCTAAAAGCTTTATTAAAGGTCCTGCAATTATTGCTCCTATAAGTCCTCCGCCAATATCTTTTTCTCCAAGATAGTAACCATCTCTAGCCATTTGTGTTACTTCACTTTGTATGTTAATATTACCTTTAGATATTTGAGATACACTTAATATAGTTGCAATACACAATAAAAAAATTCCAAACTGTATCAATTTAGAAAATAAATATTCTCTATCTTGATATGTTATATATATTGCAATTATAAACATTCCAACTGGAATAATATACTTTATAGGTCCCATTATTCCACCTAAAATTGGACTAAGTGTCTGTCCAATATATCCCGATTTACAATATATTAATACTCCAAGTAATATACTAACAATAATCATTAGTACTACTGCTATATTTATATCTATTCCTTTTTGTTGTTTCTTCTTTTTTTTCGTTGTTCTTGCCAAAATTTTTCCTCCCTTGTCGCTCTTTTAATTCTTCGAAAATTATATCATAACTATCTAAAAAAACAAATAGAAAATGAAAAAAAGAAGACAGAAATCAATTTTCGTTAATTGATTGATATTCCGACTTCTGACTTCTTTACCTATTTCAATTCTTTTCTGTTATTTTGAATTATTTTTAAAGCATCCTCAAGTGCAACTTCTATACCAGCAAGAACTCCATCAGCATACTCTTCAGTGCCACTTTTTATTTCTCTTGACATTTCATTTGCAGTTTCAATTATTTCAACTTTCTTTTCATATGCTTTTCTTGTTATTTCATGCTCATCTATCATAGAAATAATTCTATTTTCAGCTTCCTTTATAATATCATTTGCCTCATTTTGAGCCTCAACAAGTATACGTTGTCTTTCCTCTTTAATCCATTTTGCCTGTTTAATTTCATCTGGCAATTTAAGCCTAATTTCTTTTACAATTTCTAAAATTTCATCTCTATCAACAACACATTTTGTAGAAAAAGGTACATTTCTGCTCTTCTCCATAATATCCTCTAAAGTTTCCAATAAAGTAAATATTTCCATAAGTTCTTACTCCTTTCAATTTAAGAAAATGAGGCTTACTCTGCCATATTTTCTTAAATCACTTGCTTCTAATCCAATTTGTTTTAATTCTTTTATCTCTCGTGCTTCTTCATCTGTTTCTATAATAATAGTTCCATTTTCTTGCAATAAATTTAGCTCCAAAATTCTTTTTACTGAATCAACCGCATAATCCATTTTATATGGTGGATCTATATATATAATGTCAAAAGATATATTCTCATTTTTTAGTTTTTTTAAACAATCCTTGTAATCCTTTTCGATAACTGTAGCTTGTTTTTTAAATCTTGTCTTTGTCAAATTTTGATATACCATTTTTGAAGCATTATGTGACTTTTCGCAAAAGTATACATGTCCGTGCCCCTCTACTAATAAATTCGATTCCAATAGCTCCACTACCTGCAAATAAATCAAGTACTGTACTTTCTGATATTTTATTTTGAATTATATTAAAAAGAGATTCCTTTACTCTGTCAAGTGTTGGTCTTGTTGAAATATCATCAATCGAACTTAACTTTGTTCCTCTTGCACTTCCACTAATTACTCTCACACGCCACTCCTAATTTACTATATTTTATAATTTATTTACAATATGTCAATATCATTAACAAAATTGTAATATACTTTTAACATAATTGTAACACTGTTAAACTTTTGTAATATTGTCTAAAAAATTATACAACAATTTATGTATAATGTAAATGCTTAAAATAAAATAGCGAATATTTAATTCGCTATTCTTCATATTTTAATCTTTATTTGTTTCTTTTAATAATTCAAGCTGTGATATTAATAGTGATTCCATTTTTGCCTTGTATACATCAAATTGTTTTTGTAGGTCATCAAGTTCCTTTGTTTTCATCATAATTTGTTGGTCAAGTTCTCTTGCTTTTTCTCTTGCAGTTCCTTGTGCGTCACTTACAATTTGATCTGCTTGTTGTTGTGCTGTTTTTTTTATTTCATCTGCAGTACTTTGAGCCATTATTAATGTGCTGTTTAGAGTTGCCTCTAAATTTTTATATTTTTCCATGCTATTTTGTAATTCATCTATTTTGCTATTTGCTTCATTGGCCTGTTTGTATAGTTTTTCATAATCTGCTGTAAGCTCATCTAAAAATTCGTCTACTTCCTCTACACTATAACCATTCATCATTTGTTTAGCAAATTTTTTATTTTCTATATCCAATGGTGTGTACATAATTTTTTCCTCCTATTATGTCTATAAACTATATATATTGTTTTATTTAGTTATTAGCATTATTCTTTATCCAAGAAACTGATAGTTTATTTTTTATCTCTTCTCTTGCCATTTCGTTTGTAATATCATAATTATATGGTGCAACTAAAAATATTGAATTAGAAACCTTTTGTAAGTTTCCATCTAATGCATGAACTGCACCACTAACAACATCAACTATTCTTCTTGCAATATCTTTATTAACATATTCAAGATTTACAATAATTGATTTTTTTTCTTTAAGTAAAGTACAAATATTTTCAGATTGTTCAAAACTTGTTGGTTGGCAAATAACCATCTTTACTTGTTGAGTTTGTGGCATACTAACCACTTTGCTACTTCTTCTATTCCATGGTCTTCTTTCTTCATCTTCATCAGTATCTTGTATATCATTTGTTTCTATATAATCTTCATTTTCTAATTCTTCATTGTTCTCTTGTTCTGGCTCCATTCCTAAAAAGCCCCATACTTTTTCCATAATCGCTCCTGACATTCTAATAACCTCCTAATAAAACATAATTTGTCATTTGTAGTCTTTATAAAGTATCTATCATTTTTACAATAATGTCAAGCTTTTTTTAGCTTGTTATAAAAATGTAATACAATTGTAATATGATTGTAATATAGTTGTAATATTTATGGACTTGTTAAAATTTCATCATACAAAGAAATCGTTTTTCTAGATTTTATTTCATCTGTCGTAAAACCTAAATTTTTCAATTCCTCACTTGTATAATCTGAAACAATAGTATATTTTCCATTACTTTTCTTTTCTTTAATCCATATTCTTTCTTGATATCCAGCTCTAGTCCTTATAACATATGCTATTTTGTTTTTTCCTTTTTCTTCATATCGAATGGCAGTATTTGGAATCTTCTTTCCACTTTCACTCCACCAAATAATATTAAAAGATATTTTCCTATACGCAATTAATTCATCAATATTTTTTTCAATTTTAAACACTAAAACATAGTCTTCTCCATCTTGCGAATTTATATATTCTATTTCAGCAGAAATTTCATTACCACTTGGAAGCCTTACTTTCACTTTTTGACCAACCTCTGCTTTTTTTGCATATTCCGAATCTAAAATCGCTGCAATATAACATTCGTAGTTGTCAATTATTTTTCCACTTTCTTCGCTTGAAGTAACTACTTGTCCTATTTTAACATTCAAACTTTCTAGAAAATTCTTTGTAATACCTCCAAAATCTTTTGTAGTAAGCATAGCTTCAAGTCCATCCACCTTATAAGAAACAACTCCGCTTCTTGGTGCAGTCACATATTCAGCTCCAGAATTCAAAGAATTTTCATATTTTTTTCTTTCATCTACAAGTTTCTTTAAATATGATCCTGCAGGGCTTAATTCACCTGCTATCTTTGCTTTTTTAGTTATGCAACTATTAATATTTTTTTTATTTTCCTTTATTTTTTGTAAATCACTTTCTGTATAGCAACTCTCTATTTTGTCTGTAATTTGATTTTCTAAAACCTTTGTATCTCCCGAAGACAATTTATCCTCTTTTTCCATAGCATCATTTATTTTTTTATCAAGTTCTTCTATCTTTTTAACCAAACTGCTCTCACCATTTGTATAATATCTAAAAATAGCTTCTCCCTTTGCAACCTTTTCCCCTTCTGTCTTTATTTGTACCATACCATTTTTATATTTATTACCTTTAACAACAGTTTCATCTCTTATTATATATCCTGTTGCTGTTTCTTCTTGATAAATTTGACCTTGTTCAACCAAAAAAGTTTTTGTTGGGTTTGAAACCAACTTTGCTACTACTGTCGAAAACCAAATCAATATACATATAAGTAGAACAATTGTAATAGTCTTTCTATGTTCCTTTACCTCTTGAAAAAATCTATTATTTCTCTTATTTCTTCTTGTTTCCGCATTAGTGTTATCCTTTTGCATTATATTCCTCCCATATAATGTCCACATTCTTTTGTGTGTCATCTAATCCATTTATCCAAACAATATCTTCATATCTTCTAAACCAAGTTAATTGTCTTTTAGCATATCTTCTTGTTTCCATTTTAATTTTTTCTATCATATCATCCTTTGTTGTCTCACCATTTAAGTATTCTACAACTTCCTTATATCCTAACCCTTGCATTGCAGTTGGAAAATCATTGTACTTATCTAAAACAGCTTTTACTTCATCAATTAAGCCATCTTTTATCATTATATCTACACGTCTATTTATTCTATCATAAAGTTTATCCCTATCCATATTTATTCCAAATATCAAATAGTTATATTTAGGTTCTCTAAGTCTTGACTCTATTTCCATCTGTGTTTTTGTTTTACCTGTTGCATGATAAATTTCAAGAACTCTGCATATTCTTTTTTTATCATTTGAACTTATTTTTTGCATAGCCTGTTTATCAATCTTTACAGCCATTTCATATAATCTATCAAGTCCCTCATGTTCAGCTATTTTTTCTATTTTTTTTCTATAATTTAAATCAAGTTCAATTTCAGGATAATCTATTTCATAAATTAATGAATTAACATATAGTCCTGTTCCGCCAACCACGATAGGAGTCTTTCCTTTTGCAATTATCTCATCTATTGCATTTATGGCATCTTTTTTATATTCTGCAACATTATATCTTGTATCAGGAGAAACAAAATCTATCAAATAATGTTTTATTCCCTGCATTTCTTCTTTAGTTGGTTTTGCAGTCCCAATTGTCATGTCTTTATAAATCTGCATAGAATCAGCAGATACAATCTCTCCATTTAACTTTTTAGCAAGTTCTATAGATAGTTTTGTCTTGCCTGAAGCTGTTGGGCCACAAATAACAATCACCTTTGACTTATCCATTTCGTTCTCCCTCTTTTCCTATTAATAAACAATACTCTTGTCCACACTATTTACCGTATTATCACTAATAATATTAGCACTATCATTTGATACTACATTTGTTATATTATTTTTTTCAGCATTTACCACAGTATTTTCAATCATATTATTTAATAATTCTTCCTTACTTGAACTAGATTGTTGGTTCTTTTCTATAAGAGTTATAACCGTATTTTGTACATTTTTAAAATATACACATTCAATTGAAAGTATTATTAGTAAAAAAACAGCAAGTACAATACATCTATTTCTAAACTTATCACCAGCTAAAAATCCAGTTTTATACTTATTATATGATTTTGCAAGTAATGGAACTACAGCAATTGTATTTATAGGCACAAACAAAAATGTAATAAGTTTCTTTCCAAGATCTGAAACTGCCTTTACTGCAACACCTTTTGTACTAATCCAATACGTAAAAGATGTAAGCATATATATCACTGCTACACATACTGCAATAAATATTATTCTATCTTTTTTCTCTAAATCCGAAAGGCAATAATATGCAAGTGCAAGCGCAATTATATTCAATATTATTATACAAACTAAAATCAATACCATTTTTCATTCCTACTTTCTTGAAAATTTTCTTTCAATATCATATCTTGTCATTCTTATTGCAGTTGGTCTTCCATGTGGGCATGTAAATGGATTTGGAAGAACAAGAAGTTGACTCATTAAATTATCTACTTCCTCTCTTGTCAAAGCCATATTTGCTTTTACAGCAGCTTTGCACGCAACAGTTGCAATAAACTTTTCTTCAATTTCTTGCTTTGCAGTTCTAGCTACTGTGTTAATCTCGTCTAATGTCTCTAAAAACAATTCCTTTGTATCCAAATCTAAGCACACATTTGGTACACCTGTTAATTTTATTGTATTTTCTCCAAACTCTTCAAGTACAAATCCAGCTTTTCTAAATACATCCATATTATCCTTTGCAATCTCCATATCTCTGTGAGATAAATTAATAATATCGGGAAGTAACATAAGCTGTGAATCTTTGTCAGTATCACTATAATAATTTTTCTTTATCTTCTCATACATAATTCTTTCATGTGCAGCATGTTGATCGATAATGTACAATTCCTTATCAAGTTCTATAATAATAAATGTAGAAAAAGCAATTCCTATAAACTTATAATCTGGAACTTTTCCTTCTTCATCTTTCTCAAAAATAGACATGTTTGATGCAGGTTTTAACTCTTCTGCATTAAACTTATATTCATTTGATTCTTCTTGAACCTTTTCTTCCTTTTTTTGTATGCCAAAGGTTCTTGCATACATTTCGTCAAAATCTTGATAATTAGCATCAACCTGTAAATTAGAAAGTTTATTTAGTTTCTCATTGACCTCTTTTAAGTCAATAACCTTTGTCTCATCACTATTATTAACATTTTCTAAAACAGGAATTTCTACTTTTTGTGTTTCTTCTTTTTTTAGTTCATTTGGAATATCAATTTTAGCTGTGTCATCTACCACATTTATTGCTGGTTTGTTTTCTAATATTTGTGCATTATACTCATTTCTAAAAGCTTCAATTGCCTTATTTTTTTCCTCATTTATATTCTGATTTTCATTTACTGTGTCAGTCTTCTCATTATTATTTTCGTTAGCACCATTTCCATGTTTTTGATTATATATTTGAGCAATAAAATTATTAGAAGAATTCATATTCCCCCATCCAGCTTGTGGAGTTGCAGGTTTTTCTTCTCTTTGTCTTTCTTCTTTTTCCTCTTGTTTATGAATTTCTATTCTTGTCTTGTCCGGCACCAAATCATCTTTTAGCAAATTCTCTTTTATAGTATGATAAATAGCTTTAAATACTTTTCCTTCATCATCAAATCTAACCTCAAGCTTAGCAGGATGTACATTTACGTCTACCTTTTTAGGATCCATTTCAAGATTTAAAACAAGAAACGCATACTTTCCAATTGTAATCATGCCCTTATATCCTTGTTCTGCTGCACTTGTTAAAGCCTTATCTTTTATGTATCTTTTATTTACAAAAAATAATTGATTACTTCTATTTGAACGTGCAATTACAGGCTTTCCTATAACTCCAGTAACACGTATATCATCATATGTATAATCCACATTTATTATATTTTCTGCAATATCTTTTCCATATATATTATATATAACAGTTTTAAGTTCACCATTTCCAGGTGTTTGAATTATTGTCTTTCCAGAATTTATAAGTTTAATTGCAATCTCTGGATGCACAAGTGCAATTCTTGTTATAACATCCTCTATATATCCTGCCTCTGTAAAATCCTTTTTCAAGAACTTATATCTTACAGGTGTATTATAAAACAAATCTGTTACAGTAATTGTAGTACCCTGTGGACAGCCAGCCTCTTCTTTATTTAACATGTTGCCACCCTTCATCTCTACTCTGCAACCAATATCATTGCCAAGAGCTTTTGACACAACTTCAACGTGGCTAATAGAAGCTATACTTGCTAGAGCCTCACCTCTAAATCCCATAGAAGTTACAGTCTCCAAATCTTCTGCCTTTCTTATTTTACTTGTAGCATGTCTTTCAAAGGCCATATCCATATCATCTGGCATAATACCTTTTCCATTATCAGTAATTCTTATATATGAAATTCCTCCATTTTTTATTTCAACAGATACACTTGTAGCACCCGCATCTATAGAATTCTCTACCAATTCCTTAACAACTGATGCTGGTCTTTCAATAACTTCACCTGCTGCTATTTGATTAATTGTTAGTTCATCTAACAAAACGATATTTCCCATATTTATTTTAATTCCTCCATTTTTTATTGCATTTGTTCTTTCGTATCAGAATTATATCATTAAACAATCTAATTTGTATAGTTTTTTACATAATTTTTAAATAAATTTTGAGTGCTTTGTAACCGATTTTTTTTAGTTGAATAATATATATCATAAACGAAAGAGCAAAACAAACTTTTATAGGAGGTATAGAAAATGAGAAATTGCGGTAATAGTGAACTTTTATGGTTTATCATTCTATTCTTACTATTATTCTGCTGTGGTGGATGTGGTAGCAATGGATGCGGTTGCAACAACGGATGTGGCTGCTAAATCAAAAAAATCATTTTCTTTTAAAGGAGGTGGATTTTATGCCAGAAAATAGAGGTTGCGGATGCGGTTTTGGTTTTGGTGATGACTGCATTTGGATTATATTAATCCTAATCTTAATATGCTGCTGTTGCGGTGGTGGCAGAGGCGGATGCTGCTAATCAAATACTTATGTAATACAAAATGAAAAACAATTACTATATAATATTTATTACCCTAAAAAACGACCCGTTTATGAATTTTCTCACTAATTAGTGAAATTCATAAAAAAGGTCGTTTTTTATATATAATACCAATTTTCTCTAGAACATTTTGTTCGAAGGATAAATTCATCATATGTTTTTATTTTTTCTTTTCAGTTTCGGCACGTCTACTTGTTTTTCTTCTTTCATCTTTTACAGGTGCTGTCTTGTCTTTCCTTCTATCCTCTTTTTTTCTTCTATCTTCAAAGATTTGTCCTTTTCCATCAACTACCATATTAGTTCCTCCTCTTTTTTATACCTTTGTTTATTTCATTTTACCAATAGTACACTCGAAAGTCAATCTATTTAGGTAAAAGTTTAGGTAAGTTTTGAGTAAGTGAGTGTTAGTGTAACTTATCGCTATTAGCGCTCAGGGTTACTTTATATAAAGTGTGGACCTACAGCCATATCTACCGCTACTGGTCGGATAGCCGTAGAAGTTACGATTCCTAGCTGGAATAGAAGCTGTGTCGTAGTAACTACCTCCACGGAAAACACGATAACTCGTACTGACGGCCTCAATTGTCCAATCATATACATTTCCTGCCATATCATATATGTTATTTACTGCATAGGCACTATTTGAGCCTGTTGCTATTGGTGACGATGTACCATAATTTCCCTTTCCTGCTGAATTTATTGGAAAATTTGCTACCTCTGAATTTGTACTTGTCTGCATCCATCTTAATGTAGCATCCCACTGACATCCCCACAACATACTTGTTGCCACATTATCATTTGCCTTTATTGTTTTACACATCTTATACATTGTATACCATGTCTGATTATTTATATCAGAATTATTCTTTTGTACAACTGCCTTTGTACTATTACTTAAATTTCCTGTTTCATATCTACCAATATAAAACCCTCCATATGTTTTTGCGCTTTTTATCATCTCATTAAACTCATTTTGCAATTGTGTCTTAAATGTACTTGCCGTTGCTGTACTTGACATCCCTGCTTGTTGTAAATTAGTACTTACTGCATCATACTGTGTTCCACTTGTACTATCTGAACCTTCACTTGCTTTTGTTACTACATCTGGCTCTCTATATCCACTATTTTTTGTTGTTGAATATGTTTTTTTACTAGATGTTGTTCCACTAAAGCTCCACAACTGTCCTGCATTATTTGCTTCATCATATATATCTGATATATTTCCTACTGGCACCCATACAAATTCATTTATTCCTTCTGTTTTGTTTCCATCATTTCCTTCTTTTATTACAAATCCACTTGATACACTCTTTTCTCCTGCTACTGTTGATGCTGTATATCCTTTTGGTACTGGCACAACTATGTTGTCCTCACTTTTTACTGGATTTACTTTGTCTCCATTCCATCCATCTGGTAATGTAACTTTTCCATCTCCTCCATTTTTATATCCATCTATATAATCAACCATATTATCTAAACTGTCTGATTCTCTTTTTCCTGCATTCTCCTGCACCTCTTTTGCTCTTTCAGCTTTTTTTATTATTCCATTATCTCCAAACACTGCATTAATACTTACTGTTGCAAGTATTATTAAAACCACAATAGTT
Organism: uncultured Clostridia bacterium; assembly: GCA_934101145.1. Taxonomy (GTDB): domain Bacteria; phylum Bacillota; class Clostridia; order TANB77; family CAG-508; genus CALXVA01. The sequence continues at coordinate 43,334 of CAKOPZ010000008.1, forward strand.
ACGACCAACGCAATTAGTGTAATTCCTTTGTTTTCTTGTATTCTCTTTTCCTTGTGTTTCATATATTTTATCTCCTTTTCTATTTTTAATTATTGTACACAATATTTTATGCGTAATCAATATCTTTTCTTATTTGTAATATAAATGTAATATTTATTAATATAATTCACATTTTATATAACTTCTAATCATTTATATTGCTTTTTTCTATGTAACAAAATCCTTCTTTACTATTCCTCTGCTCCCTCCTTTTTTAGCACACAAAAAGACAGAAATAAACTATCTTATGCAATAGCTTCATATCTGTCTTTTTCTCTATCACAAATAGAGGCAATATTGCCTCTATTTTCTTCTATATTTATTTTACTAAACTGTGACTCTCTCTCTCTCTCTCTTACAGCCCCAACGGTTTCATACTTTAACATTTCTTTTGTGCACTCCTTTGTTTAATTTTTACTTTTTCATTCTATCATTTGATATATACTAATTGCAATACCTTTATTAAATTTTTTATTTCTTTTTCACGCTTTTTTACAACAATATAGCGAAATAAAAATAAATATTTTATTAAAATTTAATATCTAATAGACTTTTAATAAATATTTAGATATAATATATTTTATTAAGAGGTGATTCAATGGATACATTAAATGATAATATTGAAAAAAATAGGATTTTGACTACTTTTTCAAATACAATAAATGCAAGTGTAACAATTTTAAAAAAGCAAAAAAGTGAAATATTACAATACATATTAAAAATATCTGACTATCCCTCAGATGTTTCATTTGCTGATTATTCGTCTCAACTTGTAGATTTTCTAAATATGCTAAAAGAAAAAAATAATAAAATTGATAAATGTATTTCTAATGCTAATGATTATATTCATAACTTAAATATTATAAAAGCTTCCAATGAGATTGTGGCTTTAGATATATTTTTTAAAGATTTTAATGAGATTTCAAGTAATATATCTACTTGCATTATCAATGTTGAAGATTTTTTTATTAATGCTATAAATTATACCAAATTAGATTTTCAAAAGGATTGCTCTACTACCAATATAATTACTACCCAGTGTTCTGACTCAGATAATACAAATAAAAATCTAATACCAAGTTTACCAAATTCTAATATACCTGATAATTTACTAGAAAATACTCTTATAATTTCTGAAATGCAAGGAAAAGTAATATTACCTTTCACTTTAGATAATCTAGAATCCATCTTGTCTGAAAATAAATTAAAATATAAGAATATAAATGAAGTAATTGAAAATGAATTTACAATTCCATACTCAAATTTTAAAAATCCTAGTTTTTCACGATTTAAAGAAGCTTTTCGTCTTGTAAAAAACAAAGAACAAAAATCTATTAAAGAAGCCTTTGATTTAGGAATGGAATTACTATTCAATTATAATTTACATCCAGCAATAATTTCTGCCTGTAAAAATATTGACGAACTTGATATTTACTTAGACTATTTGGAAAATAATGAAACAGATAAATTTAATTGTTTTAATATAAAATTTGAAATAGCACCATCTAAATTTATAAGTAAAAAATAGAAACGAAAGATATTTTTTCTTCCGTTTCTATTCACTTTGTAAAAATTTATAGTAGGTTATACTACCATATAAAATTTTTAGTATATTTTTATTTAGAAAATTCTATATTATATGTAGTTATAAAATTCCCTGACATAGAAATATTTAATCTACCTGTTTCTCCAATCTTTAATGCTCTTATAACCCCTTTAACTTTACAAATTTCTTTTTCTTTTTTATCTTTAAGTTTTGCTGTTATTGTTGTAATTGGTGTTTCAACATTAGAATTATTAGTTACATTCGCAGTTAAACTCGTTATTCCTGAATTATATATCAATTGAATATTTGTAATTGTCAGATTGTCAAGCATCTTATCTGAATTTATAAGTGCACTTGTATTCAGTTTTATCCCATCTTCGGTTTCTTTAACATACTCACTTATAGAAGTATCATATAGTGATATTCCTTCATTATCTTCTTTTGAATTATCATTTAATTTATCTTTTTTCTTATTAATTTTTACTGTCAAAACTAGAACTATACAAATTATTATAATAATTCCAGGAATAATAAATTTCAATTTATGTTGTTTTTTAATATTTTTCCTTTTTAACCTCAATTTCTCCACCTCACTATCAGCAATATTTTTATTTCAAATAAAGCGTAAATCTCGTACCTATTATACCTGACGCACTTGTCGTTCCAATACTACTACGATCACTTGATATAGTATTTCCATTTATTCCATAAGTACCTCCACGATATACTCTAAAGGCCGTATTGTTTGCTTCTTGCGTCATGTCCCTAACATTTGCACTTGTATCAAAAATATTGTTTATATAATCACTTCCATATTTTCCAGTTGTAGCTACAGCACCTTCATGATTGCCAATTACTTTAAAAATCTTACTTGAGTCACTTCCTGTAAGCATCCAATTAAGCATTGCATCCCATTGACTTCCAAAAATCATTGTTGAAGCAACATCATTGCTATCATAATATGGATTACTACTATTTATGCCACTTTCTTGGTCATAATACATATTATACCAATTAGCTGTCATTACTTTTTTTCCTCTAGTAGATTGTATTATTCCTTTATTTGGTGTTGATGTTTCATATCTTGCTACCCAAAATCCACCATACTCATTTACTGATTTTGCCATCTCACTGTACTTTTCATTCATATATTTTCCAAATTCATTTACAGAATTAAAATGTAATATTTTATTATAGTAAGCCTCAGAAGCATCATATGATGTTCCACTATTTATATATTTCCATCCCAATTGTGTCCAACTATTAGTAATTAAACTTACTTCTCTATTACCTTTAGAAATTCCTAATACATTTTTTGTAGATTGTACATAAGAACCTGTTTTATAATTTATCGAGTAATTGTATAATATTCCTTCATAGTAATTTGAATCTGTCGTAGCATAATTTCCTTGTTTTCTTGCCATCGGTTTATAGGTATTATCACTTGTTGAGCTATTTGCTAATTCATTAGCTCTATTCTCATCATATATAGCATCTTTTACAGGAACCCAGACAAATTCATCTCCATCTTCTATAGTATTTCCTTTATTATCTTTTATTCTTTTTATAACTAAGCCATTTTTAACTTCGTTATGCAAATCATTTATTGCAAATCCAGCTGGTATTGTCGCGCTTTCTTCATTTACATCAGTAATTTTTGTTTTTGTCTCATAAATTTTAGAATAATCTTCTAATTTCATTATATTAAAACTATATATTGAGGTTCCTAAATCTGTTATATTTTCATTTCCATCTGCATCTATTGTCTTTTCTTCTATATTTAAAACATTCTTACCATCTGTCACTCTAGCATATACGATATCTCCCACTGATAATCCATCAATTTGCACACCAGTTTGAGGATTTTTTAAATTAGTTTTTAGCCAATTTCCATTTTCATTATAATTTGCTCCATTTTTTCCTATTTGGTATTCTATATAATAAGTATCTATTTCTTTAAAAGATTCATCAAAATCCACATATATTGTTCCATTTCCGTCTTTTCCATATATTGCATCAATAAAGACTTCTGATTTATCTATTTTATATTGTGTAGTTGTTGCTGTTCCCAAATCAATTTGTGCTGTTTTTCCACTATGATCATATACTGTAACTTTCATATCATATGTTGTACCTTGGTCTAATTCTTTATAAGTGTAGGTATTTCCAAAATTTGTGTAATCCTTATAATTAATATAATTTCCATTTTCGTCTGTAGTTCCACTTATACTATATACATATTTTGCTATTCCAGAACCTGATGTACCATTTGTATTTTCAGGATCATATGCTGTAACTTTTACATTAATACTATTAGATTTTACATATGGCTTAGCATATGTTTTATTTCCTTCTTTATCTATTCCTTCTTCTCTTTTGGCCAAATATGGATTAGTATCATCTTCTTCGTCTACAATATAGAGAGTAGTTCTTGTTCCATATTGTCCACTAGCAGTTCCTGCATCTTGATTAGTATATTTAACCGCATTATTATTTTGACCGTAATATCCTCCTCTAACTATTTTAGAATTATTTGAATAAACTCCCATACAAGTTTCTCCAACATTCCCTGCTAAGTCAAATATATTATTTATAATATCATTTTTTGTTTTTCCAGTATTAGCGATCTCTTTATGATATCCAAATTTTGTGTCTACTAATAAATTACTATTTTTTCCTCTATTTATCCAATTTAATACTGCACTATATTGTGAATTCCATATCATATTAGATACTACGCTTTTTGAATTATAGTATGGATTTGATTGATATCTATTACCATCAAGATAGTAATTCATATAATACCAAGTAGTATTTGAGTATGGTTTTTTATCTGAAACTGAATTAACAACTATTCCTGTTTTATCTGTACCTGTTATACTTGCTTCATATCTTGCTATATAAAATCCACCATATTTATCTACTGAATTTATCATATTATAATATTCTTCATTTATATATTTTCCAAATTCTTCTGCTGAACTATATCCTGCTGCTACTTTATAGAACATTTTACTTGTATCTCTATTTCCAGTTTTAATTATTGTATTTTCTATATCCCAAGTATAAATATTAGATCCATTAACATTAATCGTTACTAGAGATGGTTCTCTATAAACATTTGCACCTATTTTGCAGTTTAAATTATATGAAAATATGCCTTTATCTGATATTGCATAATAGATTCCCTCATAATATTTGCTATTATTTCCACTTTGATTCATAGCCATTGGTGTATATTTTTCTGTTATACTTGTAGAGGTATTTTTTATTGCATTTTCTACTGGAACCCATACAAATTGATTTTTATTTTCATCTTGTATCACTAATCCTTTTTCTATGGTATTTGTCCAACCAGAAACTCCAACACTAAAACCCGCCGGAATAAATGCAGTTTCTCCATTTGAATCTGTATATTTAGTTGTTTTTAAATATTGTTTCGAAAATTCTTCTGAATATCCATCTAAGTAAAATACTGAATAATCACCTTGTTCATTACCATTACTATCAGCAAGTTTGGCAAGTATTATATTAGTATCAGATAAATCACTAATTACATTTCCTATATTCCAAGTAGCTGAATCAAAATTAGTTGTATTATCTAATTCTTTTTCGCTTTCTAGCACTTTATATTTAATTTTGAATCCTGCATTTTCATAATTTTCTCCCATTGCAAGTATAGCCACACAATTAGGATTTGTTCCATAAAAACTCCTAATATATAAATCATCATTTGAAATATTCATAGATTTTGTATTTACAGTTTTTATAATATAATCACTTTTATTTCCAACCTCATCTGATACTTTAACTCTTATATAATATTGTCTTGATTGTCGTAAATTTTCAAAAGTATAAGTATCTGTATTAGTATTTATTTCTTTTTCCCATGTAGTGCCATCTCCTGCTGATGAAATTGAATAATAATATTGTCCAATATTAGATTCATCTTTTACATTTGTTACATTAACCGTTATACTATTTACACCTGTTGTAAATTCTACGTCAAATGTTGGAGGTGTCATATCAGTAGAGTCTAATAAGTATAATGCCATTCTTGAACCATATGATTCTGCCGTATCTGTTGGAATTTTTTCTGTTTTTGTAGCTGCCGAGTTTCCAGTAACATTAGAGAAATATGCTCCTCCTCTAGCCAATCTTTGCGATGTATTTTTTGACTCAACCGTTTCTTCACAAACATTTGAAATTAAATCATATATATTACTAATTTTATCATTTTCGTAACTTCCAGACTTAGCAATATTTCCTGTTTTATTTCCATATGATAAATCTGTTGATGTTACTTTTGACTTATCGTTTCCCTGTAATGCAAAGTTTAACATAGCATCATATTGACTTCCTGTTATCATAGAAGATTTTACAATCTTTGAACCATAATATACATTTGTGTCATTTAGTCTGTTATCTTGTTCTTTATATGATTCATACCAATTTTTATTATTAGTAACATTTTCTCCTGCTTTAGAGCCAATTTTCCCTGAAGCAGTTTTAGTAGTTTCATATCTTCCTACTAAAAAGCCTCCATATTTATCAACTGATTTTATCATATTCGTATATTCAGAGTTTAAGTAACTGCCTAATTCATATGCAGAGTCAAATCCTAAAATATTATTATATTTTAATTTATCAGCATCAAATGACGAACC